>JBKHWS010000029.1:0-35827 GCA_046566385.1 Bacteriovoracia bacterium | reverse complement strand
ACTCTGAGCATTATGAAAGATGTGCGTGGGGCTCTTGCTGATAAGAATGTTAATCTCATCTCTCATGGAGATGTGGGATGTTATTCTCTTTCTTTCCTTGAACCTTTCAAAGAGATGCATGATTTGTCTGCGATGGGACAGGGGGGGGCGCTTGGAGCAGGTACGGATCTTTTTACCACAAACCCTTCTGTCGTTCTGATGGGAGATTCCACTTTCTTCCATTCAGGCATGACTTCCATCTCCAACTCCGTTCAGATGGGTCACAACATTACGTACATCCTTTTGGATAACGACAATACTGCGATGACAGGTCATCAGGTCACTCCGCGGACAGGGATTTCTGTGGAAGGGGAGACCCGGCCACGACAGAACATGCTGGAGGTCGCGAAGTCACTCAGAGTGGATGAAGCGATAGAAGTCAATCCATCTGACAGATACTTCTATAAGAATCTCCTGCTGGAATATGTTCAGAAGCCAGGAGTGAAGGTCATCGTTTCCAATAAGGAATGCGGATTAACCTTCCATGGGAGAAAAAAGAGAGAGGAAAGAAAAGTATTTGCGAAAGGCGAAACGGAAGCAGTTCGTGAATTTTACCAGATCAATACCCTGGCCTGCGAAGATTGCCGGGCCTGTGTAGAGATGACGGGATGTCCGGGCCTTTCACAAACCAGCGATGCTTATGGCACGAAGGTGATGATTGATCCTCAGATCTGTGTTTCCGATTCTTACTGCACGAAGATCAAGGCCTGTCCGAGTTTTGAACTCGTCCAGGTCTATGATTACCATCCGACAAAATATAAAAAGAAAGATAAATCTCAAGCAGCATCAAGAGAACTTCCTGAACCTGTTCCGGTAAAAACACTGGAACAGATTGCCGGCGGCTCAGACTTCCGTTCCATCGTGATCGGCGTTGGTGGTTCCGGTGTGACCACTATTTCAAGGATTATCGCTGAGGCTGCAACCACGATGGGTGGCAGGAATGATCTGCAGTTTAAGTTTATGGATCAGAAGGGACTAGCGCAGAGGAATGGCTCGGTTATAAGCCATCTTTCCATTTTCTCTGATAAAAAAGTTCATGGACCGGTTCTTCCGGTTGCTTCTGCGGATCTGGTTGTCTCTCCTGATCTTCTTGAAGGGGCCCGCGCTCTCGATTACTTAAGTGAGAAGGGTCTTCTCATTGTTGATGAAGAATTTCAGGTTCCTCTTTCCATTCTTCTTGATAGGGGAATAGATGCTCCTGTCATGACTCCTGAAGTTTTACAGAAAGAACTAAAAGAGAAACTTGGTGACAGAGTCATCATGGCTCCTCTGAAGAAAATGAGCTTTGAAAAGTTTCAGCGTCCTGTTTACGCTTCAGCCATGATTCTCGGGATTGCATATCAATCAGGAAGGCTCCCTTTTTCAATTACAGATCTGGAAGCGGCCTTTAAGAATGCTGTTCCTAAAGCAGAATTCGAACCTAACTGGGAAGCCTTCATGATGGGAAGAAACTGGTATCTTCACCAGGACGACTTTTCACAAACACCAGCAGATCCTACTGATGCTTCGTGGGAAAAAAGCGCTGGAATGGCCGCTTACCCATGGCAGTCAAATCAGAAGTTCGTTAACTTATGGAAGAGCTATACTAAAATGATGGTTGAACGCTTCCCTCAAGTCTCAAAGGAACATATTAAACAATATATCCATGATTTGATTGTCTTTGACCAGGGAAGACATCTCGGTGCTTTCTTGGAAAATGCCATTGAGCTTAAAAAGCTTTATCAGGAAGAAGATCTGGCCATCGCGTTACGAGTGCTGGCCAAAACCTACTGGATTAAAGATGAGGTTTTTGTTTCTCACCTCATGATTTCTCCTCTCAAAACGGTCCTTGATGAAAAACGTTATCAGGAACTAGGATCAGGGTATAAAGTGGTCCACATTAACAGGCCTGGTTTTGTGATATTGGGGCGAAAGATTGAGTTCGATTTTTCTCCCACGAAGTGGATGCTTCAACTTATGCGACACATGCGAGTTTTAAGACTCCTGATGAAGGACTGGCACAAAACAGAGAAGGCCATTTCTCAAACGATAAGAGAGGAGATCTTAAAAAATACGCTTCCAGCAAAACGGCTTCTGGAGCTGGATAACATCAAAGGATACCGTGAAGTAAGATACAAATATGCTTCAAAGTTTCTTGGGAAAAAGTATGTCTAAAATTATCGATGCCGTTTCAATTGTTCTGACTTGCAAGGATGAGATGTTCGCCATTCAAAGGCAATTCTTCCTGAACGCTTTTCCTGGCTACTGGGCCTTCCCAGGTGGAAAAGTCGACAAAGGGGATGAATCCTTTAGTCTCGAGCATGAGATGCTCTCAAGTATCGATGTGCGCCTCTTTGGAGCAGTTGTAAGAGAGGCCCAGGAAGAACTTGGTATTGATCTTCGACATGAAATTACGGAAGGGCGTGTCTCCTCCGTGGACTATCTGGGACTTGCAGTAACTCCGGATTTTAATCCATACCGCTTCGCCACTCACTTCTATAAAATCGACTTTAAAGAGAAAGTGAATTTTATCGTTGATAAAAATGAAGCAAGATTTGCGGAATGGATGAGTTCGGAAAACATCCTCAAAAAGTTCAATGACGGACAGGTCCTGGCAGTTCCTCCGGTTATTAAAGTCATTGAGACTCTGGGAAAAAATCCCCAGTGTAAATCAATCCCCGATCTTCAACCGGAGTATGATGATACCAATCAGGTTCCTTTCATTGAAAACATCAAAGGCATGAGACAGATCATGCCTCTCTCCCATACCTTGCCTCCAGCAACGAGGACGAACGCCTTTCTTATTGGAGATGAGGGCTCTCCAAAAGTGATCATTGATCCTTCCCCTAAGGATGATGAAGAATACAGGAAGTTTAAAAATACTCTAGCTATCTGGGGAGCAGATAGGATTCTTTTAACTCATCATCACCCTGATCATTATGAGAGATCCAATAAGCTGGCCCTGGAGTTGAATATTCCGGTCCTTTTAAGTTCCTACACTCACAAAAGGATTCTGGGAATTGATCCGGAGTACTTCAAGGATGTTGAGGTTGAAATTATTAAGGAAGGGGATATCGTTACTTCCTGGCTGGGCCGGGATGTTCTGGTGATGGAAATTCCAGGGCATGATGAAGGACAGGTCGCAGTTTATCCTGAAGACCTAAGCTGGTTTCTGGCCGGGGATCTGTTTCAGGGGATTGGTACTGTTGTCATCGGTGGTGAGGCCGGGGACATGAGTAAATATTTTGCGACTCTCGAAAAGGTTATCAATCTTTCACCTAAGGTTATTTTCCCTTCTCACGGCATCGGCCTGGGTGGAACATATATTCTTGAGAAGACTCTCGCCCACAGGAAGCAAAGAGAAACAGAAGTTTTTATCCTTCATACTGAAGGTTATACTCCTGATCAAATGCTCGGGAAAATCTATAAAGACGTGGACAAAAAGCTCTGGCCATATGCTCTCGAGAACATTGAGAAGCATCTTGAGAAATTAAGAAGAGAAAGAAGAATAAGATAATTTTGATTCAGGACAGATGGACTGTCCTGAATCAGAAGGCATTCTGAGAGATTTAATTCATGAATGTTGATTGGTGAATATAAAGACGAAAGATTTTGTCTTTAGTTCTGCGAATGGAAAAGTTTCCGCTTTCTTTTTGTTCAATGAGAAATTGATAGTATTCAGGTTTCGTATCAGCAATTTCTA
Source organism: Bacteriovoracia bacterium (assembly GCA_046566385.1). GTDB lineage: Bacteria > Bdellovibrionota > Bacteriovoracia > Bacteriovoracales > Bacteriovoracaceae > Peredibacter. The sequence continues at coordinate 32,106 of JBKHWS010000029.1, read as the reverse complement.
ATACTGATTTCCCTTCAAATTCTCCGAAGTCGATTACGACTTTGTCTTCTTCGATAATACCCGTCAGCGGACTCTGTTCCTGCGCCATTAGATTCCCTCCTTAGAATGCCTGGTTCAGTTTCTACCTTGAAACTTTCTCTATAGATTGATTATGGAAAAATTTTGATGACTTTGAAAAGCTTAGTTTTTGTAAAATTGCTTCAAAAATACGACCAGCGCCTTGAATTCCTGAGGGTAGTCGTCAGCCATCATCTTCTTAATCAGTTCAAGTGATTGATATAGTGACATCCCCTTACGATAGGGGCGATCACTCGTCATAGCGACCAGAATATCAAACACCGAAACCAGTGTGCTTTCAATGCCAAAAATAATTTCCGGCTCATTCTTCTTAACTTTTTCCCTCTGGAGGAGCTCCTTCATTTTATCATTCAGAAAGTGATGGTGCTTAATCATAGTAAGATAGTTTTTTGAAAGCGGAATCCGGCCTTCCAGAAGATCAAATGAGAAATCCGCATGGTTCGCAAAGAGTTCCTGATCTCGGGTGGTGAGAGTCTTTAAATCGTATTTATCACCTGGAATCATCGAGATTCCAATGTCCTTTAAGTAGCTGGCAAGAAAAAGGTTTTCGACCTCTTTGTCATGGAAAAGGTGTATGGACTGCAGGAATGAAAGTAAAAGAACCGAGGAGAGCATCGGCTGTGAAAGAGTGAAGTGGAAATTTTCTTTCAGAAGATTATGATAAAACTGAGATTGAAACTTCTTGTTCTCCAGAAGAAATTTACTCAGGTTCTGAGAACTCTGGAATTGAAGCATCAGAAGTTCGTCATTATGTGGATTCTGGTATAGCCCCTCCAGATTAAGGGAGAGCAGCTTCAGATCCTTGGTCCCATTCTCAAGGGGGTCACCCACAGAAAGTGACCTTGTGACTTTGATTAGTGCACTTTCCAGATTATTTTTAATTTCCTTAATATCATCCGCAAAAACATAAACCTCTTTGTGAGAGTTTTTAATCAGAGCATGAATTTGTTCTTTGGTTGGAATCGATCCTTCCTGAACCACAGGGTGGAAGGAGCCATTCTTAAAGATATAGACCGGATGTTTAAGCTTACGCGCAAGATAGAGTTCTCCCACCAGGATTGGCCGTAGCTTCAGCGAGAGCCGGTGCTGATCAATGTAAGAATTAATTTTGGCGGCCAATATCATTAAAATACCTCTGCAGGTATTTTAACCTGAAATTTCCCCCAGGAGGGGGAAATTCTATAAGTGAGTGATATGCTGTTCCAGGTATTCAGTAAAAGAGTGTCCATTTGCTTCCATCATCTTCGGAAACATGGAGATAGAAGTTGATCCGGGAAAAGTGTTGATCTCATTGAGAAAAACTTTTCCGTTATCCAGAAAGAAATCAATGCGTGAAAGATGACGGATCTTAAGTCCGACATAAAGTTTAGTAGCGTAGTCAGTAATAGTTTTGACTTGTTCCTCTGTGAGATTTTCGGCCCGGACAATTGTCTGAGACTGGCTCTGGCCGGAGTACTTCTCATCATAGGAATAAAAACTTCCAGGAGCGATAATCTCTCCAGGATAGGAAATTTGAAGCTTTCCATCAAATTCGTATGCGGAGACTTCCAGTTCTCTTGGACGGAGACGTTTTTCAACCAGAACGAAAGGGGAGTAGGTGAAAGCTTCTTTGAATTCTTTTGAGGGATTTTGTCCCGCAGGTACCATGTAGCAGCCGACAGAGGATCCCTGGTTGGAAGCCTTGATAACGATGTCCCCATGTGCTTTCTGGAAATCAATCACCTTTTGAAGACTTTCCTCATTATTTTCGGAAACAAAAATATAGGGCGTGTTTTCCACTCCCAGGGCAGAGGCCCACATCTTAGTCGTGATTTTGTTAAAGCACATTTTGGAAGTCTCAGAGTTACATCCAAAGTAGGGAAGCTTGATCATTTCGAAATAGGATTGAAGATCTCCTGTTTCCCCCGGATATCCGTGGATACAGGGAATGGCCACATCCATTCTGACTCCTGGATCACCGTCCTGTTCAAAGGCCCGAAGAAATCTCTTTCCATCGAGAAGGTACTTCTTCCCAGAATCATCAATCCATTGTCCCTGTTTATCGATTTCAATCTTAACAACATTCAAAGATGGAATTCGTGCCAGGCAGTTTTCATAAAACTTTACTGACCGGAGAGAGATCTCGTGTTCGGTACTTCCGCCTCCGCATAACAACAGGACATTCTTCTTACTCATTTTATAACCTCGAAATTATCCCGAAGTGGAGCAGGAACTTTTTCATCATCCAGTTGTTTGAATAATTCAGCTAGTGCAGTTTGCTGCATGACTTCTGATTTTTGTTCACCATACTTTCTGACAGCTACCGATTGTTGTTCAATTTCCTTGTCTCCGAGAACGAGCATGAAAGGAATCTTACCTGTTTGGGCCTGACGAGTTTTGAATCCCATCGATTCATTTCTGTCATCCACACGAACTCTGAAACCTTTCAGTTTCAGATCTTTTTCAAGTTTCTTGGCAGCTTCCAGGTGGAGTTCATTCTTAACCGGTATAATAACTGCCTGTTCAGGAGATAACCAGAAAGGGAAAGCGCCGCCAACGTGTTCAAGGTAAACACCAATGAATCTTTCGAGAGACCCGAGTAGGGCCCTGTGGATCACTACTAGTCTTTCCATTTCACCTTTATCATTTGTAAACTTCAGATCAAAGCGGTCCGGAAGCTGGAAATCAAGCTGGATGGTACCAAGCTGGTGATATCTTCCGATCGCATCCGAAACCTGGATATCAATTTTCGGGCCATAGAAAGCGCCATCACCTTCATTTACAAAGTAGTCTCTGCCTGAAGCATCGAGGGCAGCTTTAAGTGCTGATTCAGCCTGATCCCAGGCCTCATCGCTTCCCACTCTTTTTTCTGGCCGGGTTGAAAGGCCGATTTTAATTTTCTTAAAGCCAAAGTGCTCATAACCAATGAAGAACATCTCCATGAGAGTTTTGATTTCTTCCTGGATTTTATCAGTCTGGATGAAGATGTGGGCGTCGTCCTGACAGAATGTTCGAACGCGTGTAAGTCCTGCAACCACTCCTGATTTTTCATAGCGGTGAAGTCTTCCGAAGTCTGCAAAGCGGAGAGGAAGATCACGATATGAATAACGGTGATGAGAGAACATCAACATGTGACAAGGACAATTCATCGGCTTCAGCGCGAATTCCCTCTCGTCAATTTGAGTGAAGTACATGTTCTCATGATATTTTTCGTAGTGACCTGAAGTATGCCAGAGATCGACGTCAAGAACCTGGGGAGTGATGACCTCCTGGTAATCATAAACTTTGTAAATTCTTTTCATGAAATCTACGAGACCATTATATACCATCGCCCCTTTAGGCATGAAGAAAGGGGAAGCGGGGGCAACCGGATCAAAAATAAAAAGTTCCAGTTCCTTACCGAGTTTACGATGATCCCGTTTCTTTGCTTCTTCAATCATCGTGAGGTAGTCACGGAGCTCTTCTTTGGAATTAAAGCAGGCAGCATAAATTCTTTGGAGCATCGGACGATTCTGATCCCCTCTCCAGTAAGCTCCGGCTGTATGGAGAAGCTTGAACCATGGAGTAAGCTCTCTGGTGCTCTCAACGTGCGGGCCGGTACAAAGATCAAAAAATGTATCGCCTTGGGTATAGTAGGAAATGACCTCGCCTTCAGGAATGTCCCGAATGAGCTCACATTTCAGTGACTGTCCTCTTTCAGTGAAAAGCTTGATCGCTTCATCACGGGAGACCTCATGACGAACAACTGGAAGACCACGCTTGATGATCTCTTTCATCTTATCTTCTATGGTCTTCAGATCCTCATCCGTAAGTTTCCTATTCATGTCTATGTCATAATAGAAACCATTTTCAATGGTTGGACCAATGCCCAGCTGAACTTTTTCATTAGGATAGAGTTCCATTATGGCCTGGGCCATAAGGTGAGCAGTTGAGTGCCTTAAAGTGTCTAAATCATACTTCGCCATGGGTGTCCTCTTCTCGTAGGCCAGATTTTCTTGGATGGGATTAAGCCCCTAAACTTTACCAATCTAACCTCGTTCAATCAACGACTTAGAGGACTTGTTAAAAGGTTTTAACTTCGTTGTAAGAATCAGGTCCGGTAAAGATCTTACTTTAGCTGTTAGAGTTGGGGTCAAAAAGCCTCCACAAGGGCGAGTCTTACACTGTATAAGCTTACGAAATCGTTAATGTTAACCCCTTTTCACGAGGGTTTTACACTGACTTCTTGCTTTTTTGTCAGGGATGCGGTTTAACCTCACAACCGTTGAATTGTAAGATCAAGTGTTCTTACTTCACTTTTTAGGAGGCTCTCATGGACACCATTCAAACGCCATCAATCGAATCGATGATGACCAAGGCCGTGGTGGATCTCAATAAGGATGATCGATTTTTAGCTCATCTTCCCAGCGACTCAATAAGAATTGAAGGACAAGGTCATTATCGCCTGGCCAAGATTTTCTATGACAAGGCGGATTTTGAAAAAGCTGAAGAACATTTTCTCGCTGCTCTAAGAGGCACAGACCTTCCTCAGGACGCCTTTGCCATCTTTAAAATTTATGGATTTCTTATCAGAATTTATTCAGAAAGCCTTAATGAAAGAGAAGCGGACAAATATATCCAGCTTTCAAGTGAGCTTCTTGACCAGATCGTTGGAATGCTTCCCTCTCTCAACGCTGAGTACTTCTACAATGCAGCGGTAGTGAATACCTATAAGGGTGAATTCGCTGAAGCTCAGAAAAACTTCAATCAAGCCTATCGCAAGGCCCAGACTGAAAACGATCCGGAGCTCATGGCCAAGTCTCTTTACGCCATGGCGACCAACGCTTATCAGATGAAAAATTTCCAGGACACTATCGTTTATCTGAACCAGTTAAATGAACTCCTGAATATTCTTAAGAAAGGGTATCTGAAAGGTTCTATGCACCTTCTTTGGGGGAACGCTCTCCGTGAACTTGGAGAGTATGCTAACTCACTCCCACAGTATGATCTTGCCATGAAGCTTCTTCATTCCAAGCGTTGTTGGAACATGCATAATTACGTTCTCTTGAATAAAGGGATTTCTCTAAAGAAAATGGGTGAGTTCTCCAAGGCCCTTTTACTATTTGGAATTGCCCAGAACTCTTTGGATGACGACTATTTCAAGCGCCTGCAGCAGCTGATCATGATGGAAGTGGAAGATGTGAATGACTCTTCTGTTGACCTTTATCTTGACCGTCACAACAGAGTAATTCATGAAAAGACTCTCGGTGTGATTGATTTTAAACACAGGTTCGTGTTGCTTGAGATCCTTTTCCTCTTGGCGCAAACTCCGGGAACTTACTATAATAAAGAAGACCTTGCGAAAATGATCTGGAAAGATGAGTACAATCCTCTTATCCACGATAAGCTGATTTACACAAGTATCAGCCGACTAAGAAAGCTCATTGAGCCAAAAGGAATCAAGCGCCAGTATATCCTTCGTGGGAAAGATGGTTACACCTTCAATCCTCGTGTGAATGCCCGCTTCCATAAAGAGAATGAAGTCGTTAAGCAAAAGAACATCGCCAATATTGAAATTTCTTCTCCTGTTTAATCTTTTGATCGGAGGACTCCAACTTCAGCCTTCTGTGGCCGAAGTTGTTTCCTCCGATCGCTTTCTGATAAAAATTCTTGATCGCACAGTTTCGCTACAGGATATAAAGTACCAATTCAGAAATCTCCAGGCCCTTAACTGCATTTATGACGATGCCTTTGTCATACGTTTTTTTGAAAAAAGCTTTTTGAAAGAGCTCGAAAAATTCCTCCTGGACTTTCCTGAGGGGGACGCTGAAGTCCGCCGTTATCTTCACCGACATGCAAGCATCCTGAAAAAAATCCGCTATTTTTTTAAAATGCTCCGTTATTCTGAAGATCAGAAAGCAGATGTTTCTCCTAAACTTACTCAGTTAATCCGAGAAAGTGCCAAAGAAAATAAGTGCAATTCAGAAGTTCTTTATAAAGATACTTTGAAAACCAATTTCATTGCCTTGATGGAAATGGAGCTTTACCTGAGATCACGTTATGGGGGGCAACTTAAAGGCAACTCTCAATTTGATACCATCCGGCAGTCAATCGAGCTCTTTATTGAATCTCTGGATAAGCAGTTTCAGCATGAATATTACTGGTAATTTCCAACTAGAAGAGGCTTCGGCCGATGTTCTCCAGCTGGATCAGGACTTTTTTCCACATCCCTGGACCTCCGCCCAGTGGGAAGGCCTTAATTGGAAGACTCATTCACTTTATACTTGGAGAGAAAGGTCTCTGCTGGTGGCCTTTGCGCTTTTTGGAACATTGCCCGGCGATGATGCTGCGCACCTCTACAAGATACTAGTGCTGCCAGAAAGAAGAGGTGATGGGACAGCTCACAAATTCTGGAACCAAATAGCTCGCTCCTTAAAGGACTCTGGTTTTTTCAGTATTTACCTTGAAGTAGAGGCCAGCAATGATAGGGCGATCGCATTCTATCAAAAGGCTGGCTTTACTATCTTGAGAAGGAATCTGGGGTATTATTCAAACGGTGAGGATGCTTTGATGATGAGCGCAACGCTCTAGGTCTACTCCTTTAAAATTGCACTTTTGAAACGTTTTTGCTACAAATGAGGCCTGTCTTAGATTTCGTTACTTGCGGTTAGGGTGGATTTTTCCTCCCTTTTTTTTTATGGGCGCCTTGAATGGATATAAATCAGGAACGTAGCGGTCTTGAAAAGAAATTTTGGTTGATGTGTGAACCTGTAGTTCAGGAAGCTGGCTATAGACTTTACGATTTAGAATATGTTTCTACTCAAAAACTTTTACGACTCTATATCCAGGATCCACGCACAGGTTCTGCACTCATTGAAGATTGTGTGAAGGTTGATCACGCTTTGACTCCTCCGTTTGAAACAGAGACATGGATTCCGGAAGATGTTGTTCTCGAAGTTTCTTCTCCCGGCGTTTACCGACACCTTGCTAATCTCGAGCATTTCAAGATGAGTATGGAAGAAATGATCGCCGTTGTGATCATGGGTCAACTATCTGAAGAGCAGGTTGCAGGGGCCCCTAAGGGAATCAAAGGCGAAAAGAAATTCAGAGGGAAACTTCTGGAGGCCGGAACAGAAGATTTTACGATTGAGGTGAAGGGGTATCCTCTGAAGCTCACATATAAACAGGTAAAAAAAGCAAATTTAGATCCCGATTTAAAATCGGTTAGAGAATAAGGAGAGTAATTGTGAACTTTTCAGAATTAGGTCGAGTCATTGAGCAGTTAGGTAAAGACCGTGGCATCAAGAAAGATGTTGTTGTGAGTGCTATCGAGCAAGCTTTCCTTGTGACTGCCAGAAAGAAGTTCGGGATTCAGGGCGAATACGAGGCCCGCTATAATGAAGAAGATGGTGAAGTAGAAATCTTCCAATATAAGAATGTCGTGGACAAGGTTCGCGATTCTATTGTTGAAATCGACTATGAAGCTGCCAAAAAACTTGATGAGGACTGTGAAGTTGGAGATCAGCTTGGTCTTAAAATTGAGAACCCTGGTTTCTCACGTGTCGATATTCAAACAGCGAAGCAAATCATTTTCCAGAAAGTGCGTGATGCTGAAAGAGATATTCTTTTCTCTGAGTTCAAACATAGAGAAGGAGATCTTGTTACCGGTATCGCCCGTCGTTTTGAAAAGGGTAATGTCGTTATCGATCTTGGTAAGTCAGATGCAATCCTTCCTAAGAAAGAAATTATTTTCGGTGAGTCTTTCAAGCCGGGTGATAGAATCCAGGCCTACCTTTCTGATGTCGTTATGACTAACAGAGGTCCTGAAATTCGTCTGACAAGAACCTCTCCGATGTTCCTGGTTAAACTTTTCGAAGTTGAAGTTCCGGAAATTGCAGATGGCACAATTGAAGTTAAGGCAGCTGCCCGTGAACCTGGTCACCGTGCTAAAATCGCCGTGACTACCCAGGATCGTGATATTGATCCAGTTGGTGCCTGTGTGGGTATGAAAGGTTCACGGGTTCAGAATATCGTGAATGAACTACAGGGTGAAAAAATTGATATCGTTCGTTGGAATGAAGATACTGAAACGTTCGCAAGAGCAGCACTCGCTCCAGCTGAAATTCAGTCAATCACTCTTAACCACGACGAGCATACACTTGATGTGATTGTTGAAGATGACCAACTTTCTCTTGCTATCGGTAAGAGAGGACAGAACGTTCGTCTGGCAGCAATGCTGACTGGATGGAAAATTAACATCATCTCTAAAGTGAAACTTCAAGAGAGAGTTAAGCTTGCAGTTGAGAACCTTATCCAGCTTCCGAATATTTCTGAAGCGACAGCTCAGGTTCTGGTTCAGAAAGGCATTATGTCTATCGTTGATCTCTCTGCTGCTTCTCCTGAAGAAATTTCCCGCTACCTTGGGAAATCTGCCGATGACGCTAAGGTTATGATTGAAACTGCGGCAAATGCTCTTGAAGATGAAAATATCAAAACTGATCTTGATGAGAATGCCGAAATCATTTCTGCTTCTGCTGTTCCGAATCAGACAGGATTCAAGCGTGCAGACAGAGGCGGAGAGCAGGCCAAGAAAGGTGATGATGTGACTAAATTCTCTGAAGCTGAAAGAAGACTTCGTGAAGAATTGGCCGCTTTTAAGTTGAAATAGTAGATTAGAAAGATTTTTGAAGTATTTATTGTTGTTATAATCGGAGAAAAGAATGGCAAAAAAAGTTTACGAACTTGCCAATGAAATTGGAGTCGGAGCAATCGATCTCGTTGAGAAGCTCAAGTCTATGGGATTCAATGTGAGAAATCACATGGCAAGTCTTACGGATGATGAAGTCGCAAAAGCTAAAGCAGCTTATGGAACGCAAGAGAAGAAAGCACCCCCTGTTAAAAAAGCAGTTGTGAGAAAAGTGATTAAGCGCGAAGCCGCTCCTGCTGCTCAGGAAGAGACTCCGAAAGAAGAGGCTGAAGCTCCGGCAACGAAGGTTACAGCCCCTGAAGTTGCGGCCACTGCATCCGCTGCTGCTGCCAGTGAAGCTCCTGCGACTGAAGAGAAGCCAAAAGTTGTTACCGTAAAACGTAAAACCAAAGCTCAGAAAGAAGAGGAAGATAAGAGGGCCGTAGAGGCCAAAGAAGAAGCTGCTCGTGAGGCAGCTCTTGAAGAGGCCAGAAGAGAAGCATCAGTTGAGCCACCTCCGGCCACTGCTTATAATACTTCTCCAAAACCGAAAGAGCCGAAGAAGGAATACTTCGAGCAGAAGATGCATTCTTTCACTCCTGTCTTTGTTCCTGAGGAAAAGAAAAAAGAAGAGCCGTCTGATAAAAGACCGGAGGCACGTCTTCATCCAAGAAAGCCAACGGATGAAGGTCCGGAGCTTACTGAAGATGAAAAAGATAAGAAAAGAATGGGTGATCTCGCTGCCGCCATCGGAAAAAAAGGTGTTGGAGCAGGAAAGCGTGATCTTACTGTAATCCGAGCAGATGAAGAACTGAAGTACGCCTCAGCTCTTGTTGGTAAAGCTATTTACACTCCTGCCAAAAAGAAGAAGGTATATACGGGACCAACTCAAAAAACTCTCATTACAGAAGTAAAAGAGGCCAAGCGATTCATTACAATTAATGGTGTTGTGACTGCAGAAGATCTGGCACAAAAACTAAGTGTGCGTTTTGAATCTTTCGCTAACAGACTACTTGAATTAAACCTCCTGGTCAGACCTGATGATTACATCGGTGTAAAACTCGCAAGTGAAATTGCGGCACTCTATAATTATAGAGTTGAGGATGTGGCCTTCAAAGAAGAGGAAGTCCTCAACAAAACCGAGAAAGAAGATAAATCTAAACTGCCGTTGAGAAACCCGATCATTACCATTATGGGACACGTTGACCATGGTAAGACGTCTCTCCTTGATTATATCCGTAAAGCGAAAGTTGCTTCTGGTGAAGCCGGCGGTATTACTCAGCATATTGGTGCCTACTCAGTGAACGTAAAAGACACGATGCTGACGTTCCTGGATACTCCAGGTCACGCAGCCTTTGCGGCCATGAGACAACGTGGCGCTAATGTTACAGACATTGTGGTGCTGGTTGTAGCTGCTGATGATGGTGTAATGCCTCAGACTGCAGAATCAATCCGATTCTGTAAGAACGCCGGAGTACCTATCATTGTAGCTGTTAATAAAATTGATAAGCCAACCGCGAATCCTGATAAAGTAAAACAGGGACTAACTGAGTTTGAACTTCTTCCGGAAGACTGGGGTGGTACAACTCAATATGTTCACGTTTCTGCGTTAACTGGAGAAGGTGTTGATAGTCTCCTCGAGGCCATTCAGCTGCAGGCCGAAATCATGGAACTTCGTGAGAATCCGAAGGGAGCTGCTGAAGGTGTTGTTATCGAATCTAAAGTTGAAGTTGGACGTGGTCCAGTAGCAACAATTCTTGTTCAGAAAGGTACTCTTAATAAAGGTGATGCCATCGTTGTAGGAGAGACTTCCGGAAGAGCTCGTTCTCTGATGGATTTCTCCGGTAAAATGCTGAACTCAGCTGGTCCTTCAACGCCAGTTCAGATCCTTGGTTTGGAAAATGTTCCAAGCCCGGGGGATATTCTGAATGTTGTGAAGAACGAGCGCGAAGCTACTAAGATTGTTGATAACCGAATTGCTGAAAGAAAGGCACTTGAAAATACAACGATTGAAGCGAAGAAAGTTTCTCTCGAAGACTTCTTTGCGACTGCCCAAAATAACTCTGAAGCTGAGAAGAAGGTTCTTAAACTTATCATCCGTTCAGATGTTCAGGGGTCTTATGAAGCCATTCGCCAGGCAGTTGAACAGCTTGGCAATAATGAAGTTTCAGTCGAAGTTATCGGTGGTGGCGTAGGTGCTATAACTGACAACGATGTGAATCTTGCAGCTTCCTCAAAAGGATTCATCCTTGGATTCAACATGAGACCAGTCACCACGGCTCGTCGAATTGCTGAAGAAAAAGGTGTGGATATCAAGACTTACTCGATCATTTATGAACTCATAAATGACGTCACTCTGGCCCTTGAAGGTATGCTAACACCAGAAAGAGTTGAGAAGTATATTGGTCGTGCACAAGTCAGAGAAACCTTCTCCATCCCTAAGGTTGGTACTATTGCCGGTACTGCAGTTGTGGATGGCAAGATTGAGCGCGGCTGTAACATCCGTCTCCTTCGTGATGGTAAAATCATCTATGACGGTAAGCTTTCTACGCTTAAGCGTTTCAAGGATGAAGTTAAAGAAGTTAAAAACGGATATGAGTGCGGTATGTCTCTTGAGAACTTCAATGACATTAAAGTTGAAGACCTTATCGAGGCCTATATCATGGAAGACAAGAAACGTACTCTTGCTTCTTCGGAACTCACACTCTAAGGAATCTTTGTGGCCGGACGTGGTAATAAGTTTTCAAAATTAAAATACGAGGAAAGGGTCCGCGATGAAATCAATCTCGCCTTACGACGGGAATTCGCTGACCCTCGACTTATGAATGTTTCGGTTACTCACGTCGAGCTTACTCAGGACTACTCTCACGCCAAGGTTTATTGGGATACTTTCAATACCCAGACTCGTGGGGATGCCAAAGAGGCCATTGAAGCAACTTCCGGACGGATGAGAAAGCTTCTCGCCAATAAAATGGAAGTTCGTCACACTCCTGAAATTCATTATATCTATAATTCTCAATACGAAGATGCGAATAAGATCGATCAGCTGTTGAAAGACAGAGCGGATGAAGGCGAGTAAAAAACAGGCCCTCTTTCCGCCACTGGTTTTTAATGTCTTCAAGCCGGCACGTATGAGCTCCTATGATGTCGTAAGACATTTTAAGAGGCATCTCCCTCCTGGATTCGGCAAAATCGGACATTTCGGAACACTGGATCCTTTTGCTTCTGGTGTCCTCATGATCGGAATCTGTGGCTCTGCCAGGCTCAATGACTTTATTCATGAGTACCTTCCTAAAACTTACCTTGCTGTTGGTAAGCTTGGAATTGAAACGCCCACAGGTGATTACACATCAGAGGTCATACAGAAGGATGACTCTCTCTATCTTCAAAGAGAAATTTCTTCCTTCAGTCCGGCTTTCATCGAAGATAAACTCCGGGAAAAATTTCTAGGTGATTATTGGCAGGCCCCTCATAAATATTCAGCTTCAAAATTCATGGGAAAAAATCTGCATGAATGGGCCAGAGAAGGGATTGAAGTAAAAAAAGAACCCGTAAAACGATTTGTCCATAAAATTGAAGTTGTGAAATATCACTTCCCCTATCTCTCGGTGAGAGTTGAGGTTAGTTCAGGAACTTATGTGCGAACCTTATTTTCAGATATGTGTAATTATCTTGGAACATTAGGCTCTTTAATCTCTCTGGTACGGGAAAGTGTTGGCCCAGTTACTTATAAAGACGCTTTGAAAATGAAGGACTGGCCCCAAGAGAAGTCACTTGAGATCATTGAAAAGGGAATGGGGATTAAGGATGTTTTGCCCTTCAGCACATACAGGCTGGATGAAAAGCAAACTCTTGCATTTAAAAATGGAGCTTTCCTTCGTCCGGACAATCTTGAAGTTCTAACAATTGGAGAAATCTCTGATAAGTACTTCTGGATGGTCAATTCAGAAGGAAAACTTCTGGGTCTTTCAGAAAAAAGCTTTTCTACAGAAATCCGTCCTAAGATAAATTTTCATTCAGAGGACCAAGCTTCTCTTTCATCTCATCATGACCCTGAATAACTTTCGTCCAGCAAGCTTCGGCAAATTCCTCTGAAGAAGTAAATTCCGCAGGATTAATTTCTTTATGAACGATAACTCCCAGGCTACGTCCCGGAACTATCATCCCTTTTGAATTAATTACTCCTCTGGTTCCATAGATACTGGATGGGACGACAGGAATTTTTTCATTATAAGCAAATACCAAAAGCGTTCTTTTGATGTCCTTAAAGGCCTTGGGGAGAGCATCTTTAGAGCGGGTTCCTTCTGGATAAACACCGAGGCCAATTCTATCTTTTAAAATTCTTTTCTTGGCCTTTTCAAATACCTTCCTACGGGAAGATATACTGCTCCTTGATACAGGCATAGCACCCGAAATCCACGCCATCCATCCAAAGAAAGGAATATAAAGTACTTCCTTTTTCATGATAGGCGGGGCTTGGTAGAGAGTTACCAGAAGAGGTATATCCATATAGCTTTGATGGTTAGCGATATAGAGACCGAAGCAAGGAACACCTTTATATTGTGCGGAACGATGATCTTCAGAAATGCGTATGTGTGCCTGACAGGCATACCTGATCAATAAGCGACCAAATATCGCCCAGACGGGGCAAACGATCTTGAGCCTTCTTTCCAGACGAAACGGAAGGGCCACTAAACAGACTGGTACCAACAGGAATACCAGCAGGAAAAGGGTAACGAAAACAGCTTTTATTTGAATGAGAATTCGCATGGTGCCGATTGTACTTATAAAGTAGTGATTCAGACAACAAAGAGCACGATCTTTTTGTTCTAATTTTCGACCGTTTAGGGTATTATTTTCAAGAATCAACGCTATGAGGAGTTTATTGTGTCATCAAGCTTAATCGCTATGGGCGTAGCAATCTTTCTGGTTATTAACCTGGTCATAGGTCTTGCGGCCTTAAGCCTGATTTTCGGAACTTTTGAAACGCTTTTTGGAAAACCTAAGCTAACTATTCTTCGTTCTACAAAGAGTGGAAATTTCTTTGCATTTGGTTTTAAGTGGAACTCTGCCAAGGAACCCGCTGCAGTTGATACCATTCGTCTTCGTCTCTTTAATCCTTTTGGTAATCCAACTCAGGTTGAAGTATCAAAACAATTTGATCCTAAGAAGTCGTCTTTTGCTACTGAAGTAGATATGGGGCCTGGACTTATTGATCTATTGGGCGCTAAAAATTTTGATCTTGCAATGATGCAAGTTGAAGTTGCTTCAAGTAAAGATGGAGTGTCCTGGCATTTTGATATGAAAGGACCAAAGTTCAAGAAGCTGGTTGCGGACGCACACCTCACTGTTGATCAATTCTTAAGTGATCATAAGCTTGATACTTCAAAAGAATCTAAACCACCTATCGATATTCCTATTCGTAGCTTCATTGCTGATACTGTTCCCGGAAAAGGCGCTCAGCTCGCCATTCCTACGAATCCGGCCTTTGCTGCTCAATTTGCAGGAACTGCAGCTCCTACCACAACTGGTGGAGCAGGCGGAGCCCAGGCCCCTGCTGCAGAAAATTTTGCTGTAACAAAAGTCTGGATTGAACCGGGGTGTATTGTTTGTAACGCTTGTGAAGACATTTATAAGGAAGTTTTTGAAGTTAAGGCAGACACCTGTATTATTCGTCCGAATGCTCCCCTTGATGACGGTCTTCGCATCCAGGAGGCTGCTGAGGCCTGTCCTGTTGAAGTAATCAAATTCACTAAAGCTGGCTAATAAGGTTCCAACACACTTTTGGATAGGCACTGGGTCATAATCATGACGAAGTGCCTATCCAAAAGTGTGTTGGAACCTATTTTAGTTTTTCCCAGATCATGTCAGTTTGGAAGAACTTTTTAAGACCTTCCTCGTTTTCCTTCCAGATATCCTTGAGACTATCTCTGTGCTTTTTAAGTTCAGGGCACTCAAAAGTCAGGACTGGTGATCCATATTTTTCGACAGCGTAAGACCCTAATGAGCCGGGAGTAGGGTAGCCAATGTCACCAGCTATTTCATACTGATTGAACTCGGAAAGATAGCGGGCAACATCCTCGCACTCACCATTGAAATTCAAAATGGGCTTCCAAGTGTGAAAAGAAATAATAAACCCAGGTTTATACTTATCGAAAAGCTTAACTAGAAACTGGTTCTCAGGCTCTGATAAAGGCTTGGGGCCAGGATTATATTTAGCTTCTTTGAATGTTGCTGACCAATCTTTGGTTGGTAAGTTTCGATTGAGATCAACAAGGTGAGCGTTAACTCTTGTTTGATTTTTGTATCCGTCCACATTTACGATCGGAACGACAATCATTGGAAGGTCTTTAAGTGTGTGTTCCATCTTGAGCCAGGTAAACAGCTCTTTCAGAACATAAACGCCTTCGACCTCGTCACCATGAACCCCACCTAGAAGGTAGAGGTATTTCGGTGCTTTGATATCGGTTTTATAAACCTGAATAGGAAGCCCCTCCAGGGAAGAGCCACTTTCTAATTCGGAAAATATCATACTTTCTCTCTATGAAGATAAACTGCGGATTGTCCCGGAGTTTCTTCAACCTCCACTTCTAAACTATTAAAAGCAAATCCAAACTTCTCATGAACTTTGCGACGGATCTCATCGCAGATAAAGACAGCTATTCTTTCAGCGCTGGTATTAAGAATCGGCAGTAAAAGAACATCGGTCATAGGAATGGAAAATTGGCTTTCGTCCGGAGTCTCAATAACATAATTCTTCTTGTCGGTATAAATCTTAAGATGCTTATTATCTTTAGGGATCAAAAGTTTATGATCAAGAGAATCACAAACTTCTCTTACGATTGGTTTGATATCCAGAAAATCAAAAACCATATCCCCTTCAAGTTTAGGAGCTTCACCTTTAACCTGAACTCTGTAATTATGACCATGGAGTGGTTCTCTTCCTCCATTATCAAAAATCATGAAGTGCGAAGATGCAAAATTAAAATATTGCTTATAAACTTTAATTGAAAATGGCAGACTCAAAAGTCGGTTTCCTCGTTGGGTTAGTAGTCCTCCGAAGATACTATCGCGTTAAAAACTTGGCAAAGGGAATAGGGTCATTACTGCTCTAAGTCAAAGGGAAAAATGAAGAAAAAACACCTTCGAAGCTTAAATGCTCTTGAGAACTGGCTGAAAAAACAAAATCTTATGACGGATGAGCTCATTTCATCTTTTTCTAAAATAAAGGATGTAGTGGAGAGTGTTCCTGAAGACGAAAAAGTGGGGGATTTTGGTCCCCTTCCTGCACCTCATGAAATTTCAGGGGAGCCACTTGCTGTGGCCCTTTTCTCTGATGGAGGATGCAGGGGGAATCCAGGACCTGGAGCTTATGCCTATGTCATTCAGGATTTTTCGGGAACTGTTCTAGGTGAGGGGGTTGAGTTTGAAGCTTTCACTACCAACAATAAAATGGAACTCTCGGGTCCACTCAAAGGGCTTCAGGAAATCAAAGAAGTTTTATCTCAAACAGGGAAGGATCCACTTCTTACGAAAGTGAAAGTAATCACCGATTCCAAGTATGTTGTTGATGGAATGAAGAGCTGGGTTCAAGGCTGGAAATCGAGAGGTTGGAAAAAGGCCGATAACAAGGCCCCGGAGAATCTGGAGCTGTGGCAGGAACTGGATAAAGTTCGAAACTCATTTATGGAAGTTGAGTGGATGTGGGTGAAGGGCCATGGCGGGCATCCTCAGAACGAGTATTGTGACCGCAAGGCGAATGAGGCCATGGATGCTCATATTCCTTAAACTTGTTCTTATTTTCTCCGTTGCTCATGCAAAATGTGAATTTAAAAAAGATACTAAGAGTGTCGTTTCACTCTCAGGTCCCATTACTGTTGTCCTGAAGGAACTGGGTCTTCTCAAGCATAAAAAGCTTAAAGGAATTTCTATCTTTAATCCTGTCTCTCAAAATGACTTTGAAGGCAAGATTTATCCTGGCGGAGTTTTCCTCTCCCAGTCTTCACTTCAGGAACTTAAAGAGAATGTCGTTTTCTTCGATGAAAGCAGGGAAATGGACAGGAACTTTAAGTCATTAGGAAATATCACGGCTCGGGAAATTAAAACCAGGAACCTTCTTCCTCTTGAAGTTCTGGATTTATCACTTCACTCCCTCCAGGATCTTCTTTCTGGTTGTGAAAAAAAAATAAGTGAAATGAAAGATAAAGCAGTTTCTTTTCAGAAAGAAATTTTAAAGAAATTTCCTCATTCCTATTCAGTAATTTTCTATTTGGGGGAATTAAGAGGTAAGCGTTTCCCGGAAATGATTATGGCCAATGATGGAGTGGTAAAACTTCTGAGGCAAAAGAGTAAGCTAACAACCTATCCCTCAGAACTTGCTTACGTAAACTGGTCCTCGAAGATGATGAAGGAGCTTCCTGACAGCACCCTACATATAGGTCTTAAAGACTCAGGAATGGATATGGTAAAGAAAATTAAAAGGTCATCAAAGAGGATGACCTTTATTTATCCGGGAGTTTTAGTTCCTGGTTATTCTCAGTTGGAAGCTTTTCACCATCTGGTTCAAAACCTCTAGTACTTCTTCTTATGCTTTGAAACCATTTCCTGGGCCACTCTTTTCATTCTTAGAAATTCAGGAGTAACAGTGGTTCCACCAGTGGTCTGGATGAGTCCCCTCATTTCTCTTGCCTGTGAAACCCGGGAATCGGAACTTGGATGAGAGGCCATGGCGTCTCCCAACCATACCAGTGCAGAGTTTTGCCCTTTCTTGGCCTGTTTTTCCATCGCTGCTAGCTTGGAATAAAAGTCTCCCACTTTTTCTTTGTCATAACCGGCATTCGTTGCATAACGAAAGCCCACACGATCCGATTCAAGTTCATCTTCCTGCGAGTTTTTCATGAAGCCATACTTCTGGACAAAAAGTCCTCCTACGCCTCCAACTGCAGCTCCTCCTCCTATAACTTTCGCCTTACACTCGAGATCCTTTGGATCACATATCTTTTTCTGTGCAACATATCCTATTCCTGCACCTAAAACGGCACCAATTCCACCAAAGAGATATGTTTTACTTTGTTCTTTTTTTGCAACATACATTCTCTCTGCCGTGTGGCGTGCAGTCACATGTCCGATTTCATGTCCCAATACACCTGCAATTTCAGCTTCTGAATCCGCCATCGCAATGATGGGAGTAGTGATATAGATAGTCCCTGCCGGCAATGCAAAGGCATTGACCTGAGGAGTATCTACAACAGTAAATGTATAGCTGTAAGGATTTCTATTCAGCTTATTGGCCCTGACGAGTTTTTGTCCTAAATTGTTTATATAGGCCTGAAGTGCAGGATGATTAACAGGAGGATACTCCTTGCTCATCTCTTTCAGAGCTTCCTGAGTTAGATTTTTTTCTTCTTCCACCGTCAAGGCAGCTTTCTGGCCTTCATTGCTTCCTTCACGGTATCGGTCAGAAGTCTTGGTCGAACAAGCAGAGATAAAAATTAAAAGTCCCCAGAGTAGGGAAATCCATTTTTTTGACATAGTTGCACCTCTTATTTAATTAACACATTTTATTTTAGAGAATAGAATCATCCAAGAGCTTATGTATAATTTTGTTGTAAAAGATCCACATTTTCTTCCTCACTGTGGGAGTGAGATTGAAATCCCTTTGGAGAAAGGGGACCTCATTACTTTAGTCGGAGAAAATGGTGTTGGTAAGACGACACTTCTTAACCGGTTCTATCAGCAGTCACCTTCCCTCATCACACTCGTAGAGCAGCGTCCTCTCGATTTTTTTTACGACCGAACCCTTCATAAAATCCGGGGGATTTTTCTTCAATCCAGAGAGGCTGAAATTTCAGCCGAAGTCTTTACGAAATGTTGGCAAGCCTTCCATTTTCACGAGAAAGAATTGAGACTTCAGTCATCGTTGTCGGGGGGGGAATCTCAGGCACTAAAACTCTGTCTCGGTCTTTCTGTTGAAAGGGAACTCTACTTTCTCGATGAACCCTCACAATTTCTGGATGGGAAAGCAAAAGAATCTCTTAATTCAATTCTTCAGGAGTTAATTGAAAATCAGAAATCAGTCGTAATGATTGAGCATGACCTTAAATGGTTAAAAGTTCCTTCCACTGTTCATGAACTTGTAGTTGAAGACGGAAAACTTCAAAGGAGCAAGTCGTGGACTATTTAGTGGTAAGATTTTTTTCAGCTCTCCTGGCCGGAACCATTTTGTCTCAAACCGGAAGTCTCATTCAGATTAGTACACGCAATATTCTGGCGAGTCCTTCAACCTTAGGGTTTGACGGTCTGAGTATTTTCTGGATTCTGATCTTTCACTCATTACTTCTTTTCTTTGGACTTGAAGATTCCTCCTTAACTTTAGTCCTTGCGGGACTTCCGCTTTTCATCATAACAGGGCTCATCTATTCTTCTTTCATCAAACGCTACCAGTCCATAGAGAAACTCATCCTTATGGGACTCACTTTTAACCTCTTCGTTGGGGCCGTCTTTTCTTTATGGCAGTTTCTCTTCCTTGCCTTCAATTTACCTTTCCCCGTCGAATTGTGGTTTGGTCATTTTCGCTATTCCAATAGTGATGCCCTTCTACTTCTGAGTCTTCTGGAAATTGTTTTCATTATCTTTTGGTTCACCTTAAGAAATGAGTTTAATGTTTTCTCACTGGGTAAAACCGTCTCTACCAATCTTAAGCTAAAGCAAAATCGTCTTTATCTTTTTATCTTTGTTTCAATTTCGATTGGAACTTTCACAGTCATTTCATTATTCGGGGCCTTCTCCTTTTTAGGATTAGTTTTTCCCATTCTGGCCCGTAAACTCTGGTTTAAGCGATTTGATCTTAAAGGGGAGTTTCTTCTAGGGGCATTTGTAAATGGTCTTTTCTTAATGTTTATAGATATTCTTTGCTATTACTTTCCGATTTATGGAGCTGAGGTCCCCGTTGGACTAATTGCAACAGGAGTAGGTGCAGTGAGTCTTATCCTGCTCCTGTGGAAGTCCGATAATCGATTGGAAATATTGGCAAAGACACAAAAATAAAGTTATTCTTTACGTGTTTTCTATTTAACAAAGGATTGCTTTCAATGAAAAAAACGCTGGTTTGGTTGAGTCTGATCTTATCAACCCTTATTCTCACATCTTGTAATGGCACAGACCCTAAGAAGGTCAAGCTTGAGTCTGAAGATGATAAAACTTTTTATGCTATGGGATTCATGCTTGGAGGAAATCTTCAGCGTCTTTCTCTCTCTGATAAGGAGCTCGCTGCTCTTTACAAAGGTATCTCAATGGCCGCTAAGGATGAGAAGCCTGAAGTTGATATGAACAAGTACCAGGCTAGAATCCAGGAAGTTTTCAAAGCACGCATGGATAAAGTGGCATCAAAAGAAAAAGAAGCTGGTGCTGCTTTCATTGAAAAATTTGTGAAAGAAGAAGGCGCTACAAAAACGGAATCAGGCCTTGCGTACAAGCATATTAAAGAAGGTACAGGAGCTACTCCAGGACCAGAAGATATCGTTGAAGTTCACTATCACGGTACTTTAACTGATGGAACAGTTTTTGATTCATCTGTTGAGCGTGGTAAAACAATTTCTTTCCCTCTTAACCGTGTTATCAAAGGCTGGACTGAAGGTCTTCAGCTTATGAAAGAAGGTGGAAAAACAAAGTTTGTTATTCCTTCTGATCTTGCTTATGGCGAAGCCGGTGCTCCTCCGAAAATCCCGGGTGGTGCAACTCTAGTTTTCGAAGTTGAGCTTTTCAAAGTTACAAAAGCTGCTGACGCCAACAAGCCTCAGCCAAAGAAGCCAGCTCCGAAAAAGAAATAATCTTTAAAAGATTTTCTTATAGCGAAAGGCCAGGTTCATCACCTGGCTTTTTTTTATTTTGCCACTTAAATAACTGATGGCTTAAACCAGCACAAAGGTCGAAGGCCCTCAATTTGTCCTTTCTTTCCATGACAGGCCCCCTGGATTTCATCCTCATCAGATAGAGACCGATAGGAGCTTTCTTCACAAATGGATCCTTGAAAATAAGTATCGAGTCTGCATTGAGGAAGAGGGTGGTCATCAAATGTCTGATCAACAACAGTTTCGTCTGGAGTTTCTACTGAAGGAAGAGATGTGTTGCGTATATCAGCAGAAATCGCTGACACAGAAATTCCGGCCAGAGTAGTTCTCATGCATAGGGCCTGTTCCCATTCTTGAGGAAAAGGAAGAGTACACTTCTCCTGAACCACTTCGGGAATAGGAAGTTTCGATACAATAGAAGCATTATCATCATTTCGAAAAACTTTTCTGAGGCATTTTAAGGTGGCAAAGTAATCTGCCTGTCCTTCTGTTGAAGGCCACCCAATAAGCCCACTATCAAAGATTTTTCTGGGAGTTCCGCCGAGGTGGTGACCAAGTTCATGACAAATTACCAGGGCGTAACCATCTGGTGTGACAAGGGAGTGCCGGGGATAGCCTCCATAAAGATTGATTATGATTTCATTTCCTTTTTTCGTTGTGCCTGCGTTAACTCTGGAGTTTTTCCAGAGTCGATTGATAGTAAGTTTTTTTCCCATCTTTTCCACAATAGGACGGTAAACAGTTTCCACCTTATCAATCACGAGATTGTATTGCTCTTCAGAGAGCCCTTCATTCTTCTGTCCTACGGGAATGGCCAGGTTGTTAGGTGGAAGTATGGAGGCGCTCACTGTTTGCGAGAACAAAGTGAGAAGAATAAAAATTTTTGGCATAATCCCTCCTGATCTGGAGGTATCTTTTCTTGAGAGGAGAATTTTTGTCTAGGACTAGGGTTCCAACACACTTCTGGATAGGCGATGCATTATTGTTAACGCTTTGCCTATCCAGAAGTGTGTTGGAACCAAAAAAGGAACCAAAAAAAAAGGGCAGCTTGCGCTGCCCTTTTAAGGTCATTATTTAGATGGCTTAAACCAACAGAGAGGACGAGTTCCTGTCTTATGTCCAAGGGAACCATGACAAGTTCCTTTGACTTCTTCAGTCTGTGAAACATCTTCGTTCATGTTCACGTCACAAACAGATCCTTGATAGTATGTATCAAGACGACACTGTGCTTTCGGGTGATTGTCATTTGTTCTTGAAACAACGTTTGCATCTGGAGTTTCAAATTTCGGCTCAGGAAGTTTGCCTAGAGCTGCGAAAAGATCGCCAACAGATTTTCCGGCCATTGAAGTACGGACACAAAGTGCAGTTTCAATTTTGTTTCTCTTATAAGTTTTCTTACAAAGATCAGTTACCATTTTAGGAGCATTAAGCTTCTTAACGATAGCTTCGTTATTATCATTGATCCAAGCTTTACGGAGACACTTTAAAACTGCGAAGTAATCCGATTGACCTTCGTTTGAAGCCCAGCTTGCGAAACCGCCGCCAGATCCACCCCAGCCGCCGCCAGTATTGCTTCCACCTTTCTTAGGAGCTCCACCGATGTGGTGACCAATTTCGTGGCAAACAACCAGTGCCATAGCATCTTTTGTGATAGTCGCGTGACGAGCAAGACCGCCGAACATTGCCACTTTCCAGGTTTTTCCTGATTGAGAAGCATAAGCGTTCACAGTTCCGTCATCCCATTTTCTTTCAATTTCCAGTCTGGCACCCATTCCAGAAATGATTGGTGCATAAACTGCTTCTACTTCATCAATGGCATCATTGAAATCCTGCTCAGAAATGCCGTTGATAGACTTGATGCTTGAAGGGATATAAAGGTCGTTTTGTGGAACAAACCCGTCTTTACCATCAATTGAACAAGTGAAAGCTGAACTTGCGATAGAAAGACCAAGAACCATGGCCGTCATTTTCATCGTCTTACTCATATTATCCTCCGTGACCTTCCAACACCCGTGTGTGTTAAGATTTTGTTAGCGGAGTAATTGTTTCTTTTTTTAAAAAGAGCTGTCTACTCTGATTTATACTTCAAAGAATAAAGTAAGATTATGTTGGAAAGGTGAGTGAAATAAGCCGGTATCTGCGTAAATCAGGAAGGAGTTTTATGTTCCATATAGCCTTTTATGTACCGTCAAAAGAGGCGGAGAAAGTGAAAGAGAAAATGTTCCAGGCAGGTGCCGGGAAGCTTGGTAATTATGACAAATGTTCCTTTGAATCCAGGGGGATAGGGCAGTTCAGGCCTCTTGCTGGGAGTACTCCTTTTATTGGAAACGAGGGGACAGTTGAACAAGTGGAAGAGCTTAAGGTTGAAATGATTTGTAAGAAAGAATTTCTGGAAGACGTCATTGCTGCTTTGAAGGAATCTCACCCCTACGAAACACCCGCTTATTACGTGACAGAAACTGTCGGGATTTGATCCACTCATTTGCCTAAAACTTGATTGGCTTTAACCGATAAGAAAAGAGAACAAAGAGGTTTAAATGAAACTCTTCCTGCTTTCTTTTTTTATCCTTTCATCGGTCTTCGCGGCGGATACCAAAACTCCTGTGAGAGAAGTCGCCGTAATTGTCACTAAAGAGGGGTATTATCCCAAGTCACTTTCTGTGTTCGAAGGTGAAAAGATCAAATTCTATGTCACTTCAACTGTTGAGGCCCCTGATTGCCTCATTGTTGAGTCCCATAAAGTGTTTATGGCCGCCACGAAAGGTAAGATAACGGAAGCTGAGGCTGTCTTTGATAAGGCTGGAGAGTTTGCCTTTTATTGTCCTAGTTCAAAAAATGACGGAAAAATTGTTGTCCTGAAAAAATATGAGCCGAAAAGAGAAGTAGCTTCCGAAAAGAAACATGAAGGAATGCTATGGACACCAAAAGAGTACTAGGAGTATTTGAATCATGAGTAGCGTTTTTCAAGACGCCATTGCCAACCTCCTCTCTCCAATAGGGGATTTACTGAAGGATTCTTCGGTATCGGAAATCATGATTAATGGTCCTTTTGAAATTTTTATTGAAAAAAAAGGTCTCGTTTACAAAGTCCCGAATAAGTTTGCTGATGATGAATCTTTGATGGCATCCATGAGGGCCGTTGCCCAGTCAGTAGGGCGGGTAATTGACGCCGATAATCCACGCCTGGATGCCCGCCTTCCGGATGGTTCCCGTATTGCCGTGGTTATTCCACCAATGGCCAAGGCGGGTGTAACTGTTGCCATTCGAAAATTTTCAGAAGAAAAGTTAGGTCTGAAAGATCTTATCAACTTTGGTTCTCTCTCTCCTGACGGGGCCCGCTTTCTCGACTGCTGTATGTATTTGGGAAAAAATACTCTTGTGAGTGGTGGTACCGGTTCCGGTAAGACAACCATGTTGAACGTGTTAGGTGGAAGAATGCCTAAAACCCAGCGTCTTCTTATTATTGAGGATGCGGCCGAACTTCAGATTAAGGCTGAACACGTAGTACAGTTTGAAACCCGTAAAGGGAATAAAGAAAGAGGGATCAAGGAAGTCACTATCCGAGATCTTATGGAGTCGGCCCTGCGTCTTCGTCCAGACAGAATTATCGTGGGGGAAGTAAGGGGACCGGAGGCTCTGGATCTGTTAAATGCCATGGGAACTGGTCACGATGGTTCCATGGGAACAGTTCACGCCAACACTCCTGTTGATGCCTGCACACGTCTGGAAACGTTATGCCTCATGGGTGAAACAAAAATTCCACCTGATGCAATCCGTAAGATGGTGGGAAGTGCCCTCCAGATGATTGTTCAGTGTTCTCGTTATCATGATGGTGGACGTCGTACTTCTCATATCTCAGAAGTTCTGGGTGTGGATGAGCACGGCCGTTATGTGGTGCGAGATATCTTCCGCTGGGTTCAAACCGGTAAAGATGAGAAAGGGAAATTCATCGGTGAGATGGTTCCTACCGGCTATGTTCCAACCTTCTTTGATGAATTTATAGCTAATAAACTGCCATTTCCTAAGACAAATTTTAAACCGCCTGAATGGGCCATTCCGCTTCTCAAAAAAGCAGCCTAATGGTACTTTGGTTCCGTTTATAACAAGGAGCCATTAATGAGTACCATTCAGAAAGTTCATGCCCGTCAAATTTTAGATTCCCGTGGAAATCCAACAATTGAAGTGGATGTTACAACCGATAGAGGTTTTGTAGGACGTGCTTCCGTTCCTTCTGGTGCTTCAACCGGAAGTCGTGAAGCTCTTGAACTTCGTGATGGTGATAAATCTAAATACATGGGCAAAGGTGTTCTGACTGCTGTTAAGAATGTTAACGAAACAATAGCACCAAAGTTAATTGGCAAAAGTGTTTTTGATCAAAGAGCAATAGATCACTTGATGCTGGAACTTGATGGCACCGAAAATAAAGGTAAGCTAGGGGCCAATGCTATTCTTGGTGTTTCCATGGCCGTTTGCCGTGCCGGTGCTCTTGAAAAAGGCAAGCCTCTTTATAGATACCTGTTTGAGGATCTGAAAGTTCCAAATCCTGTTGGAAGGATGAGACTTCCTACTCCACTTATGAACATCATTAATGGAGGAGCACATGCTTCTAACAATCTTGATATCCAGGAATTCATGATTGTTCCTCACATGAAGAAATCCTTCTCTGAAAACTTCAGAGCAGGTGTAGAGGTTTTCCACCATCTGAAAAAAGTTCTTCATGATAATGGTCACTCGACAAACGTGGGTGATGAAGGGGGATTTGCTCCGAATCTGAAAAGCCATGAAGAGGCCATTACTTCCATCATGACCGCTATTGAAAAAGCTGGTTATAAACCAGGTGTCGATATCTCTCTTTCTCTGGATTGTGCGGCTTCTGAATTCTATAAAGACGGAAAGTATGAAATGCAGGGGAAGACTTATACTTCTGAAGAAATGATAGGTTATTATGAGAACCTCATGAAGGCTGCTCCAATTTACTCCATTGAAGATGGTTTTGATGAAAGTGACCAGAAAGGATTCATCGCCTTCCAGGCCAGGTTAGGTGACAAGCTTACCAATGTCGGTGATGATCTCTTTGTAACGAATGCCAAAATCCTGAAGCGCGGGATCGACAATAAAGAGGCCAACGCCATTCTGGTAAAGGTGAACCAGATTGGTTCTTTAACTGAAACCTTTGATACCTTAAAACTTGCCTATGATAATGGTTTCAAGGCAATCATCTCCCATCGTTCTGGTGAAACTGCTGATGCTTTCATCGCAGACCTGGCAGTGGCTTCTGGTGCCGGACACATTAAAACCGGATCAGCTTCCCGCTCTGATCGTATGGAGAAATACAATCAACTTCTACGAATTGAAGAGGAACTGGGAACGCTCGCACATTTTGATCCAGTAAAATAAGCACTTTATAGCGGAGGGGAACTATTTCCCCTCCGCTTTTTCATTGTCTTCTACCCTTATTGCCCCTTACAATAAAATCAGGTTATGGACCTAAGCTCAAAGGGGGTCCCATGAATACTAAGTTATTTGTCGGTCTGACTTTTTTCTCTGACAACTCCTTCGCAAAAAACATAGAGAGTTATAGATCACGTTTTGATTCTAAGTATCAGACGAATCCCTATCTCCATCTTCCTATTGTTCCTCCATTTGAAATTGAGGTTACTGAGGTGAAGAAGCTCCAGCAGGAATTAGTCGAAGAACTCGAATCTTTTTATTTCGAGAACACTGAAAATCATATCCTGAACTTCACGGGCCTTGATGTACACGAGTATAAGAAGAACAAACTTCTTTACCTCAATCCTCAGATTGAGGAAGAGCTCTCCCTTTGTCAGGAATCTCTCTTTTCCATATGCCAGTCTTATATTTCTGACCGGGAAAAGAAGATGAAGGACTCTAAGACTTTTCTTACGATTGGCCGCTATCATGACTGCCTAGATCTTCATGCCTCCATTGATCTCGCCAGAAAAGAGTTTCAGGAATTCACAGCACTGCCGTTCGAATCGATTTGTCTCTTTACTAAAAACAACGGCAACTGGTACCGGGAAGCAGATCTCGTGAGCTTCAAGCGTCCCTTGAATACTTTTTTGCATTCGCCTCTGGTTTCCATATAATAGTGGAATGAAGTTTTTTCTTCTCTCTTTCTTCTTCCTGACTACTGGGCTGCTAGCTCAGACGAGTTATGTTGCTCCCACTGACATCCTTCAAAAGAAAGGGTATCAGATGGGCGTTTCAGGTGAATATTTCACCACAACTAAAAGAATTGATGACGAAGGCAATAATGTTGATTTTGAAGATGGTGAATCATTTTCCCGAGTCGAAGGTACAGTTCATGGTTTGTACGGCCTCACGGACAATCTTCAGGTGGGTGGAGGCATTCGCTTCCGGCAAAACAGCTCAACAATTTTAAACACAACAACAGGTGAAGAAGAATCTGAGAACAGCAGCGGAGTCGAATCAACTTTTGCAAATTTCACATTTGCCTTTAAGCCTATCAATCGCATGCACTATGTTCTGGAGGGCCTCTTCCGCTTTCGACCATTTACTAATGACGAGGGAACTGCAGGCAACACTGGCAATCTTGTTTTAGGGGATGACGGAAACGAATACTCAGTTGGCCTGGGAGTCACTTATGCTCACCCTGGAAACAATTTTTTGACCGGACGAGCTGGCTACAGAAATCCCGGAACAAAATTATCAACAGAAATTTATTGGCAGGTTGAAGGAGCTCTCGCCTGGAGATATGTGGCCTTAGTTGCAGGAGTGGATGGTATTTATTCACTTGGAAATAGTCCGTATGAAGGTGAGCCCCAGGAAAGACCGCTCTTTAATACCGGTGCCACTAATCTCTATAACAGCATTAACAGAGAAATGATTACCCCCTATGCGGGAATCAATTTTGCCCTGGGAACGAACTGGCGGCTGGAAATGAGAGGAAGCCAGGTTGTAAGCGGAAATTCCACAGATATCGGAACTGCTTTCGGTGCCTCTCTTATCAGAAGGGTTGAGGATAAAAGTCAGGATCGACCGGATCAAAGATTTAAAGAATATGATTTTGAAGCTGCGGTAACAAAAGTGTCCCCCAAGAAAAAGTATGTCGTGATAGACAAGGGACTCGCCGATGATGTCGCCAAAGGAATGAAAATCGACTTCTATGAGTTTGATTATGTGGGTGGAAACATTCTTCTTGCCCGTGGAATCGTCTTTAAAACCAAGGCCGATTCATCAATCGTTAAAATCACCAATCTCTATAATAGCAAAAAGGAATTAAAAGAGGGGGTCGTCGCCCGGGGCTCCTTCAAGTAATTGACCTAAATGATTGCTTTTAATAGGGAACTTTTTTATGCAGTTGTAACTCATTGAGTTTTAGTTAGAATTGAATAAACAATTCTTACCTTAATAAGGACAATAGCTCATGAAGCTTCTTCTTTCTTTTGTTGTGGCCATCACTCTTTCATCAGTCGCAGAGGCCAAAAGATTTGCCAGTAAATACTGTGAATTCGAATTACCTTCAGGTTGGGAATGTGCCCTTGAGGGATCTGAATATGTCTGTCAGAGTGAGAACGCTGATAGAAAGAAAGAATCAATTATCATTCTCGCTGCTAAGATCAGAGGGGAGCAGGATAATCTTGATGAGTACATGGCCTATCTGAAAAAGACCAAGGAGTACAATCTTCCTGGTGGTAAAAAGCAAATCTCTGAACCCAAGAATACCAAGATGTCCCGAATCAATGAACATCAGTGGGTAGACGCTCTTCACTTAGCCTCTGAGGTTCCTGGTTTTTACACCCGTTATCTCGCTACTGTAAAAGAAGATCTTGGTGTTGCAGTGACCTTCTCAGTGACCAAAGATCTCTATGGAACTTATCAACCCATCATGGATAAGCTCATCTCTACTTTGAGAGTGTTCCGTCAGAAAAAGAATACCGACCTTTCGGCCTTACGTTCAGGGAATGCTGAAGATCCTAACTTTGCTGATGCCACCTTCAATCCAAACACCTCTCTTGATATGCAGGTCAACAGGACTAAAAAACGTGCTGGTGGCGGAGAAGGCGGAGATGACATGACTCTTATTATTGTCATCATTGTCGTCGCTGCCGTGGCGGGATTGATTCTCAAAGGTCGTAAGAAGAAAAAAGGCAAAAAGAAGCAATAATTCTTGGCAGGGCCTTTATTAGACAATTCTCGGAAATTTAAATATTTGGAAGGATCCCGCTACTCATTTAACTGATTTAGCGGGATTTTTTTTATTCTCAGGTAAAATAAGCTTATGAAAAAACTATTTGCCGTCATTTTGAGTCTAGGTTTAATCATGTCACCGGTTCCGGTGGTCTCAAATGCCCACGCAGGTGAGGGCGGAGGATATGCTAAGCAGATCCTGGGGATGGCCAACGGGATTATGGGTGGATCTATCCTCATGAAATGTAAGATGGGGTCATCGCAAATGTCGATCCTTGTCTACATGGCCGGTGGATTGGTTTACGTCGCCGGAGAAATTCTTGGCGGTAAAACCCAGGGAAAAAAGCAAAAGAGCCAGGCAAAAGATCTCGAAAGCCTTAAAGCGAACATGACTGAAGGTGGGGATTATCAAAAGGCCATGATTAAGGCCCAGATAGATGATGAAAAAACCACGCTTGAAACCATCAAGAAGAGAAGAAAATGGATGCTTGCGACGAAAGTTGTCTATGGGATCGCAACTGTTCTGGCGATTCTTGAGCTTTGGTGGTCTTTTCCCTATCCAGTAGGTATTGCCAAGCCATATGAAGGGGCCTGTCAGGGCGGAACACCTTCTCATAAACCTATGGAGCTCGCTATCATTGCCGCATATTCCTCTCTTTTAAGTGCTAATGGGGACTTAAAAGGTGCCGCAATGAATCTGGCCATGGGTGCTCTGGCAAAATTCGTTTTGAAAATTGAAATAGGAAACACAATTGCTGATAAGGCCATCGGAATTCTATCAACAGCATATGGACGAATAGCCTTCTTTGGCGCTTCGGCAATCCTGGTACAGGTAATCGACAGCGGACTAGCAAAAGAAGAAAAGAAATCTGAAAAACGCATTGAAGATTTAGAGAAGGTTCTGGCCCAGTTTGAAGCTGCTGATAACTCCATTGATGAAGGAAGTCTCGCTGGTGCTACAGAATACGACGAAGGCAAGGACGATAAAGAGAAAAAGAAGAAGCATAACCTGAAAGAGCTGGGCGAAGGGTTAAAAGTTGCTAAGCACTGTTACACCAATACTTCAAAAGGTCCTGACTACTCTGAAGCTGGATGTAAGAACCCAATGAAATTAAATCGACCTAAGTTCGATTCCAATATGAACATTCCTACCATCGTTGCTGGAGCAAATCTCGCGGCTGACATGGGCCAGGCTGTGGCCAACGGTGATACCGCCTCTGCTGATGTCAGTGCAGGACAGCTTGCTTCTATGGCCGGTAGAGTTGATAAAATTCAGGGTGAGATGATGAAGAGATTAAATGATCATCTGAAGGCCGAAGGGAAAAAGCCCATTGATATCAATGCTGAACTTGCAAGACAAGTTACCGCACTAAATGAAGGTCTCAATAAAGCTGAGCCAGGATCAGGAAATTTTTCTCTCGCAGATATCATGGGTGGAGAAGCCGGTGTCTCTGATGATGTAAACAAAGGGGATACTAATCCTGCTGCTGATATCAAATCTGAAAAAGTTGCAGACGCTGTTCCGGTTGGAGCAGGTGGCGGACTGGATCTTAGTGGTCTGGAAGAAGCTGCGGATGAAGCGGACGGATTAGGTGCCGATGGTGCCGGTAATGTTGCTTCACTGTCAGACAGTCTCAGTGAATTTGAAAGCAATGAAAGTGATATCTCAAAAGAAACTGGGGTATCTATTTTCAAGCAACTTTCTAACCGTTACTTTCTAAACTACACCAAAATCTTTGACAGGAAAAAGGTCGCTCCACCTCTTAAGGAACCCGAACCTGCTCAGCCATAGTGCCAACAATAAAAGCCAGTAAGGGCCCCTTTACAGGGGCCCTTTTTATGGCTAACTCGTTGAATTTTTGAACATTTTCTCTTCTGTGATAGGTTCTTAACCCCTTCAAATTTATAATCAAATCAAGATTCAAAAGCTTTATCCGATAAGGTTAATAAGCCTTTAAGTGAGAAATTTATGAATATGAAAATGATGAATTATTCTGTTCTGATACTTTTAACCACAGCGGCCTTTCAGGTCTCTGCCAATAATGGGCAAAGGCCAGAGGCCTGTCTGCAACTTCAGACTAGATCAGAAGAAGTCATGGTGAAAGGTGACAACGAAACTGATGAGGCCTTTACGGCAAGAAGTAATACCCGAAATACTGAAATTGCAAACTTAACCCGAGCATGTAATGCGGCGGAAGGGCGAGTAGCTGCTGAAGCCAGAGAAAGTGAAATCATTCCTACATCAGGTAGTCTGAGCGAGAGATGTAAGGCTGGCCTGCAGAATTGGGAAAATGTTAATCCAAAACCTCCTCAGAAGCCTGAGGACATCATAATTTGTGAACAATTAAGAGACTTGTCAGGAGTGGCAAATACTGAACTTGCAAATCCTCTTGATAATGTGAGCGTAGCTGAAACGGTAATTGTTTCAGTTGATGGTCAGATTAAGTGTAAAGCAACCGCTACATTTACCATGGACTACAACGCTTGTAAGAGAGCAGTCACACTCTACGATGCTGTGATCATGGCAGAAAAAGCAATGGATCTTCAGCAGAAAATTCGTACTGATGTGAAAGGGGCGAATCTTCATAAAGAGGCCCAGCAGAAAGTTGCGGAAGGTGATGTCCAAGGGGCCGCCCTGGATGGCCAGATGTCCATGCAGAAACATATGGAAGGAATCAACAAGGAAAAACTCTTTACCTATATTGCTGCTACCGGTGCTCTTATGAAGGCCTGGTGGGATATTCCCGGTGAAAAGCAGGTGTTTCAACGATGTCAGGAAGTGGCAAAAGAAGGACCTCAGGTGTGTGCTAAAACAGCGAAGAAGCCTGGGATCCTGGTGAATAAAGATGCCAAGGCGAAGCTTCAGATGGCCAATGTTGCTTTTGCTGCTAAAGCTACCGCCGCTCAACTCGCGATCAATCAAAACAAGAATAACCAGAAGACTATTGCAAAAGTTAAAGCACCGTTTGAAACTGAAGGTGAAGACGTCATGTTTGAGCGCTGTCAGTTCAATCCGGCCGATCCTGCCTGTGTCGATGCGGGTAACCGTGTCCGCGGGGGAGGAGTTAACTTCGGATCCGGAAACTTTGATTTAGGTGGAGGCGGTTCAAACAACGCTTTCGATCTGGGTTCTGAAGGATCTGAATTTGGTGAAGTCGGTGCTGAAACAAATCTTGATGATAAGAATGAAGTTGCTTCTCTGAATAATCCCTTTGCTGATGCTGCAAAAGACGCCAAGGGTATTCTGAATCCTGCGGGAGCTGCCCAGGTTCAAGCTTCTGGTGGAGCAGGTGGTGGTGGAGCTGGCGGTGGTGCCGGTGGTGGACTGGGAGGCGGCGGAGCCTCACTTGGTAGCGACCTTTC
>JBKHWS010000028.1:0-36048 GCA_046566385.1 Bacteriovoracia bacterium | reverse complement strand
CCACTCGGACACATCTCCAGGAAACGATTTTTAAGGCTATGGTTGTAACATGGGTGCTTCGAGTCAGACAACTAATTCTTGGGTCTATAGCCTGTTCTTCGCTCTTTAAAAAACTGAGAGAGGAGTCTCGAGCATTCAAAATGTTTGATTCCACCGATCATGGAGAACTGATGATTGAGTCTCTTGTCCTGATGGAGGTGATAACCTAAACTGAGAGCTCCACCTTTCGAATCATAGGCACCAAAGACGCATTGTCTTACCCGGGACTGCACCATAGCAGTCAGGCACATAGGACAAGGTTCAAGAGTCACATAAAGAACGCAATCAGAAAGGCGCCAGTTCTGAAGTTTTTTAGCACCTTCTGTGAGGGCTAGAATCTCCGCATGGGCCGTGGGATTGAACTGACTTTCTTTTAGATTGTACTGCTTGGAAAGAACATCTCCATTGGGTGAAACCAACACGGCCCCCACGGGAACTTCCTGGGCCTTGTATGCAAGTTCTGCTTGCTCAAGGGCCATGGACATAAACCATAAATGATCAGTAACAGAGAAATTCATTTAAGATGTCCGGCAAACTTGTTTCGGATTTTTATTTTCTTACTTTCATTCCAGTAATTGGTGAGAAACTTTAGACGTTGTTTTTGTTCCAGATCGGAATTGATGAATTTAACCCCGTAAATGATCGAGCGGCCAATAATGGGTTCACGCTTGGATCTAACTTCTGCAAACAAGGTGAAGTTTTGATTAAGAATATCTACACTCACCTGAATAGGATGCCCAACAGATGTATTATGGAAGAGCTCAAGACATGCAGCCCCTCTCCTTAAATCTGACAAACGACCTCTCAGTTGTTTTCCATCGACTTCCACCCAGCACTTAATATCTGCCCGGAACCTGAAATCATATTCCCACCAGTGAAAGCGGGGGTAATACAAAGGGGAGGAGATGATGTAACAGGCAATGGAGAGGAAAATAAGACTTAGAAGAAAGAGAAGCCCGACCAAAGGATGGCCCACCACCAGGAAGTTCCTTGTTAAAGAAACCAGATAGTAGATCCCGAAGATTAGTGAAATGTTCCAATACGAGTAAAAGAGATTGGAAAGGGCACTATAATAAAAGTTATAAGCTACAAGTAGCAGGATGAACTGAAAGATAAATGAGAAATTGAGGATGCTATTGGTGATCAATGCTTCCGCAATAAAAGCAATGAGAACAAACACGAACTGCAGGATCGTGAGGAATTTTACCTTGTCGTAAGAGTTTTGGAGGTTAAGTTTAAACATAGTAGTGAATTACCTGATTTCACTATATTTTAACTCCCAAAGTCTATCCAGGCTCTCATTTTTTACAATTTGCAGCTTTTTCCCTTCTGGAGTGGTGATTGGTATACCTGTGAAGTCTCCCTTGTCAGTGATGTAGCAGACTTCTTTTGTCGGAAGTGACTTATCAAATCGCCAGTAATCAAACTGATTCTTTCGGGAGTGGTAGTTCAACGCATTTATTTCCCTCTCAAGATAAAAAGAGAGTTTGGAAGCAATCTGGTACGAGTTCGCTATTAATGAGGTTGTGCCACAAACCGACTCGACTTCCAGGACCCACGTTTCCCAGCCCTTAAACTCTTTCAGCCTTTTTACCGGCAATTGACCCGGAGGCAACAGAAAAAGAACTCGAGAAAGAAGGACTATGACAAATGAACTTAGTAATAAGTTCTTTATCCATCTTTTTTTCCACAGGGGAGATGGGGAGGCGAGATAAATCAGAGGTACTGCCAGAAAGATAGTCCAGTTTGCTTCAAATTTTTTAGTCATCGTTGAGATGAGGAAGAAAACAACTGTGCCTATAGAAACCGTTTTCATTGCCCGATCAAATTGATGAGCGGTTTTCGTTTTTAAAACTATCCACCAGGTAATCGGACCTGCAAACAAGCCGGCAAGCACCATCTGCAAACCAAGAAATTCCATAATCCTCTTGAGGCTAAAACTTGAAGAAGGCCTTTCCAGGAAGTGATAGCGGAGGGTTGAAAAATCATGTTGGTACTGCCACCAGAAGTGGGGAAAGAATGTGACCAGAGCGGAAAGAGCTACAATATAGAATGATTTTTGCAATATCAGACGAGGAAGAGCGACGAGGGTAAAAAAGACGACGAGCTCACCGTGATATTTTGCATAAAACAAGAGTCCAATAATAAAACCAAGTAAAATTGAATTCAGGAAATTGTTTTCTCTCAAAAATCTCTTTAGCTGATAACAGTAACATGCCGTCATGAACAAGAGCGGAATATCAGGTAATGCCAGAAGCCCGGTAAGTGAGGCAAGGGGAAAGCTAAAAAAGAGAAGGAAAGGAATCCAGGAATAACCGGTTAATGTCAGCAGAAGCGAGAGGGAGGCGAATTGGAGAATGACAAAACCTACCCTTACAGCAAATTCTGAATGAGGTAAAAAGGAAAAAAATCTGATGATAACACCAACAAATGGAGGATGGTCAAAATATCCCCAGTCCAAATTTCTAGAGTAAAGCCAGTAGTAGGCTTCATCATGGGCCAGTTCAAAACCCATTGTCATGAGGAGCTGGAAGAGAAAAATCGTTACAAATGCTATACGAAGCGTTTTACTCATGTTCGCCATTCAGGGAAATCTGTGTTAGAAATAAATAATAACATCAGCCAAGGCCCCTAGTTTGATAAGTTTGGATAAAGCAATTGTCATCATACCAACCTATAATGAAATTGCTAATATTGAAAAAATGCTGGAAACTCTGGATCGTGTCCATCCGGCCTTAAATGTTCTCATTATCGATGATGGCTCACCCGATGGTACCGCCAATGTCATTAAAAATTTTCAGTCAAAAAAATCAAATCTCTTTTTAATCGAAAGATCCGGAAAACTCGGACTTGGAACCGCCTATATCAGAGGATTTAAGTGGGCCCTGGAGAAAGGGTTTGATGCATTTGTAACAATGGATTGTGATTTTTCCCATGAGCCGGAAGCTATTCCTGATTTTACCAATAAAATGGGTGAATACGATCTGGCCGTTGGATCAAGGTATATTGGCGGAATAAGAATAATGAACTGGCCAATGCAGCGTCTTCTCTTGTCGTTTTTTGCCTCCATATATGCCCGAATTGTTTCCGGCATTCCATTTTCTGATTCCACCGGTGGATTCAACTGTTATTCCCGAAAGGCCCTTCAGTCCATAAATCTTGATAAAGTTTTCTCTATTGGTTATGCCTTCCAGATTGAGCTTAAATATAGAATCTGGTCAAAAGGTCTGCCCTGCATTGAGGTTCCCATCACCTTTTATGAAAGGACAGTAGGAAAGTCGAAGATGAGTAGAAAAATTGTTCTGGAAGCCGTCATTAATGTTTTCAGAATGAGAATTAAAAAAATGCTGGGTACTTTGCAGTGATAGAAGGCCTTAATTCGTTAGACCGGTCTTTCTTCCTGTTCTTGAATTCTTTCCATATCGATTTTCTAAATCCAGTAATGTCCTTGTTCTCAGGACAAGTGGTATGGGTTCCCTTTATCGGTTTCTTTTTCTGGCACTGTTATAAGACCAAAGGAAGGAGTTCCACTTTATATTTCGGGCTATTTCTCCTTCTGGCCATTGTCGCTAGCGATGTTACATCATCATATATTCTTAAAAACATCGTTAATCGCTTGCGGCCTTGTCGCGAAGTCGACTTGAAACCATTGATATACTCTTTTGGACAAAAGTGTGGTGGGAAATACGGTTTTGTCTCTTCTCATGCGGCAAACTCCATAGCCCTTCTTTTCTTTTCTCTCAAGACGTTGCATCTCGGAAAATGGTCATGGGCCTTATGGCTGATACCATTTATCGTTTCATTTAGCAGGATCTATTTGGGAGTTCATTACCCGGGAGACATTCTGGGAGGAGCGGTGGTGGGAATATTATGGGGATATACTTTCTCTTATTTTTATAATTCCTATCAGGGAGCCAGACGGTAAAGTTCCCAGTTACTTCCTTTCTTTTCATAGCAGATTCTATCATGCATACGGTTCGCTCTTCCTTGCCAGAATTCCAGAAAGGTTGGAGTCACCATATATCCACCCCAGCTTTCTGGACGTGGTAATACTTCGGTCGACTTAAATTTCTCTTCGACCTCTTGAAACATTTTTTCCAGTTGCTTCCTTCCAGTTACTTTCTCGCTTTGAGGTGAAGCAATGGCCCCTATCTGACTTCCACGAGGTCGCTTGTGGAAATAATTATCTGAAGCTTCCGACGTGACTTTTGTTACACTTCCCTCAATACGAATCTGCCTTTGAAGGGGAAGCCATAAAAAAGTAAGTGCAACTTTGTCATTCAAGGATATCTCTTTGCCCTTTGCACTCTTATAATTGGTGTAAAAAACAAAATCGTTTTCATGAACACCCTTTAATAGCATCACTCTGCTTCGGGGTTGGCCGTCACGGACAGTTGAGAGAACGAATGCATTAGGCTCATCACACTTGGATAGAATTGCTTCTTCGAGCCATTTATCAAATTGAATGACAGGATCTTGATGACAGTCCTCTATATCCAACTTGGAGGCCTGGTAACTTACTCTTAAATTCTCAAGGGTTTGATTGATGTCCATATGGAAAAAACATAGCGTGAATCACAATTGATGTCATGAGTTTGTTGAAAGTTTTCTTCTCTTGCCAGTCATAACATGGGTTTTAAAATCTTCAATTATTTCAATAGCTTTATCAGCGTCAATCTCGTCGTCAAGACTTTCCTCGAGATCCTTTCTTTCAGTCAAAAGCTGGCGGAAATAACGAATACTTTTTTTATCTTCCGGATCTGTTAACTCCTGCTCAACCTCTGAAAGGATTCTTTGCAGAAAATGCTGGGTTATTTTAAAAATTAGTTCCGCGACTATGAAACGAGTAAAGGCGTTTCTTCTTTTAAGGCCTTTTAAATTAAACTCAGTCTGACCCCTCTTCACGTTATAAATGATGCCAAGAGTGAAACTTGTTAGGGCCCCAAGAACCTTGAAACTAAATAAGGCCTTCTGCTTTGGATCGGCTTGTTTTTCCAGCTCTTCCAGCAAGTCGTCCTTAAAAAATACCAGGGCTTCTTTAACTCTTCCTGGAAAGACTTTTAGAATGAGCCAGGAATCAGCTACCGCTTCCTGAATTTCCTTGGGGGAAAACCGAACTCCTCCATTCTTCAACTGATGGAGAGAGGATGCCCCTGATTTATACATATGAGAAATGTCTTCAGTGAAACTGGTGAGAATGACTTTAAGATCACGGCTCCAAAAGTCGGAAAGAATGTTTTGGGACTTACTTTTGAGAACGTGTTTTAAAGAATCCGCTATATTCATAACTCAGATAATTTTATCTGAGTTTTGGTGAACTGTAACAGCAGCTACCAGGCTAAAAACTGAAAAAGCCAAAAAGACCAATAAAAATAGTTTTCCTGCTTCTTCTGACACCCCTGCCAAATTGTAGATGCTCAATAAAAATATGCTAATACCCATGACGAAAAAGGCTATTGCAGCTCTTAACATAAAAAATCCTTTTCTTATGTCCCTCGGAAACACCTAACACAACTATGTGCACCCAAGATGCCACATCACAAGGTATTGTAATCAATTAATTATCGAAGCGAAGAACCTTGTCACTGGGTATTTTTGCCTCTATATTGGGCAAAATTTCTCGCTAAAGGATTTTAGCCCCATGAAACTTAAAAATAGTCCTTCTATTACCTTAATTGATGATGATTTAGACCTCCTGGATTTGCTTTCCAGTTTTTTTAAACAAAGAGGTTATAAAGTTTCAGCCTTCAGCAATGCAGAAGAGGCTTTGATCGAAATAGAAAATAATAGACTGGAAACTGATGTGGTCATTTCTGATCTCAAGCTGCCAGTTATGTCAGGTCTAGATTTTATAAAAAGAATACGTCGCTCAAATTCCTCGCTTCCCATCATCCTTATGACTTCAGAAGGTAGTGTTGAAACCGCAGTCGAAGCCATTGAAGCAGGGGCCTATGATTTCGTTCTCAAACCGCTTCATATTCCGCAACTCCTGATTTCAGTTCAAAGGGCCCTTTTCCTGAACGAAGTTCAGATGGAAAACAATAATTTAAAGAGCTTATTTCAAGAAGATATCACCGGACTTAAAGGCGTTATTGGAAAATCACAAGGTTTTAAAAAAGCCCTGGAGCTTGCCAAAAGAGTATCAAGTTCACAGGCGAACATTCTTATAACTGGTGAGTCAGGATCAGGTAAGGAAGTTATTGCCAAGGCAGTACATGAACTAGGGGATAAAAAAGACGGTCCTTTTATCGCCATAAACTGTTCCGCGATTCCAGAAAATCTCCTTGAATCTGAACTATTCGGACACGCAAAGGGAGCTTTTACCGGTGCCCATGATAAAAAGATTGGTCTCTTTGAAGAGGCCAACAAAGGAACTTTGTTTCTTGATGAAATTGGCGATCTATCACTGCCGCTTCAGGCTAAGTTGCTAAGGGTGCTGCAGGAACGAAAAGTTAAACGTATAGGAGAAAACTCCTACCGAGACATTACTGCGCGAATAATTTGCGCCACCCATAAAGATTTAAGAAAAGAAGTGGCAGAAGGTCGATTCAGAGAAGATCTCTATTTTCGTCTGAACGTCATTCCAATATATATGCCACCGCTTCGTGAACGTAGGGATGATATCCTTCCATTGAGTGAATATTTTCTGAAAAAGTTTGCCCTCATGAACAATGCCCCGGTTAAAGGATTTACCAAAGAGGCTATTCAAAAGCTTGAAGGCTACGAATGGAAAGGAAATGTCCGTGAGCTGGAAAATGCGATCGAGAGAGCAGTAGTACTAACAACTTCAGAGTATATTTTACCGGAAGATCTTCCAACGGAAGAAAACTATCCTCTGTCACTTTCAGAAACACAGGCTTCTTCAAAAGGAATTGTCTTTGAAGAAGAACGTCCGGTCACTCTCGACGAGCTTTGCAAAAAGTATATTCAATTTATCTTTGATAAAAATGAAGGCGCCAAAGAACAGACTGCGAAAGATCTAGGTATCGACCGGAAGACGCTCTACCGTAAGCTTAAAGAAATGAATCTTAATTAACTTGTTGATTTACCCACCTGGAAAATTCTTTAAGGGCCCTCTCTAGTGATGACATGTCTTTGAGGTTTGCCGCTTTTTCTAAATGGGATCCGATTGCAGATAGTTCGGCATGTCCAAAGGTCACACCATTCCCTTTGAGTTGATGTCCGACTTTTTCCAGCTCCGAAAAGTTTTCTTTCTCAAGAGAGAGCAAACACCTTTCCAGATCTTTTTTTCTTCGCTCCACATAGCGGAAGCGAATGTCCATTGGTACTTCCATAGCTTCCTCCTAGATCCCCCATTTTAAGAATTTAAATGAGAATAACTAGTCTTTTTTTGGGAATAACACCCCAAGTAAGTGAGTCAAAATTCCCCGCAGTATATAGAAGGATTAAGTAAATATTTAAAATTTGGCGCTCTTTAAACTGGCATCCCGGATGCTTGGAGTAATTCGCTAACACGTCCAACCCGAATGGGCTGACGCTACTTAGAAACTTCTCATTACACCTGCACACCTGTTAGCAATGTTAACCTCATTGGACAACTACTCTGGGTTTAGTGACGTAAAACCAGAGTAGTTATCTTTCAAACATGCTAAAATTTCTGCATGAAAGACATTCCAGAAATAAGGGAAGGCCAATCTATTGACCTTCTGAAAGAACTTCACATTCTTACCAGAGATGGAAAACTTAACCAGGATTCCAGGAGAAAACTTAAACAGGTTTATCACTTGTATAATTTTATTGAGCCTTTGCTCAATAAAGTTATTAAGGATGAAAATCACAGTCCTCTTCTGGTGGATCACGGGGCGGGGAAGTCCTATCTTGGTTTCATCTTGTACGATCTCTTTTTCAAGAAGCTAAATTCAGGGGAAGTTATTGGTATAGAAACACGACCGGAGCTGGTTAAAAAATCTATTGACCTTGCAAGCAGATTGAAATTCAGCAGAATGGACTTTTTGAATCTGACAGTTGAAGAATCTATTTCTTCAGATAAGCTGCCGGCTGAAGTTGATATTGTAACTGCTCTTCATGCTTGTGATACAGCGACAGATGATGCAATAAAATTTGCCCTGAAAAAGAAAGCAAAGTTCCTGGTCCTTGTTCCCTGTTGCCAGGCAGAAGTAGCAAGTGTTCTCAGAAAAAACAAAGGCAAGAATCTCTCTCAAAGCGTGCTTACAGAGATTTATCGTCACCCGATTCACACCAGAGAATTTGGAAGCCAGATTACAAATGTTCTTCGCTGTCTTGAACTTGAGGCTAGTGGATATCAAGTGACTGTCACAGAACTCATCGGATGGGAGCATTCTATGAAGAATGAGCTCATAATTGCTGAATACAAGGATCTTCCAAGAAATTATCCAAGACAAAGGCTTGAGTCCTTATTGCAAGAACTGAAGCTGGAAGAATTAAAGTTTCGCTTTATTGAATAAGTAAAGGCCTTGAGAAGCCTTTACTTATAATGATATTGAATTGCCCTGTAATTCAGATGGTACTCTGGATTCTTATGCTCGCATTCCAATTTACCCTTGTTCCACTTGCACTCCCTTTTTTCATCGGGAGGCTGGAAACTTGAACCTGGTTTTGCCACCAGAAGTCCCAGAAAAAACAAAGCCGTTAGAGTCATAAAATAGTGTTGCTTAGAATCCATTCAGCGTCCTTGGCTAGGTCATTTGACTACTTTTTTTCCGACCACCAGACTTGCAATAAAGCTGATGACAGCAAGGATGAGAAAAATGAAGAGAAGTGTTTTACCAATATCTAATGAAAGACCACCAATTCCATTGGCACCCAATAAAATAGCCACTAAACCAAGTACAAAAAACGCAATAGCTGCTCTTAACATACTTATCTCCTTGTAAGTTATGAGACCCCGCCTCAAAAAGGGAATCGCAGGAATTGTGCCAATTGGAATTTTAAAAAATACTACTGATTTAAAGAGATTGGCCCTTGAAGCGTGGACAACCTTCCACTAACAAGCCGCAAATTCTGGGACTAATTGTCTCAATGACATTACGCATGGCCCACAATTCTATTTTGCTTTCAATAATTGCTTAAGAGTTTTTTTATCTACGAAGCCTTTGGCCATGTCATACCCTTTCTGCAGGTCTGTCCGGAGCTTTAGTATATCTTCCCGGATTAGGTCATATTGGTTTTTTAATTCATCTGCCTTCCCGGCTAACTTCTTTGATCCTGGAGAAGAACTGCGTGGATCTGATGATCCAGGTTTGGATGCTCGTTTACTCATTCGATGAAGTATTTTTTCGCCGGCCATAATCCCTCCTTCAATTTGTTACTTAAAATACAGGAGCAAAGAACATGCCATAGGCCGTGGCATAAAAAATGCTTACATGAATGACAAGACCTGGAGGCTTACAATGTTGAACCCGGAACAATACCAGGCGA
This sequence comes from Bacteriovoracia bacterium, assembly GCA_046566385.1. Taxonomy (GTDB): domain Bacteria; phylum Bdellovibrionota; class Bacteriovoracia; order Bacteriovoracales; family Bacteriovoracaceae; genus Peredibacter. The sequence continues at coordinate 26,589 of JBKHWS010000028.1, read as the reverse complement.
AGTGGCCAGAAATAAGAGCTGGAGTCCGCAATCTCTGGGGACATCTGACGGAAAGAGAGATTGAAGGAGCAAAAGAGGATTTGTATGCACTTTCTGACCTAGTTGTAGACAGATATCATGAATCAAAAACAGAGATTCATTCCAAGATAAACCACTTGTTAGAGTCATTTGATAACGAGACCGATAAAAATATTTCACCAGACACAAGTTCATACATGAGAAGTCCCCTAGATAATCCAGAGGATGCCAGAAAGATCCGCTCTTGATTGGGTCAATTGACTTACACCTTTCTAACCCCTAACATTTAAGGAAATTGAAAGGGACATGTAATGACATTCTTGATGGTTGGACTTGGAGGGTTGACAGGATCAATTTCTAGGTTTCTGGCCTTTCAACTTTTTAAAAATAGCGGCATCCTTCCACTCCATACGGTCATGGTAAATCTCCTTGGATCCTTTTTGATTGGAATTGTCCTCGCCTTTGGACTTGAAAAATCCGGAGAGAACTGGTTTCTATTTTTAGTTCCTGGTTTTTTGGGAGGTTTCACCACCTATTCTGCTTTTTCTGCAGACATGTTACTCCTATTGAAAAACCAAAACTATTCAGAAGCATTATTTTATTTCTCTCTTACTTTTGCTGGTGGACTTGCCGCCACGGCGACAGGTTATTTAATCGGACGGTTTATTTTCCTTAAGGCTCTCTAAAAGTTCCATTTTTCCACACCTCTTCCTGAATTCTCCTCATTTCCTGTAACTAACAGGAAGAATAATCTGGCATAAATGCTGCAGTTTAAAAGTGGACTTATTAGTCCTGGAAAAGTGATGCCTGATCAAGAACGGAGGTTTTATGGTCTTAGATAAAATAATGGGGTTAACAAAAAATGTTATGGAGCGCTCTTACACCTACGTCGCCATTGGTAAAGATATTTATAGCTACAGCAAAAATGCCATAAAAGAACATTTAGAAAAAGAGTCATCCCAGAAATCTCCAGAAGCACATTTTGATCAGACTGAAGCCAGGAATGAAACTGAAATTGAAAAGAGACGAGAAAACCTAAGAAAACAAATGGAAGTACCGGAAGCTGAAAATCCATTTATTGAGGCCCGCCAACAATCCATGCAGGATTCTCAAGGAATAGCTGATCATTCAGGATCTTCCTACCACGGTCCAGGTAAGCCTGGAGACAAGTCTAACGCCAATATGTGGCAAAGAAACTTTGACAACCACCAGGGCAATTAAAATTCCTGGAGAACGCTGTCCAAAAACTGATGATGAATAATCCAGTTTTTGTCACCGTAGCCACCACTCATCAAATAGGCCTGAGGAATACTTCTTTCCTTAAGAAAATTATACACAAGCAAATTTCTCTCAAGACATTGATGGCGGCTTAACTTTAGTAAGCGGGCACTGGGAAGGGCATCCTCCTCATAGGGATCACTACCGTCAACAACGATACAAAGCTTTGGACTTTGGGAGCTCTGCTGTTCGAGATGTCTCAAGCCCTCTTCTAACTTATTAACATAGCTTTCTTCTTCACCAGAAGAAACTTCTATATCAATGGTGCTTGGGATAAACCACGGGTTGAGTTTTCCTTTTTCATCAAACTTACTTGAATCCAGAGGCCACCCCTCTTTCATATGAATGCTTAGAGTGAGAATTGAAGAGTCTTGCTCTGTAATCGCGGCTGTACCACATCCTTTATGAGCGTCGATATCAACGATCCAAATTTCTCCGTCAGTGATTTCTTCCTGAAATTTCTTTGCAGCAATGACGATATCATTAAAAAGACAAAATCCTCTTCCCTGACCGGCTAAAGCATGATGAAATCCGCCCCCCAGATAATAGGCAAATCCTTTTTTATGAGCTTCTAGTACTGTTAAATAGGAAGCATCACAACTTTCCCTGAACAATTCAACCAGTTGCGAGAGCGGTTTCTTGGCAAAAGCAGGGTCATACCGGTTAAAGGACCCATCTTCATTTATAAGTTCAAATGCTTCCTGAATAACAACATCAGGGGTTTCTTCACATCGACTGATAAAATCAACAGTGTGTGCCCTTAGAAGGTCTTCCTTCTTCAGGGGGATATCCTTGCCTTTGGAAAAAAAACGTTCCCCGTATTTCGTTTTAATTTCTTCAAATACTTTTTCGGCACGTCCCTTCAGCATTGGAACCTGTATGCCGAACTCAGAAAGCAGGGGTGGTTGATTTGAGCGATAGATAATCATTCTACGATTTCCCTTGGTATGTCTGACGGGAGCCTTGTCAGCATCTCATAATTTAATTGTTCACCTAAATCACTGAAAGCTGAAACGGTAATTTCATTTTCCCCTTGAGAGCCTATTAGCACAACTTCATCTCCAATTTTAACATCAGGTATATGGGTAATATTAACAGTAATGGCATTCATATTAACTGTGCCAACGAGGTAGGCAAATTGACCATCAATCAGTACTGAACCTTTGTTGCTGAGGCTTCTTGAAAATCCGGTTTCGTATCCAACCGGGATAACAGCAATCCTCATATCTCGCGGTGCCTGAAAAGTGGTCCCATAACCTATGTAATCTCCACGACTGACTTCTTTTATTGCCATCACGGAAGATTTCCATTTCATAATCCTCTTTAATGGATTCGTAAAAACTTTTTTATTTTTCTGGTGCTCAATTAAAATCTCCTGGCTGGGCCAGAGCCCGTAAGTGAGAATCCCCACCCTCACTAGATTCATTCTGGTAGAAGGATATCTTACAGCCGCAGCGGAACAGGCCGTATGATAGAAGGTCGGAACCAGTTCTGCGCTTTCGAAAAGTTTCATGATGTTTTTAAAGTTTTTAATCTGTTCCTTTATGCGGAGATAATTCGTAATGCTCTCAGCACCGGCGAGATGAGTGCAAACACCTTTTAGCTCAAAGCAATCCAGATTCTCTTTTATCATTTTTATTGCAGCTTCCAGATCCTTGTACTCCAGTCCCGTTCTCTTCATTCCGGTTTCAACTTCCAGGTGTACACGTGCTGCTTTTCCCGATTTCTTCGTAACTTCAATGAGATTCTTAAGTCGCTCAGTATTAAAAACAAATATTTCTATTCCATTTTCAATGATCCATTCCAAAGCTTCATAAGGAGTATCCCCCATAATCATAACGCTTCTTTTATCATCAATGTGTTTTGAAAGCTCGAATGCTTCCTGGGCAGAGAAGACGGAGAAGTGATCTATTCCTAGTTCACATAGAAGCGGAATGAAACTCTCATAACCATGGCCATAGGCATTGCCTTTCACAACGACAGAGATCTTTCTATTTTTCGCGATTGTTCTTTCAAGGAACTCGATATTGTTTTGAAGCTTGGAACGACTGATTTCGATTTTGGAAGTGAAAAAAATGATCACACTCCTGGTTTAGAGGTTAAGGAGGAGTTTTAAGATTATTGCCTTGTGGGCCATAAATAAAGTCCTAATGTGCCACAGGGAAAATCAGCCTTAAGAGAATCAGAAAAAATTTCACCATCAAGATTCCTAACAAAATAAACAGATCAAAAGCATCAGACTTCCAGTCTTCTCAACAATCTTTCTTTTTTTTGAAAGTACTTTATACTTTAGCTATGGATAATCAAACAGCTCGAAGACCGCTCAAAAGCAGACAAACTGCCTGGGCAAGAACTCTTTCACGTAAAATTGCTGAAGCTGGAATCTCCCCTAATATGATTTCCTTTTTCAGTATCATCTTTGCCATGCTCTCGCTCCTGGCCGCAGTCTTGGGCGCCAGAGAAGGAGTCAGACTCTGGCCAGTGCTTGCTGCTTTATTCATTCAATTAAGGCTTATCTGTAATTTGATGGATGGTATGGTTGCAGTTGAATACAACAAAAAATCTAAGACCGGTGATCTCTGGAATGACGTTCCCGACCGGTTCGCCGATGTCTTAATCATCCTTGGTGCTGGCTACCTTTATGGTGATAAAAATTATGCCATTGAACTGGCCTGGGCGAATGCTGCCCTTGCTGTTATGACTGCTTATATAAGAGTTCTGGGTGCTTCTCTAAGATCCCCTCATTATTACATAGGTCCGATGGCAAAACCTCATAGGATGGCCCTCCTTACGCTGACTTTTATACTTGAGGCTATTTATCCTTCTGGCTATTTTCTCTATTCAGCCTTATGGATCATGATCATTGGCCAACTCATCACGTGTTTCCGTCGATTAAGCAAAATAACAACTGATCTGGAAAAGTAAATGGACTATAAATCTATTCTTTCATTTGCTGAGTTCTTAACTGAACCAGTGCTACATGTCCTTGGAACGATGTTTGGAGTTTTGTTACTGGTCACTGTTGTTTTCTATAGTGTCAGGGCTTCTAAAGGGGAGGGGAAACTCATCAACGAGTTAATTGTACGAACCCTTTCCTGGTGGAAAATTCTTATCGGTTTCACAGTTACAATTTTTTTCTCACGATTTTTTGCCACAATCGCACTGGCATTCCTCTCGTTTGTCGCTTTCAGGGAATTAACAAGTCGACTAAACTTCCGTATATCTGACCGTCGAACACTTCTTTGGTGCTATCTCGCCATTCCTTTCCAGTTTGCTGTAGCTTATATCGACTGGTACGGAATGTTTCTTATTTTCATTCCGGTTATTATGTTCATCACTTTGAACATGCGAAGTGTTGCGCAAGGGGACGTGAAGGGAATTACTGCCTCTCTAGGTATGGTTCATTGGTCAGCGATGATTACCATTTTTTCACTTTCACATCTTGCCTATCTTTTAACCCTTCCCCCCTTGCCTGGTTTTGAAGCGGGTAACGGTGGAATGATACTCTGGTTAGTTCTTGTGACTGAACTTAACGATATTTTTCAATTTACCTGGGGAAAAACTCTCGGTAAGCATAAGATTCTTCCGACAGTCTCTCCTAATAAAACACGTGAAGGTTTTTTTGGCGGCATGATTTCTACAATTCTTGTCGGCTGGGGATTAAGCTTTCTCCTTCCAGTTGGAGCCGAGAAGGCTGCGATTCTGGCGGGACTTCTCGCGTTTACGGGTTTTATGGGAGACGTTACAATTTCAGCTATCAAAAGAGACTTAAGTATTAAAGATATGGGTTCCAGTATTCCTGGTCACGGCGGTGTTATGGATCGAATTGATTCTCTCGCCTTTAATTCTATGGTCTGTTTTCATCTTATTCGTTACTGGAGCTATCTGTGAAACTTTTCGCAAGAATAATTCTCTTCAGAGTTTTCTTGCGACCTTTCCTGGGACTGGTCATTGGAGTGAAATTTCCCAAACCCCAGTGCTTTCCACGTGGTAAATTCCTGCTGGTCGCAAATCACAACTCTCATCTTGATACCGTTTCCCTGATGTGTTCACTGCCAGTAAGCCGGCTTTCGGACGTTCATCCGGCAGCAGCAGCAGACTACTTCGCAAGGAACAAGGCCTTTGCCTTTTTCTTTGAATATTTCCTCAATACCATCTTCGTCCGCCGGAAAGGGGAAAAGAAGGAATTAAAACCTCTTGATGAGCTGGACATGCATATCAAGAGTGGTAAATCTCTCATACTTTTTCCAGAGGGAACACGAGGCCAGCCTGAACACATCGCAGATTTCAAACATGGAGCAGCTCTCCTCCTTCAGAAAAATCCCGACCTTCAATTGGTTCCGGTATTTATGATTGGTATGGGTAAAGCGATGCCGAGAGGTGATGGATTTATCATCCCTACAGAATGTGAAATCCGAGTTGGACGCTGTAATCTTAATGATTCAATTCGTTCTCTTCCTGTTGCTGAATTCACAAGTTTTATCCAAAACGAAGTCCTAAAATTAAAACAGGCTAACTCATGAGTAATCAAATCGTACCCATTCTTCTAAATCTACTTGCTTCATTTCTCGGTGCTGTTGGCCAATGGCTCTATAAAGTAGGGGCGAAAGATCTGAAAGAAATGCCCATCTGGAAAAACCTGCCCTTCATCGGTGGAATGGCGATGTTCATGTTAGTCATGGTTCTGTTCATGGTCGCCTTCCGTTTAGGCGGAAGAATCTCAGTAACGTTTCCTGTCTACGCCCTAACATTTGTCTGGGGAACAATGATAGGTGTTTTAGTGGACAAAGAGCCATTTGGTGCTCTTCAAGGGATAGGCATCTGCCTGGTTTTCATTGGCGTTGCGATGGTTGGAGCTTTTGCTCCAAGATAACTAATCTACTGCTTCAGTGAAGCCTGGATCATTTTTTTAGCTACCTTTTCTGTAAAAAGCTTAGCCTCATCAGATTGAGTTCTTACTTTAAGCCACTCTCTCGTTTTCTTTTCTTCTTCTTTAGTAAGATTTTTTGTTATCTGAAGGTAGGCGAGAAGTAATTTCTTCGGATTTCCAATAATATTTGTCTTCGTAAGAATGAGTGCTTCAAGTTGAGGGATTAACACCTTGAGTTCAGATTGAATCGCTTCAATCGGCAACAGACTGGACTTGGTAGCAGCAAGTTGCTGTTCAAGAAGGGAAATCTTTTTGTCTTTATCTTTAATTACTTCTTCATTGTTTTTATACAAATCCTGAATGATGGCTGTTTTGATTGCTAAGAGGTCTGTTTTCTCTCCTCCTACTTGCTTCATCCTGAATCTGGCATTCGTGACTTTATAATTTTCGAGTTTTTTATTTAGGTTTTCCACAATTTCATCAGTAATGTCAGCGCCAAGAACTGAGACCTCAATTCTTGTCCCGTCCTTAGTGTCCTGAAACTTTTTCTCTACAATCACAAAACCGGAAGTTTGTACCTCTTTAGATAAGAACTCTTCAATTCGCTGCTGGCGAATAGACTTCGTAATCATGTCGTAGGCAAGGTATGAGCTTGGTAGGACCGTCACTGTAATCATGGCATAAATATATCGGCGGATTTTAACTTCTAGGAGTTTGTCCAAGAAAGTCTTTTTCTTAAAACCCATCATTCTGACTATAAAAAATGTCCCGAGAAAAATGAAAACGCAGTTAATGAAAAACAGATAGAAAGCTCCAAAAAAGAACTTCCAGTTTCCAGTAGCTATCCCGTATCCAGCTGTACAAAGTGGTGGCATAAGGGCAGTTGCAATGGCAACCCCGGGCAGAACATTGCCTTTAATTTTCCTTGTGACAGCAATCATTCCTGCAAGGCCACCGGCAAAAGCAATAAAGACATCAAAGATGGTGGGGCTTGTGCGGGCAAGGATTTCGGTCTGGGCTTGATCAAGGGGAGTCAAAAGAAAGTAAAAAGTGGACGCCACTAAACTTGCAAGAAGTGCAAAGCCAAGATTCTTAATCGAAAGCTTAATAAGGTCAAAATCATTGATCGATAATCCCAGACCAATGGCGATCAATGGTCCCATTAGAGGTGAAATAAGCATGGCCCCGATAATGACCGCAGTGGAATTCATATTGAGACCAACGGAGGCGATGATAATGGCAAAGATCAAAACCCAAAGGTTTGCCCCTCTTAGATCAGCTCCATTCTTCACGTGCTGAACTATGACGTCCTCATCATCCATATCCGAATGAAGGTTGAAGTAGTTCGTGAGGGCCTTAAAAATTGCTTTTTTTGTCATGGGAATATTATAGGGGTACGCAGGGAAATACGTGAAAAGATTAATGCCGGACCATTTCCCTCTACAATTATCCCCTCTATTTATTCCAAAAAAACACGAAAAGAGTACATGAAGTTCTTCGGCTTCTTCTTTCTTATAATCGTATTCTCCCTGGACCCAGCATTTGCTCAAAAGCTGATCATTCTTCATTCCAATGATCACCACGGACATTTCATGTCGGCCGCTGATGGAAATTATGGATTAGCGGCACAGGCAACTTTAGTCAAACAAGTCCGGGAAGAGGCCAGGAGGACTGGTGCGCATGTTCTTGTACTTTCTGCTGGCGACCTAAACACCGGCCCTCCCGAATCTGTTTTCTTCAAAGCAGAACCAGACATTCGAGCCATGAACGCAATCGGGTATGATGCCATGGCCATCGGAAATCATGAGTTTGATATTCCCCTGGAAACATTAAAGGGTCAGGAGAAAATTTCCGAATTCAAATTTCTATCGGCAAACATTCTGGATAAAAATGGAAAGGAAGTTTTTACTCCTTACATCATCAAAGAAATCGATGGTAAAAAAGTCGCCATCATAGGACTCACCACTCCCGACACAGCTAAGATGATTGCAAACAAGAATCCACATGGACTTAAGTTCGAGGACCCTTTTACTTATAACAAAGAGTTAATCCTAAAACTTAGAAAAGAGAATGACGTCCTGATTGGACTTAGTCATTTGGGATATTTTCCAAACGAAAGTCATACCGTAAATTTCCCCGGTGATGAAACGTTGGCAAAAAAATTCCCAGAGCTGGATTTTATTGTTGGAGGACATACTCATTCAGAACTTCATCAACCAGTAAAAGTTGGTAAAACCTTCATTGTTCAGGCCAAGGAAAGTAGTCACTTCCTCGGAAGAATGGATATAGATATCAGTACTCCAAGTCCCAAAGTCACTGCTTATAAGCTCCTCCCCGTTAGAAACATTCCACCGGATGATGAGATTAAAAAAATTCTTCAGCCCTTTATCGATGAAGGAAATAGAAGATTTAGTGAGGTCGTGGGAAAAATTTCTCCAGGATTCGAAGGAAGTCGGGACATTATTGTGAAAAGTGAGGGGCCACTCGGAAACCTTGTTGCGCAATCACAAAAAGTTTATGCCAAAGCCGATATCGCAATTGTGAATGGGGCAGGAGTAAGAAAGGGTATCCAGCCGGGCAATGTCACCAGAAGAGACCTCATGACCATTTCGCCCTTCGCCAACACTCTCACCATTGCAGAGCTGGATGGATCAGAAGTTTGGAAGATGGTTAAAGCAGCAAAGAAGAATTTTATGATCCCAGGAAACAGGGCCTATTTTTCAAATAATTTTGTCATTGAAACAGAAAATGATGTCATAAAAAATATAACGCTAGAGGGAAAGCGTATCCCAAACACTCCGGAAGGAAAGTATCGGGTAGCTATGAACAACTACATCTCTGAAGCTGTCGAAGATTTTGCCTTCTTCCGAAATCATGCAACTTACACTGATACCGGTGTCGATGTAACAGAAGCCCTGGTTTCCTACATGAAGCAATCTTCTGTTATAGAAGCTTCCACATTCAAGCACGGGACCTTTAACTCCGGCAGTTGCTTAAAACAACTTTTGCATACAATTCAAAAAACCTCTCATTGAACCAGGGCCAAGAGTCAAGCATTATCCAGCGATTCTATGTTTCCCAGAACCTTTATAAAAAGAGTGGCCCAGCAGTTATCTTAGTCTATTTGAGAAAGCCAAACATCATAAACATTACTTTCGATTGGCTTCCCCTTTTTATTCTTGAAAACAAACTTACTCTTTTCTCTTACTCGTGCCCGGGTTCCAAACTTTGTTAAATCGCGAGATGTATAGTTTAAATCAATGGAAACGACCCCCTTATCCCTGAGTGAGAAGAGCTCCTTCTTTTCGGAAATTCCATTACCATTTACATCGCGCCAGAGGTAAAGAGAGTTAAAGGTTTTATCATGAGATGTAATTTTTGAATCATTGTTTTCGTCGTGTTCTCTTAAAGCTTCGAAGCCATTTTCATGTCTTCCATCTTTGCCAAACAGTTGACTGTGATGAGTAACGGCTTTTTCTCCCTTATTCAGCTTTACAAGGAAGTATCCTGGAGCATTCGCTTCTGGCCAGTTTACTCTGCTACCTTCATCAACACCATAAAGTGGGAATGTTGAAACTCCGCTAAAGTCAGGAACGTTCTGGTCGAAAAACAACATCAGAGGTGAATAATACCCTCCGCAAAACCCCTCCTGGCCAGGAAACTTAACCACTGTGGTAAAGGAGTTATTGGCGTTAGACTCGTCAAAGCGACTACTCTCAACGATAGCCTTCAAGTTTCTATCACCTTGGGTATAGGAGATATCATGAAGAGGGGCTTTATTAACTACCACCTTTCCATGCTTTACTACAACTTTATCGTCCCTTGATTTAAGGTCAGAATTGAATGTAAATTTCAGGCTGTTGGTAAACGCAGTTAACTCAGTCTTATCTGTAATGTCTTCACCAGCTGCGTTTAAAACTTTAACCTTGCTAGAAAGATCAGGGGTAAGGGAGGGGAAGACACAATTAACTTTAGTGTTAATAATTTTGTAGCTTTTATCAAAAAGATAGAGGCATTTGATATTAGAGTCTATTGTTACGGGTGATCCCAAAATGGCATCTGTTTGTACGCCGGCATAGGCACAATACTCAGCCCCTCTTGACCCGCCGTTAGCATAACAGCTTGGGTTCTTATCTGTTTTCCAGTTTGTGATCCTGTATTTTACTTTGTTATTTATTTCTGGAACTTCACATTCAATATCTCTTAAGCTTCCCGTATTATCAGGGTTGGTGACGATACACTCTGTTCGAATTCTTTCTGAAGGATACGTCATCCTCGCAGGAAAAATAACTTTGAAGCTATCCTTTTGAGACTTGTTTTCAGGATGGGTCAGCGAGATATTCATTGTAACTGGTTCATTTGGACTTAATTGGGAACTACTACTATAGGCTCGCAAGTTAGTTCCAAAACAATATGTTTTTACATTGAATTCTAGACAGCCTTCTCTTCCACACTTACTAACTCGGCTATCGCCTACCGGGGGAGCCGAGCTTGAAGCTGATCCATGAGGAGCTACAGTAAATTGGCCAAAGGCCAGGGACGACAAGGTGATGGAAAAAAAGAGTAATGTCATTTTCATTAAAATATCCTCTTGTTCATGCTTCTACTATTTTACCTTCTAACCTGCTTAATCCGGTTTAATTTGTACTCTATCGTTGGATTAGAGACATTAACCCTTGAAAATACGAAACTTTTTATCCCAGTCATTAAGATATGGGCCCTCTGAAATGATAAAGAAGTGCCCGAAACAATTGCAACTGACCTGAATAACCTGATTTCATCATCTCGCGAAGTAGGAGACGGTTTCTCCAAATGGTAGCGAACCAGTTCTACCGGGGTAAGAAAGGCTCCATTATTTAATCCAGGAGAGAAGGGCATTTTTTCAAAAAGTTCCTGAGAACTCTTTATACCAGCGGTTAAGTCAACGTGGTTTTCACATCCAAGTTTGTCGTTGATGTTACACAGATAGTATTTGTTTTTAAGCAGGTTTGGATGCTTGGCAACTGCATAGAAGTTCAAGTCTTTCTCATCTTCTTTCACAACACCTAACATTTTCAATTCTCGTTTAGCCACATAGTTGCATGCGCCAGATGTTGCACAAGTTAATGTGCAAGAGGTGCTATCCTGAACAGAATGGACCTTATTAAAACAATCGAAAAATTGTTCATTAGAAGTCAGCATCATCATTCTTCCTTTAATCCAGGGAGATTCAGGAAAAGAGCCCTTGCTAATATTTGTTTCAGGCTTTGAAGGATCGTTCAACCCTTTGTAGGTGTATGGTGGCCCAGACGTAAAGACATCTTTTTCTATACTGCGGGGGAAGTTTATAAGCTCGTTTCTAAAGCCTTTCACCGTGATTAAAAAGAAAGGTTTGGAAAAAGTTTTCCCTTCAGGAATTTCGAGCTTAAATTGTCTTTGGCACCTAGTTGAAGATCCTCCCTGACAATATTCGTTTTTTGCCAACACAAAAAAAGGACGGGGGTTTGAAGGATCAAGATCATCCTCGAGGTTGATATAGTTGAAAGAGGGAAGTGCTCCGGAAAGATCATTACTTATTACTTTCGAAGCACCCAACTTTTCGATCATTGTGTGAACGCTTTCCACCTGGATATTTGTTTGAGTAGTTGAATAATCATAAAAACCAATAACAAGAAGTCCCAGGAAACTTACAAGTGCAAGGGTTACGACCATCTCCATGAGAGAGAAGCCGCTTTGAACTGATTTTACTAATCCTTTCACTTAAGGCCCCTTTACAATAAATTCGTATTGTCTAAAGCTACCTGCCATGAGCTGGTCATGTGTCACCCTAAGAGTTACTTTATAGAGTCCTCTGAAAGTCATTCCACCAACTTTAAGAGGTGTTACCACATATCCCAAACGTCCTGGACAATTGGGAAGTTGCTCAAGAGGGATAATTCCATCTTTAATCCAGCAAAGTTTCAAACTAGGCTTAACCTCTTCATAGGTTGAATAACTCAGGAAGGATTGCTCTGCAGAGAAGTCCACTTTTTCAAAAGTAATGTTCGACTTAATGGTCTCGAGAACTCCCACCAGAGTGTTTTCAAAACTGACCTGGTCATCGGTCTTGCTCTTGTGTGATCCCAAGAAGTCTAGGCCCTGTAAAACCAGAAAAGTTCCAATTCCAAGTATGGCAAATCCAACCACTGCTTCAATAAGGGAGACACCTTTTTGGTTAAGTAGTTTTCTCATTTTACTGTATCCATCCTCGAGTCTTCTCTAATTACCCACCTCTGAGTCCTAAGAACTTTTTGCGAAGTCATGGTGTGGCCAGGAAGGAGCCCGACATCAGGGTCAACCGTAGTCCAGTTGAAATTGTTTGGCCCGTTTGAAACAAGATCTAAAGGACTACACCGTTTTATGCTTTCCTTTAACTTCGTATCTTTAATCACTTCACCCCAAGTTTTCCCCACCACACCAAGGCACGATTTATCTGCTTTATTGTATTCAGTGAGAACTAAGCCAGCTGCTTTGTTATCCCAGACACTGTGCCAGTGAACCGGCTGGGTATTTTTATTTTCAATTTCTTTTACAATGAAAGTACCAATCATATAGAGTGGCATGCTTCTGCCGCTTGCGATAACTAATTTTTTGCAGGAGTAGAAACCGAAGACATATTTTCGATTGGTTGGTACCTCACACAAATCAATCACTGATTTTGAATGTGAGCTGGCATGGCCATCCTCTGGTATCTTGTCAGGATTAGATGGTTGAACAAAGACCAGATGATCTAAGTTTCCGTGGTCGGCCCCTTCCAGGATAATCCCCGGAGGGGTGTTGGCGTAGTTCCAGGCGAAGTTTGTACTGCTCGACATATCCTGGTTCCAGTCGGCCAAGCTCATGCCATCCGGACAGTCGAGCTCCACCAGATCTTTTGGATATTCCAATAGCAGGAGATACTTATTGTCATAAGTGTTGGTCCAGGAAATACCGTTGCTGTTGAAGCTTTCTGAGGAGTTAGTGTCTTGTCTTACTAACTTCAGTGAAGATGGGCTCTTTATATTTTGCATCATTTTAAGTTTCAAATTATCAAAGCTATAATGATAAGGAGTGAATACAACGCTAAAGTTATCAGATAACTGTTTGTGAACCAGTTCCAGAACTTTTGCCCAGTTACTTGAATAGACTATTTTAAGGTTCTTCTTATTTAGAATAGTCTTACCATCAGAGTTTTTTAAAGACTCAAGCTCGAAAGTTGCAGTCGCCGGATTGGAGATAAGATCCCTGATATTTTCCAGATACTTTTTGAAATCCTCGGTATCTGCTTCAAGCTTGTTTATTTCAGAGCTGTGTTTAGAACAAGAGGGCTGCGTACAGGTAGCATCTGTTTCCATGAAGTCTTCACAGGCTTCACTTAACTCATCTTCACACTCTTCTTCCAGTTCCTCAGCGCTCTCCCTGAAATCTTTGGCCTTGTCATGCCCATTCAGAAAATTATCCGGAGGGAGTATCTGTTTGTAGTTACTCTTAGTAACTTTTTTTAACTTGTCGAGAGCATCATCGAGAGTTTGCTTAGATAGACCGAACTTGTCATAATCAACTTCAAGAACCGATGGCGACCCCGGAGCAATTGAAAAGCTATAGGTGTTTTTAGAATTAAAATTGACGTCTATCTCACCAATTTCCAGCGTTCCATCTTTTGTGCTGGTTGTTAATTTGAATTTTTTGTCGTTTGACCCGTTTGAATCATTAAGTATTCTTGGCGCATTTATCGTTGGTTTAAATCGGTTACGATTGTTAATCCCAAGTTTTAAAAAAAGACCTGAAGTGTTTGAGCTGGCATTAACATAGGCCAGCTTTGATCCAGTGGTATAACTGGGTTTAGTTTCCACCTGGTTTTCTTCAATACAACTTTCAAGAGTGGCAATATCTGCTGAGGAGGATGACCCTGACGAAAACAAATTATGTATACCCTTGTCTTCACTGGCATCAAGTCGTAACCCACCCAGAAGCCCCCTGAAGTTTACATAGTTATCCTGCTTGGACAGTAGTGGATGTCCACGCTCTTCAAAGGTGTAGTTGTCTCCGTTGTTTTGCTTTATTTTGCCCGCTTCATACTTACCACCAGTGACACCTTCATTATAAACTCCCAGTGTGAGGGTATTGTAGAATATAGACGATAGGTTCTTATCAAAGTTGCCTGGCGGCAAGATCAGATCACCGGCGACATAAACCGGACCATGATATTCATGAAGATAGTCTGTTTTCAAATCTCCGTACTTTATCAGTGCGTAGGTATGAAGTCGCCTTGGGTAAAATGTATAATAAGAAGTTGAACCAACATTCCGGACCGAGCTCCTACAACTCAGTTTTAACTTATTAAGGTTTCCAGTTATGGCTATAGATAACTGCTTGTCGTCCCCAATTACAAAGGTAGGCTCTCTTTTAATTTTAATATCAACAGAAGTAATACATTTTCGAACAGGTTTAGTAATAATAAAGAGAGGATGCTCGTCGTTCATATTCTCAAGAACTTTTTCTGATAACCTTAAATTTATTTCAGAAATTCCAACGTCACTCGCTTTAAGTTCAGGAATCGTTTTGTCATTCAAGTGCCTCTGTTTATTAAGCCCTATAATGGTGTTTCTCCCTACAGGATCATTGTCTTTTCCTATGGTGTCTGCATCCCATAAAATCCGCTCCAGGTTGCCGGGAAAGGTAACAATTTGTTCCATGGTTTTAGTGGAAGAGCATTCGTTGGAAAGAAGCAGGTCCGTTTCTATGACTCCATCTTTTATTGCCAAGTTGTTCACACACCATTTTTCGCGAATCCCATGGATGGTGTAGTCATTTAAGCTGTTAATGAAAAGCTTGTAGTTAATAATTTCTTCTGCTTTCGTTTTAGCTTCACTAAGTTTGGGTAAGAGATTGACGGTTACATAACCTATTGTTGTAACTGCGACGGATACAATGGCAATTACCATTGGCATGGCAAGCCCGGACTGGCCCCTGTAGACTGAAGACGTTTTATTCATGTTTCAAATTTTAACATAATAATCAATACTTCGATTAAACAAAAACAATGAATTAGTTGTGATTTATTTAATTTAAGGTATAATTTTTTGGCATAAGGACTTAGAATAATAAATGATTTACTACTTGATATGATTATTCAGTTCCATCACCTGGCAGGTCAAAAACTTGAGTTTCAGGTTGAAAAATTAGGAATAGTAATTGGCAGATCTTCTAGTTGTGACGTTATCCTTCCCTTTGAGGGTTTATCACGTCAGCACTGCCGACTAGATTTGGAAGAGGGAAAGGTCTTTATTACAGATCTTGGGAGCATTAATGGTGTTTTCATTGATGGCATTAGAATAGAACCCCACATTAAGACAGAATATAACTTTCTTTTCCCCCTGATGATTGGTCCTGCAGACGTTTCCATAGTAATCCAAGCAGCTGACTTACCCCCGGAACCCGTGACACCAGGGGGGATACCTGTACACCAGGAAATACACCAAAGGCCGGCAAGTAATAAGTCCCAGGCCAAACCTTTTAAGGTTGGTTCACGCCTCTCCAATGTTGACTGGAAACTCATGGTGGCTTTCTTTGTTATCATTGGAGGTTTCTTACTCTTTCAGAGAATTAAAAATAACTTTGATGGGCAAAGCCTAACCGAAGAAGCCTATTACCATCAGTTCAACAACAAGTTAAAAGAGCGTGGTAAAGATGGGTCGGTAATAACCAGAGACTTATAAGAGTCAGAAGTAAAATGGCGCAACCGCTACGATTCGAACGTAGGACCTCTTGATTCGTAGTCAAGTGCTCTATCCAACTAAGCTACGGCTGCGCTAAGAATGATCCGAGGCTCGAAATATAGGGCAAAGGACGCAATTCGGCAACCCTAAACTTTTGCAGGAAAAGGGTCGAAGAAAACTTTCACACCTTCATAGGAGCCCGGATAAATGCTGAAATTTTTAGCACTTACACTTCTTCTTTTTCCTCCGGCCTATGCTAATGAGAACATTCCATCTCAGGTCAAAGACCTGATCGACCTGGGATTTTCCCGGGGACTAAAAGAGGTTAATGAAGAGCAAAACCCGGACAAACCCCGCTACCGGGACAAAACCGGCCTTGTTTATCTCGCTCCTCCTGGGGGATGGAAACCGAATTCAGCTCTCTATAAAAACGCCAAATCTTCCGGGATTCCCAGTTACTTTTATCGAACTGTGAGGGACTGCAAAACCAACAAAGTTTTAGATGAACAATTGATTTTCACTTATAATGGGTATGCAAATTACGTGGGAGGTAGCCGCTATCGGGCACAATGTATATTGGATGGAAGTGCAGACACCTATTATGAAGAAACTCAGGAAAGACTAAAAATTAACTAAGTTATTCTTACTCTTTCATCTGCGGGCTTATTAAAAATTTCTTCTTTGATGAGTTTATCTTTTTGATATGTAAGTTTCTTCGAGAGCTCACCCTTCTTATTATAATAAAGGGATTCTCCATCAAGGCTTCCATTATCATTATAGTTTACCTGGCTCTCCAGGGTGCCATCTTCGTAGTAAGTTGTGATAACTCCCATCGGAACATTCCACGCCCACTGGCCCTGGGCATTTCCATATGTCCCGGTCCTGGCCACTTGTCCACTCTCATAATATTCGGTTCTCTTTGAAAGAGTGCGACCGCTTTTTTCGATGAGTGTAACTTCGGTTCTAAAGTTTGACATACATCTAGTATAACCACTTGTTAAAATTTAATTAATAATTTTTCTTAAATACTAAAGAAAGTTGAAATAAAAAGACCCACACATGGCGGGTCTTTTATTGATGGCGGAGACGATGAGATTCGAACTCATGGATCCTGTTAGGGATCGCACCCTTAGCAAGGGTGTGGTTTAAGCCAACTCACCCACGTCTCCGTTTTCGAATCAGGCTTATAAAAAAATTGCAGCCAGGGGCTGCATCAAAAAAAAGTGGCGGAGGACTAGGGATTCGAACCCCAGGTAGGCGTTAACCCACGACAGTTTTCAAAACTGTTGCCTTAAACCACTCGGCCAGTCCTCCGTCGAGTCATTTAATATAAAGAAAGACAGGAAAAAAGACAATCTGTTATTTACGAATCTCTTTTAGTCCCCCCATATAAGGAACCAAAACTTCCGGGATTTGCACCGAGCCGTCTTGTTGCTGATAGTTTTCGAGGATGGCAACCACAGTACGTCCTACGGCTAGTCCAGAGCCATTAAGTGTGTGTGCAAACTCAACCTTGCCTTCCTTATTACGGAAGCGAATATTGGCCCTTCTAGCTTGAAAATCACCGCAATTGGAGATGGAAGAGATCTCACGATACTTCTGCTGGCTAGGAACCCAGACTTCAAGGTCAAAGGTCTTCTGCGACGCAAAACCCATGTCTCCGGTACAAAGGGCAACAACTCGATATGGGAGCCCAAGTTTCTCAAGAATCTCTGTAGCACTTCCAACCATTTTTTGATGAATTTCTTCCGATTGAGAGGGAGAGCAAATGGAAACCATTTCTACTTTATTGAACTGATGCATACGGATAAGACCCTTGACGTCTTTTCCATGTGAGCCGGCTTCTGAACGGAAACAAGGCGAGTAGGCGGCATAGAGAAATGGGAATTCAGACTCCTCCACAATCTGCTCACGCTTCAAGTTAGTGAGAGTTACTTCAGAGGTTGGAATGAGATACCAGGGCTGCTCAGAATTTAGCTTAAAAAGTTGATCTTCAAACTTCGGGAGGTTCCCGGTACCGATCAGAGATCTTTCATGGGCTATGAAAGGAGTCATCATCTCAGTAAAACCTTTTGCTGTCTGGTGATCGAGCATGAAGTTTATAAGGGCTCTTTCAAGTCTGGCGATGGCGCCACGATAGACGACGAATCTTGCACCAGTAATTTTGGCAGCACTTTCAAAATCCAGCATGCCTAGTTTTTCTCCAATATCAGCATGGTCAGCCGGAGTAAAATCAAACTTTTTAGGAGTTCCCCAATGTTTAACTTCCACATTTTCGTCTTCATCTTTACCCACAGGTACAGAAGCATCGGGTAGATTAGGAATGGTAAGAAGGATTTCATTTTGCTTTTTCTGAATTTCTTCCAGATCAGAAGCATCGGTGGCCATGGACGTTTTCAGAGAAGCAACTTCTTTCATCTTCGCATCGGCATCCTGCTTATTCTTTTTAAGCTCGCCGATTTCACGGGAAAGTTTATTGATTTCAGCTTTTTTCGTTTCAGCGCTGGTGGTGAGATTTTTTCTGGTCTTGTTAAGAACCAGGAGTTCATCTATCAGTGAGGTATCAAAGTTTCTGCTTTGAAGGCTTTTCTTTACGTTAACAAAATCACTTTCGATTTTTTTGATATCCAGCATGGGGCACCTATTTCATGAGATTGATATAGTTTTCCAGATTTTTTTTATGGGGGCTTTCCGGGTCCATTTCAAGATACAATTTATAGGATTCGATGGCCAGAGCTCCCTGTCCGATCTGCCGATAAACATCTCCGATTTTCTTGTGAACCATAGCCTCATCAGCTTTTAATTTTGTCGCCCTCTTATACAGGTTGAGGGCAATGTCATGATTGTTTCTCTTTGTGCTGAGATCAGCTAATCCAACAATGGCATCATATGAGCGAGGATTAAGCTTCTGCGCTTTTTTAAATAGATTTTCAGCCTCTACATATTCTTCTTTTTCCAGATGAATTTGTGCCATGAAGACCAGGTCTACGTCATTCTCACCATTGGCCTTCATGTCTTCTTTGATTTTTTTCATCGCCCCATCCATGTCTCCCGACAGGAAATCAATTTTAGCGATGTAGTAGAGGACTTTGGGGTAAGAAGGAAGTCGTTCCTGAACTCTTTTAAACCATTTTGCTGCATCTACTAGTTTTCCACCTTCAAAAAGTACTCTTCCGGCAATCATCATTTTTTCCAGATCTCCAGGTTCAATGGCCAGATACTTTTCTACCAGAGGTGGAATTTCGCTATGCCTTTCATCAAGCAAAGCTGCCTTGATCAGGAATTCATAGAGGGCCTTGTCTTTTGAGTGGTGCTTTTCAAGCTTCGCCTTATAGTCCTGGAATGCCTTGATTTGCCCTGATCGATAATAAAAAATAGCTATTTCTGAGAGAACTTTTGCGTTGTCGCCGAAGTCATCCTGCAGACTGAGAAGATATCCAATCGCTGCCCTGTCATCCTGGGTTTCATAAATTAGTCTGGCATAAGCAATTCGATAATCAGGGTTCACCGGATCGAGTTCCATACACTTAACGAGATATGCTCTGGCAGCATCAAAGCTGGCCTTCTTGATAAGTATTTCAGAAAGAATGAACAAGTCTTCATCGTTCAGGGGATTCAGACTGATTGAATTTTTTAACCAAGACATAGCCTGAAGATTGTCTCCCATGGTCAGAAACAGCCGCGCATTCACGGAGGCATATTCCCATCCATCCCGGTAATCAGCAGTGGAGATTATTTGAATTCTGTTTTTGGCATCATGGAATTTATAGGTGTCGATGTAGGCCTGAATCAGGGCGAGGTTAATACTTTTATCTTCAGGATACTTAGATACCAGACCTTCCAGTGTCCTGAGTCCTTCCTGGGCCAGCCCAAGTTTGAGTTGAACTTTTGCAAGAAAAAGTTCGGCGGGAATGTAGCCAGGAAAAGCATCCGTGGCGCGAGCGGCAGAGCTCATGGCCAGCTCATAGTTTTTCTTGTTAAAGAAATCTTGCGCCTGAAGATAGTGCTTAATTGCCTTACTTTCATTGATAAGTTTATCAACTTCCGTCATGGCTCCGCCACTGGTGTTCAGATCCGCAAGCTTCATTCTGAGTTCATTCGTGTCGTAGAGCTTTAAGGAGTAACCCAAATATTTTGCCGCTTCCGCCGGCTTATTTTTGAGTCCATAAACCAGGCCTTTCAATTCGAAAAACTTGGCCCGCGTTCGATTATTGTAATCAAGACTTAATTCTTCAGCTTTCTTGAGTAACGGAATGGCAGCATCAGCACTGTTTTGTTTGATTAAAAGCTCAGCTTTCAATAAGTATAAACTGGCAAGCTTTGGAAACCTTTTCAAAGCTTCATCAGCATATTCCAGGGCCTTTTGACCTTCCTGGTTTAACAATAGGTATTCAATTAATGCTGTGTAAGTATAAATGCTTTTTTCAGGTGGTTTTAACAGGGCCTGATAAAACTGGCGGGCAACATCTACCTTACCTTTTTTAATCAAGCTCATTACATAAACAGCAAAGAGATCCTGTGTTACGTTTTTTGGATTCAGCTTCAGGTATTTTTGAACAACATCAATGGCAGCACTTGGTTTATCTATTGCCATGTAAAAAAGGTTCAGCCCGATAACTCCGTTGGGATCCTGAACCAAAAAAGGTCTTTTACTTTGAATAAGGTTAAAGAGGGTTTGCGCATCAAGCAGTTGTTCTTTCGAGTTTTTCAACTGTTCTGCATAGGTTCTTACCATGAGGTTTAGGGCTGCTGCATTTTCCAGATCATTTTCATAGCTATTCTTAAAACTGATTCCAGCCTTAATAAGACCGGGATAGGTACCTGTTGAAAAGTATTTTATGCCTTTGTTAAACTCAGCCTTAGATTTAAGCGAATCAGCTTTATCGAAAGGAATTGGAAAGACTATCTTGGGATCAAGATGTTGAAAGGGAGGATTCTTCGGTTTCTCTTCCGGAAAGAAGATAGCATAAAGAATGGCAAGTCCTGCAATGGCGAGAATAATTTTTTTCTTTTTTGACTTGGTAGCATCTACATCTTCGTCATCCTCATCTTCTCCATCTTCTTCTCGCCTTTGGGCTTCTTCCTTTTCTTTTCTTTTACGAACGACCTTCAATTCCTCTTCGATATCCTGTTCAGCCGCCTGGGCCGTTTCAAGAAGCCCCGTCTTGTCGAGCTTGATCATTTGTGTAGACTCGTCTGCTGACACTGGTGCGTTTTCCTGAGCAAGAGCGACTTCGAACTTCTTGGCTTCTTCTTCTGCTTTCAGCCTTTCAGCTTCTTCAGCAACTTTTCTTTCTTCTTCTGCTTTTAGTTGCCGTCTTATCTTCTCAATTTCCTGCTGGGCAATTGGATTAATGAGCGTTTTATTTGAGGAGTCAGAATCCTCAGCTTCTTCAAGCTCCAGATTCTGTTCCGTGAGTGTTATTGCAGTCGGTTCTTTTTTAGTTTCCGGAATAATTTCTTCAAGTTGATCAAGCACCACTTTTTTTTCAGCGGTACTCATTTGAATTGTTTCTGTTAATTGCTCGACAGGTTCAATTGAGGTCTGATCATATTCTTCCAGATCTTTTTCCTGTTTCTGGGTTCTGAGCTTGGTCAGATCAATGATGAAGGTATCTTCTTTGGTTTCCACAGGAGCATTGATCGCTGTTTTGTTTTCATTCATGAGTTCCGGATAGAAATCAAATTCTTTAATAGATTTCCAGTTGCCAATAGGGAACACCTGGGCTTCTTCATCTCCTTTGATATGTCCTTTGGTCTTCAATTCGAAAAGTTGATTTTTTTCAAATGGACCAATCACCCGGCCATTGGTTAACCGGATTCGATATTTAGTCATAGCATTAATTATAAAGGGAATTTAGATATTTTGTGGGAAAACTACAGGGAGGCAAAGGCCCCCCTGAAGTTAAAATTACTTAATAAAAAGAGATGCGTTTCCAGCGAGAGACATTGCTGAATCCCAGAAAACTCCCAAAAACAGAACCGGTATGAACAGAACAATAATAATTGCCTGATTCAGAGGAGTAAAACCAACGACCTTTTCTTGTCCATCGGCCGGTCCAAATATCATAGTTTTTGCAAGTTTCATGTAATAGTAAAGAGCAATAACTGAGTTAATTGCTGCAACTAATGCTATTCCATAATGTTTCTTCTCAATGATAACTGAGAAAATATTGAACTTGGCAACGAACCCCGAGAAAGGAGGCATCCCTGCCAGAGAAAAGAGAACAGCCGCCATGATAATTGCCATAACCGGGTGCTTGTAAATAAGTCCGCGGAATACATCGTAGGAATCAGTTCCATACATATCTGAAAGATGGGAAGTGATATAAAATGCAATCAGGGTCATGAAGAGGTACACAATTCCATAAAAGAGGATTGCCTGAACTCCGGCTTGATTCATCACTACCACACCCAGGATCATCATTCCCACGTGTCCAATAGAAGAGAAGGCAAGAAGCCTTTTTACTGAGCTTTGACCAATGGCCGTAACGTTACCCACGGTCATGGTCATGGCAGAGATAACCAGTACAAGACCAATCCAGGATACTGCCAGAGCTGATCCTTCTGTGATAAAGACAAAGGAAACTCTTACCAGGGCAGCAATACCGGCCATCTTAGGAACGATTGCAAAGAAGGACGTTACCGGAATTGGTGAACCTTGATACACGTCCGGTGTCCACATATGGAAAGGGAAAACCGAGATTTTGTATCCGATACCCACAAAAAACATCAGAAATGATACTAAAACGATAGCAAGGCTGGCACCTTCAAGGGCCGGGATCTTATCTACCATTTCAACAAACTGAATTGATCCTAAAACACCGTAGAGGTGAGAAATACCAAACAGGGCAACACCCGCGGATAGGCCGCCGTAAAGAGCATACTTCATTCCGGCTTCTGTTGAAGTTGCTTCATCACGCTTAAAAGAACACATGACATAAGACAGAATTGAGAGCGTTTCAATCCCTAGATAAAGAGTCAGCATATTATTGGCAGAGGCAAGCAGCATTCCACCAATTAAAACCCCAACGGCCATGATCGAAAACTCAGACTTCAGGTTGGAATAAATATCCTTAGATGAGTGGCTAAGGAAAACCGCGCCCATCGTTCCAATTGTCATGATGATCTTAACCAGCGTACTGAAAGGATCTATAGTGACGGCATTGTGGAAGATGTGAAGGGGCTTTTCTCCAAGATTAAGCAGAAGGTTAATCAGGACCAGGCCCAGACCGATCTGGGTATACACATGAATCTTGGTACGTGGAGCGTGCTCTTCTTTAACCGCAGACTCAGCTACCAGAAGAGTCGTCATCAGGATAATACAGATGAGTTCTGGTATGTAATAATTTAAAAAACCAAATAATTGGTCAATCACAGAAAACCTCGCTTAAAACTTGCTCAATAGATCAACCAGCTGTCCAACGGAAGCTTTCATCACATTAAGTAGTGGGCTTGGATAAATTCCAAACACTATTACGCAAATACAAAGTGGAATCATATAAAATACTTCACGAGCATTCATATCTTCATAATCTTCAGTTTCCGGATTAACTTCACCGAAGAACATTCGCTTGAACATCCAAAGTAGATAAGCAGCACCGATAAGTAGACCGACTACCGCAATAACAGTGATGGTTGTGAAACGCTGATAAATTCCGAGGAAGATAAGAGCTTCTGAAATGAATCCAGAAAGACCTGGAAGACCGAGAGAAGCGAACATACCGATAATGAATACGGTCGTGTACTTAGGAAGCTTTGTTGATAAGCCGCCGTACCCTTTTGAACCATCTGGTTTAACAATCCAGCGGTGGTGGGATCTCTCATAAAGAATTCCGATGAGTAAGAACATCATGGCGGTAGATGTACCGTGGTTGAACATCTGAAGAACAGCTCCGTTCACACCCTGAGTTGTCATTGCCGCAAGTCCAAGCATCACGAATCCCATGTGGGAAACCGAAGAGTATGCGACCAGTTTTTTCACATCATCCTGGGCCATGGCACAGAAAGCTCCGTAGATAACAGAGATAAGACCCAGAACAGCGATGATCGTAGAAGACTCAACCGCCGCTTGAGGGAAAATCGGGAACGCAATTCTTAAGAACCCATAAGTCCCCATCTTAAGAAGAACACCGGCCAGGATTACTGAAACTGCAGTAGGGGCCTGAACGTGAGCATGAGGAAGCCATGTATGGAATGGGAACACCGGAACTTTAATGGCAAAACCAAGGAACATGAACCAGAAGAACAGTGTCTCAAAGGAGAACGTTTTACCAAAAATAACAACCGTTTCGTTCACAAACTTTCCGCCCTGATGAGCTAGAATGTTGAAAGAATCAACACCTTTGCCTGTAGCATAGTAGAGAGCGATGATACCAACCAGCATGAAGATTGATCCGAAGAACGTATATAGGAAGAATTTGATCGCTGCGTATTCTCTGTTCTCACCACCCCAGATACCGATGAGGAAGAACATCGGAAGAAGCATAACTTCCCAGTAAACATAGAACAGGAAGAAGTCGAGGGCGAAGAACACTCCGAAGACCGTCGACTGAAGCATCAGAAGAAGTGCGAAGTAGGCTTTGACGTTCTTTTCAACCGTCCAGCTGGAGAGCGTACAGATGAAGAAGAGTAGAGCGTTCAGGAAAGTCATGAGCATGGTGATTCCATCAATTCCCAGGAAGTAATTGATGTGGAATTGTTCAATCCATGGAATCTTAACCACAAATTGCATGTCTGCAGTTGTTGTATCGAACTTGAGATATAACAAGACCGATAGAATAAGGGTGATTGATGTAGTTACAAGGGTCACCAGTCTGATAACGTTCTCTTTCGCTTTGGGCGTAAGAATAACTGCGACCATCCCGATAATCGGTAACCATAAAATCCAGTTCAAAATTCCGTTCACAACGAACCTCTCTCTATAAAGAAAAAAAACTTAAATATTAACTGTCCAAATGTACGAAGCGAGAACCACTACCAGCACTACAAAATAGAACTGGATCTTACCGCTCTGTACGATTCTTAAAACGAGATTAAATAAATTTACTGCCACTCCGGTCCCGTCGACACCAACGGCATCAACAATGACATTATCAAACCACTTAGAAGCTCTGAAGAGAACCCGGTTTACAGCCGCCCACCCATCAACGGCAAAGCGATCATAGACCCCCATGTCAAACCATGACAAGAATCTGTTAAAACCCAGAAGTCCCTTCTTAATAAGGATATCAACGTAGAAGTTATCAAAGTAATAACGATTTTTGAGAGTTTCTGTATAACCAGAGAAAGTAGAGGCCCATGGTTTAATGGCTTTCTTAATATACATAAGGAAAGCAACGAGCACTCCGGTGAAGGCAATAAAGATTGATAACCAGGCACCAATTACGTGGGCGGTATGAATCTTGTGCTCGTCTGGGTTAGGACCAGCGTATCCGGTCTGGTGGTGATAAGCTGCCTTTGGTAATTCAACCGCAGGTTTGTCATCAACGGAACCAAACTGCTGACGAGGAGACTTAACAAACTTTTCAACTTTTGGAGCTTCAACTAAAACTTTGAACCACTCATTCTTCTCACCAAAGACCTTAACCAATCCTTGGCCAGTTAAAGATCCCGAGAACCAAACTCCAAGAGTGAACAGAGAGAGGATTAAAAGCGGAACATTCTGACGGGCATCCAGGTGCTCGTGGTGAATTTCATGAGCATGATGATCATCGTGTCCGTGGCCATGTCCATGATCATCATGGTGATCATTCATGCGGTGTTCACCGTAGAAAGTAAGGAACATCATTCGGAACATATAGAAGGCTGTTAAACCAGCTCCGGCGAAACCAAGGATTGGAACGATCGCAAGAAGCGGGTTCTGCCCAGCCATGAATCCGTAATAAAGAGCATCACCCAAGATTCTGTCTTTAGAAACGAATCCTGAGAAGAATGGGATACCGGCAATGGCAAGTGTACAGCACATCATTGCAAAGTGAGTGTATGGAAGGTACTTGCGAAGGCCTCCCATCTTTGGCATTTCCTGCTCGTGTACTGTGTGGATCACAGAACCAGCAGAAAGGAACAAACAGGCCTTGAAAACAGCATGTGTAATAACGTGCATGAAAGCAGCATTGTACGAACCAACACCAACCCCGATCATCATATAACCAAGCTGAGAAAGTGTTGAGAAGGCGAGGACCGCTTTAATATCAGTTTGAACCATTGCAATTGTGGCAGCACCAAAAGCGGTGATGGCCCCAATCACGGCGATAAACCAGGTGATGTCACCGGCAACCATTAATGGATACATACGAAGTGAAATCCAAACACCGGCAGTAACCATTGTTGCTGCGTGGATCAGGGCGGAACCAGGAGTCGGTCCCATCATCGCATCTGGTAACCAGACGTGAAGCGGGAACTGAGCAGATTTACCCATGGCACCCAGGAAGATACAGAGAGCCGTAAAAGTTGCCAGAGAAATTCCAATCACGGTCTGGCCGGCCATCTTTCCTTCAGCAATTGCTGCATAAATATCTACATAAGCAACCGAACCAATTGCCATCCAGATAGCTACAATACCCAAAAGCAGGAATACATCACCCACTCGGGTGGTCATGAAGGCCTTTAGAGAAGCATCACCGGCTTTTTCTTTCTTAACATAAATACCGATAAGAGAGTATGAGCAAAAGCCCATGATTTCCCAGAAGATGAAGAGACCGAAGA
>JBKHWS010000027.1:0-36404 GCA_046566385.1 Bacteriovoracia bacterium | reverse complement strand
GGTTTATCGCAGGGTGGCCCTTTTCTCAACCGCCGAGTTGCACTGGCAACGTTAATCTAGCACGCTACCTTTTCGACTGGTAAATTCTTCTCCGGATAGCAGTTAAAATGTTTCCTAAGCGCATCAAATTTTCCGTAAAGTCATGGAGATAGAATTTTAAATGTTGTCTAGATATTTGCAGAGCCTTTAGGAAAAGGCTTGTTATGAATGCATATGATCTGATTAGAAAATTTATCTTGGAAACGGAAAAGGCTTTTTATACAGCAAAAGGAGAAGGTAACTTATGGAAAGCCGAAGGGTTGAGAAGATTACATATATCACTCCTCAATGTGAAAGATAGGTTTTAAGAAAACCTATTGTTTTGCCGAAAAGTCATAAAGGAGAACCTTATGACACAGTCAGAAGCACTACAAATTATTTACCAAGAAGCGGTTAAAAAAATGAAAATGAAAGAAGGTCGTGCTTCACAATATGTTGGAGAAGTCGTGGCTTTTCATATTGGTCGCCTATCTTTCCATCAGAATTTGAATGCAAAAAGTCTGGAGGAAGCTCTAAAAGAAGAAGCTGAATTTCATCTGTCTTCCAAATCTGAAGATGTAGCTTAAATTGAAACCACCCTACTTAAAAGTGGGAAAGAGTTTAAACTAATATTCCCTTCTGCCCTTGCACCCATCCCCAGATCAAATCCTTCGCGAGATTATTTTTCTTCGCCCGATATCCCTTCGCGGGATACACGAGATACAAGGGGTGTGTTTCAATTGAATAATCCTTATAAAGATGCACGAGCTTCTTCTCTGCCAGATCTTCTTCAACCAAATAAAATGGTACCCTCGCAACACCAAGTCCAGAGAGACTCATGAAGCGATTGGTCTGGTAGCTTGAACTGGCATATGTTCCCTGCACCTCGAGGACAAGATCCTTGTTGCCCTTCTGGAGCTTCCAGGTGTTCCAGCTTTTCTGAAGAGAGGCCATCAGGACGGGAATACTCTTGAGTTCCTGCGGATCCACTCCCCTCAATTTGTTCTTTTTCAAATAGTCAGGGCTCGCCACAATCACATCTTTAATGTGACCAATGTAACGGACAATGAGATCGGGATTAGTTTCATCCATCGCCCGAAGAGCAAAATCATATCCATCACCAACCAGATCACGTTTGACGTTACTGGAATCAATTTCAACCTTTACCTTGGGAAGTTTTTCAGAAAAAAGCTTCATCAAGGAAGGCGCAAACCAATCGGCTATTGAACTCGGGGCCGTGACACGAATGAGTCCGCCTTCTTCCTGCGTGAGCTCCTTCATACTTTCAGCTGCATCCTGGCTGAGCTTCACGATGCTTTCTGAATAATGCAGTAAGTGTCTCCCCTCTTCAGTGAGAGTGATCTTTCTCGTGGTCCGATGAAAGAGCTGGGCGCGAAGAATTGTTTCTAAACGGGCCACTTGTTTAGAGAGCTGGGCCTTAGAGAGGTTCAGCTTCTCAGCGGCCTGAGTGAAGCCTCCGGAATTTGCGACTTCATGAAAGGCCAGGAGTTCAGGGAGGTAGTGTTTAATTGTTTCCATATAGAAACAATATGTCTCCAATTAGTAGTATTTGCAAGTCCTATCCACTGGTACTGTAGATTCAACAAACCAGGAGGACCCCTTATGAAAATCGTCATTGTTGGAGCAAACGGAACAATAGGAAAAAGAGTCGTTGATCTCTTATCGGAAGGCCATGAAATCATCACGGTGGGAAAAACCAACGGGCAATACCAGGTGGACATCTCAGATGAAAAATCGGTCCGCGCCTTGTTCGAGAAAATTGGTAAGTTCGACGCCCTCGTCTCTGCCACCGGAGATGTGGCCTTCGCGCCTTTAAAAGATTTAACCACTGATCATTGGGAAACTGGCATCCGCTCAAAATTTTTGGGGCAGGTGAATCTCGTGCAGATTGGAAAGGAGTTCATTAATGAAGGTGGCTCATTCACTTTAACGTCCGGGATTCTGTCTCAAAGTTTTATTGCAGCTGGAACTTCTGCCACCGCCATCAATCGCGCGGTAGAAGGATTTGCTCAGGCCGCTGCTGCAGAAATTGGTGGTGGAATAAGAATCAATGTTGTTTCACCGGATATGCTGGAAGATTCTAAAGCAGCGTATGGAGCGTTTTTTCCAGGACACTACGGTGTGGCCGGATGTCGAGTGGCCTATAAGAAGTCGGTGCTCGGAATTGAAACCGGAAAGATCTATAAAGCTGTGAACATGGATTATTAAAATTCCATTGTCGAAAAGGTATACGGCTACCTTTTCGACATTAAAACTCGTTGCACTCAATTGTAACAGAATAACAAGTCATAATGTAGACGCTAGCTCTTAACCTTTCCTAGAATTGAGGGGAAGAGGGAATTTATGAAAAAGCTTTATTCCTTAGTGATAGTAATTTTAGCCTTTAATGTATCTGCTTCTGATGTCCCTACCAATCCACCAAGCCCCTGCTATGAAGGCTGCACTCAGACACAAGAAGATCTTATAAACGAATTCCACGCTAAGGGTGTGCTTCCAGAGAGAACACCCGCCGTCTATAGCGGGGTTTGCAATCATACTGGTCTCTATAATCCTGAGATTGACCACTACAGCGTAGTTCTTTTGGACGAGAATAAGGGTGAATGGAATTTCTCTGCCATCTATGGGTACTTTCTCCCAGAGAATGAATTTTCTCACTGGGACCTTACTCGGGCCCGAGCTGAGATGTCTCCTTACTGGAAAGATCACGGCAACATGACAATTGGCGATGGGACTGCGCGAGTGCGCATTAACTACGAAGATGGTAACCCTGCCTACGTCTATTGGATGAGACAGCATCCGGTATCTAAGGAGCTGCTGCTGATTTCCTATGCCGGAAATGCTTCCAAGTCTTTCTGCCGATTAAAACAGCATTAATGTTGAAAAGGTAGCGCATACCTTTTCGACATTACCTTGTTACAGGAAGGTTGCGGCAAGCCTCAGTCGTGTCATTCCAGCAGTGGCCACAATTATCAAGAACTGATCCTTTAATTTTATTGGTGATGACTTTCATATCTGTATTAAAAGTGAGCTCTGAAACCTCGGTATTAATTTTTAGCTCCCAGAGTTTTTTGCAATCCTTCATCTGAATAACGGCTGTGTACTCAAACTTATCCTGAGAAGCGTCTACAAATAACAGATCATAGTCCTTAAACTTCTTAATGGATCTGATATTCGAATAGCTCAATTGGCATTCAGATTTTTCTTTTTTGTTGATCACTTTCTGTGGGACGTTTTCTCCGTCCCAAACAACATAGTCACCTAGCTGGGCCCAGTCATAACTATAATCTTTGTAGGATCCATGCTGATCGAACTTAATCTCTATGATATTTTTGCAGATTAAATCAGGGTCAGGAGCAGACCAGGCCAGATTAAGAAAAAGGATAGGAATAAAGAATTTCATCACCCTATTATACCACCTATGTCGAAAAGGTATACGCTACCTTTTCGACATAGGATTAATTAGAATGAGCAATCTAGAGTTCTTTTATATCTTCCGATGAAATTTTTCGTGTCGTAGATTTTGACTTCAGTTCTATTTCCAAGCTTTACTTCGATTTTTGAAGTAACAGCTGATGAATATTGCTCACTGTCCTTTGACTTAACTTCAGCAAGGATAAGGTAGTCTGTGATCACTAACTTCTTAGCAGTCATTCTTGATGGATGCTGATTGTAGTTGAACTGAGCAAGACATTTTAGGTTAACAGTATTTGTACTTGCATCAATACATCCTGGGGCCAGATTGATGATGCTTACTTGACCTCTGTAATAATTAATTCTGCAGTCACTGCCATCTGAAGACTGGCCCATGATTTCTGAATCAACCAGTGCATTTGAGAGAGCGTTATCTAATTCATTGAATGGATTTGCCATTGCAGTCAGGCTTAAAGAAGCGAGAGCTAAAACCAATAGTTTTTTCATAATTTTCACCTTGTTTTGAGGAGTCATTTTCTCTCTTATATCACAGCGGTTTTTTTATTCCTGAATAAACAGTTTTGCATGAAAATATTACGCTCCCTTCCTCGTCTAACTTGCTGCTCCTCCCTTAGTCTTTTCCCAGTGGACAATCCCTGGAGTTAAAATGAAAAATGAACTTACACTCACGCGATCGATCCCTGCTCCCAGAGATGAGGTTTTCATCTATTGGACAGAGCCAAAACTCTTGGAAAAATGGGCCTTCCCGAAAGGGATGAGACTCACCGTTGCTCATTTTGAAGCAAAAGCTGGGGGCAAGTACCGGTTTGAGCATGCCCAGGGGGAGGACGTTTATCTATGCAACGGCCACTTTGAAGAATTTGTTCCCAATGAAAAGTTAGTTCAGGTGGATAAAGTCGACTCTCCCGAGAAGGGTCTTCTCTTCGAAAATCTTAAGTCTACTATCCTTCTAAAAGATGAGGCGGGAGGAACCAGGGTGGAAGTCACTCAGAATGGTTTTCCTGATCAAAAGTCCGCGAATGAATGCAAAGTTTCATGGGAAGAGTCCCTGAATAATTTGCATGATCTCATTACCCATAGAAGATTCAGACCTGGACAGGATCTTCGTATGCACCACGTTCGGGGAGAATAAGGATTAACTATCGACGGGCCCGATCGAGTGCCACCCACAATTGATGGGTAATATCTCTCAAGGTGTCTGCTCCACTTCCACGCATGCTCAGATATGAACAAGCGCTTTGGGGCTCTAGCTGAAGAAATCTTGCGTATTTTTCAGGGTTACTGGCATACATACCTGTTATTGTCCCATCACCCATTCGGGTTGGTTCCAATACGAATGCGAATGGAGTAAGCCGCTTAAGAAAAAGCAGAACGATTGTCTTACTGGCGAGAATAGTTGCTTGCCTGCGATCCTGACGGCGATACTGCTCATCCACCCAATCCGCATAGGGAAGAATTCGGTCAACACGTTCTTTATCCAGTTTTACCATGAGCTTTTTGATACTCTTAAAATCCTCGCAATAAGGATTAGGGGCCATGGGTGCAGCGAGGGCCCCAAAAGAAAAAAGCATCACAAGAAGGAATAATTTCATTGGAAAAGCATAACCCAGATATTGGGTAGGACGAGCAATATGGTAAGACTTACATACTGTCGAAAAGGTATACGCTACCTTTTCGACGGATCAGTTGAAGGCATAGGTATAGGCCACTGAGACATGGGCATTTGTATTGCTGATTCTCTGGTCGCTGTCTTTAAAATTGAGATTGTAGATATCTGCCCAGATGGAAACGAGATGTTTTTCATTAAGAACAACGCCTGTGTTAAAACCAATTTCAAATTGCGGAACAGTCCCTCCGCCAGTTTGAAAAGCTGGTCCTCCTGCGAATTTCCCACGTACAAAAGCTGAGTTCCACTGAAACATTCCATCATAACCCACTAGTGGTCCCATTGAGAAAGCTGAAAATGAGCGATCGTATTGGTTAATTTTTCTACTAACGATGGCCTGATGTTCAGGCTCGAGGTTGTCAGGAAGCTCTATTCGCCGGCTATCGAGATTCACTCCAAAAAACCAGCTTCCTATGAACTGGGAACCTTCATTTTGTGCCGCTTTATTAACAAGTTTTCTGCCATCACGAATGTAATTCAGGTAATCTCGTACAATATAATAATGAATCCTTCCGTTCTGGGACCTCACTTCATAGTCCTTGTAAAACTTGGAGCGGCCTCCAGTTTCAACCAATGCTCCCCGATATTTTTGGAGCATAAGACGGAAGTCGAAATTCTTGTAATGAAAATTAAGTCTTAGATCACGGTACTTTGTTTTTTCATGATTTATAGACTGAGCTTCTTTACCGGCAAAAGTATAAGCGATGCCAAAATGTTCTGTTTCTGCTGCAATTCCAAATCCTGTTGCCACATTAGGTTTAAACGTCAACACCCGCTTCTGATCGGCATCCTGCAGCTCACTTTCACTGCTGACAGTATTAAGGGAAAAACCGACAGAGTGAATGAGATCACGGGATTTGGTAAAAGCTGAGAATGAAACAGCTAATGAAAGAAGCCAAATAAGAATAGTCATTCTCAAAGCATATTATGTCGAAAAGGTATACGCTACCTTTTCGACATTAGAGGCAGCTCTCGAGGATATCGAGGCCTTGCTTCGCTGTTTCAAAATCAATGTTAAGGGCCGGGAACATGGACCCACTTGAAGAAATCAAAAGCCCCTTGCCTTCGGCCCGCTGGCAGACTTCCCGGAAATACTTTTTATCTTTAAATCTCATTTTGATGGCGAGTCCCATGACTGTGACTTCCGGTTTGTCTTCAAACATCATATGTTCAATTCTTTCACGGAAATATTCACTGATGGATTGGATATTTTCATCAAGCTCATTCCAGTGAGTTTGAAGATAGCGGATATTTGCGATGGCCGCTTCCACTCCTAATGGATGCCAGCCATATGTGGAGTAAGGAAAATTCTCTTCAGAAAAACTATTTGCCACTTCTTCCGTCATGATGGCGGCACCAATTCCGGCCCCTCCCCCTGACATGGATTTTGCCAGGCACATGATATCGGGTTCGATATCAAAATATTCAGAAGCAAACATTCTTCCTGTTCTGCCAAAACCGGAAGCCACTTCGTCCATGATAAGTAGGGTTCCATATTTTTTGCAAAGGCTTTGCAGTCCTTGCATGAATTCTGTTTCAGGAACGAGTATGCCTAGGTTCATGATAACGGGCTCCATGATAAAAGCTGCGATATCTTTTCTGCTCAGTATGTCTTCAACTTTTTCGAGTGATTTTTTAGTTAAAGGAGGACGAATTTTCTCTGATTGAATGAAACTAAAATCAGATGTGGTAAGAGCTCGGGTGGCGATGGAGTTACCATGATAGGCATTCTCAATGGCGACAAACTTTGTCCTGCCGGTATGTTCAATCGCCGCCTGCAGAGCTATTTCCACAGCTTCTGTTCCACCGGTAGCACGAAATGACTTTTTTAATTTTCCAGGTGTGATTTCGGCCAGGAGCTGAGCGAGCTCGGTCCAAGGTTGATACTCGAAGTGTGGTTGAACGTAAGAAGGCCCGTGGAAATTTTTAATGGCGTTGTTGATCTCCTCATTGTTCCAGCCAATGTTTCCCACACACCAGCCCATGTTAAAATCAATGTAGCGCTTACCCGCACTGTCGATGAGATAACTTCCTTCGGCCTGTGTGATCTGAATATGTTTTGGCTCCGCTTCCCGTGCAAAATACTCCTGATCGATTTGATTCATTTCCATGAGACCCCCTTCTCTCCCTGAGCTTAGGGATCTCCGCCTGCAAGGTAAAGTCAGCGCGTTTCCTGAGTATATTGGAAGAAGTAATGAGGCTCTGCCAATGCCGCCTGCTTAAAACCAAGAGCAGCTTTCAGAGTGGGACGCGTTTTCACATAATCCCAACTGTATGTGTTATCGAAGATGACAAACTTTTGCCCATCTATAGGATAAGCGGGCCACTCAGGATCATTCCACATTTCGTGTAAAATTGTTTTTCGACAATTGGAGTTTTTAACCGCTTCATCCATTCGGTTAAAACCATACTTAAGTTCATCTTTCAGAAGGTCTCTCATGGTGAGATAGACCATCATTCCTTCTGCTAACATGGGACAAAGTCCCACAGTGGTCTTGATCATTTTTTCAAAGGTTTCATCCGGAAGGCGAATATCAATGGCTGCAGGCAGACTGTAGAAGTGTCGTTTGGCCCGCATGATGTGATCATGAGGAACAAACTTCCAGTCTTCGATTTCTTTCGGCGTCAGGATTTCTTCAAACTGATTTTCAATTTTTAAGAGATCCAGGACAACCATGGAAGAGATAATGGTATCATTGGTATAAATGAGCCGCATGAGATGGCGGACTTCAATCAAAGCATCGCGTACTTTTCCCGTTTGCTTTCCATAGAGATAACGAAGCTTGGACCAGGTGATTAGGTCTCTATAGGTCGGAACAGGGAATGAATAGGTATGATACTTTTTCCCCTCCTCATAGGCCGGACTTCCTTCTTCCAGACTCCAGAAATCGTATTCCAAGAGTTCTTCCATCCACTTGAACTTGAGACCCATTTTTTTAAAGAGAGGCTTCTTTGTCACCCAGTCTTTTTCCAGTTCTTTATGCACAAAGTCCGGCAGGACGAGACTTCCCCGATGGGCCACATCACCAATTTCCCAACGGATCATGGGGTTAAGATAGGGACCGGCATCTTTGACTCCCTCACTTCCGTAAAAGAGAGAGTAGCGTGTGAGAATCTCCCGGTCTTCCATGAATTCTTTTTCGTTGGCCTTAATGACCTTTGCTGGAGAACCACTAAAGAACTCCCGCATGTAATAGTACTTTGCTATGGAGGCGCGGCCAAGCCAAAGGAGCGATGTAAGCACAATCAGAATGGTGAGAATGGTAACGAATGTCTTTTTCATGGAAAAAAATTATCATGTCATCATCGAAAGGCAAAGTTCGGTATCCGGATTAAAATGAGTGGCCCTGGTGATACCGGTGAGTCCAATGGCCCTTCCAAAAGCTGTAAAATCCGTGTTTATCACCACCAGCTCCTGGGCAGGATTGGTGTTTGTGGATAAGAGGGTGTTAATATCGGCATCATAGTCAGCAAGATTAAATCCCCAGACAATAATTCTTTTGGCGTTCCTCAAGGCCTTGCAGGAGAAAGTGATGGTATCCATAAGCTGGCCGATGGATTCAAAACGAAAAACCTCACTCAGTATATTTTTAAAACCTCCCGAACAATCTTCGAAACCTTCAAGTTTCCGTGGATCAAACATCGTATCATCAATCAAAAGTTCAGTGGGAAAGACAATGGACTGAGGAAGACTTGCTCTCCCATGAAGATAGGCGACGTTTTCCACACTTTGTTCATTCCAGAGAGTTTCATCCCAGTTGGTGGTGATATACAGGGCGTTTTCACCAATGAGTTTGTTTATTTTTTCACTGTTTCTTAAACTGAGTTCCTCCCCCTGCGCTTTATAGGAGTCTCCAATATCATTCCTGAGTTTCAAAAAACTCTGGACGATGGGATCAAGGCCTTTAACTTCCAGATCTTTCAGGCTTATGGTCCCTCCGATGAGCTTTCTTAATATCTGAGCGCGATACAACTTGAAGCGATAGGAAATAATTGAGAGTTGATGAAAGGTTTCGCAATTTTGCACTTTTATTTTCTTAACGACATCACTTTCTTTTCCGTCATTAAAAATCATGGGGTCAAGAACTTCCCTCAAGGGCTTCCACCCATTATTGATGGCACCGTTCCCTACCAGGACTACGCTTTCGGGTGACGTGCCATCAAAACGAATCAGATCATTTTGCTTCATACATTGTTTAATGTTGCCAATGAAGGCCACTACGACGATGAACTCGGGTGAAGTAATAAATCAGACCGAAGAGTGCTCCACCGAGATGGGCACCATGGCCGATCGGTAGAGTACTTCCTCTGGTCTGGGCAACCAGTCCCCACACGTCAATTCCCACAAAGATAAGCGCGGCAGTGAGGGCGGGTATCGGAATAATCCCTAGAAGAAGTATCTTCTCCTGCGGATACATCAGTGCAAAAAGGAGTATAGTCCCTGCAACCGCTCCTGATGCTCCTAAGGCGGGAAGTTCCGGCATATCCATGAGAAAAGCGCTCACGGTGATATGACTTAGCGAAGAAACGATTCCTGCTAGAAGATAGAAAGTGAGAAAGCGTTTTGAACCCAGAACATTTTCTACAACGGTTCCAAAGCCAAAGAAAACATACATGTTAATGAAGATATGGAAAAACATGTTATGGGAAAAAACTGATGTAATCAGTGTCCAGGCCCTACCCGACATCACGTGTTCCCAGCTCACCAGAAAATTGTTCACCATGAAATAAGGATTCACATAGGCGGATAGAATCCAGAAGATAAACACTGCGATGTTAATCTTGATGATCGTGAGTACTATATTGGGACGGCTAAGATTGGTAGGTCGTATCATGTCATGATTCTAGTCTGAAAAAAAACTCATGAAACGACGAGGGCCTTCAAGAGAAAGGCAGTCAGGTTATTCAACAATCAGTGAGTTAACAGGTAAGGCCACAAATTGTGACCTTACCGGAGAAAAAAATTACTGTGGAAGTGAATAGAAAATCGGAGCGTCTGGCCCGATAGGAAGTCCAAAGACAAACCAGACAGCAAAGAGAATTGTCCATGTCACCAGGAAGGCCAGTGAATATGGAATCATCAGGGAAATGAGAGTTCCTACTCCCAGATCAGATTTATACTTTCTGGCAAAAGCAATGATGATGGGATAATACGGCAGAAGCGGTGAGATGATGTTCGTTACGGAATCACCAATTCGATAGGAGTTCTGTGCAATCTCCGGCGAATACCCCATCAGCATAAACATCGGAACAAAGACCGGCGCCATGATGGCCCATTTAGCTGATGCTGATCCCATGAAGAGATTGAGAAAAGCCGTCACGATGATAAAGCAGAAAAGAAGAGGGAAACCCGTGAGGCCGATTGTTTTAAGAATCGCAGCTCCTTTAATGGCAATGACGATGCCGATGTTAGACCATCCGAAGAAGGCCACGAATTGGGCCATGATGAAAACCAGAGCAATGAAAGGCCCGAGTCCAGCCATAGTTTCAGAAATCATTTTGTTTACATCACGGTCTGAAGTGATGGTACGGGTTTTAATTCCAAAGACTAAACCTGCTCCAAGAAAAAACGTCATGATCAGGGGAACAATACTTCCGTAAAAAGGTTTCAAATCACCTGTTTCATCTCTCAGGATAGCATTTTGAGGAACAGTGAGAAGCAAGAGGATGATGGCAAAAAGAACAACGTATCCTGCCGACCACCACAGACCTTTCTTTTCAGTCATGGTGAGCTCTCCATGGGAACTATCATCTGCGACTCCTCCTTCCCAGGGACCAAGACGAGGCTCAACGATTTTAGTCGTGATCAAAGAGCCTACGACTGTGATAAGAAAAGTTGAAGCGATCATGAAATAGTAATTGGCAGTGGGAAGAACGGTGTAGTCCTTGTCAACTAACTGAGCAGCGGTGGTTGAAAGACCTGAGAGTAAAGGATCCAGTGAAGATAGAAGAAGGTTGGCGCTGAAGCCACCCGAGACTCCAGCAAAGGCTGCTGTAAGACCAGCAATTGGATGTCTTCCAAAGGCCGCGAACAAAACCGCTCCCAATGGAGTGAGTACTACATAACCTGCGTCTGAGGCCATGTTACTCATGACTCCGGCGAACACAAGAGTTGCCGGAAGAAGACTTGATGGAACAATGGTAACAGTCTTTTTAAGTGCAGCACTGATCAGTCCTGATTTTTCAGCAACACCGATTCCGACCATACACACCAGCACGACAGCAAAAGGAGGAAAGAGAGCGAAGTTCTTAGGGATCTCCGTCATGATTTTGCGAATGCCTGCGGGCTCCAGAAGATTTATGACTTTAATAATTGAACCGTCAGCGGGACTGACGACTTCCACTCCCATTCCGGCCATGAGGAGAGAGAGGAGTAAGACAAAACTCGCCATACCAAAAAAAAGAGTAAAGGGATCAGGAAGCTTATTTCCCGCTTTTTCAACAAAATCAAGAAAGCCGCCCATGGCCTGTTTCTTATCCATTATTCCTCCAGAAAGTTAGTGATAAATAAATTATGAATCAACTCTTCCGAGTTTGTGAATCATTAGTGACACTGAGACTATTTTTTATCGCCGTTCTTCGGGACAATAGTGTATCCTCCTTCCATGCCTTCCGATTTTAAAAAGCTGATGTTCGGCCGCTTCTTCTTCACCTTCGGGGTGCAGATGCAGGCCATTGTTCTCGGTTGGAGAATGTATGAACTCACTAAAGACCCCTTATACTTAGGCCTCATTGGCCTGACTGAGGCCATCCCGGCCCTGAGTCTTGCTCTTTTTGCCGGCTATATTGTTGATCGCAGTCGACCTCTCGTTATTTACCGACGGCTGACATTCGTAAGTTTAGCTTCCGGCCTTGTTATGTTGTTTTCTCAGCTTCCCTATTTTGATGTTGATATGGGCTGGCAGGTAAAACTCTTATTCTTATCTTCTTTCCTGACTGGGTGTGCACGTGCCTTTTCCCAGCCCTCCATGTATTCCATTGTGCCAAAACTCATTCCTCGTCCTCTCTTACCTAAGTCTTCTGCATGGATGTCATCAGCGATGCAGACAGCGAGGATGTCAGGACCAGCAATGGGCGGTCTCCTTTTTGGCTTTATTGGAGTTTCAGGAACAGCTGCGGTCATTTGCTGTTGTCTGTCCATCACTTCACTCACTCTATACTCTATGAGTTTCAATCCTCCTGCCAACGTTCCACAAAAAGGGAAGTCAGTTAAAGAGGACTTTCTCTCTGGTGCAAAATTCGTATTTCGTCACCCTATTCTCTTCCCGGCCCTTTCGCTTGATATGATATCAGTTTTATTTGGTGGGGTAACAGCGCTGCTGCCGATTTACGCAGCCGAAATTCTATTCATTGGTCCGGAAGGTCTGGGAGTCCTGAGAGCGGCACCGGCCATTGGTGCTTTTGTCATGAGTGCCTGGCTCATCAGAGGTGAGATTAAAAAGGCAGCAGGGCCTAAGCTTCTGTGGTCAGTCGCTGGATTTGGACTAAGCATACTTGTCTTCGCCTTCAGTAGAAATTACATCCTTTCTCTCGTGGCCCTTATCGTGAGCGGAATGTTTGATAGTGTCAGTATGGTGATCAGAACGTCGGCAGTGCAGCTGTCGTCTCCCGATGACATGAGAGGAAGAATAGCGGCGGTTAATTCCATCTTCATCGGTTCTTCCAATGAGCTGGGAGAATTTGAATCTGGAGTAGCAGCGAAGATCCTGGGCGCTTATCCAGCTGCGGTTTTTGGAGGAGTCATGTGCCTCCTTTGCGTGGGAACTGTAAGCGTTTTTTCGAAGACTTTACGAAAACTAGATTTGCACGATTTAGAGTCTCAGTCATAAAAAGGCCGGACAGCTTCCATGCTGTCCGGTCAATAAAGAGCCTTACTCTTCCTGAGACTCTTTATTTTTTTCTACTTCTTTCTGCTTCTCTTCTTCCATTTTCTGCTTATGTTCCTGCATTTCTTCCCTCTTCATTTCCATCTTCTGCATCTTCATCTCTTTATGCATATCATACTTACAGGCCTTGAAGGCTTCCTTACTGTCAGCATTGTTGATACAGGATTTTGCTTCCTGGAGAGAAGACATCTTCTGATCGATGTATGAGTTCGCATCCTGTTTCATGCTACCTAAATCATCCTGGGCGAACGCGCCTAGAGAAAATACTGAAAGAGAAAGGGCGATTAAAAATTTCATAAAAACTCCTTTGTTAATCACAGGAGGAATTCTACGGGTGCCCCCTGATAGGTAAATGTGCAGTGAAGACCTAGGACAAAGCTCAGTAGCAGGAATACTTAACCAAGTTAGATACTGGGTTGGCACATACAGGAAGGAAGAGGAAAATGGCTACAGAATCATTCACAAGGAGGTGAATATGGATACCACCATTCATTCACGGCATGATTACATGTCGACCCATAGAGAACATGCCAAAGCGAATTTATGGCTAGTTCCCATAGGACGTTTTCTCTATTCAATTATGTTTGTGCTTTCAGGAATGAGCCACTTTTCCTCAGCGAGCATTGACTACGCTGCCAGCCAGGGGCTCCCTTTTGCCGGCATCCTGGTTCCAGTGTCAGGAATCATTGCTATCCTGGGAGGCTTAAGTGTCATGCTTGGGTTCCACGCCCGGACGGGAGGATTGCTTTTACTCCTGTTCCTCATCCCTGTGACACTTATCATGCATGACTTCTGGACCATCACCGATCCTCAGATGGCACAAAACCAGTTTGCTCACTTCATGAAAAATATTTCCATGATTGGTGCCGGAGTTCTTATTGTGTTTTACGGAGCTGGGCCAGTGAGCATTGATAACCACAAAGCGAAGAAAGGAAGCAGGACTTAATAACCTGCTTTCTTTTTTAAAGCATCTTTTTCAAACAGGTAGATGCCCGCACAAACCTTGTTTTCCTCGGGAGACTCAAACGAAGCAAATTGTTTCCCGATAAGAAATTTTATTTTTCGACCTTGCTTATCAGAGAAAGCTGCAACTCCCAATTCAGAACCGCCAGTGAAAAGGCTTTCCTCAGTTTTTTTATCCGTCTGATTTTCAAAGAACTCACACTTCATCTGAAATGGTTCACCTGAAACTTTCATACAGTGAAGATCAAATGAAGACACGACAGCTTCTTTCAGTTGACCTCTTTCCAGATTAACAGAGAGAGACTTACATTTTTCAAAGGCCACCAGAAAATTGTCCTTAAGTGGTACAACTCCGGCCATGGCCGGAGCAGTCAGTATCAAAAAAATCAGGATAAATTTTTTCATTGCGAAATTATACTCAAATGGCCCTTCGATGGCGAACTCTAGTCATCTTATCCTTCATTTTCTGAATCTGATGAATAATGGCATCCTGACATCTATCCAGGCTTCTCATGAAGCTTGAGTCTCTCTTTTCAGCATGGAGAATCTTGCGCTTTGCCCGGACATGGATCTTAGAAATCCAGGTCCCATCTGCCCCCCGATCGACCCGGACCTCTACGTCCTGAATTTTAGGATGGAGTTTTTTGATCTGACTTTTTGTCTCGAGAATGAATGTATTCATCGTACACGTCCTCCTTTGAAAAAAAGTTTTTGGGATAATAATAGAAATAATTCCATTTTTAGCGGTGTCAAGAGTGGCCGATGTTATTTTTCGCACTGCTCGCCAAAAGAAACTAACTGACCTTTCCTCTCATATTTTGGTATTTTTAAAGCCTCTCAAAGAAGGTGCCATGCAGAAGAAACTAGTTCCAGATTACATTGAAAAACTTGAAGTCTATCAGGCGGGTAAACCGATTGATGAACTGGCACGGGAAAAAGGTCTTACCCGAATTTCCAAACTCGCGAGTAACGAAAATCCTCTGGGCCCATCTCCCTTTGCTATCCGTGAAATGACCAATGCCCTTTGGGATGTCCATCGCTACCCGGATATGTTCGCCCATCAGATAAAGACCGCTCTTTGTGAACTTTATAAGCTAAAGCCTCAGAACATTATTCTTGGAAATGGTTCTGAAGGAATCATGGGTTATATCGTCCGCGCCTTCTTGCAACCGAATGAAGAAGTCGTGACTTCTGAAAACACTTTCATTGGATTTTTGATTCTGGCAAAATCTGTAGGGGCCAAACTGATTCAGGTTCCACGCCGTTCTGATTACAAGTACGACGTTGAAGCAATGGCAAAG
This sequence comes from Bacteriovoracia bacterium, assembly GCA_046566385.1. Classification (GTDB taxonomy): domain Bacteria; phylum Bdellovibrionota; class Bacteriovoracia; order Bacteriovoracales; family Bacteriovoracaceae; genus Peredibacter. The sequence continues at coordinate 21,117 of JBKHWS010000027.1, read as the reverse complement.
AAGATAACTCCTAACACCAAGATTGTTTATGTGGCCAATCCTGATAACCCAACCGGCACATACATCACAAAAGAAGAATTTGATTTCCTCATGAAGCATGTGCCGTCTCACACTATCGTTATTCTTGATGAGGCTTATTTTGAATTCGCTCAAAGTCACTGGGATTACCCGGACTCCATGACTTATCGTTATGATAATGTGATTACTCTTCGCACTTTCTCTAAGGCCTATGGAATTTCAGGTGTCCGTTGTGGTTACGGTTTTGGCCATGATTATCTCATTGGTAATTTACATAAAGTGAAGCTTCCATTTGAACCAAGTCTTATCGCCCAGAAAGGTGCCTACGGCGCTCTCAAAGATTATCCACACCTTGTCCGCACTCTTGAGAACAACAAAGAAAGATATGAAGAGCTCTATGCCTTTCTAACCACACATGGTTTTAAGACGATACCTTCGGTAACTAATTTTGTGACTTTCAAGACGGGCTCTGAAGAGGCCAGCATGTATCTTTTCAACGAACTCCTGAATCACGGAGTCATCATTCGTCCGTTGAAGGCAAACCTCATGCCGGACCACGTTCGTATTTCCATCGGAACTAAAGAAGAAATGAATCACTTATATGAAGCTATGGAAGAAGTTCTTCCTCGCTACAAACAAAAATTCGGGATGTCTCTATGAAAGTTTGCACCTTCAAGCGGCCCACACCTTTCGGGGAACAAAAGCGCCTTGGTCTTTTTGCCGATGATAAAATCATCATCGATGTAAATCTCTTGTGGCAAACCCAGTTTAAGAAAGAGGGTTTCTACTCTCCGGACAAAAGAGCCCTCTTATTCGCTCCTCCCTCCCTGGCAGAATTCCTCCGCATTCATCAGGATGCCGCAATTCCGATGCTCCAGGATTCTCTTGAACTTTATAAAAAACTTTCTAAAGAAGGTTTCACTTATTTTGCCTTTCATCTTTTCGATGCTAAAGACATAAAGTTTGACGCCCCTCTTGATGAAATCAATATGTATCGCGATTTCTATGCCCACGAAAAGCATGTGAAGAAAGGGTTTGAAAAAAGAAAGGAAGAAGTTCCTCCGGCCTGGTACGAAATTCCTGCTTACTATAAGGGCGGAAACACCGGATTCATCGGACATGATGAGATCATTCCCTGGCCTTTTTATTCCCAGCAACTCGACTACGAACTTGAACTCGGTGTGGTTATCGGCCGGGATGGCAAGAACATCAAGGCAAAGGATATTAAGAAACACATTTTCGGTTTTACCATTCTCAATGACATCTCCGCCCGGGATATTCAGCGGAAGGAGATGTCTATTCGCCTCGGTCCTGCCAAAGGTAAAGACTGGTGCTCTGTCATGGGTCCAGTCATTGTGACCTTTGATGAATTTAATTATGAAGAACCGAACCTTCTCATGACTGCAGCGGTAAATGGCACTGAGTGGTCCCGGGGTCAGTCGGGAGATTCTCACTATAGCTGGGGACAAATGATTGAACACATGGCCATGGAAGAATGGGTACGAGCAACGGACTTCATCGGATCGGGAACAGTTGGAACCGGGTGCGGACTGGAACTGGATAAGTGGATCAAGCCGGGCGATCTCCTGGAACTCACGATTGAGCGAATTGGTACTTTAAAAAACATTGTAGGCACTCCTAACAAGAGAGATTGATATGGAAAACTTTCTAGCAAGCGGCGTTTATACCAAACAGGCCCACGTTAAAATCCCTGAGGGGCTATATGAAGAAGAGCATGGAAGGAAAGGGTTCTTCGGAAGAGTTTCCCATCTCTACCATCAGAATAAGCCAACAGACTGGACCCATGTTGTAGGCGACTTAAAGCCAAGAAACCTCCCTCCTCTTTTTGGAGAAAAACAGCTTCAGAATAAGTTTGTGAAGATGCTCTATAACAATGATGTGGAAGTTTACCTCGGAACTTTAACAGCAACTCCCAAGAGCTTTTACCGGAATGCGGATTTTGATGAGATGTTTTTCATTCATGAGGGAGAAGGTCGCATGGAAACCATCTATGGCCATATCCCTCTCCATAAAGGTGACTATGTTATCGTTCCGAGAGGAACAACATATAAAACGTTTGTCACTAAACCAATGAAGATCCTGAAAGTGGAATCTGCTTCTGAGTTCGAAGAGCCGTCAAGGGGAATCCTGGGGCCTAATGCTCTCTATGACCAGACTGCGAAGTTCATACCGGAAGCTGCCGTTGGATCAGAGCATGAAGACAAAGAGTACGTCGTTGACATTAAACATAACGGAAAAATCACCTCAGTGACTTATCCATTCAATCCTCTGGATGCTGTTGGTTGGAAAGGTTCCCTCTATGCCTGGAAAATTTCCATCTACGATTATTGTCCGATCAACTCTCACCGCTATCATATCCCTCCTTCTGGTCATACCATGTTTGTGGCCCAGAATTTTGTGGTGTGTTCTTTTGTTGCCAGACCACTCGAGTATACTTCTGAGGGTGTACTAAAGGTTCCTTTCTTCCACTCCAATATCGATTATGATGAAATTCTTTTTTATCATCAGGGGAACTTTTTCTCCCGGGATAACATAGATGCGGGGGCTATCACCTTCCATCCACAAGGGGTTCATCATGGACCACATCCTAAGGCTTTTTTAAAGGCCAATGAAAATGAATTCACTGATGAATTTGCAGTGATGATTGATACTCGCAATACACTTTTCATGACTCCGGAATTTGAGAAATTCGAGAACAAAGAGTATTGGAAGAGCTGGATGGTCAGGTAAGGGCTTCAATTTCCTACTAGTGTCTTGTGATAAATAGGCGAAAATAAAGAAACGTTTATTTATCACAAGGACTGTTATGAAAAAGCTATTGTTTGCGGTTACGTTTCTTTTTTCCTTTGCGGCCTTCGCCCAAAATATTCAGCTCACAAATTTAAGTAAAGACGATGTTGAGGATGTGTCAGCTGAATTTGGTGCAAACTTCGCTCATACAACTGTCTCAGCTCCTGAAACAGATGGAATGTGGGGAGTTGAAGTGGGGGTCTATGGAGGGACATCTAAATCTCCAAATTTTGCTGATGTGATTGAAGCTTCCGGTGGAGATGATTCCGATTTCAAATCTATTTACCATGCAGGCATTCTCGCCCGGGCTCATTTTCCCTTTGATCTTTTTGCTGAGATAAGTTTTCTGCCTGAGCAGGAATTTGATGATGTAAAAATCAAAAGCCAATCTTTTGAACTTGGTTGGAACGCAGGGGCCTTCTTCGGTCTTCCTCTGGACATTGCTCTTGGTATCAACCGTGGTTCAGGTGAAATTAATTTTTCTCAGGATGCTGATGTTCCCAATGCTGTACCTGCCGCTGACATTACATTTGAGACCACCACAACTTTGTATTGGGTTGGGATCAGTAAGACATTTCTGTTCATCACTCCTTACGGGAAAATTGGATCAGCCAAAATTGAAGGAGACCTCGATGCTACTGCCGACATCTTAGGCTATTCAGGTGCTACGAGTGAATCAGTGGATCTTTCCGGAACCTACATGGCCGCTGGTGTTAATCTTCAACTTGCCTTCCTTAAACTTGGTGTTGAAGCAACCCAGATTATTGATGTAAGAAAACTATCAGCGAAACTATCTTTCGATTTCTAATACTCTTACTTCTTTTCCATATTGAGGCCTTTCCGTTTTCACCGACGGATAGGCCTTTTTCATTTTACCCAAGAATTCAGTGATCTTAATTCCTGGCATATCTGATTCAGCACCATCATTGAAATCCAGAAAAAAGTTATCGAAGTGAAGAGGAATAAAGAACTTTGGTTGGTAAGCTTTCACATAGCCTTCGAGGATAGCTTCATCATCTTTACGGTTGGCTATTCCCTGTAAAAGCACGTCAACTTTCTGAGTGTATTTTTTCAGGTTATCCACAGAGGGATTCGAACCCTGATCGAGAAGAATCACCCCTTCCGGATGTTCAATGAGAAAAAACCATGTATCACCCGTATGATAGTCCCAAAAACTCAAGTCCGTATTTTCAGGAACAGGACCTGGAAGGAAATCAAACAAGTGAAGAATTTGAGCATGTTTTCTTTCCAGAGGTGTAATAATGAAATCACCGATTTTGATTTTCTCATACGCTTTAAGGGCAGAAGTTTTTATCCTCTCATCTTTATAGGCACGGGCAATTCTTTCAGAACTCTCATCGGTATAGAAAATGGCCCCAGTTAATTTGGCCACCATAGGTGCATCAAGGACATGGTCAAAATGAGAATGACTGGCAAAGACAGCATCAATTTTTTTCAGATCATTTTTTTCCAGAACCGTCTTTACCAGGTTTTCATCTGACTTCAGTTTTTCCAGATTTAGTAGATGCCTCATTCCCGGGCGGGTCCAGGCGGGATCGAATAAAATCCGGTTTTTTCCATCATCAATGACAACGGAGGCTACTGTCATCCATTTTACTGAAACGGCCCCGAAGGCGTTATAAAATCCAAAGGTTAAAAGCAGGAAAAATAGGGTTTTAAACATCATGCTGATTCCTATAAACTGAACTCATGAAAACTTATCAGACAAATGGTCCTTTTGCCGACAATTATAAATTCCTCATTGGGTCTATCATTCCCAGACCTATCGCGGTTATTTCCACCAGGAATGTTGATGGAACCAGTAACCTCGCTCCCTTCTCCTTTTTCACTGCTGTTTCTGCCAGTCCGATGATCATTGCTTTCTGTCCGTTAATCAGAACTTCAGATGGAGAATTCAAGGACACGGTTAAGAATATCCTGCGGGAGAAAGAATTTGTTCTTAATTTTTGTACTGAAGAAAACTATTCTAAGGTGAATCTCGCGTCCACAGAGCTTCCCTATGGTCAGGATGAGTTCACTTTCTCCGGTCTTACTCCGGTTGATTCGCAAATCGTTAAGGCCAAACGGGTTAAAGAATCACCCGTTCACTTTGAATGTGTGTTTCGGGACATGCTCTGCTATGGAAAAGATCCCGGAGCTGGCTCACTCATCACTGGTGAAGTAAAACTGGTTCACATTGATGAATCGGTCATGAAAGATGGAAAGATCGTTACCGATTTATTCAAGGCCGTGGGAAGAGGTGCCGGAAATGACTGGTTTAAAACCGACAGCAAATTCCAGCTTGAACGCCTCACCAAGGCCCAGATTCAGAACTAGTTTTTACAAGTTAAATTATCCAGAGGAATACTTCTCCCCTGAAGATTAAGTGAAACAGAACCAGTGGTAGTTCCGCTGGTCTTATTCTCCACCAGAGACAGTTCGACTAAAGAGCTGGAGAACATACTGTATTCATTGCTGTCATTCCTTACTATATCCTGACCCTTATTGGTGTTGATAAGGGTGGCAACTGAATATCCGATGGCATCAGCATAAATATCCTGGTCAATAACGACTTCAGATGTACTTTTATTACATCTCAGATTCATCATTGCTTGATCAGCGATGGAAACAAAAGTCACTGCACAGGTAAAAGTACCAACAAGCGTACCAATGCAGTACCCCTGCTTCTCTACTTTTTTTGGAGCTACTATTATTCTACAACTGCCTTTACCTTGAGTAAGACTTCTCACTTCAGTTGTTTCGCAGTTACTTTTATGAAGAGATTCCGCAAAATCAGCTTGAGCTACAGAGCTAAAAAGAACAAGAGCAGCGGTGAAGATTGAGTGTCTCAAAAAGGATCCCCTGTAAAAAGTTTGGCGCATTATAGGCCAGATTGAAATTAAGTGGGGAAACCCTGTAAAAATAACTAAGTTGGCCCGGAAGTTAACTTTCTGTTCATCTCAAAGGCCTCATTTTCATGGGGAATCGGCGGTGGCTGAGGCACTCCAGTGAGCTCCCCTCTACCTAACCCTACTCCTCTGGTGGCCCTTGCCATGGAAGTTAATGAGAATTTCGGCATCCGGTCTGCCTTAAACAGACCATTTGCCTCCTGGAAGGTGTCAGTGAATTGGGTATAACAAAAACCGGTGAAGAGCTCTATTCGGTGGATCACATTCATCAGGTCCTCATACCGTCGGCGGAACTCGATTGAACTATCTGCCGCTGAATATCCCCATGTCTTTTGGATTTCATGGTCAGGTTCGACAAAAGCTATCCCACCGAATTCCGTAAGCATGACAGGTTGTCCGGAATGAGCATAACCCTCTACCGTGATGACCCTTCCACCTGGACGGTACTTGTTAAGAATTTCTGTTACACTTTGCTGGCCGCTGGTTGCATATTTTTTTAACATTCTCAAAGGCTGATCATCATAATCATGAACACCTATTATGTCTGTTGCCAACGCCTCCCATCCATCATTACCAATGCAGAGCCTGGTTGGATCAAGAGTTTTGGTAAGATGATAGAGGGCCTGAACGCAGCTTTGATGGGGAATTTTTTCTGCCAGATCAGGAACTCCCCATGATTCATTGAACGGAACCCAAACTACAATGCAGGGATGGTTGATATCGCGGTTTATGACTTCAATCCACTCTCTGGTTATTCTTTGAACTGATTCATGAGTGAATCGATACGCACTCGGCATTTCTTCCCAAACCAGTAGTCCCATTTTATCGGCCCAGTAAAGGAAATCAGGATCTTCAATTTTCTGATGTTTTCTCACTCCGTTGAATCCAGCGGCTTTGATGATTTCAATGTCTTTCTTAATGGCCTCTTCTCCGGGAGGTGTCATAAAAGTATCAGGCCAGTATCCCTGATCTAAAATAAGTCTCATGTAATATGGCCTTCCATTCAGAAGGAAGCGATCGCGGTTGAAGGTGACTGATCTCAGTGCTGTGTAAGAGAAGACATGGTCAATCATAGTGTTTCCACACCACAACTGTAGCTCGAGATCAATGAGAGTTGGTTTTTCAGGGCTCCAGAGAAGTTCGTTCCGGAAATCATCAATTCCCGGATCAGACATAGCGATTCTCCTATGAACTTCATTATGGATTACTTCATAGCTATCCCGGGCAAGAATCTGATTTCCGCAATTCAATTTGACTTTTAACTCAAGTCCCTCAGGGCAAGGACCGCTGATAAAAACTTCACATCCAATCTCCCATCTTTCCAGCAGAGGTGAGCAACGGAACTTCTCTATATAAGTTTCAGGAACTTCTTCCAGCCATACTGTCTGCCATATCCCGGTTGTTCGTGGATACCAGATACTATGAGGTTCTTGCTGCCAGTCCTGCTTCCCCCGAGGTTTAGTGAGATCTAAAGGATCATCATCCGCACAAACAACAATGACCTGTTCGCGTGAATCAGCGAGATAAGAAGTTACGTCAAAGCTAAAAGGAGTATGGCCTCCCTCATGTTCACCAAGAAAGCGTCCGTTGAGCCAGACCTTGGCATGGTAGTCCACTGCTCCGAAGTGAAGGAAGAGTTTTTTGGTGGTCTGTGTGAATCGAAAAGTACGCCGGTACCAGCATCGGTGATGATAGGTTCTATCGTTTACACCACTGGCCTTTGTTTCAGGAGCAAATGGAACGATTATTTTATGCGTCCACTGTTGAATGTCATCGGGAGTTTGGTATTTTTGATTGTCGTCAAAACAAAATTCCCACTCTCCATTCAATGTTTTCCATTTATTTCGCCGAAATATTTTCCTCGGGTGATTTGCCCCGCTTTCGTCCATTTTTGCCTCTGCATTCATTCAAGAGCCCCTTAGAAAGAACATTGAGGTCTAAGTATTTCCAAATCATTTCAAAAGCCATGCCTTCCCTATTCCGATCATTAAGCTTGGCATATCTCTCGCATCACATTTCACGGACAAAAAATGAACATAGGGAGTTAATGCAATGAACACATGCGAAACCAGCGATCTCCTTGTTTTTTCTCACTTGCGTTGGGACTTTGTTTTTCAGCGGCCGCAACATCTCCTATCACGGCATGCAAAATTCAGAAGAGTTTTTTATTTTGAAGAACCTGTTTTTGGAATGACAGAAATCCCCCGCCTTCATTTAAGAGAGACGAGTGAAGAAGTTATGGTGGTCATTCCCTATCTCCCTTCAAATATCGAAGCATCAAAAATAGATGAAGCTCTGAATGATTTGGTCGAAGAACTCATTTATGAAGAAGAACTTATCGATTATACCTTATGGTATTACAGTCCAATGGCACTGGGTTATACAGAGAACCTGAAAGCAAAAGCAGTCATTTATGATTGCATGGATGAGCTCTCACTTTTTAAGGGAGCTCCTGACTGCATGATGGAAAGAGAGTACGCTCTCTTACGGAAAGCTGATCTCGTCTTCACCGGAGGTCATTCTCTCTACAATGCTAAAAAACATAGCCATCATAACATTCACCCTTTCCCTAGTAGCATTGACTACGATCATTTTTCCCAGGCAAGACAAAGGCTGGTTGAACCGGATGATCAAATAAATATTCCCCACCCCCGCATCGGCTTCTATGGAGTTATTGATGAAAGGTTTAACCATGAACTCCTGATGCAGATGGCGGATCTCCGGTCAGATATGCACTTTATTATTATTGGTCCAGTTGTAAAAATTGATCCTCGAATCTTACCAAAAAGACCGAATATCCATTACCTTGAGAAAAAAGATTATCATGCCCTCCCTCTCTATCTGGCAGGTTGGGACTGCGCTATGATGCCGTTTGCACTTAACGAATCCACTCGCTTTATCTCTCCTACAAAAACTCCGGAGTTCTTAGCAGCAGGAAGGCCTGTTGTTTCAACATCAATCACTGATGTCATTCATCCATATGGTGTTCAGAAGTTAGTGCACATCGCGGATACTCCGGAAGATTTTCTGGATGCTATTGAGAGTGCAATGTTAGAAAGAAAAAATCCAGAATGGCTGGATAGAGTTGACCATTTCCTCAAAGAAAGTTCCTGGGATATTACGTTCCAAAAGATGGCCCATAAGGAACTATCCATATCACAACCCGGGCCAGGAAAAGGAAAGGCGAAGATAGTTCAGCCACTATCTCTCAACACTAGCGGAGCTATGTAAACGTGAAAGAACTGGAAATGTGGGGTGGTATCGAGTGCACTCTGAATAGAGTGGGAGATCGCTATATAAATCAGTGTGAGAAAAATGGGCACAACCATCGCCTGACGGATCTCGCTCTCTTTAAAGAATTAGGAATTAAAAAACTTCGCTATCCATGTTTATGGGAACTGGTAGCACCAAAGGATCTTGATCACTGCAACTGGTCCTGGCTTGATGAACGATTGTCTGAACTTAAACGTTTGGACCAGAAATTTATTGCCGGATTCCTACACCATGGCAGCGGACCGGTCTATACCAGCCTCATCGATCCACAGTTTCCCCAGAAGCTCGCCACGTATGCAAGACTCTTTGCCACTCGCTATCCCTGGGTCAGCGATTACACACCTATTAATGAAATCAACACTACTGCCCGGTTCAGCCTGCTCTACGGACACTGGTATCCGCATTTGCAAAACACTGCTCTCTACCTCAAATCGATTCTCATCCAGTGCAAGGGAACCATCCTTGCAATGAAAGAGATCAGGCGGATAAATCCGGGGGCAAAACTTATTCAAACTGATGATCTTGGAAAATGTCAGAGTACTCCGGAGCTTCAAGAACAAAGAGACCTGGAAAATGAAAGACGTTGGCTCGCATGGGATTTACTTTGCGGGAAAGTGAACAAGGATCACGCCCTCTACCATTTATTTCTGAAAGAAGGCATCACTCCCCAGGAACTGGAATGGTTCGAAGAAAACCCGTTTCCTCCCGACCTTATAGGAATTAACCATTACCAATTGAGTAACCGCTATCTCGATCACAGGATTGAGATGTTTCCGGAATGGTCTCATGGAGGCAATGGTACTCAGGTTTATGCAGACGTTGGAGCAGTTGATACAGGACTGGTTGATCCTGTTTATCCCGATGTTCTTCTGAGAGAGGCCTGGGAAAGGTTCGGAATTCCCCTGGCGATAACGGAATGCCATGCCAGAGGAAGACGGGAGTCACAAATGAGATGGCTTAATCTCATATGGAACACTTGTAAAAATTTACGAAGCGAAGGCATTCCAATCGAAGCAGTAACGGCATGGAGTCTTACCGGAACCTATGACTGGCATAATCTCTGTACAAAATGTGAGAACTTCTATGAACCGGGTGTCTTTGATCTCAGAAATCCTTCCAAAACACCTCAGTGGACTGCTCTTGCAACCATGATTAGAAGTCTGGCAACGAAAGGTTCATTTGAGTCTCCTCTACTGGGAGCTGATGGAGTATGGGAGACAGGAAGAAGGATACTCTTCAATGTTAAACCCGGACAGTTTACTTCGATTATTCAAAAAGAAAATTCGAGACCGATTTTAATAACAGGGGGAAGCGGAACCCTTGGACAGGCCTTCGCCAGGATTTGTGGAGCAAGAAACATCCACTACAAATTGCTTTCCCGAAGCGAACTTGAGCTGACAAGCAGGAAATCAATTGAAGAAGCTTTGGAATTTTACGACCCCTGGGCAGTTATCAATGCTGCCGGATATGTAAAAGTTGATCTTGCGGAAGATGATCCCTTGAAATGCTTTCAAGAGAATGTTGAGGGAGCAGTAAACCTTGCCAGGGCCTGCAGGAACAGAAGTGTGAAACTTGTAAATTTCTCCTCTGACCTGGTTTTTGATGGGAACACCCATCATAGCTATGTGGAAAGTGATCGGGTTTCTCCATTGAATGTTTATGGAAAATCGAAAGTTGAATGTGAAGAACAGGTGCTGTCAATTTTTCCGGATTCACTTGTAATAAGAACAGCAGCTTTTTTTAGTCCCTGGGATGAGTACAACTTTATAACATCGACTCTCAGACTTTTGTCTGACGAAAGACCGATTTCTCTTCCCAATGATCAGTTCGTCTCACCTACCTATCTTCCTGATCTCGCCAACGAAACTCTAGATCTTCTGATCGATGGAGAAAGCGGGATCATTCATCTTACGAATGCGGGTGAAGTTTCCTGGGAAGAGTTTGCCATCAAGGCCATCACACTTCCTCAGCAAGGAGATACTTTCAATCGAGAGCTCATAAAAGGAGTAAGTTCACAGGAATTAAATCTAAGGGCCAGAAGACCTTTGCGCTCCGTCCTCAATAGTGAAAGGCACGGACGGCTTCCAACTCTCGACGACGCGCTCAAAAGATACTATCTGGAATTACAAGTTCCGTTGAAGAAGCAACAGGAGATTCGCTGATGAAAACTCACATTGGAATTGCGGGGGCGGGCTTTGCTGGCGCAGTCATTGCCCGCGAACTGGTCGAAACTGGCAGATACAGAGTGACGGTTTTTGATGAGAGAAATCATGTCGCCGGAAACTGCCATACCTATAGAGACGAAGAAACGGACATATTAATACATCATTATGGTCCTCATATTTTTAATACAAGCAGGGAAGATGTCTGGAACTATGTGAACAAATGGGGAAAGTTTGAACCTTTCGTTAACCGGGTAAAGGCCCATACAGCAAAAGGAGTCTTCTCCCTTCCCATAAACCTTCTGACAATTAACCAATTCTTTGGGAAGAAACTCAGTCCCGCTGAAGCCAGAGATTTTGTCGGTTCACTGGCCGATGCCTCCATTAAAGAGCCCCAGAACTTTGAAGAGCAGGCCATGAAGTATCTGGGCAAAGAATTCTACAAAAACTTTTTTTACGGCTATACGAAAAAGCAATGGGGTGTGGAACCCTCCAATCTTCCTGCGTCCATTTTGAAAAGGCTCCCTGTGCGTTTTAACTACGATGATAACTATTACAATCAAACCTATCAGGGAATACCAGTCAGTGGATACACGGAAATAGTCAGAAGAATCCTCGATCATCAGGATATTGAATTGCGGTTAGGGCAACGTCTTGAACCTGATAGAAAAAGGGAATTTGACCACATCTTTTGGAGTGGGCCCATGGATGGGTATTTTAAATTTAAACTTGGCCGCCTTGGCTACAGAACATTGAAGTTTGAAAAATTCGTAGAGAATGGAGATTACCAGGGGAATCCGGTCATTAATTACTGTGAAGAAGAAGTTCCTTTTACCAGGATTGCCGAACATAAGCACTTCGCCCCCTGGGAAGAACACGAGAAAACAGTATGCTTCAAAGAATACTCAAAGAATTGTGAGGAGGGAGATACTCCCTACTATCCTCTGCGGCTTCAGGGGGATAAAGAACTCCTGCAAGAATATGTTTCACTTGCTGAAGAAGAGAGCAACGTAACTTTCATCGGAAGGCTGGGTACTTATCGATATCTGGATATGCACGTTGTAATCGGGGAATCCCTTGATCTAGCAAAAACCTGCCTTGATACCGAAATTGAGCACTGGCCAAAATTTAGTGTACATCCCCTCTCCTAGGAGCATTTAAAATGAGAGTATTAGTTACGGGTGGAGCTGGATACATCGGGAGCCACGCAGTTCGTGAGCTGATAAACTCAGGCCATCAGGTTACGGTTCTTGATAATCTCCACAAAGGCCATGAAGAAGCGATTGATCCCAGGGCCACTTTCATTTGTGGCAGCACGGGAAACCTTGAATTACTGATTCGCCGACTGCAAGGTATGCAAATAGAAGCTGTCATGCACTTTGCAACAGACATCGAAGTGGGAGAAAGTGTCACTGATCCCTACAAGTATTATCTGAACAACTTCACAAACTCCCTTAACCTCATCCAGGCAATGACAAAGCTTGGAATTAAAAAGCTGGTTTTCTCATCAACAGCTGCAGTGTATGGGAATCCCGAATTCACTCCTATAAAAGAAGATCAACGGCGGCTTCCCATAAATCCCTACGGAAGAAGTAAATTCATGACTGAAATGGCGATAGAAGATTTTAACCGCGCCCATGGTCTAAGTTACACTATTCTTCGCTACTTCAACGTGGCCGGTGCAAGTCCGGATGCCAGCATCGGAGAAGATCATCATCCTGAGAGTCATCTCATCCCCAGAATATTGAAGGCCGCACATGAAGAAGGCGAAGTGAATATTTTTGGAACAGATTATGATACTCCTGATGGCACCTGTATAAGAGACTATGTGCATGTGGTAGATCTGGCACATGCCCATGTTCTGGCCCTTCAGCATATGAAGGATAATGAAGGGAACGTCTATAACATTGGAAGCGAAAACGGCTTCTCAGTAAGAGAAGTGATATCGGCCTGTGAAGATGTGACAGGAAAGAAATTAAAAATTCTGGAATCACCAAGAAGGGCCGGTGATCCGGCAGTATTAATTGCAAGCTCCAGAAAAATCCGTGAGGACCTAGGCTGGAAGCCTCTTTATCCAGGCATTCATACTATTGTTCAGCATGCATGGCATTGGCATTCCACCCATCCAGGTGGTTACAAAGGTCCCGTTGAAATCATACCTCCCAAGAAGTTTCCAAGCAGCCCTGATACCTCTCCTGATAAAATCGTCATAGGACATGGTTGACGCCCTGCCCTTGTCACTCTTAATGGTGGTCAAACTTCGATTGCACTCTTAGAATTTATTCATTCAAAAAGTGTATTAAGGAGAAGTCATGGGACTTATTCTCAAGCAATTATTTTCATTCATTAAGTTACTTAATTCCGATACCGGAAATATTTCTCTGGCCATGGGTATGACCTGTGGATTTATTCTGGGAATGACTCCGGTTCTATCCCTCCACAGCTTACTTATCTTTCTGATCATCTTCTTCTTCCGGATTCAGATCGGAGCTGCCCTGGTAATGGCTTTTTTCTTTAAGTTTGTTGCATTCCTGCTTGATCCACTCTTTCATATGGTAGGATCCAATGTTCTTGAAATGGAATCACTCAAGGGATTTTTTACTACCCTTTACAACATGCCGATCGTTCCATTCACACGTTTTAATAATTCAGTGGTGATGGGTTCAGCTGTTGTGACCTTTGCTCTTTCACCATTAGTATTTATCGCCTCTCAGTACTTTATTATGAAGTACCGTGAAACTGTTGTTGAACGATTTAAAAGTACCAGGGTCTGGAAAGCCGTCGAAGCAACCAAGCTTTATAAATGGTACTACAAATACGATCAATACCACTGGCACTAAGCGGAGCCCATATGACTGAAGAAACTAAGAAAGAAGAGAAGAAAAAAAATAAAAAGAAAGGTCCGATTCGATATGAAGCGATCGTGCCTGTCTTCGTTCTGTCACTCTTAACTTACCTCTACTTTACTTTTTACTTTGATTACCATTTGAAAAAAGTTTTTGAATATGTCGGAACTCAGGTAAATGGCGCTGAAGTTAATGTTGATTCAGTAAGGACCAGTTTTCTCCTCGGCTCTTTTGACCTTGATACCCTTCAGGTAACTGATCCTGAAAATCCTAAGTTTAATTCTCTGCAAGTAGGGAACGTCCACTTTAAGTACTTATGGGATGCCCTTCTCAGAATGAAATTCGTTGTTGATGATGCCAGCATCACTAACATTCAATTAATGGTGCCAAGATCAGCGCCCGGTCGGGTTCTACCTCCGGAGCCGGCAAAACCAGGGAAACTTGCCGAGCTTCAGCTTGAAGTTATTTCGCAGGTCAAAAACAAGTACAAGGCCAATGTTCTCAGCGACCTTATGGAAATCCTCCAGGGAGGAGGAGATTATGAAGCCCAGATTCAAAAAATAAGAGGTGAACTTAAATCTGAGAAAAGGGCCCAGGCCATGATCGAAGATGTTAAGGCCAAGGAAGAGTTCTGGGATAAAAAGGTTAAAGAATTATCAGACACTCAGAAGCTCAAAGAAATCGAAACCACTCTTAATCAGGTTCAAAAAGAGAAAGGGATCGCCAAGCAAGCTCAATCGGTAAAAAAACTCACTGATCTTCTGAAGGACGTAGAAAGGCGGTATAAAGAAATTAATAAAGCTTCAAAAACGCTTGAGTCAGAAGTTAAACAAATAACGAACTACCCAAAAGAGCTGCAAAGCCTGGTTCAGGAAGACGTTGCCTCCCTTAAAAACCGCTTTTCAGTCCCACAAATTGACTTCAAAGATATGGCCATGCACTTGTTTGCCGGCCAATTTGCTGAGTACATAGCAAAGGCCAGAAAGTACAAAGCTGTTGCTGAACAATACATTCCTGAGAAGAAAAAAGAGGAAGAAGCTGTTGTTCCAAGAAAACGTGCAGAAGGAAAGTATTACGAATTTCCTGTGAAGGCCGGTTATCCTCTCTTCTGGCTGAAAAGAGCGGCGATTAGCTCCAAGGGAACCAAAGACTCATACTCCGGGCAGGTAAACGGAGAGCTTACTAACGTTACAACTTCTCCCAAGCAAATTGGAAAACCAATCGTTCTGGACATGAGGGGTGACTTTCCTGCTTCTGAAATTATGGGGGTAAAGGCTCTCTTAACTGCTGACTTCACTAAAGAGATAGGAAAACAATCTGCCTTAATCCAGGTCAATTCATTTGCAGTTCCAGCGAAGATGTTCGTTGAAGATGAAAAACTTAAGTTCGGCTTCAAGAACGCTGTAGGGTCTTCAACCATTTCTGCCACCATGTCTGAAAATAAAATTAACATGGACTGGAATTCAAGGCTTACTCAGCCAAACTTCCTGGTCGAGACTTCCAATAAAGTGGCAAGGGAAATGCTTACTAACATAGTTAATAACATTTCATTCATTACGATAGATGGAGACGCTCGCGGAACCTTTAGTGACCTGAAGCTGGAACTCCGTTCGAATCTGGGAGAAGAACTTTCCCAGGGTCTTACCAGAGAAATTGGTGCAAAAGTGACAGAGGCCCAGAGCAAAATTAACCAGCTTGTGCAGGAAAAGATCGAAAAACCTCAGGAAACACTGAAATCTCTCATTGGAGGGAATCAGAAGAATCTGGCTCAACTTGAAAAAGCTGAAGAGCTCTACAAGAAAAATGAGGACAAAATTGAAGCCGAGATGGCCAAGATTAAAAAGGGCGGCCTCAATGACATTAAGGAGAAAGGAAAAAAAATCTTCAAGGGAATAAAACTCTAAGATCCCTCTCCAGTCTGTAAAAATTATAGATTCCAGTTTTCTAAGAAATATTTTATAAGCTTCCCAGTTAATTAAACCAACAAGGAAGCTTATGAAAAAAACACTCTCAGTTATTCTTCTTTCTTTGTTCGCCTTATCAGCTTTTTCAGCCGAATACCGGGTCCAAAAAGTAAAAGTTCTTGGGCCAATGAAACACAAAGTGATCTTCCAGAGCACCGATCTAAAAAAAGTAAGAGGCTCCAACGTGCTTAAAGGTAAGTTAGTTGCCCAATGGGGACTCCATGTATTTGAAGTTGTAACTGGTTTTTACACTTGTAATCAGAGGAATAGCTGCAAATTAACGGACTATGAAAGAGTCGCGACTTTTGAAAAATGTATCGTTAAGAGTAAAAAAAGAGTCGAATGCAGAAAACGACTTGGAGGTAACAGTTATAGCGGAAGTAACGCTGGAGATGTCATTGTTTACGATGATCCTGATAGTGTAAGAGATGACTATAACGGAAACCGAGATAGCTATGATAACTACTCTGAGTTCCCTGTCAGGGTTGATGGCGAATTTGATGATGTAACCTTCTAAAACTATACGGGCCAATAGCCGAAAGCTGACCAAAGAAGTCCAATCCTTTCGGCTTTTATTCCTGCTGGAACAACCGAAAAGTCAGTACAATGACTTTTCTACAAAGAATAAAAACCTACTGCAAGGAACAGCTGGAACCTGGTTCACGGCTATTCCTTTCCCTGATAGTAAATCTCTTCATTTATCTCCTGGTCAAACTTGATCATAATCTGATCGCCTTTCATTGGAACTTTCTGGTTCCGGCATTCAGTACTTTCTTTCTCTTGCTGTACTACCGGATAAGTGATGAATTTAAAGACGTCAAAACAGATGAGAAATTCTTTCCTGATCGTCCCATTCCTTCGGGGAGACTGCTGCTCTCTGATCTGAGAGTCATGCTTGTGGTTGTGAGTGTGCTGGGTCTTATCTTAAATCTCATCTCTCCCCAGGCCCTTGTTACTTACCTTATGGCATATGTTTTCACAGTTGCTATGGGGAAATGGTTTTTCATGGAGAAACTCATTTCAAGTAACAGGCTCCTTGCTTTCATTACCCATGCGCCCGTTGGTTTTTTTCTCTACTGGTATAGTGAAGATTACCTCCTGAACAGTTTTCATCTCACCTGGAGCCTTCCCGAAAAACTGACTGTTATTGCTTTTATCGTCCTTCCGGGATTCTCCTGGGAAATCCTCAGAAAGACCTATCTTCCTGAGGACGAAATGCCCGGGTATCAAATCTATTCCACCATGCTGGGATTCAGAGGGTCACTTGCTTTCGCCTCTCTCTTTGTCGTACTGACACTACTGAATAACATTCTGCTGATTTCTTTGTTTGAACCTCTAGAAGGGCTTCAAATTCCTCTGCTTATCATAAACCTATTCCTCTTACTGATCATTCTCTGGCATGGAACAAAGCCCCGCCTGAAGAACTTAAAGCCGTTAGTTGAGGTCTACATGGGTCTTCACCTGTTGTTGCCTCTGGCAGTTCTAATCTACAGGGCGTGGGCATGAATTTTCAGGGGAAAGCAGGCTCACTTAAATTTCTGAAGTCCTTAGGACTCAAAGTCCCGGATTTTAAAGTGATCACTCATGACGAATTCATTGCCTGGGGAAATCAGGAATTCTATCACAATATACTGAGTGAGATTAAGAAGGGTAACATTCAGAACGTAACTGCAGCCGCGGAAAAATTCGTGAGAAGCGTATCAGTTCCCCCGCTTAATCTGTCTCAGGAGAACTCTTACGCCGTACGATCCTCCGCCTCGCTCGAGGACTCTCCGGACAATTCTTTTGCAGGAATATTTGAGACAAAACTTTTTGTTAGTGATCTTCCCTCAGCTTTAAAAGAAGTGTGGCTCTCACTTTTTGAACCTAAGTCTCTTCAGTACTGCAACGACAGAGGTCTCCCATGGTCTTCATTGAAAATGGATATCGTCATCCAGGAAATGGTGGATGGTGAAAAATCAGGCGTTTTGTTTCAGGCCAATCCTTCCGGGAATATCAGTGAACAAGTCATTGTCGCCGGGTACGGATTGGGCCAGGGAATTGTTGATGAAGAAACAGACACCGACCGATATGTTATCGAAAACTTCGAAATCAAAGAGAGCTTCCTTGAAAACAAGAAACACTTTCTTTCCTATGACAAAAAGAAAATTATAAAGAAGGAAGTTCCAACAGATAAACAGGACATCTCTGTTCTGTCTCAGTCAGAAATTGAGAAGATCCTGACGGCATCAGTTATTATCAGCACCTACACTGAACATTTCATGGATGTCGAGTTCACAATCCGTCATGGAGAGCTCTACCTGCTGCAGGCAAGGCCAATAACGACGATTCCATCCAAAAAGCAAATACACATTTTTGATAATTCAAACATTGCAGAGAATTATCCGGGGATGACAACTCCTCTTACTTATTCCGGATTAGCGCGAGGATATTCCACGAACTTTAAGAACCTCATAAAGTTCATGGGCTTTGAAGATAAAGACTGGAATCACATCCTTCATAAGGTGGATAACCTCATTGGATACTGGGGGGGCCAGATTTATTACAATCTGAACAACTGGTATTCTGTCTATGCCCTGCTGCCGTTTGGGGCAGAAAAAGCGGTAGCAAGTTTTAACGAAATGGTTGGTATCAACACCGACTCAATCATCAAGATACCGGAACGAAGTTTCACTGCCAGAATGCGTCTGATTCTAAAAATTCTCCCGCGCTTTCTGGGATTCTACTTATCCGGAAAAAAATATCATCTCCAATACAAAAGAGAGTTTCAAGGCCTCTATGCTTCATTCAACAAGAAGTTTGAAGAGACGAAAACGACTTTTGATGTCATTAACAGTATTCAGGAGCTTGATACCCAATATCTTTCAATCATCAAAATCCCTCTTTTTAATGATTTCTTCTCTTCGCTTTTAAACTTTTCATGCCGCAGACTGGCCCAGCAGTTAATCAAAGGAAATGGCGAGCAATTCTACAATGACCTTCTCAGCAATAAAGAAGATCTGGAAAGTTCCAAGGCGATCTATTCCTTAATCGAACTCTCAGAGATGGTGCAAAAAGAACCTGACCTCGCCTCTTATCTGGAAACTTCTCATCTGCCTTCTGAAAGGTTCTCGGAGTTCTTTAAAAAGCTCCGCCTCCATTTCGACCGCTTTGGGGACCGCTCACAATGGGAAATGAAACTGGAAGTGCCTACCGCCCGTGAAAATCCGGAGACCACCATTAAGCTTATTCTGGAATATGCGCGTGCAGGAATGAGTAGAGAACTCCAGAGACAAAAAGAAAAAGAAAAGAGCATGATCGCCCTTAAGGAATTTAAAAAAGCGAGATTTAAACATCCTCTTCTTTATTTCCTCTTCCGCTTCCAGTTCAAAAAGTGCACTGATGCCCTGGCCTTCAGAGAAGACTCCCGCTTCGACCGTGTCAGAATCAAAGGTATATCGAGGAAACTCATCCTTAAGCTCGGAGCTCTCATGGTGGAAAAACAATGGATTGAAGAACGTGATGATCTTTTCTATCTCACCTATGAAGAGATTGTCTCTTTATCTCATGACAGCTTCGGGACAAACTACTGGAAGGAGCTTATTGCTCTCAGGAAGAAACATCTTGAGGAGTTTAGTAGTCTCCGCCTTCCCGATCGGATACTGACAAACGATCTTGTTTCTGTAAAAAAATTCAATCAAAAGGCAGCTTTTACTTCACTCTCATCCATTAAAGGAATCCCTTGCTCTGGAGGGATAGTTGAAACAGAATGTGAAGTCGTCAAAGATCTTAACTATGCCCCGTCTCTCTCTGGAAAAATTCTGGTGGCCGAAAGAACTGATCCTGCCTGGGGATACTTTTTCGTGGGGGTGAAAGGTATTATCATTGAAAAAGGCTCCATGCTTTCCCATGCCGCCATTATCTCAAGAGAACTCGGAATCCCTTGTATCATCAACGTAAAAAACGCTACTCAGATTTTCAAATCCGGTATGAAAGTCAAAATGAATGGGGATACGGGAGAGATAGAAATCAAGGAATAACCAGAGGCCTCATTTGAGTCGTAACTCCCTCTCCTACAATAACATCTGTAGTGATGAGGCAGACCTCACTTAAATTCCCACAGTCAGTGACTTTTGAAATATAACTTCCGGATATCAAGTTAAATAAGGAATAGTCATACATAACAAACCACGAGCTATCGAACTGGTTCTGTGCCAGCACCTGATCATTGTTATTCAGGACATAAAGACGTCCCAGGTTGTCATATTGAAAACCGTTAATTCTGTAACCTAGCGCAGTTCCATCATAAACATCTTGCCAGGTGGTACCATTGTCAGAAGTCTTGATGACTTTATAGTTATTATGAGTAATCACATCACCGTTAGTTAGCTGGGTAATAGTCATCGTATTCCAATTATTTTCAAGCACCCGGTAAACTTCAGTGAAAGTTGCCCCTCCGTCAGTTGAGCGATAGATGACTGTAGTATCTGCAGGAGTTGAATTCCTTTCCTTCCCTGCAATCCAAAGACTACTATCAGAAAACGCCTTTAAAGCGAGAATGCTGAAGTTTGTGTGACCAACTTCGATTGGAAAAGTGACAATCGTGTTCCATACCGTGCCGCTAAGAGTTCCTTTCCTTATATGGGTAGTGGTTCCTACCGTGGCTGCGTAATAAACAGTACCATCATCTGCAACAGTTATTCTCTTGTAGTAGGAAATAACCCCTGTATTAGTATCTACCGTGGTCCAGGTCGCGCCGGCATCACCGGACTTTCGTACAATATCATTTCCATCAACATAACCTACTCCGTAGACTTCATTTGATGGACCTATGCCAATTGCCTGTGCCCATGCATCTGATGTTGCTCCGGTAAAGACATCACTTTGAATCCAATTAGCGCCATTGTCCGAACTCTTAACGACTCCCCAGGGATCATGAAAAGTGGTGTCAATACTACTTAGCCAGGCAGTGGCCCACATATTGCCTGCACTGTCTAAGGCATAATCTGAAATTTCTGTGTAGAGGTGTTCTTTATAATACACAATAGAACGGTCACTCCAGGTAGCTCCACTATCAGTAGAGCGAAGATTGATAATCTGGTAAGGGTAATCATCATATACACCAAAGGCCATTAAAGAAGATGCTGTTTCAATA
>JBKHWS010000026.1:0-38015 GCA_046566385.1 Bacteriovoracia bacterium | reverse complement strand
CTGGGACATTCTATCTCGATGATAACGTGGATGAGATCTACGACGTTTCGAGCGCTTTACCATTCCTATTTCGTGACACCATTTCCTTAAGGTTTCCCTTTTTACCTTGAAGCCTTCTTCTGACAGTTTTTCTTGAAGATGGAGGATATTAAAGTCGAAGTATTTATCTTTTATAAGGACTAAAATTTCATTTTTGATTTGGGCACATGTCTTGTTGTGTGGTTTCTTATAGCTGTTGCCATGCTTAATGCTCATGACATCTTTTTCTCTATAGGCCTTTAGATATCTTCTAAAAGTACGTGCATCGACATTTAAGATTAGGGCAGCAGTCTTTTGGGTCATAAGCCCAGAGGAGACCTTTACAAGGATTTCAAGTTTAAGTTGTTCTCTAGCACTCAAGATGGCCATCCTTTACCTCGCTATCTATCTGAAAAATGATCAGATTGATTAAATCGAGGACAGTTAAATAGGTCAAAATCGAGTGGTAATTAAGGGAGGACAGAATCGAGTGGTAGTTACACCTTTTAAAGCAATTCGGTCTCCGTCTAATATTTTGTCACTGCCTACGGTTTAGTAACTCTTTTCATGGCCATCTATTTGATTTCCATCTCACTCATCTGGTATGCGGGTTGCAGCTAGAGAGAAAAAGGGAGAAATCAATGAAAGTTCTGGGCCCATTAAGCTTGCTCTTCGTCCTTCAGTTTATGAGTGTTGAGGCCAATGCCTTCAGCGGTCATGATCAATTTAAAGTAGAGTCAGTTAAGCCTAAGGGGGAATTTGGTTTCCGGGCCCTGGGAAGAGGAAAGCATTTCACAGAAATGCGTTTCGATTGCAGTAAAGCTTCTGAAATGGGATTGGTTGTTACAGTGGTAAATACTTACGGGAAAACCAGTCACATCGTACTCCCGGCAGGTGAGCTGGGAACTGATAAATACAAATGTCGCAAAAATCTCAAACAATATTTTGCAGGCGTTTACTCTAAACGCGGTCTTGCCAGTCAGAACAATGGTTCAGAGTTGAGAACATTAGAACTGAGTATTGTCAGGAACGGATTGTTCACCCATCTCCCAAACAAAAAGACACTGAGCTTTAAATAAGATTTTAAAGTTTTATTAAGATTCAAGCACTGTTTGCCATGTATTAAGACTGATAAAATGCATGGATGAATAGTTCGAACTCTCGTCATAATAATATTGGTCAAGTTTTACGCTCTAAGGTCCCCCATATACTCAAAGTATGGGAAGAGAGAGTAAGGGGCTTGATTAATATCAGCGGCAAGGAATCTTCTCCTACACTAATTGACCACCTTCCCAATGTGCTAACAAATCTCGCCGCTGCCTTTGAAGATAAACCATTTAATGAAAAACTTGGTATAGAGTATGCCAAGCAAAGGGTTAATTGGACTGATTTTTCCCTTGAAGAAATTGTGAAAGAATATGGAATCCTGAGACAAGTCATTATGGAGGAGCTAACTCCCACTAATTTATTGGATCAGGAGAATGCCCAGATACTTCATCAATTCCTTGATGATGTTATTGAGTTGGCCGTAGGGGAGTTTGTTAAGCTAACAAAGGCTGCTCTGGAACTGGAACGACAAAACTTTGAACATCTTTTCCAGAATTCTGAATGTTACATTGGCATCTTCAAAGGATCAGAACACATCTATGATTATTTAAATCCTACCCACATCAAGATTCTCGGCTCTGATGTCACTGGAAAAACACTCCAGGAAGTTGTTCCCGATGTCTATAAATCAGGACTCATAAAAAAAAATTGATAATGTGTTGCATACCGGAGCAACTGAAGTCATAGATGAAATCCCTCTCGTCGTAGGAAATGAACGTCGTTATTTTAATGCCATTTATGTGCCCTGGAGAAATGAGCGGGGAGAAATTGAGGGGGTAATGACTTTAGGTAATGATGTCACTCAGGAGGTTAATGTCCGCAGGGCCATTGAGGAATCAGTTTCTAGTTTGAGGACTGAAAGAGAACTTCGTGAACGTTTTGTCGCGGCATTGACCCATGACCTCCGGACTCCTCTTACCGCTTCCAAGATCAGTGCTCAATTGATTCTTCGAAAGACAGATCTGGAGCAACTGCAAAAACTTGCGAGTCGAATCGTGAGCAATATGAATCGGGCCGATGAAATGATCCGGGACTTATTGGATGCCAGCCGAATCAATGCAGGAGAAAGCCTTCCTTTAGAGATAGGGGAATGTGATCTTCATACTGTCATCGTAAGCACTCTGGATGATCTGGCAAGTGTCCATGGTGATCGTTTTGTTTTCCAATCTCCCGGGACAGTCGTGGGATACTGGGATTGCTCAGTCATTAGAAGAATGATTGAAAACTTGTGTAATAATGCAGTTAAGTATGGTTCAGGAATGAGTCCCATTACTGTAATATTAAAAAAACGGGATGATGTCATTGAGTTGGCCATTCATAATGAGGGAAATCCCATCTCTCCTGAGGATCAACAGTATATTTTTCGTCCTTACCAGAGACTGAAATCAGCTGTAAAAAGTTCTCAGAAGGGCTGGGGAATTGGTTTAACTTTGGTCCATGGGTTTACCGAAGCCTTAGGGGGAACTGCCAAGGTTGAAAGTTCAGCTGAGAAAGGTACAACCTTCTATATCTGCCTGCCATACGATTCCCGGAAAGTTAAAGTCTAAGAGAAACTAGTCTTGTCAAAGGTTTTAATGCTACTATCTTTTGACAGGAGTATGAGATGTATTTTCTTTCAAAAATTTTGATTTCCGCCGTAATTATAGCCACTGTGACAAAACTTTCAGAAAAGTCTACAGTGGCAGGAGCTCTTCTTAAGTCTCTTCCGCTTACCTCACTTCTCGTTTTCTTCTTCATGAAATACGAGGGAAGAACCAACAAGGAAATAAGTACCATGTCCTGGGATATCCTTTATATGGTGATCCCTTCACTCATCCTGTTTATTGTTTTCCCTGTTCTATTGAATCGGGGTTGGAATTTTTATTCCTCACTTGCCGTAAGTACTGTTGTGATGAGTGCGGGCTATTTTATCACTTTTAAAATTATTTCATGAATAAGGGTCTTAAAGATGAATGAATCAAAGCAGCTAACCCCCTGGGGACAAATCGAAAAGGAAAACTGGCTTAAGGAACAGACGATCAAGCGCTTTTACCAGGAAGAAGTGATTCCTAAAATCGAAAATCTTAAAAGTAAATATGATGTCGTTCAGTATGGTTCTCTTTCTCACGATCCTAGTCGCTATCCCCTTTATCTTATAAAATCCAAGAACCTCGATCCTTCTAAGAAAACGGTGGTCATTACAGGGGGAGTGCATGGATATGAAACCAGCGGAGTTCATGGCGCTCTTGCCTTCTTAGAGCGTGAGGCGCAAAACTTTGTTGATACCTTTAACGTTGTCTGCGCTCCCTGTATTAGCCCTTGGGCCTATGAGACGATTAATCGATGGAATCCCAAGGCCATTGATCCTAACAGATCTTTCTATAAAGATAGCCCTGCAGAGGAGTGTGAACTGTTTTTACAGGCTCTTCACTCGATGGATCTGGAGATCTTCGCTCATTTTGACCTGCACGAAACAACTGACACGGATAACACAGTCTTTAGACCAGCACTGGCAAGTAGAGACGGTAAAGCTGAAGAGTTTTCAGAGATCCCGGATGGATTCTATCTCGTAGGAAATGTTCATAGACCCCAGGCGGAGTTTCAAAAGGCCATCATTGATGAGGTAAGAAAAGTAACCCATATCGCTCCACCGGATGAAAATGGAAAGATCATTGGAGTTCCTCTGGAACAAGAGGGCGTGATTAATTACGACATGAAAAAGCTTTTTCTATGCGGGGGCTTTTCTGATGCTGAATTTAGTACCACTACCGAAGTCTATCCGGACAGCCCAAAGGTAACGGATGCCATTTGTGTGGATGCTCAGGTTGCTGCAATCAGGGGGGGACTCAACTATGTCGCAAAGGTCGCAAAGGTAGCGTATACCTTTTCGACATAAGCAGAGAGCAGATTCTAATCTATTTTCATTCCGATATCTTTAAGTTCTCCTTTAACTCCCCACATCTTTTTCAATAATCGGGGTGAATGAGATCCTATGAATGCCATGATCATGAATTTGATAAATCTTCCTGCGAAGATAGCTGTAGCGAGATCAAGGAGAGGAGTATTTGCCAGTGCTGCAAGAATGATTACTGGCTGCTGCATGAGAGGGCTCACACCTATTGCGAAAACCAGGAGCAGTCCGTATTTAAGGAAAAACTTATCCGTCCATGACCATATTTCAGTTGTATTGATGCCTGGATAAAATTCCAGAACCCAGGGTAGGCCCTGATGCTCTACCAGAAGCCCTAATGCGAGGGCACCGATTGTTGAACCAATTGAGACACAGATGGCGAAGATCGCCCAGCGTTTTGGAACAAGAATTGAACTGGCGATTAGAATTCCGTCGTTGGGAATAACTACAATGAGATTGTCCAAAGCCGCTAATAAACCTATTAGTGGCGGATACCAGAAGCGATCTGCATATTGCTCTAGTTTCTGAACGTAGACTTTTGTCCTGGCCTGTAGTTTTACTGCGATACTCATTGCTTAATCATAGCTTTTCTACTGAGTAGTCACAATCAGGTAGACGGTATAGCCTATCCAGGAAGAGAATAAAAATCCTCCTAATAGTCGATCAAGCTGCTTTCTCCAGATGCAAAAAGGCAGACAAATTAAGGCCAGTAGAAACATGATCCCGGCATCTATTTTTGCCATGTGATCACTTACCGGTAAACCATCACCCGACAGGACGCTGGATATTCCTATTACTCCAAGGATATTGAAAATGTTTGATCCAACAACGTTTCCGATTGCGATGTCTCTTTCGCCTTTTAATGTTGCAGCAACTGAAGTGGCAACTTCTGGAAGTGAGGTTCCGGCGGCAATGATTGTGAGACCAATGACTGCTTCACTCCAGCCTAATAATCTCGCTCCCAGGACCGCACCGTCGACAAAGAAGTTAGCTCCGATGACCAAGGCCACCAGACCACCAATCAGAATGAGGGCATCTTTTCCTGGTTTCCCCTTGTCTGCAAATTCTTTTTCAAACTGCTCGTCTGCATTTTTACCTTTCACAGCTAAACGCACCTGGAGAAGGGTATAGAGGATTATCCCAGCGATCAAAACGTATCCTTCAAAAGGAGTGATTCGATTGTTCAGGGAGGCCCACCAGAGATAGAGAGAAGTTCCCACCATAATAGGAATATCAATTCTGATAAGTTGAGAGGAAACAAAAAGTGGCTTGATGAGAGCACAGATACCGAGAATAAAAGCCACGTTAAAGATATTGGATCCTACAACATTTCCCATGGCAATATCGGTGTTGCCTCTTGCTACCGCAAGAATATTCACCGCCAGCTCGGGAGCGGAAGTTCCGAAGGCCACAACTGTGAGACCGATGATCACCGGAGAAATGCCAAACCTTCGTGCCAGATGGGAGGCAGATTGAACAAAGAGATTCGCCCCCCAACTTAAAACCAGTCCCCCACCAATAAGGTAAAGAAGTACCTTTAATAATTCCATAAGGGCCTTATCCTTTTCTCAATCTTTGAATTCTCTCTTCCAGAGGCGGATGAGTTGAAAAGTATTTCATGAAACCACCACGACGGCTTGAAATTTTAAGTGTGGCCACTGAAGGTTGAGGTGAAGAATCCACGTTTTCAAAGGTGCGCTTCAGTCCTTCCAGTGCCTGAATCATATTTTCCCGACCAGCAAGTAGAGCACCACCAGAGTCGGCCCGGTATTCACGGTAGCGTGAGAACCAAGCTACGACAATCGAGCCGAGGATCATAAAGACTATCTCAAGCACAAACTGGACAGCAAAAAAGGTCATTGGTGTCCCTTGTCGTTCTTCACCCTCTTGTCCTCGAGTCATGGTCAAAGCGTAGGCAATAACCCGGGCAAGGAACATAACGAAGGCGTTTACCACTCCTTGAACTAAAGTCATGGTAACCATATCTCCATTGGCAATATGGGCCACTTCATGTCCAATAACTCCTCTGATTTCGGCCGGCTTCATTCGGGCCAGGAGACCACTTGAAACAGCTACCAGTGCTCTTGCCTTGGTTGGTCCGGTGGCAAAAGCATTTACCTCTGGTGATTCATAAATTCCAACTTCAGGCATCGCAGGAAGTTTTGCTGCTCTTGATAATTCATGCACCATTTGGACGAGTTCACGATGGTGGGAATCATGAGTGTTTGGATCAATGATTTTAACCCCCATGCTCCACTTGGCCATAATTCGGGAAAGAGCAAGAGAGATGAATGCACCACCCATACCCCAGATAAGACAGAAAAGAATCAAGGACTCATAGTTCAGACCATAGGCTGTAATATACGGCTTTACCCCCAGGACATTCAGAACAGTAGATATGGTGATAATAACTAAAGCATTAACAGCTAAAAATAATCCTATACGCTTCATGGAAGCCATAAAAACTCCTTTTTATAACTCCTTATCATAGCTTTGACTGATACTTTTTAAAATGTGATAAATGATATCGTTTACTTTGTTTTAAGCGAACCTTTGGGGGGGGTCGAGTGCAATGGCTTAATTATCACCATCTCTTTTATTTTCGAACCATCGCGACTGAAGGGGGAATTGCGAGAGCTGCAGAAAAACTTCACATTGGTCAACCAACACTCAGTGCTCAGCTAAAGCAGCTTGAAGAAATGGTCGGAAAACAGCTCTTTGAAAGACGAAACCGGAAGCTCATACTGACAGAGGCAGGAAAGGCTGCCTTAGATTATGCCAATGAAATTTTTCGTATGGGCGAGGAGATGCTTGAAGTTTTAAAGGACAGGACTCCCGAGAATCAACCCCATCTTCAGATAGGGGCCCTCGATAGTGTTCCAAAAAGCATCCTCCTTTCACTTATCATGAAGGCCTACAATATTGCTCCATGTACGGTTTCAATTCTAGAAGGTAAGGGGGATGAACTTTTACGGGAATTAAGGGCACATCGAATCGACTTGATTGTTTCAAACTATCCGTCACAGATTATTGAAGGCGAGGAAGTCTTCTCCAAGTCAGTAGCAAAGCTACCGGTTTTTGTATATGGAGTTGAAAAATTTAAAAAACTAAGAAGAGGATTTCCCAAATCCCTCAATGGCATTCCATTTGTTCTTCCAACCGCTCATAGTAAGCTCCGTCACGACTTGAACCACTACTTCAAGTTAAATGAGATACAAATATCTTCTGTGGCAGAAACTCAGGATACAAGCTTACAAAAACTTATCGCCCAACATGGCATTGGCCTTGCTCCTTTCTCTGAGGTTGAGGCCAAAGAGCAGGGTTTGATTAAAATCGGGCAAATTAAGGATGTCTATGAGGAAATCTGGCTCATATCCGCCCAGAGAAAATTAGAGAACCCGATCGCTGCGAGTCTTATGAAAACATTCGTCTTAAAGTAGCAGAGCTACTGCTTAAGCTCTTTCCACATCTTCTCGCGGCATTCAGCAAGCTTAGTGCGGAGGATGCTTCTTTGGTTCATTCTTTCGACGAGCTGGATGTTTGAAGTAGGGAAGTCATAAAAAGTTTTGTGATATTTCCAGAACATGGATTCAATACTCTTGATTCCTTCTTGTGGAACGTGCTGGGCATGAAGATGGATGTCCTTGCCTTTGATGTAGATGTATCCCGGGGCCACCTGATCCTTGAACTTTTTCTCCGGCACCATGACTAGAAATTTTTTGAAGTCTTCCAGAAGGATACCGTCTTTTACGAGTTTTTTCAGAGCTGGAGTTGCAAAACATGTATTCCTAAAACGATTAAAGCCGTTTTGGAGAAGAATGTCTTCATGGTTTGAGTTGATGACTTCTACCAGGTCTCCCCGGTAGTAACCGAAGTGCTCATGAAACATCATCTTTGGACTGAACTTCGGAAAATACTTTCTATAGAAACTCTTCATTACAGTTTCATAGTATCTCTTGAGTTCCTGGTCTCCGGCATCTGTTTCATTTTCTATGAAAACATCGAGCTCAGCGTGGCCCATTTCATGGAAGATGGTCGAGATCTTATAGGAAGGCATGTCCTTGGCGCTTTTGATCGTTGTCTTGCCCTCTACTTTAAGGAGGAGTTCTTCATTAAGACTTATGATATTCAGTTTGTCGTTGTAAGTTGCAATCGCATCCGGGTTAAGTCTTCTCATGATCCAGTTAAACGGTGTGATCCTGACATGATAGTGAAGCTCTTTTCCACGTGTGGTTTGATTGAAGAAGTAGTCATTCTTAAAAGTTGCCATGAATACATCTAGGGAACCTGCTAAAGAATTAAACGAGAAAAGCAATGTGAAGAGTAGGGCGTGAATCTTTAGCATGAAGATTTCCTTTGAACTTATGGACAAAATTAAAGGAAAAGTATTCTCGAAAAAAACAGGAATGTATAATGACTAAACCTGACACCTGTACGACGCTGTGTTTAAGCTTTCGGTCTTTTTAGCCAATACACTGTTTCAGTGAATCCAACTGTTTGAAGTTTTGAAGGATCACCCAGAACCCTCTCTTTGGTTTCTGATTGAAGCTTCTGGATGGAAAATTCCTTATAGAGGTTTTTCACTTCCTGCTCAGGGATGGAAAACGGCGGGCCCTGGATGGCCCCTTCAGCATATTCAACTGTGATCATTAGGATTTCAAATTTTCGAGGGGCCTTTTTCGTGATTTCTTCGGCATATTTAAGGCGAATTTCTTCCGGAAGTGCGATGTAGGCAGCGCGATCGTATATCCCCGATGTTTGATTCCAAACCTCTTGAGGAAGCTTGAAAAAGTCTCCACACCAGAGTGTTATATTTTCCGATTTATAGATAACAAAATCCTGAACTTTCGTTTCAGTATGCTTGATGCCATTTTCCTGAAAAAAATCATGGCAGGCGATGGGGCTTAGTTCCACCCCAATGACGGAATGTCCAGCTTTAGAGAGGTAAAGCATATCGAGGCTTTTGCCACACAAGGGAACCAGAATAGTGCCCGGCGAATAGAACGAACTATATTTTTCCAGTTGAGGATGAAACTGACCCTGGTGGAAACCAATGTCACCTTCTTCCCATTTTTTTAACCAGTTTGTGCTCATGGTACCTCATGACTTGTCTTTAGGAAGATATTAGCAATAATTTACCAGAAAACAATGTCCAGGGACAGTGAATGACAAAGGCAGCGTCAATTAGACTTCGGAGAGACAAGGACAAGATCTTGGACTTATGGGTAAAACGGGCCTTAAAGGAAGTTCCTGCGGCAAACCACCTTGAAGACTTGTCCTTGCGAGATTCTTTACCTGAATACCTTGATCAGCTAGCTGATGCTTTATCCACCACCATTGATCGCACTGATGCAAGAGTTGCAAGTGACAAGCTTGATAGGACGCGAGTAGGAAAAAAACATGGAATGGAAAGAGCGAGGAGCTTAAACTATTCTATGGATCAACTTATTTTCGAGTATCACATTCTAAGACGCGTTGTTTGTGATGTCTTGGAAAGTGAAATGGAATTAAAATCTGAAGAGCGGGAAATTATAGTAAGTTCAGTTGAGCAGGCAGTGAACGACGCTGCTACCCAGTTTAGTGATTCATTGAAGGATATTCAGGATCAATTAACGAGAACGTTGGCCCATGATTTCAGGACGCCGTTGTCAGTTGCAAAATTAAATTTGCAAATCATTATGAGAAGACCTGACGATGTTGAAAATATTCTTAGTAAGGCATCAAGGGCATCGGTAAACCTTGACCGGCTAGATAGAATGATTCAAGACTTATTAGATGCAAGCCGTATGAAAACTGGGACTAATTTAAATCTCGAGTTCCAGGATTGTGACCTGAATTGGATAGTGAAAGAAGTCCTTGGTGATCTAAATATTAATCATAACAATGATTTAATTATAAAATCTACCGGGCCTTGTATAGGCAAGTGGAACGAAAGCGGACTTCGTCGGATAGTTGAAAATTTAGTAACCAATGCCATTAAATATGGAAATGCAGAATCTCCTATAACCATTGGTGTGAATCAGACAGAAGAAACGGCTATCCTTAGTGTTCATAATATAGGACAACCTATTCCCCCTGATGACATTTCAATTTTATTCCAGCAATTCAGACGTTCTCGTCTGACCGAGAAAAAGCCAGGTTGGGGATTAGGATTAACCGTAGTAAAAGGAATGACTGAAGCGCACAAGGGGGAGATTGAAGTCACCAGCACAAAAGAGGAAGGTACCACTTTCAAAATCACAATCCCCCGATATCCCTAGTATAGTAAGATCATTTACAAAGTATGGCTCCGCTTCCCCAGTTATAGTACGGATCATTTCGTAGAGAATCAATCAGGCTAAAAATCTCATTTGAAGATAATGTGAATCGAGTGAGGCAGGACTTAGGCTGAACTTCTGCTATGTTAAATCTTAATTCGGCCGGCATCTCTGACTGAGAAAAACTCAGACTCTGTTTATTGCTTTTGCCTTGGAAGATGAGAACTCGTTCGCCGATGAGAGATTCATTATCAATGTCAAACAATTGGTACACTAACTGGAAGCTTAACTTACAAGTTTTATTTTTTTAGAAAGCACTTAGTTCAGATGTACTTCTTTCAAGGGTTCTAGCTAACTGAAAATTTAAAACCTGAGTCTGGACAGGTTCGACTACAATTAATTGTGACTTAAGTTTAGCTGATGCATGAACAGTTTCAGAATGGGTCTCATGCCCAGGTACTTTTCTCGTTTCACCTTCACACACCACCGCTGCACTTGAGGCAGTAACCGTAAGCAGGAATTTTGAATCGTTAACGATGTTGAGTTTATAGTCCCCCTGATTAAAGCTAATGGTTGCTGCATGCAAAGTTGACATAGATCCAAGAATCAGACATCCAATTATTAGCCTTTTCATAAGCATCCTTTGTAATTGTTCTTTGCCCTTTTAGATGAATGGCCCGGCTTCCGTAATTTAAAAGTTTAAGTCATGGAACATTTTCTGTTGCAGCGTCATGCAACGCATGTAGTTCTTTCATGGGACATGATAGCGTAATTAAAACGGAGGTTTTATGAAGCTCATTTCAACCGCATTAATTGCCCTAGGACTATCTCTTTCAGTATCTGCCATGGAAGTGATCTGTGTGACCGAATTCCCAACGACTTCAGTCGTAGGTGATGTTGAAGGGGATGAATTCGTTGTTAATATCATTCATCACAATGGAATGAAGTACATGCCTATTTATACCGGTATGACGACTCCAAATGACCTTGCCACTTTAGCAGAGAAGGCCAATGACTTTGCAAAACTGGGCGATCATTATATTTTCCGCTGGCCTCTCGCCAATTGTAAGAGAGAAGATTCTGATATCATGGGGTGTTCAGGTGGGGCCTCGGAATTTGAAGTGAATGGAACAAAGGTGAAACCTTGGGGCATGTACACTAAGCGCATTCATACGGAA
Source organism: Bacteriovoracia bacterium (assembly GCA_046566385.1). Classification (GTDB taxonomy): domain Bacteria; phylum Bdellovibrionota; class Bacteriovoracia; order Bacteriovoracales; family Bacteriovoracaceae; genus Peredibacter. Next base: position 26,565 of record JBKHWS010000026.1, on the reverse strand, counting down.
TCAGACATCTTTTCCTATGAGCAAGTTGAAGTTTCATTTCTTCTTGAGATAGATGGTAAGAACCACTCATTCTCCATGCAGTATGCTAAAGGTGAATGCGCCCAGACCCTTGAGTCGAGAAAGGCCGTTGAAAAGTTTCTTTCAAAGAAATAGTTCAGGGCGATGATGAAGGGATCCTTTAGATAATCGGATCCCTTTTGCTTTCCTTTTCTATTAACGATGGGAATAAAAATCTTTTAGATTTTTTTCGGGTGCCACAGGAAGCTCAACGGCATCAGCGTTCCCTGGTAGGTCCCACATTTTTTGCAGCAGTCCATATTGTGACCAAACTTTATCCGGGAGATCTGTTGCACGTACTCTCGCATCTCGTTTTAAGTTGAGCGGAGAATGTTTTTTAATATAATTTCGAAGAGCAGAGTGTGCAGTTCCTTCCACCAAACGTGCATTTTTGACTTCTTTTACCCTGCAGATCATTTCTAATGGCTCTCCGTCTCTTTCACAACCTCCAAGAGAGTATTCTTTTTTTAGGTCAAGAGGTTCATCGCCGACAAAGACTTTTTTTATTCGGGAACCTTCTTTAGCACCAGCTTCAAATCTTATTCTAAGACCAGAAGGTCTCGGCCCCCATCCGCCCGATAATTTTGTTGGATTCTTAGAGAAAACCAGTTCCATCTCTCTTTCCAGATAATCCCAAAGCTGTTGTCCGGTTACCGTCCCGACTTTTAAATTAGCGTCGAGAGGGAGAATGTTCCACAAGTCTTCTTCTTTTATGGGACCAGGAGCAATTGGCGGAGAAAAACGAAAGCCATTTGTAAAAGAGATATCAGTGTTGGTTGCTTCTCTTGTGGCATCTGCAACAAGATTGTCCATATTACTTTCAAGGACATCATAACGTAGAATTCTATTCTTTGTATGACCAACAACTTCATTCAAGCGTGATTTAAATGGCTTGACTTCTTTTTCGACAAGCTCTTTGACCTTTGTATCCTCAGGGAATTTTTCTTCAAGAATCTGTATAAAATCATATTTAGCATCTACAACTTTTTTATTCACAATCTTGAGATCGAGAAGTCCCATGAATGATCCCATTGATCCCGGCTCAACGATGATAGTATTTCCTACATAGATGGGTTTATAGACTCTTTCGTGCGTGTGATTGCTAAGTATCACATCAATTTCGGGAATTTCTTTTGCAAGCTGTACCATCGGAGTAAGACCATTATGATCAACAAGCACAACTAGGTCGGGATTTTCTTCAATCTTCAAATGAGCGATGTACTGTCTTAAGCCGTTTGTCTTTGTCGAGTCAAGACCAATAACTTGTGCCGGCGGTTGTCTGACAGTCGTGGTAATGTCGGTCTGGCCGATAAAAGCAACCTTGACTCCTGCCTGTTCCATAACGATTGAAGGAGCAAAAAGACGTTTCCCAGAGCTTTTGTCCTCGAAGTTATAAGCGATGACCTTATAGTTTACTTTTTCCATAAGATCTCTAAAAACTTCTGGTCCATATACCACTTCCCAGTTTCCTGGAATACCAACATCTATTTCAAGTCCATTAAGAGGACCTAAGATTGCTTTCCCTTGGGTCCATGCCGCTAAGGCAGAGCCTTGAAATGTATCACCACCATCAACGCTGAATACTGCTCCCGGAGCAGACTTTCGGTACTGATCAAGAGCAGTTTTAATACGAGCAAAACCTCCCATCTTTTTTAGACTGCCTGGTGCCTCTGGTAGAAATTCCCAATGTGTTTCAAGCTGTGCATGCATATCACCCAAATGAAGCAGCCTTACTTCTTTCACTTTTTCTTTGCCTGCCGTTGATCTCTTGGGAACTTCAGCACAACCTGCTGCCATGAGAGCAGCGCATGTAGTAAACAGGGCCAGTTTCTTTTTCATTAATCCTCACTTTTTATCTATTCAAGCTTATGCTTGAATACTGGTCAAGTGTCGGCTTGAATAGAATTTGCGTCAACCACAATTTTATGCTAATCTTTCACACATGAATAAATACAAGCAGAAAGAAGAGTTCTTTGAGACAAATGCCAACCTGTTCAAAGTTCTTTCATCTCCAATAAGACTTAAGTTAATTAACTATATTTCATTTTGTCCCCGGACTGTGGAGGAGTGTGCCCATAGATTTGATCAATCGATTCAGAATATTTCCTTGCACCTCATTACCCTGACAAAGGCCAATATCCTCGAAGTTGAACAGGTCAAAAATTTTCGTTACTACTCATTATCTAACAGCGAAGTGGTGCACCTGGTGAGCAAAATCCTCGCTTCTAATGATCAGACTCTATTGAGTAATGAATTGATTTGGCAGGGAAACCATGACGAGCTTGTGAAACAGGTAAAAAACAAAAAGGTCACCTTAGTGGATTTAAGGCAAATTGATGAATCAAACTATATACCGATTAATGGGGTTTTGCATTTTGAAGATACTTTAACCAAAATCTCCAGCTTCCTGGAGCCGCTCCCTAAAAAGCGGCCTTTGCTTTTTTTTTGCAAAGGCCGAATGTGTGAACGCTTAGCGGAAGCCGTCGAATTGGCAGTTGAATCAAATTTTAATGTTAAAGGCTTGCCACTCTCTGCTTTTGAGTTAACTGAGTTGGGAATGAAATTGGAAAGCTAATCTAAGAGAGCTTTTTCTCCTACTTCAAAACCTTCAATAGATCCTCATACCCGCCTAGGTTTGAAGAAGTGATCCCGTTCTCTTTTAATATATTCAAGACTTTTCCTGAGCGGTTCCCACTCCGGCAGTAGAGGAAAATCTTTTTACCTTCTGTAAGTTTTTTGAAATCCTTTTTCCAGTCTTTAGCATTCATGACTTTCGAAAGTGGAAACCACTTTGCATTTTTGATCATTCCTTCTTCAACTTCGTCTTTTTCCCTGACATCTATAATAACGGCTTCTCCCTTTTCAACCATAGAGTAAGCGTTTTGAGGATCAGAGGCAGCTGCAGTCAGTGAGAAAATTGTGAGTAGGAGAGTTATTAGAGCTTTCATAGTGTTCCTTTTGTTAAGTGTACATTTTTATAAGGATGAGTGTCGTCGTACTTACGATGATCCATAAAGAGATTCCGAGAAAGAGGGGACGGGGCCCAACACTTTTAATTTTCTTCAAGTCAAAAGTAAGACCAATAAGAAAGAGGGTGATAGAAAAACCAAATTTAGCGAGAACTGTGACATTCGTTTTGAAGGCGGCAGGTATATCCAGGAAAGTGAATATTAAAGAAAGGGCCATAAAGCCGATGATAAACCAGGGAATGGATATTTTACTTTTGTGTGCCCCCCGAGAGTAAACGCTAAAAAAGAGTGTGACGGGAATGATCCACAAGGCGCGAATAAGTTTTACTGTCGTTCCAACTTCCAGCGCCTTGCTCCCATAGATTGTAGAAGCTGCGACTACGGAACTCGTGTCATGAATTGCCAGCGCCGCCCAAAGTCCAAACTGATCCTGAGTCAGTTCAAATACATTTCCAATGAAAGGAAATATAAAAACCGCCAGGGCATTCAGCATAAAGACCACGCCAATTGCAATTGTTATCGCCATGGTTTCAGCTTTTATGACCGGGGAAAGAGCACCAATAGCACTTCCCCCACAAATGGCTGTCCCCATGGTTATCAGAAGACCTTGCTCCTTATTGACTTTGAAGATGGTCCTCCCCACGTACCCAATCAGAAAAACAAACAGAATACTGGTGAAGGTAATCAGGGTCGCCGTGGTGCCTTGATTAATAACAGCATTGAAATTCAAAGATGCTCCCAGAAGAATGACACTTAACTGAAGAAGCTTAGCACTCCACTGTTTTGCTTTTAATTGAACGGCAGATCCTTGCAGAAAAAAAGACAAGAGGATACCAGTCAAAAGCGTCCATTGAGGGGAAAGAATCATGATTACTCCAGTAGAGGCCGGGAGAGATATTCAATTGTATACTTGAATATCTAAGACGTCAAGAAGTCTGGAGTTTTTCATTTTTAGTCATGATTTACATCATGTTTTGTGAGCTGTTTTAAAGATAAGTTCTAATGAGTCAGGAGGACCGAATTATGAATGTTACTGTTGAAGAATACACAAGTTTAGCGCCCATTACCATCAACCTTAATGCTGAGTTACCAGAGGCCACCCGGCTGATGAAGGAAAATGAAATCCGTCATTTACCAGTAATGGAAGACGGTGTTGTGGTAGGTATTATCTCTGAACGTGATCTTCTCGCTAATGGCGACAGATCATGGAGCGCAGGAATGAGAGTCAAAAATATTATGAGTACATCAATCCTGACCGCTTTCACCAATGATAGTCTCGGCGATGTTGCTTACCGTCTCTCTCGTGAAAAGAAGGGATCGGCCATCATCTATGAACCTGACAACAGCTTTTATGGCATCTTCACCACGACTGATGCTTTAAATGCCCTGGTTGAACTCATTTACCCTGATCGATAATTGCCTCCAGGCCTCTGTTTAAAGTTTAGACAGAGGCCCATTTCTATCTTTCGAGCAAATCATTCAAGTATTGTTTTAATCTGTCCGAAGAGCATAGGGAATCCTAATGCCCTAACCGGAAGGTCCCTTTCATGTGGTCAAAGATTTTTAACCTGTTATTTGTTCAACTCTTCATTCTTCAGGCGAGTGTCTTTGCAAGTCCCGGAAAATCCCTTTCGGCCGAACAGCTACAGGACTCTGTCACTGCTTTAAAAAAGCTTTCTACGGACGAGCAGAAGCGCCTCTATCTTTCGATCATCCCTTTAATTAACAAAGAAGACATGAAGGTTGTGGGAGATAAGGACTTTTTTACTTCTATCATTAAAAATGTCTCCGTTGAAGGAGACGCTCTCATTGTTAAAGTGGCGGGTGAAAAGGCCAGAATTACAGAGATCGATTTTAGAAACCTCACGGCCCGGTTAAATGGTAAAAAATTTGATTTAAAAAGGCCCATCAATGAGCAGGTTGACTCCTTGTTAGAAGACGCACCAAAGACTTCGTTCATTGATTTTCTTTTCCCCAGTGCTCATGCCCAGGCAAAAAAGCCACCAGTGCCAAATAAACTAAAAGTTATCGGGCTCGTTGCTGCCGGTGCCGTTGTAGCTGTTTTAAGTGTTGGGGGAGTGGCCTTAAGCTGGCTCAAGCTCGAGAAAGGCTCCGAAGCGGTGACAGTGCAGGAAGTGGATGGTCCGTCTGTCGAGGATCTCGTGACGGAAGATTGTAACGAGTTAAAGGATCAGGTTAAGAGAAGTCAACTAGGGGAGCTGCCTCAAATCACTCCTGAATTCACTCAAAAAGTTAAAAACAAACATCAGATGATGGAAGAAACACAAATCCAGGCGAAGAGTCTGAAGATGACTCAGGAAGAAATGAAGTGGATCGCTGAGGCCAAAGACTGCTATGAAGAAGTTATTGAAATCATCGAATTAAAGAAAGCTCCGGTGAAGGATGACTCTCACCGAAGCGTTAAAGAAGTTTCTTCGAGACCAGTTAAGAAAGAATCTCTTAAACAGTCTTCAAAACAGTAACACGATTAAAATGTTATCAGTCTGAATTGGTTTAAAGTCTTTTCTAAATCTTCGAGAAGGTAGCCTTTCTCGTTCTGGATTTTAAGCTCTATCTGGCCAAAAACTATTTCCCTGATATGAGACGAAGGCAGGGCGACGTAAGCTGAAGCGAATCTGTCGTTGATATCAAGTAGGAAAAAACTAAGATACATCTGACCTTTGAATTTTCTTAAAGTATTCTCGAGATCGAACAATAGATCATTAAACTCATTTGCATTCAACCTGTCCTTAACATCCCTGATAAGAGAAGCTTTAACCTTTGTGACTTCTCTATTCTTGAATCTTTCAATTGATTCTTTGATCTTCTTCACAGTGTTCTTAGATTTTTCACTGACTGGTGATCCTAAATAAAAAGGTGTACAAAAATTCGTGTCACGGTAGTCGTATCCAAAACTTCCCATAACAATACCCATGGAATAGGGATCAGCTGCAGTTTTAAACCATCCGCCTCTTCGGGCAGCTTCACCGCCACGGCCCTGGCAAGTCTGGTTTGAATCCGTCATATCAAGAATAACTTCTTCAATAGGTAAACCATCATCAGCTTCATACTTGAGTTTCGCCTTGAGGTTAATATTTTGAACGAATGCCTCATAATCCAGATATTCACCAACGGTTACAGTTTGTGAATAACCATTGTTGCTTACTCGTTGACGGATGTATCTACGGGAGTAACCACCAATGGCGTTCACGACACCGCTTTGGTCAGGCCTGTAGATTTTGAAGTAAGACGACTTATAGTTTACACTGTATTCAAGTCGGATCATTCTCACCGTCAGGAAATTACCCAAATCAAGATCCGGAAGATAATGTCTTAAAGCAGGAAGGGGCATGACTATCGGTCTGCCCATCTTACTGTCTGAGGGATGAACAATGACCGGAAGCCCATAGTAGTACTGAAGGCCCGTATATTCAGCCTTCTCGTATCTTGAAAGACCATCATCGATGTAGGAGATCTGATTTTTAAGTCCTCGGATCGTTTCTTCCAGGTCTTCGATGTAATACTTAGTTCCCCGGTCGTTTCCTCTCTGGGAGACGAGCTTAATTTCTTCTTCTCTTTCCTCGATCCCTTTCTGATACTCTCTTTTCAGAAGTTTTAATTCATTAAGGTGATCTGTTAACTGGGAATTCAGAAATTCCTGGTCAATGGTATTACTTGCTATCCTTTGGATGTGTCGAATCTTTCCTTTCAGTTCCTCAGCAGTATCAATCATTTTATCAATGGAAACCACCCGGGCAACATTAATCATTGCTTGCTCGTAATCGTTATGGAAGTCTTTTCTTTCCTGAACGAGGGCATGCATTTCATTCGGATAATCTTTTTCAAGTAGCGATACCCGTAGTTTGAGTTCGTTCAGTATTGATGGATTTGCGACTTTAGCATTTTTATTAAGTGCCTGAGCGTACTGGTTAACCTGGTAATCGACAAACTGATGCCACTCATGGACCTGTCCCACTCTTGTGAGTTTTGGGCTATTGGCCTTCTCCCAGATGAATTCTGTGTATTGAGCCAGGCACTTCTTTAAGGCCCTTTTCTTAAGGCGCTTGTCACCAAGACACTTTTTATCAATAGGTGTTAGTTCTTTTTCAATAAAATAATGAGCTTCTTCAATTCCTGAATTGACCTTGTCTTTTCTCATCCTCTCTTCAATTGCCAATAAGCGGTCATAAGTGTTCTGCAAGGTCGTATGGATTGAAGAAAGTGATTGATGAACTGAAGCGAAGTTCTTGATGATTTCCAGATGATTTTTATGCATCTGACTCTCTATCCGATCAAAGCGTTCATCCATCCTTTTGTGAAGCCTTTCAATTTGTTTTGAGATGGCCTTCAAGGCTGAACCTATCCCATCCTTGCTGTTTCCTCCAAGAACTCCCCATGATTTAAAGAGGGAAATTGAAGCATTCGCAATGATCCCATAGTGTCCGAAGGCAGTGAGGGACATCGGTTCAAGTCCTTCCAGTGCTGACAAGGCCTTTCCTATTTGCATAATAGATGAGGAGGTGGTTGAGATCTGCTGTCCCAGGGCGGGATTACTTAACCCGACAAAAGCAGAGATACCCAGACCTATGTTATGTATGCTTTCAAGATCCCGGTTAAGTTCCGCTTTCCGGATAGCGCGGGCGATTTCCAGCTGACGTTTGATCTGGTTTTCCTTCAACGCCTGCTCATCAGTGGGGTTCTTTATTTTCTTTGCTTCTGCCAGCTCTTCTTCCAGCTTAAGAACTCTTTTCTCTATTGATGTCTGCTTATTGACGAGTTGAACTTTCTCCTCATAAAGCTTGAACATTTCTTTTTCAATTTTATTCCTGTCATTCTCATTTGAATTTGCACGATGGGCGAGATAGGAAACTTGCTTGTCATTCAGATTATGAATAACTGAATTCACTACACCATCTATGAAATGGTGTTGGGACTCGGGGGCAATACCTTTAAGCCTGTCACCGATGGCCTTGATTTCGGCAAAAGTCGTCTCCGAAGAATTAAGAAAGTCAGAAATAGGAATGTTAGGATCATTAAAGGCCGAAAGGTCAATAGTCCCGAGGTCTTGTTTGGTCTTTGCAATCAGATCTTCCTCAAATGTAATCCTGGCACCATCATAAACAACATCTGCAACTCGTCCAACACCCCAGGTAACCACATCGTCAATAACCGGTGGAACGTAATCGGAAGTATGTTCTTCCATCTTTTTAAGGAATGAACCAACGTAGATTCTTTGTTCAGGGTCTCTAATTTTGACATTCACTGTATCGAGGTAACCGACAGCAAAAGATGGTGTGGTCAAAGGAACAGTAAGGGCAAGCAGGATAAACCTTTTCATATAACCTCAAAATAAATTTTTGAGATCATATCATTGGGTGGTAGTCCGGATAGGTTTTGGGTAAGAAATTCAGAGTGTCTAATTTTTTGACAGGGAAGGTCCCCATTTTTTTTCAATTCTTACATCTACTTTGAATATACCGACTTATGAGGCCGGCCTTTATCCAGGCTTTGTTTTTGAATAAAAAGCCCTATTTATCCTTACATCTTTGTAAGCAGATATAAGAAGACGATTGATTCGTTATTCAATTAATTTCCCTTTACCAAAATTTAAAAAAGGAGAAGTACTATGTCAGAAATCTTAATTTATAACAGTGTTGATGTTAAAAAGAGCAGGGATAGTTCCTGGCAGGAGCTATTAGAAGAAAAAAGATACTTTTGGAATGCTGTTAATGAAACTCTTCGGGTAGAAGTTTATGAGTCCTTTGAGAACGCCAGAGATATGAAGTCAAACTGGGAAAAGAAATTGTCGGAACATTTGATGGAGTTAAAGGACGCTCCCAAGATTATTCAGGAAAAGATTATGGCCCTTGAGTGAAACTCACTGGGCCGGAACCATCATTCTTCCCATTTTTCCTACACTTGCCGGGCCCCTTTTATCAAAGTACCCATCGAGATAATCAGGCGTGATTTTTCCATCTCGCTTGAACTTATCCTCAAGGGCCTGCCACATTGGAACTTTCTCTCTTTCCCCTTCATGAACAATAAAGCGGGTGAGGGGAGAAATTCCGTAGGCCCCTCTGACAATCCCTTCAGAAAAGGCTACTTTGTAGTACTTGAAAGGGTTAATTCTGCGACCGTTATGGGTGACATCCCAGATGCTGACTTTGCCATTTGGTTTTTTCTTCCACTTAAACTCGATTCCCGCAAAGTAGAGAGGAATATTGAGTTTCATCGTTACAGCAGCAATCATTTTTATCCAGCCACCCATGATCCTTGCTGTGTAGACGTTGTAGCCGAATTTATCCTTGAAATCGAATGTGCGGGGATTGCCTTCATAAAGGTCCCTTCTGGTTACGGTCCCCACTGGATAGTTGTTACCTGAAAGAGCAGGAGCGTGAATGGCGAAGTCCGCATCGGTCGCTTCCATCATGGCGTCGTTTAGAAAGTAGTGCCAGACCTTTTCATCCCCTTCAACGTAGTTTGGTCTCAGGGTACTCAGTCCTACAATTTCATTCAGCCAGTCTTGTCCGTATTCATCATGCAGATCCCTGTTGGCCTCGGCCACAAGTGAGAGCATTTCCGGATCTTTTGAATCGCCGTTAACAGGAAGAAGATTATATTCGACTACCTTCACTGTTTGCATGTTACGATCATAATCGAAGATCAGTTTTCCCAGCCATTCTCCATGATGACCGGCCTGAACAATTGGAACCATTTTGATTTTCTTGTCCTGTTTTGTTTTCTGCCAGACTACTTGTTGCAGTTCAGAGTGAGAGTGACCTCCGACGATGACATCAATTTCCGGAACTTCTTTCGCTAGGTTTTTATCTTTTGAAATACCTATGTGTGTGAGAGCGATGATTACTTCATTGCCTCGTTCTCTGAGATATCCGGCCCATTTCTTTGCTGTTTTCACTTCACTTGAAATACCACCATCGCCTTTGAGGCGCCATTTATAAAGAAGATCATTCGTAGTTAGCCCGATCACTCCAACCTTTACTCCACTCACAACTCCTTCCCATACTGGTTTTACATGTTCTCTGATATGAGTATAGGAAGAGTCGATTTTAAAATTGGCCGCTAGGAGAGGGCGATGAGGAGGAACATCCCTTAAAATTGCATCGAGATCAGCAGGGGCCATGAGATAATCATGGTTCCCAAGGATCGCCACATCATGGCGAAGCTTATCAAAGGCCTCAAAGGTTTTTCTTCCCTTATCAGCGAGATAAAAAATACTTCCTTCCATGAAGTCTCCGGCGTCCATACTGATGGTGCCAATCCCTTTTCTTTTGGCCTCCAACCGCTGATGATCCATCAGGGCCTTTAGCCGGGCATAACCTCCCAGGTCAGGTCTTTGAGTAGCATGCTCAAGGTGAGAGTGGAGATCATTGGTATGAAGAATCTGAATGAGTTCAGCGAATGCTGGAGTCGTAATAAGCAAACTGAACATGATGGAAGAAATAAATTTCATGCACATTTCCTGGAAAATAATTCAATGTGAATTCCCTTCGGATAGAGGATGGAAATTTGAGAGGTTCAGAACATTAATTTAAGCTGGAGGGAATTTATTACCTATTGGATTGATTTGATTGAGTATTCAAATTGGAATTGAGGGCTGATTTTGCTGCATTAGCAGGCTTAGCGGCTCATCATATAAGGTCAATGAGGTAGCTTATGAAAAACTTCGGAAAAAATAGAAAAGCAAGATCCACTAAGACTCCAAAAGTGAATGAGACCAGGTCATCGAAGGTCTCGCCCACTTCAAGAGCTAACAAACAGAAGGGTAGTGAGAAGGCGCCTTAACCCTGGAGATATTCGGGCCCTTCCCCTTGCAGGGCCGAGATTCCATCAGGAGTTTCATGAACATCCAGGTTGTTCACAACATCCTTAACTCCTTCAACTTTTCTAACTTTCTTAATGAGATGATTCACTTCATGGGTGAGGATGGGACCCGAGAGTGTGACAATGCCATTATCCGCCGAAACATCAATGGCCTTTGAATGAGTCACGTCTCTACCGAATTTTGATCGGACTCTTTGGACTAGTTTATCGTCGTCAACATTTTCTTCACCCTCAGTCTTTTTTACAGCACGAGCTTTGAATCCCTCCGTGCGATTTCTCATATCCCGCCAGAACCTGCTGCCATACCGGGCAGACTCATGTTGAAAACGAATGGCCTTGTCACGCACAAGGGCCTTTCTATGTCTTCCGCTATTCGGATCAAAGAAATAGGTGAGGATAGAACCAAGGAAAGTACCTGCTAAAAAGAATGAAGCAGAACCAAGGTATTGGTTTGGAACAGCTTTCTGAGAATTTCTTCTTCTAGTGTTACTACTGGTTTTCTTTCGAGTGTTTCCTGTTGTCTTTTTCATACTTGCCTCCTCAGATATTCAAAGAATCAATTCTTATTGAAACAATAGATTTAAGGAGGCAGTACTTGTTTTAAGCTTAATTCTCTTTGTCCTACTTCTTTGCTCCTCTACGAGTGTCGAAAAGGTAGCGCATACCTTTTCGACATTTCGGAAGTTAAAAAAGTTTATTGTAAACTTCTTCAGCACCTTCTCCCTTGCACCAATTTTTAACTTCATTTTTATCTATTGTGTGCTTTGTCGCTATAAGCTTGGCCACGTTCAGGCCCTTTCTTTCGTTTTCAGGTCCTTTTTCCTGGTAGAGAAAGCTTGAAAGCCTGTCTTTGATACAATCCGTGGGAGTTAGAATTTTGAACCCGCTTTCAGAATCAATGACAGGAGTGAGATTACAGTCGTAACCAATCTCCAGGTAGCCTGTTATGAAGTCGATGGTGATTGCGTAATCTTCATGAAGATAATATCCATTACATTTTTTGAAATGATTGTTGGTCATGATCATCCTCACTTCTTCATGAGTTCCATCGATGACAAGGTCTAAGTCTTTTGTTTCATATTTGCCTTGAGTATAGACGGTTGCGACGGCCCCACCCACTAAGACTGAATCAATGTTATTTTCTTTCAGAAGACGAGAGACTTTACGCCAAAGTTCTAATACTTCGGTTAGATGTGAACTGGTCATTATTTTTTAAGATATTGAATGAATTCTTCAAAGCTTGCCAGAGCATTCTCCCGTTCACACCATGCTTTGATTTTATGAAATTTAACTGGATGCTTTTTGGCCACCATTACTGCTTGTTCCAAACCCACACGATCCTTAAAGTATATCCAGGAAGCAAGGCGATCTTTCACGCAGTCAGTGGGAGAGAGGAGTTTAATTTTTGTACCTTCGACTTCTTTTTCATCTGGTTCAATGTGAGGATCATCACCAATTTCTATCGGCCCACGTGGAAACTCCACAAAAAGGTGAGTGCATTCAGGATGAACATAATGGCGACCACGACGAACAAATCCGATTTCCTTCATGGCCTCTTCAAGATTTTTGACAAATAGATTAGTGACAATGAGATCAAGATCTCCGGAGACGAAGGCCCCTTCAGTATATATTGATACCACGGCCCCACCTACCAGGACGGTGTCAATGTTCTTGGTCTTTAAATGAGCGGCAACATACTTCCAGAGCTCTTCTGCAGAGCAGGTTTTAAAATCAATCTTCATTTTTTGTTTTGCTTATTACTGGTTTGCCTTTTCTTCTTGGCCGTCTGCGGGAACTAAAGAGCTCTTCTTTTTGTTCCAGAGGAATTGAATCATACACGACTTGAATAAGGTCTTTTAGCTTCTTAGTAATTCCTATCTTTTGATTAAACGAGTAGATGCGAACTTTTCCCATGGATTTGCTGACAAGAATTCCACCTGCCTCAAATCGATCAAGTTGTTTGATAACCTGACTTTTAGTGATTCCCATGTCTCGGGCTATTCCAGAGGCGTAGGCTTCTCCATAGTGGAAGAGATAAAGCATGATTTTAGCAGCAGTGGTATTTCCAAAAATAGTTTCCAGCATGGCTCTATTGTGGACTACTTTGTAGTCCATGTAAACTACTTAATAGTACAGTTGGTGCTGTCTATTAGCCTTGTGGACTACAAAGTAGTCCACAAGGACTACTTTGTAGTATCTGTTAATCCAACTTTCTGGCACCTCTACGGGTGAAGGCCCGATAGGAGAAATTCACTTCACTGGTACTGAATCGGGTTTTAATGACTCCGTTATCTTCCATCATCCGGACGTGATAAGGAAGGCGATAGTACATGGATGTTTTGACCAGGAAACAATGTTCCGGACCGTTTTTATTCGCCCGATAATGAGCGTAAGTTTTAACAGGGCATGATTTTTTTGATCTGATGAAAACATCGGTCCAGTTTTTCATGTGGTAGGGATAACCCGTATATCTTCGATCGAGGACATTTTCTACCACTTTGCCGTTTTCCCTGATCAGAGTGTAAGGGCTAACGTGAAACCACCAGTAAAAGCGGTATTTCCTGATGTAGGTATTGGTGAAGAAAAGAAAAACTTTGTTTGATATGAGGCCGTGTTTTTTCCACTCTTCATAAGACCAGACGTGGGCCCTGTCAGAACACTCCGTTTTTTTCTTATAACTTCTGTTCATTCCGTTAAAAATTCTTTTGGCGCTTGAGTAATCAGGAAGCACGGTGGGATCTTGCAAAAACTCCGGCCCTTGGAAAGACATGTTCTCTTGTGGAGTTTCCGTAGGGGGGAGGGAAGTTATAGACATCAGGGTGAGTTTGTCATCCACTTCCAGCTCTACTCTTTCTCCTGCTTGAAATTCTGAAAGGTCAAAATCCGGTGATATCCCCTGATCTATAAAGACCACTCTACCGCTGCTTAACATGACTAAATGTTCAGCTCCATTTTTTCCTTCAGAGACAGAGTGAATATGATCCGTAAATCGCTCTCCCCAGGCGAGGGTTGTCATTGTTGTCATGAATGCTATTAAAAGGGCCTTCTTCATGAGTCCTCCTTTCTTTTGAAAGAAGAGTATAATCATAACGAAGTAAATCTTTTATGAATTCATTATAAAGAAACTAATGTGTAGCAAGACGACCGGAAGACTTTGGATTCCCGGCATCTTTTAGATTCTCTTCATTACTGCCTCAGACTTCAGGTGATACACTGAGCTGATTTGTCGTGAGACGGAGGTCATTAATGCGTGTCCATCATCTGAACTGCATCTCTTCGTGCCCTCTGGGCGGACATCTTATGGATCACAATCATGAATCCATTTTAAGACGTGGACATCTCACCAATCATAATCTTTTAATCGAAACAGATTCGTCAGGTCTTGTTCTTGTTGATACTGGATTTGGTTTAAAAGATGTGCAGAGTGCAGAGTCTCGACTTAGTCATTTTTTCCTGAAGCTCGTAAAGCCGGATTTTCGTGAAGAAATGACGGCGATCCGCCAGATTCAAAACCTTGGGTATGATCCCCTGGATGTGAGACACATCATTCTAACTCATCTCGATTTTGATCATGCCGGCGGTTTGGATGATTTCCCTTGGGCCACAGTTCACATGCTATCTGCTGAAAGAGATTACGCCTTTTTGCAAAAGACCTGGCTTGATCGGCAGAGATTCCGTCCCCAGCAGTGGGGCACAAAGAATAACTGGAAAGTCTATGAAGCTGATGAAGGAGAGCAGTGGTTTGGGTTTGATCGTGTGAATACTCTTCACGGTCTCCCATCGGAAATTGCACTCATCCCTCTCACCGGGCACACGTTCGGCCATGCGGGAGTTGCTGTTAAGAGAGGGGCTATCTGGATCTTGAACGCCGGGGATGCTTACTTTTACCATCAGGAAATAGATCCTGTGAATCCCTATTGCACTCCTGGTCTCACTCTCTATCAGAAAATGATGGATAAGGATTATAAGACCAGAATCTGGAATCAACTGAGGCTACGGGATTTGAAGAATGACCATTCACGGGAAGTTCAGATCTTCTGTTCACACGATGTGAAAGAGTTTGAGAGGTTTTCAGGTCGGGCAGCTGGAATACCTGCGGAAAAATTAATGACTGGGAAAGGTATTCCAAAACTTAACAAAATTGACTCTGATTCCGAAACAAGGAGGAACCATGTTTAAAAAGAATTTCTTTGTTACATTACTAGGTTTTAGCTTACTGACAACTTCCTTTACAGCTTTTGCTCAGAAGACGGGGGCACAGGAAAAGCCGGTCCAGGTTGCTGACGTGGAAACATTGATGGATAACATTTCCGATTATCAGGGAAAAAAAGTGACAGTGACCGGAGAAGTGGAAGATGTAATAGATAAAAAATCGATCATCGTTGAGAGCGGTGGAATTATTAACGATGAGATCGTGGTCATCGGTAGAGATTCTCTTAATCCAAAGGCCTTAAAAGAAGACGCTAAAGTGCAGGTGACAGGAACTGTCAGAGCAGTGCCTGTCGTTGAAGTAGAGCGAGAAGTTGGATGGGATCTTGAGCCGGAAGTGGAAGCTGAGCTCAAGGCCGTAAATGTCTTTTTGGTTGCTGATGAAATAAAGCCAATATAGATTTATGTTGAAACAAGAAGGCCACCTTGAGGTGGCCTTTCTTTTTAGTTGGCAGGAGTTACAGGTTCAGTGCCTTCGCCATTCTCCGGATGCTCATAGTACATCAGGAAATCTTCCGGCTTCTCTGAGTCAATCAGAGCAAGTTCCACTACGTCCTGGTTAAGGGATTTCGTAGCATCAAAGATATCGATGAAAAGAGCAATCTTTCCTTCAACGATTTCCTTCGACTTGTCATCAGCATCAGTGGAATGAAAAAGAAACATTCCATCCCGGGGTTCAGTGACCGTGAAGTTACCTTCCAGGAAGGCCGACTTTGAATTCGTGAACATTCTTTTGCGCTTCTTAGCAGAAGTTTTAGCGAACTTCGGATTCAGAACAAACTCGGCAAGGTTATTGTCCCTGAGTTTAAGAACAACGTCTTCCTTGTTGTAGTACTGGGAGAGATAGGGCCCTTTTAGAAAATTTTTTCTCCAGGTCGACTCAAGCTTAGCTTTTTCATAAGCCAGTTTTGCAGTCTTGTACTGAAGACCTGTTTTCTTCTTATCCCCTTTTTTAGGAAAGAAAATTTCCTTTGGTCCTTCCTCATCCCCACTGGAAAGAGTGGCCCCTTCCAGAGGATTCTTCGGATCTGCATCTGGCGCAAGTGTGAGGATGCGTGGCTTTGCATCCTGCTTCACTTCGATTTTGTCATCCAATACCACTAAAGGCCGAAGCTCGAAAGTTCCTTCGGCCCCTGGAGTCGCTTCATAAGCATAGATCTTAGTGTTGATGTTTTTCAGAAACCCTGTGCGCTTGGCGATTATCGGAAGCTTATTAGAAGCGATATAACTTGGGGCCATCTTGAGCAGGTTCACGTACTCAAGAAGGACAACGTCATACTTCCCACTTTGCCCTTCAATCGGGTGGAAGTAGATTCTTGTGGCAGGCTTGTTAGGGCCATTGTGTCCTCTTCCGTAATCCGCTACACCGAGATAAGTGCCGGTCAGGTCTTTGGTTGATGAAATCGTCCGGGAATTGTGCCTACCGGTTGAGCATGCTACCAAAGAGAAAAGAGCGGCATATAGAAGAATGTGTTTCATGTTTTCTCCAGTTGTTTACTTGTTCCAGGGATCAAAAGCAGTAGCAACACCTTTCAGGTGAGGCCTGAGCTCCGGCATGTGCCTCAGAATTACCTTGTGCATGAAACCTTCATCATCAATCCACTCCAGACCTGCTTTCGTGTAGTACTCAGCACGATATTTATCGGTGTAGAAAGGATCTGCCATAAGACGTCTTGAGGCCATAACGATAAAGATCTGGAACATTGTCTCTCCGAAACCAAAGTTCTTCGGACGAATTTCTTCAGCGGAAGTACCTACCAATAGGTCGATCATTTCGACATTGTCATTACCTTCGGCATCTCTTCCGTAAACGCGGATAAATTTTTCCAGAGTTTTTTTCTGGGCCGGAGTTTTTGCTTGTCCGCCAGGAAAGAAGTCACTGTAACTGTTGATGGCCTTGAGACCAATGGCCCTTCTGAATTGGTTATAGCGTGGAACACCTCTTTCACGGTCCCTCATGACATCAACCATGGCAAGGTCCATGCTTCCAAGACCAGGGATAGTCAGTTCCTGCATGAACTTTGGAAAGTTGTTTAGCACCAGTTGACCCGGGTGTTGAGTCCCGAAAGAGTAGAAGAGGTCCTTCAGGTCATAGTTTGACATGTACTCATAACTCTTCTCATTTCTCGTGGCAGCGAGAGGAACTTTCTGAACTTTTGTTTTGTTTGAAAGTTTTTTAATCTCAAGATCTTCAGGAAGAAGAGAGTGAAGACGGTATACGGAAGTGAACTCTTCAGTGATGCTGAAAGGAACCCCATAATCGTTTCTCTTATCGCCAACAATCCCTCCTACGAGGTAACCGGACTTGGTTGGTGAAAACCAGTCAGTTTTATTGAAGCCAGGAATGCGCTTAAGAACCTTTGACCATGTTTGAGGATTAGCAAGACCGTACCAGTTGGAGTACATGGCCTTCTTCAATGTCTTGTTAGCAAGAATGGCAGGAGTCCACTCAATAGTATGGATTTTGGCCAGAACTGCAGCATTGATCAGACGAGCGGTCTGGAAGATGTGCTCATCAAGTTCCCTTTCATTGAAGTACTTGATGTTCTTGTCGTTCCTTGTGACAGCATTTCTCACTCTTCCGAAGAAGCCATTCTGATTCCAGATGTAGTGGCCTTTCGTTTCATCAAACTTAACGTGCTTCTTATAAAGCATTTCTGCAATCGAGTTATGCTCTTTCACGAAAAGGTGGTGGAGCATGGAGAGACCAACCCACATATTGTCTCTGAACCCGGTGACCTCTAGTCCCTGGTTCTGCTTATTATGTGCGACGTTGAGTTTATGGTTTTTAGGAAGTAGTTCCCTCCCGTTAACCATAACTGTGGTCAGTTTCCCTTTAGAGAAAGAACGAACCTCATTCTGTTCAGCTTGAGTGCTTCCGTAGATTTGCGAAGCATCCCACCAGTGAGTTACTTCATTAAGAGAAACTTTTCCGAACTGACTCTTATACTGAGAGTCGTCCGTAGGATTTGGTTTCGTTCTTTCGACTTCAATATCCTGTCCTTCGGGACCAGATACGCGGTGAGGATTTCTTTCGGCGTTCTTTCCGTGAGTCAACCAGTCATGGTTCATGAACTGAATCCAACTGGCGGCCAGCATATTAAGAAACGGCACCGGCTTAAACTCATCCCGTGTGAAAAATTCCTGTGAAACAAGTTTTGGGTTTGGAGTCATGAGATTTTCACGTGCATTGGCATCGATGAATTCCGGAGGTACGTTACGACCAAAGGCCGTGTGTGAAGCACCTACATGGGGATTTTCCGGATCATAGCAGGTTCCATCTGCACTTCTCACGTTTACATTCTGCTTGCTACAGTCAACGGAAGCATAACCTCTGTAATCGACATGAGGATCATGAAGGTTATTTGTCAGAAGGTTTTCCCGGATGTGCTTAAGCACCAGAAGACCTCCTACCGTCCCTTTTTTGGACCATGTCGTCCAGGGTGTTTCTTTTCCTTTTCCTTCTACTGATGTAGGCACACGAGTAGCATTGGAAGTCGTCTCGAGCGCGGTCTTTTGCGCGCAAGAAGCCAATAGTAAGCCAATAGAGGCAACCATCGGCCATGATGGATTCCTTCTTTGCATGTAAACTCCTTTTTACACAGAAATTATTAGGACTAAAAAATATGATTTAGATCAGGTAAAATAGTATTACGGAATGATTTGGTTTTCATTAGCTAGATTGTGACAATACCTTAATTGTGACCGACGATAACAGTCCACTTCCTTTAGTATCACGAGTTAAGAAGTTGAAATGCAGATAACCGTAAAGGATGTTGATATTTTTATTCATATCGGGCCGGATGATCGGTTATTGTTTTAGTGTTCACTTTCATTAAATGTCCCCGGAGGAAGCTTGAAAAAAAAGATGGCCTTAATCCTTTTGCTTATTGGAGTTCTGACTTCTTATGGGGCCTTTGAGCTCTTTACTGAGACTCATATTCCCCGTTCACCAGCTTCCATGCCGGAGCATTACGAATCTTTAACAGCATGTGAAAAACAGGATGTTCTATGGGAAAAGATTATTTCCTCCAGGCACCAGGAGCTTCCTCAGTATAGTAAGTTTGGCATCATACAGTTATTTAAAATGTCCAGGCAGGCAATTGCTGAGAAGGGATCCCTTCACTCTGACTTCGCTCCTCCCGGATGGAAGAAATATCTTCATCGTCGGGGAGTGGTGGCGAAAGTAAAACTTGTTCCTGTGAATAATCTCTATAGCGGTGTTTTTAAGGGGGGAGAATGTTCTCTTTTAAGACTCTCTCTTACATACAGGCCTAATGGAAGTAAACCAGTGGCCCCAGGCCTTGCCTTCAAAGTTTTGAGATCAGGAGCGCCAAGTGCTAACGTTTCTGCTCTCGTATCACTAGATGGACAGGATAAAGACTTTAATTTTTTCAAGCATCCCATGTCGAACATAGTCCCTGTGGTGGATAAGCTGGGACAGAATCTCGTCCATAGAATTTTTCGAAAAGTCAGCGGATATCCGGAAGAGCTGGATGTTTCAGACATGGCCTCAATTGATGCTCAAGGAAAAAAGACTGAAGACGTGAAAAGCCCAAGACAGCTCTTTTTTGTTCCAGCCGGGCCAACGTTTTCTTCTGACGAGCATGATGTAAGAGAAGATCTTCTCACTATTGCGGAAGGCACCACCGTTTACCATCTTTATGCTCTCAAGGATAATTACCGCAACTTTAATTATGCAGATTACAAACAGGAAGATGTGGAGAAGTTCGTTAAAGATTCCATTCATGTGGCCGACATTGTGACTACGTCAGAGTTTGTGGCCTCTGAGTTTGGGGACGAAGGAATCTTTTTCAGGCACCAGCTCCGTCCATAAAAACACACTCTTTTTGACTTTTCTGTAAAAAAATATTGACCCCGTACCGTAGTACGGATGATATAGTCCGTTTATGGAAAAGCTAACAATTGGAAAGCTGGCCCAAATGGCCGGGGTGGGAGTGGAAACAGTCCGCTTTTATCAAAGAAAAGAGCTCTTGAGGGAACCCAAGGCAACAGGTGCCTTCAGAACCTATTCCGAAGAAGATGCTCAAAGAATCATTTTTATCAAGAAGGCCCAGGAGCTTGGCTTCACATTGACTGAGGTCAAAGAGCTCCTGGAACTAAATACCAGGCCTCGTATGACCTGCACTACTGTGAAGGCCAAGACTGAGGCGAAACTCAAAGAAATTGAAGAAAAAATAGCTGATCTTCAGAAAATGAAAAAAAGTCTGGAGCAGCTCGCCTGCGCTTGTGATTCAAGCCAGGATCAAATACGACAGTTCAAGGTTCAGGAATGTTTTGATGCTGCTGTTAAGAGGGGATTATGACTAAAAAGACGATTATGTTTCTATGTACCGGAAATTCATGTCGGTCCCAGATGGCCGAAGGCTGGGCGAGAAAGTATTGGGGCCATGAATTCGATGTCTATTCTGCAGGAACCAAAAAACACGGGATGAATGAAAGGGCCATGAAGGTGATGAAAGAAGCTGGCGTGGATATTTCCTCTCACTATTCTAAAACCACTGAGGAGCTTCCGAAGGTGACTTTTGATTATGTGGTAACTGTTTGTGACCATGCTCATGAAAACTGTCCTTATTTTCCAGGAACAAAAATAGTGCACGTTGGATTCCAGGATCCTCCGGCCTTGACTAAAGAGATGAAGGACGAATCTGAAATTCTTGCTGTTTATCGCAGGGTAAGAGATGAGATTGAGACATTTGTTAAAGATATGAAAACGGTATTGGAGAAATAAGATGGGATTTTTTGAGCGTTATCTTACAGTTTGGGTGGCCCTTTGTATTGTCGTTGGCATTGTTCTTGGTCAGCTTTTAGGAAGTTCCATCACTGTCTTAAGTGACATGAACATTTCTACGGTGAATATACCGGTCGCAATCCTGGTGTGGCTCATGATCTACCCGATGATGGTCCAGATAGATTTTAGTTCTATTTCCAAGGTGGGAGCGAACCCGAAGGGCCTGGCGCTCACTCTTATCATCAACTGGCTCATTAAACCTTTTACCATGGCCTTTTTTGCGTGGATTTTCTTTGATAGGTTATACTCAGCTTATCTCACACCTGAATTAGCTCAGGAGTACATAGCGGGGGCCATTTTATTAGGAGCCGCTCCCTGTACGGCCATGGTTTTTGTCTGGTCTTATTTGACTGAGGGTGATCCTGGTTACACTCTTGTTCAGGTGGCAATAAATGACCTGGTACTTTTGATAGCGTTTATTCCGATCGTGAAATTCCTTCTTGGTGTTTCAAATATTGAAATCCCTTATGACGCTCTTATTTCCTCCGTCGTTATTTTTGTCGTGATTCCACTGGCCGCAGGCTTCATCTCCAACCGTCTTCTTATCAAGTCCAAAGGAGAGCAGTGGTTTAAGAGCGTATTTCTTCCCAAACTGAAACCCGTTTCAATTGTAGCTTTGCTTACTACACTTATTCTTCTCTTTGCTTTCCAGGGAGAAAAAATTATCGCCTCTCCTCTGAATATTCTTTTGATCGCCATTCCCTTGACTATCCAGACCTATCTCATCTTCTTCCTGGCCTGGTGGATAGGTAAGGGGATGAGGCTTCCACACTGTATCTGTTCCCCGGCATCAATGATCGGGGCCAGTAACTTCTTTGAACTCGCGGTAGCTGTGGCCATAGCGTTGTTTGGTCTCAATTCCGGAGCTGCTTTGGTGACTGTCGTGGGGGTTCTGATTGAAGTACCCGTCATGCTCTCATTGGTGAAACTATCCAATAAATGGAAATACTGAAGAATCTCTCTCTGATTGAGCTGGTAGTAAAATTGCATGAAGAACATAGTCCTTAAACCATTTTCAAAGGATTATGTATGGATATTTATCAGGTATTAAAAAATGATCATGATGAACTCAAGGAAGTACTTAATGAACTATGTTCATTAAGGAATGATGACGATTATCGTTTCGCCCTTATTGATCAAGTTAGAGATCTTCTCATTCCTCATTCACGGGCCGAAGAATCTGTTTTCTACAATACTCTGCGGGCAATCAATGCTGACCACGCCCTCAAAGGACATGGTTTCAGTGAACACATGGCCGCCGAGAGTCTTCTCAGGAGTCTTCAGGCCATGGATAAACTGAATGCCAGTTGGAAAGGGACAGCGGAAAAACTAAGAGACGCGGTTTTTGATCACATAGAAAGTGAAGGAAATGAGGTCTTTGCTGAGGCCCGTTCGGCCCTTTCCCCACAGGAAGCTGATTCCATTGGCAGTGCCTTCCAATCCCTCAAGCCAAAAGTACAGGAACAAGGAGTGATGAAGAATACGATGGACATGGTCATTAACATGATGCCACCCCGCTTTGCTGATAAAATCAGGAATCTGGGAAATGACACCGCCAGACCCTAGCTCAAAACTTTTAAAGTTTTCTTATTGGGTTGAAGGGAGTTAAAATAGTGGCAGATGATGAAACCAATTTTAACCGCTGTTTCGAAAGAAAAAGAGGAAACTAAGGCCGTTCGGGAATTAGCGGAAAAACTGAATCCAAAATCAGCCAAGTTTAACCTGGTTTTCTGTTCACCCTCTTTTGACCATGCCAAACTAGGATTGGCCATTAAAAAAGATTTTGGACCTAATACGATAGGCTGTACCACTGCCGGAGAAATCTGCCCCGAGGGCTTCCTTCAAGACAGCATTGTCGGAATGTCTCTAAATGGTGATCAGTTTGAAGTTGATCTGATCACCATTTCTGATTTAAGAGGGATGCATGAAGACAGCGCACAACCTCTAAAGAACAAGTTCGATTCGATTTTAAATAAACAAAACAAACTGCTTAAGGATGGTAAGACTTTTGCCATCCTTCTAATCGATGGACTATCTGTCAGAGAAGAGGAATTTACTTCATTAATGGAGGACGTCCTCCGGGGTGTTCCATTGGTGGGAGGTTCTGCCGGCGATCACCTGAAGTTTGAGTCAACTCTGGTTTATATGGATGGCAGCTTTCATGAAAATGCAGCCGTTCTTGCTATCGTTACCACCACGCTGCCTTTTGAACTTTTTAAGATTCAACATTTTGCTGAGACCGATAAAAGATTTGTCATTACTAAAGCTACGCCAGAAACCCGGACTGTTCAGGAGATTGAAGGTGTCCCGGCGGCTGAATTCTATGCCAGTCAGCTAGGGTTAGAAGTCTCTGATCTCAATCCGACAATCTTTTCTAAAACACCGGTTATGCTGAAGATTGGTGGTGATTATTACGTGAGAAGCATCCAGAAAATGAACGAAGACCTTAGTCTCACTTTTTATTGTGCCATTGACACCGGACTGGTCCTTCGAATGGGAAAACTGAAATCCATTGCAGACACTACCCGTGAAGTTTTTGATAAGCTTTCAGAGAAAATCGGGCAAGAAAAGCACTGCATATTCTTTGAGTGTGTCCTGAGACGGCTTGAGATCATGGAACTGGCTCCTTTGGAGAAGGAGAAGATTCTGGAACTTTACAAGAAAAATAATTCGATAGGTTTTTATACCTTTGGTGAGCAATTTGGAGGAGTTCATATTAATCAGACTTTAACAGGGGTGGCCGCCTTTGGTGCAAGAACCAACAGGAAATAATGAAATCCTGATAAAAGAGATTGAACGCCTGAAGAGAGTTAACGAAGCTCTCATGGATAGAGTTGAAAAAGGCATTGATACGGCAGCTGGAGGTGCCTTCTCCCTTTTTGAAAAAAACGTCCATCTTGGAAAGCAGGTGAAGGAAAGAACGCTTGAGCTTGAAAAACTGGCCACTGAACTTGGAAAAGAGAAAACCAAACTTTCAGGCATCATTCAAACTTTGCCTGGTTCTGTTCTGTTTTTTGATAACAATTTACTGGTCGACTCCTCTTTGACCCCCTTTTTAAAAGCAGGATTCAATTCAGTACATGATCATTCTCTCGAGAAAATTCTGGGACCAGACTTGTTCCAATTGATGCTGGAAAAAATGAAGCTTCTTGGCCAAACCCAGGAAGTTGTTCTCTTTGATTTTTTGAAGACAACTGACTCTGAAGAGAATTACTACGCATGTTCCATATCAAGCCGTGAAAAAAATCAGTACGTCCTTTATATTCAGGATAATACAGTGAAGTATCAGCAGGAGAAACTCATTAAACTTCAGGAGGCCAAGATCCAACAGTCTTCCAAGCTGGCATCTCTGGGAGAGATGGCCGCGGGAGTTGCACATGAGATTAATAATCCCCTGGCCATTATCAATACTTCGGCTTACCAATTGAGGAAGCTCCTGCAAAGAAACAACATTACGATTGAATCCTTATTCCATCTTGTAGATGTTATAGAAAATACTGTGACTAGGATTTCCAAAATCATCACTGTCATGAGAGATGTCTCGAGAGAAAACAAAGGCTTTATTAAAGAAGAAGTTCTTTTGATGGACATTCTTAATGATGTGCTGGCATTGTGTGCAGAAAAATTTAAATTTCATGGGATTGACCTAAGATTAAAGATCTCCGAGGATAAAAAGGATCACAGTATCCTTTGCGACCGTCTACAATTTTCTCAGGTCCTCCTCAACCTGCTCAATAATGCCTATGATGCTACAGAAGGGGCGGCGGAACGATGGATTGAATTGGCCTTTATAGAAAGTAGTCACTTTGATATTTTAATGATCACAGATAGTGGTAAGGGCATTCCGAAGGAAATTGCAACTAAGATCTTCAATCCTTTTTTCACTACGAAAGAAGTGGGGAAAGGGACGGGACTGGGACTATCTATCTCAAAATCTATCATGGAAAAACATAATGGAAGCATAGAGCTTCTTCTTGATTCCGATCACACCTGTTTTGTGCTAAAATTACCTAAAGCATAAAGCTCTGGAGCTGAAATTGGAAAAACCATTTTCTCCCGCGTGTGAAAGAAACCGTATTCCTATCCTGAAAGTCATGCAGGAAGTAATCACTTCTCAGGATCAGAGACTCCTCGAAATAGGATCCGGTACAGGTCAGCATGCTGTCTATCTGGCCCCTCATTTCCCCCACATGATATGGGTGACTTCCGACGTGAAGGCCAACCACGGCGGCATACAGATGTGGCTTGATGAATCAGGCGCCCCCAACATTATCGGACCTGGTGAATTTGAAGTCGGAAAGAGCGAATTTCCCAACGGTCATTTTGATGTCGTTTTCACCGCCAATACGTTTCATATCATGAGCTGGGATGAATGTGTCGCTTTGATGATTATGCTGGGCCAGAATTTAAGAGCAAACGCTAAAGTTATGGTCTATGGTCCTTTTAACTACAATGGTTCCTTCACCTCTGAAAGTAATAAAGAGTTTGATCAGCAACTAAAGTCCAGGAATCCTTCCATGGGCATCAGGAATTTTGAGGACGTTGTTAAGGTCATGAAGGAAAACGGTCTGATACTTTCTAAAGATTTCGAAATGCCAGCTAATAACAGAATTCTTGTTTTTTATAAAAAAGAGATGGTTCAGTAGATGATTCAAGCTATTTGGTCTTTCTGGCATGATCAAGATCACGTCTGGGTTTGTTAAATGTTCGGGCATCAGTGTTGGGACTGCCTTTTTTCTGCTGTGAGCGGATGATTCCTTTGATTTTTTTCTGAAACGATGTCCTGGTGTTTTTAAAAGGCATAAAATCTCCATTTAAGTTTTCTTCATTCTAACTTCTTTCCTAATCCGGGTAATTGGGATTGATCCGTTTTCGTCATGATTTAAGTCAGTGTTTGTTTCTTATAAGGGTTTTATCCTTGGTTCCATTAGGAGGTCCTTATGCTTAACAACCCTTTGATTCTGGTCGCCACTGATTTTTCCGAACACTCTGACTATGCGGTAAAAGCTGGCGAGGAAGTCAGGAAAAAGTCAGGAGGAGTTCTCCACCTTATCAACATCTCCAGAAAAGAAGATGGCCTGACCTTTCTTCAACATGAGATGGATAAGCAGATCTCCAGGTGTGAAGCTTTATGTACCCATGAAATAGTAACTGGCAAAGCTTATCAGGTTCTGAATGAGTATATTGAGAAAATGCAACCTGGAATGTTAATCATGGGACACAAGGGCAGGGATCTTAATCATCACTTCATTGGTAGTCTGACTTCCCGAATGGTGGCATCAGCAAAAGTGCCGGTCATGGTGGTAAACAACTATCTGGAAGTGAGTAAAGTTACGGGATTGGTTGATATTGAAGAATTGGAGAAAAAGGTTTTCCAGGTCTCGGAAGAACTTTCTTTTCTTTTCAACTCAGATCTTGAGTTCCTCTCAGTCATTCCGGACATCTCGGCACAGATCGCCCGTCGCTCACCGATCATGTCGTCAGAGCATGAGTCCTATTCTGCATCTGAAAGGGCCAGCTTAACTAAGAAAGCAGAATCAAAAATCCGGGAAAATCTTGATTCAAGAGTAAATGCGAAAGTAAATGTAGCTATTGTTGAAAGTGACAAGACCGCTGAAGAAATCAATAAAAAGCTCAATCTTGCTAAAGCTGGACTGGTTGTGATGGCAAGGCATA
>JBKHWS010000025.1:0-38074 GCA_046566385.1 Bacteriovoracia bacterium | reverse complement strand
TATGCTTTTCTGATGAAACTACTTTTGGCACTTATTATTGTCACTTCCAGTGCTCACCAGTCAGTTGTGACACAAAAATATAACCGCAAGCACTGGAAGCACTGGACTGATGCTGATCGTGATTGTCAGAACACGCGCCATGAAATTTTAATTTCCCGTTCGCTTCTACCGGTCTCTTTTGATCGCAAAAAATGCGTGGTGATGAGAGGAAAATGGAACGATTACTATTACCCGGAAGTTCATACCTGGGCATCGCGAGTGGATATCGATCATCTTGTTCCATTAAAAAACGCCCATGAAACGGGGGGAGCGGGTTGGAGTAAAAAAAAGAAGAAGGCCTTTGCCAATGATCCTGAAAATCTGGTTATTACCAATTTGAAGTACAATCGGAAAAAAGGTTCCAAGGGAATTGATAAGTGGCTCCCGGTTCATCAGGACTATGCCTGCAAATACATCAAGGATTGGATGAAGATTAAGAAGAAGTATTCATTAAAGATAACGGAAGCGGAAAATATGGCCATCAAAGCCTCCAGATGTAACTTCTAGGTTCCTGTTATTAAACGAAAGCTCCTGAATAAATTTTATTAACTTGTAGTGGTCACTTATTTCAGTTACTGTGTTCTAGTTACGTCTTAGTTTTGACCGCACAAATTCAACACTTCTGCTTTCCACTTTAAGATTAATTTACATTTATTATTTTTTTATGACCTAATTAGTGGTCATGTTCATTGGAGTTATTATGGATAACAAAATTTACGTCGGAAACTTGAGCTTCAATCTTTCCAATCAAGACTTAACAGAAGCCTTTTCTCAATTCGGCACTGTTCGCTCGGCCAGAATTATTACTGACCGTGATACAAATAGAAGTAAGGGATTTGCTTTTGTTGAGATGTCGACAAGCGAAGAAGCAGACACTGCGATTAACCAACTTAACGGTACGTCTCTTGAAGGCCGTGCTCTTAACGTTAGTATTGCAAAACCTGTAACGACTGATAGAAAACGTTACTAAGTCTTTTAATAAAATGGTCATGCTAAGCATGGCCATTTTATTTAGTTCTTCCTATCTTAAGATTACTCCCAGAATTATTGGCATTTCCTTAACAAGTAGTCTCCCTTAAGTTCCCGAAAGCACTCAGTTTTTTTCTTCCTCCTAGGTCCTTTCTCTTTTCCCCTTTAAAATTAAGTTAAGTTTTTTTTTTCCGATAAGAGACACAATGAAAAGAAGTTCAATTCTCACGTTGTTGTTGTTTGTCTCGACTGCTCATGCTGGTGTTTCACTTCATGTTGAGCATCCTCGGAATCCTTCGCACGCTATCGATCATTACAAGATCAAGTGTGATGCGAAGTGCGCTCTGGAAATTCAATCTCCGAGTCCAGGAAAAGGTTCGTCATCATCAGAACTTTACCAGGCGAAGATTAAAGAACTTCTGAGCATGAAATCAGCGGGAACACTTCCGGAAACTAAAGTGAATGCCCGTCCGGTTCTTTACAAGATTGAAGCTAGCGATGGCAAAAATTCAATCAATCTTGTGCTGGCCTACCCGCTTTCCTATGAAGGCGAAGAGTACATAAAATACGTGAATGTGATTTCTGTGATTGAGGAAGTAAAGAGATCGATGGTGCTTGAACTGATGGAGAGTAAAAAATGAAGTATGCTGTTCTTCTCTCAATGTTCTTTTCTTTATCTGTCCTGGCGAACGGGACGGACAAGGCCCTGAGAAAAACTTTTCAAATCATCGATGAGATTAACGGCCAGACCTTTGATTACTTCGGTTGTGACAGTAACGATCCCAATGCTCCCGAGTATTGTAAGGATCTCTATAAGTACGTTTGCTCCATGAAAAAACAAACCAATAAGCAGGGTGAGCTTGATAACGAGCTCAATGGGAAATACTGGAATGTCCTTTCAAAAAATTGTACTCACAAGCAGTTTAATGACACCGTTAAGGTAACTCACCAGCGCTCGGAAGAGAGCGTTTATAAGATCACGAACGTGATGAGGGATGATGTCCGTAACGCCTTCTCAGACGCTAAGACGGCCCTCTATCAGTTCATTTCAAGTACCAGTCTGATAAAAAAAGAGCACGTAAGTACAATGCTCCAAAAAGTATCAAGCGTGGGCCTGTTGTACGGTAAGGAATATGTCGAAAGACTCGTGTTCCAGGGTAAGAAGCAGGCCCCGGGCATGTCTGAAGAAGAATTGCGTGTGCATGCAAACAAGCTCTATATGTCTGCCTGTGGAATGAATGGTATGGAAGTGAATGCTTTTTTTGATTCCGGTAGTCTGGTCCTGTGCCCGGGTCTTTTGATCTCAATGTCGGATTACGGAGGGAAGAAGGATGAACTCCTTTCGGCCTTAAGGTTTACCATCGGCCATGAAATAGGTCACGCCATCGATGCTTCTGCTTACCCTGATGTTTATAATGATATGCAAACTTGTTATAAGGATGTCGCAAAGAATGATACTGTCTGGCAACCGGATACGGCTGCGGAAATTACTGCTGACTACTGGGGGGCCATTGCGATGGCCACTCCGATTAAAAAAAATCTCTATAGCAAAAAACTTGATCCTAATGATCCTGAGAAGAACGCGCGAATCATTGCGTATTCTGTCGATGGATTCTGTAGGCCCCCTACTGAGTCAGGAGCTCCTCACCCTGAAGGTGCTTTTCGTGTGAATCAGACAATCGGCAAGCATCCCTACATTGCCCGGGCCCTCAACTGTGAGCCGGCCCAAGAAGATGCGCCTTACTGTTCACTCAAAGGTGCTTATTCAAATTAAAGATTTTTTGGCAACTCAACTATGAATGTTGAACCTTCACCGGGCTCACTTTCTAATGAGATTTTACCCTTGTGCTCTTCCACAATCTGTCTGTTGATATAAAGTCCAAGACCAAGCCCGCTTACATCTTCAGACGTATGAGCACGTTCAAAGCGGTTAAAAATTCTTGCCTGGTCTTCTTTTTCTACTCCACGACCAAAATCCCGAACTTTGAAGATCACATTATCTTCAGTATCAGAAACTGAGATGTGGATGGGCTTTTTCTTTCCATATCGTATGGCATTGGTCATGAAGTTTGTAATAACCTGATCGATCCTTTCGGGGTCACAATTCAAAGTGATATCCTCGCTGCAATCATAGCTCACTTCGATGTTTAATGATCGGAGTTGATCCTTGAAGCGGTCAAGGACATCAAGGACAAGTTTTTTCACGTTCGTTTTTCTGAGATGGAGAGAGAGTTTTCCGGAGTTGATTCGGGAAATGTCCAGCATGTCGTCCACTAGTCGTGCGAGACGGGCAAGCTGATTGTTTGTGCTATCCAGGAACTTTTTCAGCAGCCGGGGGATTTCAGAATCACTGTTTAATCCATCCACCAGGCTGTTCAGAACCTCTACCTGAAGATTGAGGGACGTGATGGGAGTTCGAAGCTCGTGAGAAGCGATAGAAATAAAGTCATCCCTAAGCTGAAGGCCGCTTCTTGCCTCTTTATAGAGCTTTGTGTTTTCAATCATGAGAGAAGCGAACCTTGCAATGTTTTGCCCTAACTCAAAATCCACTTCGTCAAAGTGAGGACGATCAGGATTAGTTAAAAAGAAGTTTATCGCTCCGAGAATTTTACCCCTTACCTGAAGAGGGATGACGATATGTGATTTTGAACCCAGATCTTTGATCATCTGAAAATGCTCTTCGTTAACCGTTCTCCGTCTTATCACTTCATCTGTCACAACAACAATGAGCTCTTCCGTTTTGTTTTCCATCGCAGTGATAGAAGGATGAGCACCTCTGGGACTGAGAGGGAACTTATTCCTCATGCTGATGAAGATTGCTTCCTTTTCAGGATCCACATGTCTCGTTACAATTCTCTTATAAGAGTCCCCGTCAACCACATCAATGATGCAACCATCTGAGAGGAAAGGAATGACGGCATTTCCGATCTGATTCAGTACCGTTTCATATTCCATGGAAGAAACCAGTAGAGATTTCATACTGGTGAGGAAAGCGAGATTTAGTTCATTTCTTTTCTGTTTGGTAATGTCTGAAGCAATGAGAACAGAAGCAGATATTTTTCCTTCCGAATCATAAATAGGGCCAGAGCAAGTGGTGATATACTTTAACTGCTCTTCAGTGATGTGCTTTATTTCTTTCAGAGTACAGACTTCTCCTTTCATTGAGGAAGAAAGAATTTCTTTGAATGTATGTTGAGCATTGGTAGGCTCTCCCACCAGCCTTGTCATCTGCTCGTTATAAATAGAAACCTTTCCCTCTGAATCAGAAACCATGATTCCTGCAGGCATCTGCTTAAGAATCGCTTCAATTTGCGCGAGAACTTTATCCTTTTCTTCTAAAGCTGATTTTTCATCTGTAATGTCCTGATGAATGATCACCACTTCCAGAACTTCATCTCTTTCATTCTTAAGGGGATAGATAATTCCACCTGCCCAGCGTGCCCTTCCCGGCATTCCAATGGAGGCGGGATCATAAAGAAACGGCTTTAAGTGAACAACTTCTCCCTTATAGGCCCTTCGTACATATTCAATTTCACCTGACTTAATAAGGAGCTCATCTTCAAGAATGTTGTACTTCTTTAATACGAACTCATTAACAAATTCTTCTGTGATCCCCCACAACTTCTGATAAGACTTGTTCACCAGTATGGTTTTCCCTTCTTTGTTCAGAATCTGAATACTAAGAGGGGACTGCTCAAAAATAGCTTTAAACCTTGCCTGTGTGGCCGCCAGGTCCTGGCTGTCTTCAGCTGTGACAATGGCACCGATCCTCTCCCCGTTCACATCAATCAGGGGGCGGGAATTGTATTTCACAAAAACGGAAGGCAATTCCTTTCTTTTGAGCAGATGATAGGAATTGAATAAGTTGTCCCCATTGAGAATTCGATTAAGTGGAAGGTCTTCAAATGGAGTAGGGGTGATTCCGTTGGCTTCAAAAATTTCGCAATACTGGTCCCATTTGTTGGGATCTTCATTAATTGGGACACCATGAATTTCATAGGCCCTTCTGTTAGCAAAAGTAATATTAAAATCATTATCACAGGCGATGACGCCTTCACTACTGCTCTCTAGAAGAAGACGCATGTAATCGGCAGTAGAATGGAGTGATGAATTTTTCATGGCTGGGATTATAGCTTTTTGATCAGACCGAGTGCAACTTAAGTAAGCATGGAGTCTTGGGAAAAGATTAATGTTGAGTAAATTGACCAAATTTACCAATAGGAATAATGTGGCCTAGGTAGTCCTACTTAAGGAGTTTTCATGAGCATGCTTGCCTTAACTTTAATCGCTCCCATTCTGATTAAAACCAACAGCGCTGGATTTGCCCCGCTTCCTTATGCCAGGAGTGAGAAGTGCGAAGTCTTTCAAACCCATGTCCTGATGACCAGAACCTATGGACTTCGTTCCATCGAATATAATTTTCCCATGAAAGCTGGCGATGTAATTCATGAGTTGGTTGAAGAAGCTTCTCAAGAGCAGTTTGCCCTGGAAGATAACTACATGTGTGATGCTCCTGCCACCACTGTGAAGGCCCGACTGCAAAAAGACGGAGTTGAAAAAGATATCCTTATCTATTCAACAGGAGGTTGTGGTGCCCCGAAGAAGTATCGCCAAGGTCCTGCATCTTACTCATTAATGGACATAGCTAGTACTTTTTGTCCTAAAACCCATTGATTGACCCACCGCAAATCCTTGAAACCCTGCTGACCCTTAGGTAGTCTTATGCTCACTAAAAAGTGAGGATATATGAAACTACTTGAAGGGAAAAAAGCTCTTATTCTCGGTCTTGCTAATGACCGTTCAATCGCCTGGGGAATTACCAAGGCCTTCAAAGAGCAAGGCGCTTCTCTTGCCTTATCTTATATGAACGATGCCATCAAAAAGAGGGTTGAACCACTCGCTCAGGAAATTGGTGCAGACTTTATTTTTGAAATGGATGTTACCAATGATGCTCACTACTCTACGATGCGGGATACGGTTCAGAAGAACTGGGGCAAGTTTGATATTATTGTTCACTCGCTTGCATTTGCAGATAAAGAAGATCTTTCCCGTGAGTTCTTGCACACCAGCCGCAAAGGCTTCGCCATGGCCTGTGATATTTCAGCCTTCTCTCTGGTTGGTATCACTGATGCTCTTCACGATCTTCTGAACGATAATGGCTCTATCATTAGCATGACTTACTACGGGTCACAAAAAGTTGTGAAAAACTACAACGTCATGGGTGTGGCCAAGGCTGCTCTTGAGGCTTCAACAAGATACCTTGCTTATGACCTGGGTCCTCGTGGAATTAAAGTAAACTGTATTTCTGCTGGTCCGATCAAAACTCTTGCCGCATCCGGTATTTCTGGTTTCAGGACCCTTCTTTCACAGGTGGAAGAAATTTCTCCGATGAAGAAAAACGTTACACCTGAAGATTGTGGTGGAGCTGCTGTTTACCTCGCTTCTCATCTCTCTGGTGGAGTGACAGGGCAAGTTCTTTACGTTGATTCGGGACTGAACATTCTCGGCGGATTCTAGTGTTTGAACAAGAGCACCTCGATAAAATGAGGGAGGGCATTCTTTTGTTCAATGAGCAGAAGTATTGGGAATGCCATGAAGCTCTTGAAGATATCTGGGCCGAAGATAATCACGACCCTGTTCGCTACATCTACTGGGCCGTCATTCAGGTGGCGGCCGCCTGTATCCACTACCGGGACAGCAATCTGATTGGCGCCCAGGGCATGATCGCCAAGGCCAAAGAGAAATTTAAAAAATGCAGGGAACTTCATATTCTTTCTCCCCTTGCTTATGAAAAACTCGACTGGGAGAATTTTGAAAATATTGTGATGAAGATTCCGGATTCTCTCAGCTCTCATTTGAATGACTTTGAAGAAATTTTTAATTTTCGGTTCCATAAAGGGTAATGAAAACATGAAAGGTATTTTAAAAGCTTTTCCACTTTCCATTAAGATGATTCTCACTGATCCGGTGAACTTTGTTCTATCGCTGTTTCCGACACTCATCGCTCTTACTCTTTATTTCCTGGTGATCCTCGGCGTTTACCGTAACTCTGATCAGGTTTCGGCGATGCTAAGAGGCTACATAGAAAGTCCCGATCAGGCGACAATCCTGGCAAGAATCCTAACTGCCATTCTTATTATTTTTGTCTTTTTTATCATGAGCTGGACTTTCGTGATCATCGTCGGAATTATTTCCGCTCCTTTCAATTCACTTCTCTCTTCCCGAATTGAACAGAAGCTGGTTCAGAGAGTGATCATGGATGAAAACCAGAAACACGCCATGGAACAGGTGAAACAGTCTCTGGGGGCGACTTTTAAGAATGAATTCAAAAAAGTCATTTTCCTTGCAGCCGTTGCGGGATTTGCTTTTATTCTGAATCTTTTTCCGCTCTTTTATCCCGTGGGAGTTTTTCTTATTGCGACTCTCTTATCTGTGCAGTTCGTGGATTATTCCTGGTCAAGGCATGACATGCATTTTGGTGCTTGCTTAAAGGATATCTTTAAAAACATTGTTCCCTATTTCTTCGGGGGGGCCATCTTTCTGGCACTGGTTGCAGTTCCCCTTGTGAATGCTCTCGTTCCAGCTTTTGCCACCAGTTACTTCACTGTCTTATGGCTCTATCGCCAAAAGAAGATTGAGCTATAGCCCTTACTCTTTCCAGGGGATTGCTTCTTTCCAGGACGTCCCTTTCCCAGTGAGAGAGATCGGCCACCGTCTCGTAAGCTGACTGAAGAAAGCTTCTGAGCAGGGCATGGGGATTATCTGATTTCCTCACCACTTCATAATCCAGGATGAATTCCTGAAGCTCGGGGTGATAAAAGGCTTCAGCAGGATAAAGTCTCGCCTTTGAAAAATCCTGAGGCTCAGGATAGGCATAAGCATAAAAGGCAGCGTGAGGATAAACTTCATTGCCCGGCCAGAATCCGCAGCTCATGACTTCGTGAGAATAGGCTTCTCTTACGACCTCATCGGAAAGATGCTGTACTCCTCCAGGATGTTCCGGTGCTCTCCGCCCCGAGAACCTTGTAACAGCAAGATCAAAGCTTCCCCAGAAGAAGTGAACAGGAGAACTTTTTCCGATAAAGTCCGCCCTGAAATCTTCAAAGACATTGGCGATTCTCACCAATGCTTGAAAGCAATTATGGGCATCCAATTGTTCATAATTTTTATGATGAAGGTCCTCATAAAAAGGAGTGGCGTCGCTCACTTCATTGGGAAAAGGGCTGAAAGTAGTATCCACTTCAAGAAAACGGAGAGCGTCCTGAAAGCGTTCATAAAAGGAAGCAACACTTTCATTCTGCAGGACCATGACCAGGCTTTTTCCCAGACTGTCCTGAAAAATCAGCTGGTGATCGATAAAATCAAATTCTACCGTAAGGTTTCTCTCTCCCAGAGGAATGGCCGACGTCGTGAGACCACGGCTGGTGACGTAGAAAGTTGAGTGCCATGAATGATTTAGCCAGGGGGATTTGCATAAGCGGAGCTTGCCCACGATCTGAAGCCAGCGATGAAGTGTTTCATAGGTAGGTTTCCATTCCTGATAGTCAAGGTGAGGCCAAGAAATTTCCATACCAGTTCCTTTTGCTTGCAAGATAATAGGGGATTTCCAGAGGAGAGAAAAAGCCGCGGCGGAAAAATCCCGACTTTTATAGTTTATGAAATGTCGCTAGATAAAAATGCCTGCTTTAGTTCCTGCTGAATCCAGACATAATTAAGGAATGGTTAATGAACAGGATGACTCCCCGAAAGTCATTGCGATTAAACTTCCTTTTGATTTGCAGGAAAGAATTCTCGCTTTTCCTTTTCTTCATGCACTCAGTGAATTTTATCCGAAAGCGGATCTCCACTTTATCACTCCCAAAAAAGATGTAGAGATACTTAACCTCTTGCCCTTTAAGGCCTATTACCATCTCTTTGATGAGGATGAGATTAAAAGCGTTCTTGATGTTCATCCTTATACGGCAAATGCTCAGATTTATAACGTCGACCTATTTATCTCTCTCACAAGTTCTTTCCCTGATGCTGCATTAGGGTTGGGATTAAGGGCAAAGAAACGTGTGGGGTTTTCAGATGACTGGAAGACCTTGCTCCTGACTCATAAGATGAAGAGGCCTGTGGGTCACCATCTGGTAGAGGTTTACATGAATCTCTTTGAGCTTGCTACAGGTCAGACCATGGATAAAAGGCTACGTGTAAACTCAAGGGCCCTCACTTCGATCATTGAAGGAGAAGAGCCCTACATCGCCATTAACCTTGCTCCTCTTCGAGGGCCGACAATTGAAGAAGAATGGGTCGATCTCATTTCACAATTCGAGGGGCAAAAGATCGTGCTCTTTTCTTCGGATGAGCAGGTGAGAGTCCAAATGCTGATGGAAGGCTTTCTTGAAAGACTCCCGAAGAAGAACACGTACATTAATTTTAAATATTTCGACTGGATTGAATTAGGAAGAATGCTGGCCCACGCGAGGGGAGTTCTTACTTACTCAGGTCCCTGCGGAGCCGCCTCTGCTTATGTTGGCACCAGGACACTTATTCTTTATGAGAATGAGGATCCACAAAAGACCGGGCCCTTCTATTTCCTGGCGGATATTGCAGTGATGGGAGTGAACAATCCAACTTTGATTAATTCCACAACTGAAGAGACGGCCATCAAGGACAGAGTGACTTTTAATATGGAAGAAGTGTTTAAGAAAGCTGTCGATTTCTTCGGGCTTTAATTCTGTTCCCCGAAACGACGATCCTTACTGAAGATGAAATTGGTATTGCGACCAACGTCTCTTGAGAGGATGAAGTATCCCACATTCGTAAAAACGAAGCAGGTATTTGACTGAGGGAGATCCGGAACTGTGAATGAGCAGACAGGGTCAACTTTAATGACGACTTCACCTGACTTACAAAGAAGCTTTGAGTTGGTGAGAAATGTAACGGCCACTTTAGCGTTTTCAGCAGAGAGTGTTTCCAGTCCATCAGTCCATTCTTCTTTAGTGAGCTGATGAAGTCCTGAATGTCGGTTATAAGGAAGAAGTTTATCAAGACAAGTCATCTCCTGAGCGAAGCTCATGCCTGATAATAGAATCAGAAAAATTCCTATGCTTAAGCTCTTCATGAAATGACCCTTTGAATTTAGTCTACCACAGACTTATCATTCGAAAAGAGGGACGAGAATTACCTCCACCAGTGGAGGCAACCCGCGTCAAGCTTTGAACATTACATGAAACTTTCCAGGATCTGATTCAGAGACTGAAGCTTATCCTGGTAAAGCTTTGCTTTTTCTTGAACTTCCACCCGGACTTCTTCCGGAGCGTTGTTCATGAAGTTCTGATTATTGAGCTTATTTTCCACTTTCTTGTACTCGTTCTGCGTTTTTTCCATATCTTTCTTAATCCGGCTGACCTGCTCATTAATATCAATGATGCCCTCCAGAGGAATAAAAATTTCAGTATGAGTGGTTGCAAGGGAAGCTGACTTCTTTGGTCGTTCTTGATTCTTGTTCCTAATGGTCCCTGATTTTACATTCGCCAGGTCCTTGAGAAATCTGCGGGAATCATAGATGAACTTCGCTAGCTTCTTATCATCGGTGAAGAGTCGGACATCTATTTCATCTTTTGGTTTCATATTCACTGAAGAACGGATGTTACGGATACCGGAAGTCACATCAATGAACTTATTCATCATCTCGCGGACTTCATCATTCACAAGGGACTGGTCGAATTCCACATAGTCCTGAATCGCAAGAAGGTTCTTTTCATCTTTTTCAAGGTAAGACCAGATTTCTTCAGTGATGAACGGAACAATCGGATGAAGAAGATTCACTATTTTTCTGAAACAGTACTTCAGCATGGTGGCACGGATGATCTTTTCACGCTCGTCCTCTCCGTAAAGAATATTCTTGGAGAGTTCGATGTACCATGAGCAGAACTTATCATACACGAAAGAGTAGATCTCTGAGCTGGCATCATCAAAGCGATAGATATCCAGGGAATCGTTCATTTTTTGAGCGACATCATTCAGCTCCGCCAGAATCCATTTATCATGGAGGTGCCATTCGGATTTAACCGGAAGATCATCCTTGGCCTTATCAAGGAACGGGTAGACAAAGCGGAAGGCATTCCACAGTTTGTTCACGAAATTTCTGTAACCTTCAATCCTTTCTGGATCGAGGTTTAAATCCCGGTTATAACCGGAACCTGCTGCCAGAGTGAATCTCATGGCATCGGCACCATACTGGTTTACCATGTCCAGCGGATCGATTCCGTTTCCAAGGGACTTACTCATTTTGCGTCCCTGCTTATCACGGACGATGGCATGAATATAGGTGTCCTTAAAAGGAGCTTTCCCTGTTACTTTCATTCCCATCATCATCATCCGGGCAACCCAGAAGAAGATAATGTCAAATCCGGTAATGAGAGTGGTGTTGGGATAAAACTTATCAAAGCCTTTCTCTTTCATCGCTTGTTCATCGGGCCATCCCAGTGTGGAAAGTGGCCACAGTCCGGAAGAGAACCAGGTATCAAGGACGTCAGGATCCTGGAAAATGTCGGTGTCTTTACATTCAATGCACTCACTTGGTGTTTCTTCGGCTGCCCATTTGGCATCACAGTGACGGCAGTAATAAACCGGGATCTGATGACCCCACCAGAGTTGACGGGAAATACACCAGTCTTTCGGATTTCGAAGCCAGGCGAAGTACGTGTTCTCCCAACCTTTCGGAAAGAAAGTCATTTCACCTTCTTCAACGGCCTTGACGGCAACTTCACTCATCGATGTCGTATTCAGGAACCACTGCTTGGAAACCATCGGTTCAACGATTTCATCAGACCGCTGGCCATGACCAACAGGGTGGACATGATCTTTCTTCTCAACGAAGCTTCCAAGCTCAGTGAGAATCCTTTCTACTTCTGCTCTGGCGTCCTTTGGTTTAAGACCTTCAATTTCAGGAGCGTTGTTATTAAAGGTTCCGTCTTTATTCAGGATATTGATGATCGGAAGGCCATTTCGTTTTCCGATTTCAAAGTCATTGAAGTCGTGGCCTGGAGTTACTTTAAGGCAACCGGTTCCTTTCTCGATATCGACGTGTTCGTCACCAATGATCGGGACTTCGCGGTTACAAATCGGAACAATTGCTGTCTTTCCAATGAGAACCTTAAAGCGTTCGTCGTTCGGATTTACGGCAACGGCGGTGTCAGCGAAAATCGTCTCCGGACGGGTGGTAGCTATCGTTAATTCCACATGCGGATCTTCTTTAACCTTATATTTTAGATAATAAAAATATCCTCTGACTTCCTTGTGCTCAACTTCGGCATCGGAAATAGCTGACTGCAGGACAGGGTCCCAGTTAACGATGTAGTCCGACTGATAAATCAGTCCTTCATTGAAAAGCATCACGAAGAATTTTTTTACTGCCTTATTGGGAATTTCATCCAGTGTGAAAGTGGAGTAGTCCCAGTCGCAGGAGATCCCCATCTTCTGCTGCTGGTTTACGATTTCACTTCCATATTGCTCCTTCCATTCCCAGATGCGCTTTAAGAATTCTTCCCGTCCGAGGTCGTGACGGTTTTTTTTCTCCTGCTTCCAGATGAGTTTTTCCACCACCGCCTGGGTGGAAATCCCCGCGTGATCGGTTCCAGGAATCCACAAGGTCTCATAGCCCTTCATCCTTTTATAGCGAACCAGAGCATCCTGAGTGGTGGCGTCTAGGGCATGCCCCATGTGAAGCTTTCCGGTGACGTTTGGTGGCGGCATAAGAAGTGTGAATGTTTCTTTCTTCTTTCCCGGCTTAGGTTTAAAGCACTGGTTTTCCATCCACTTCGAATACCATTTATCTTCGGCAGCTTTCGGATCAAATGTCTTAGGTAAGTTGTTTTCAATTTCCATTTAGAGAGTCCCTGCTAATAAATCTTCAATCGAGATTACTGTTTCATTTCGTGTGGCCACTTCTTTCAGCTTGATTTCAGCTTCAGTGACGAACACGATATATTTAAAGTTCTTTTTATCTGAGTAATTAAAAATCTTCTTTGGCTTGGCTTCTCCGAAGAAAAGCTCAACTTTTTTATTCTTCTCCCGCAGCCTGTTGGCAATATCCATTGCTGTCTTCTCACCGTCCATGGAAAAGTAAGAAATCAGGTAATCAAGCTCGGTCTTGGAAAAATCGGGCAACAGTTTGTGAGTCACCAGAAAGTCTGTCAGAGGAACTTCACCCAGGCCCACGCCCATACCTTCGAGCTGCGGCTCATTGAAGATCTGAAGAAGATTGGCATAGGCCCCGCCGCCAGCAATTGCCCTGCGGTTTTCAGGATGCTTGTCGAAAACTTCAAACACCACTCCGGTATAGTAATCCAGCCCTCGAACGATGGACGGATCGAATTTCACATATTCGCTCAGTCCCTGGGCCGTGAACTTTTCAAAAAGAGAAAACAGAGGCGCCATTTTTTCTTCATCGACTGAAAACTTTTTCACAAAGCTTTTAACGTCTTCGATGTTCTTAAGCTGAACAAACTCTTCAAAGACCTGCGCCTTGTTCTCGTCATTGGTAATAATCCTGACTTCAGTTGAAAACTTCTCAGGGGGCATTTTATTCTTGGCATCCACTAGCTTGTAGAGCTTTTTATTAAGAGCAGCCTCAAGACCAATGAGGCCTTCGAAAACCAGGTCAACAAATCTTCTGTCGTTCACCAGAACTTCAAAATGTTCCTGACTGGCCCCGAAACTTTTCAGGAGGGAAATCACAAGCTGAATGATTTCCACTTCACCGTATTGCCCGGCCCCGAAGATATCAGCATTGTACTGATAGAACTCACGGAGGCGTCCCCGTTGAGGTTTTTCATACCTCATGAGATTAGGAATGGCATAAAGGCGGATTGGTTTAGGAACTTCCCGGTGAATTTGCGCCACCATTCGTGCCAGAGAAGGTGTCATCTCAGGACGAATCGCAACCTCTCTGTTTCCACGATCAAAAAAAGAATAAACTTGTTCATTAATGAGTTCATCTCCGGACTTCGCCTTATACAGTTCAACTTCTTCCAGAAGAGGTCCATCATAAGGTTCATACGCATAGCTTTCAGAAACTTCCGCCATTTTCTGGAAGATGAAATTCCTGATTCGCATTTGTTCTGGAAAAAAATCCCGCGTTCCACGGTAAGGGGATTTTGAGAGTGCCATACATGTCCTTTATGAGCTAATTTGAGCCGCTGACATTATACACTTTTTGACTCGATGACCAATAGTGTTATGGTGCTTTCTCTTCCAACTCTTTCTGAACTTCATCCGAGAGAGGGCTCAAATCGTCGGGACTTGCCGCCTGTACTTCCTTAGAAGCCTGGGTTTTTTCCTTGGCCGACTTTTCTTTGAGAGTAAGAGGGGCTTCATCGCTTTGAATGCGCTTGATTTCTTCCGGATGGAATTCCAGCAGACGCCCGGGAATGTTAAAGATTTGTACCCTTGTGTCACCTTCAGAAGTGGAGGCATACCGCTTGAAAAGGATGGAGCGCTCATTGAGTCTTCTCAATGTTGCCCAGGAAACTTCAGTTGTGAGTTCATTGAATTCAGCAGCGGTGAGACTATCCATCTTATCAATCCACGGCAGGAGATAGTTCAGGTATTTTGCAAAGCGAAGGGCCTCTGCTCGGTTGGGCCCATCAAAGGTCGCCGGATTGAAACTTTTCTGAGTGATCAGTCCCATCTTTTTCCGGAAATTCAACTCAGCAAGAATTGATCTCCAGATCCATTTGGAAAAAGGACTCAGGTACTTTTCTTTCTTTTCAAATTCTTCTTCAAGTCTTTCCAGCAGGAAAGTGGTCATGTCAAAAGCCCTGACTTTCTGATGCCTGTATTCAAGGACATTTTTAATGACCTCAGACTTCATGAGGAAAAAGATGTGCTCTTTATCCAGGAAGCCGAGGTTTGCATCCAGCTCTTTAGTGATACCTATGAGCTTCAGCTTATCAGAAGGAGTTTTGACGTTGGTTTTGAGGGAGTTAAACAACAGGTTAAATTCCAGAGGAACCCGGTCATTAACTGTTTTAAAATCCAGGTCAAAGCCAAATGCTGTTGATGAAACAAGGAGGGGAAGAAGGATTTTAAATATCAATCTTGAGCTCCTCTTTTGTTGGTGCTGGTCTCAACACATCTTCCGCCAGATTTGAGCGGCCTTCCAGGACAAAGAATTCTCCCCGGAGGGGAATCATTACTCTGCCATCCATCTCCACCAGCTGAGTGACGTATTTTAGATCAGTCACGACCGAAAGTTTTTGATCCTGAATATTCAGCTTCGCAGCCTCAGTTTCTTTGTAACCAAGGGATTCATTGTGGTTTACAGTTTTAACGAAGTAGATGGATTTTGGAAGGCAAACCATGTTGCCGGTATCCTGTTCGACAGAATTATAGATAGTCGACAGGCCCGCGAGATTAGTCACTCCGGCGAGCTTTGTATAATAAACTTTGCTGCCTCTCTTGATACCTTCATAGGGAAACTCGCCCACGGCCAGATACTCCGGTCCCTGGCAGAGTTCCAGCTGAGTACCTGTGAGAGCGCTTTTATAGTTCACGACACTTTTTTTGCTCTGGAGATCGTAAGAAACCAGGGCCGCGTACCCATTTTCGTTAATGTCAGTGTAAACCACATTCCGGGAAGAAATCATCTCCACTTCCGGAATGAAGAAAGGATTCGGTTTTTTTGAAAGCCGGATGGAATACTTCTTTTGTGTCACGAGATTCTCAATATGGAGAATTTTATCAATCATATTATAGTACGTAATCCACTCGTCTTTGAGATGGAGTTTTGCCGCTCTCCCCAGTCCGATTTCTCTGGTTGCGGTGTTGCCGTAATCCACAACAAAAATTTTATGGTTTTTGATCAGGCTCATCTGAGTATGGGCAAAAGGAATGGATTCAATGGCTAGTCGGACCTTAAATCTCGATCCACTGACAACGAAATCATTGGAACTTGATTCTGAAAGGAAATCCATGCTTCTGAAACTGCTCACGAGGCCCAGGACTCCCGGTTTTTTCTGAACATAGGCATAACGGCCATCCATACTGATAAAACGAAGTGTTTCAGGAGAGTGCTTTGTAAGAAAGCGCGGAAGTGGAGCGGCCATGAGACTTAGGGAGAAAAATAATAAGCTAATCCAGGCCATACATCGTCCATAGTTTTAAAGGATGCTTCTTTTGATAACTTTTAACTCCGGAGTAAAGAGTACTCCAGCTTATAAGTCTCGGAGCCTGCAGGGAATCGCCTGCTGTTCTGGTAACAAAAACGACCTTATCTTTTTCCTTGATAACTCCATTAACGATGAAAGGCAGGGCCGTGCATTCGTTTAAAGTCCTCGCCTTAAAGAAAGTCGGAAGCAGGTCTTCGGCGCAGCCTACACCATGGATGATCCCACTGTTATTTTTCTTGAAGTAAGTCACCATGGCAGAGAGGCTTGACATGATTTTCCCTTTCTTCTTGAAGTCACGGGTCAGGAGATATTGTTGAGAATATCTTTCATCTTTCACCTGAAGAGGGAAGTAGGAAAGTGTAGGCTTACCTTTGATCTTGATGAAGTCAATGGAGCGGTCATTAAAGAGAACTTTGTGCTTACACTCTGAGATGAAGCAGTTGTCTTTCTCATAAATGATATAACAACCCGACTTGTATTGGAGAAGAAGGGGATTGTAAGCGGCAGAGTCAATCATTTTACAGGTAAGGGCCTGATCAGCGCCTCTGGTCTTTTTCAGTATCTCAGCAACGACATTGGTGAAAGAAGCCGGATCATTTTGATAAGTACCGAAGAAGGTTTTGGTACAGACATCTCTTTCAAGAAGTCGGTCGTGATAACAGGCTTCCAGATCCCAGTTCTCTTCGTTGTCGAAGTTCCGGTTGAAGGCATATGTGAGGCCCGCGGAAACGGCCTGACAGGGGCCTTCCGGAAGAGAGGTTTCATTAGGAGTGAAATGAGAAATGATTCTTCCCATATTTGTTGCCACCAGCTGATCGCTGTTTCCTGGACAATCAAGATAGCTGGCCTTAAGAGAAGAAAAATTGAGTGCTGTTGAAATCTGGTCGCAGTCCGGTTGAGGACGCAGTCCGGTACCGGGACCTCCAGGATACAGACAAAGGTCTCTTTCTTTTTTTACCCGAGAGAGGCATTCAAGATACTGGGGATTTGAGGGTTCATAGGTTTTCATCAAACCCTGGCAGATATCCTGGACGTATACCTTGTCTTCATATCCTCCCGCAATCTTCGTCCAGAACGAAACATTCAGAAATTCTTCACAGAAAAGAGATTCGTTATCCAGATTGGTGCA
The DNA here is from genome assembly GCA_046566385.1 of Bacteriovoracia bacterium. Classification (GTDB taxonomy): domain Bacteria; phylum Bdellovibrionota; class Bacteriovoracia; order Bacteriovoracales; family Bacteriovoracaceae; genus Peredibacter. The sequence goes on along the minus strand of JBKHWS010000025.1, from coordinate 20,779 downwards.
AAGGTTCTGAACATAATCTTCTTGCACCAGATTCATCTTATCATCGATAATCTTTGCCACTGCTCTTCTCTGCTGAAGATCCTTGGGATCACCTTCGCCGGCACGGGCCTCTTTCATGTACTCATGAAGCTGACAAAGAAAAGGAGTTTTAGGGTTGTTCACCCAGCTGATATGAATATTCCTGCACTGATCAAGACCCGTAGGAATTTCAAAACTAATGGTTTTTAAAGTATCCGGAAGAGTTTTGATCTGAAATTCAGCAATGGACTTCTGGGTCTCAGGGCACTCCTGGTTAACGACCTTGTTCAGAAAATCTTTCCGGTTAATGACGGCCGAAACTCTTTTGTCTTTTTCAACGTAAGAGACCAGGACATTCTTGATCTTACCTTCCGCACTCTTCAGGAGGTCCGTCAGAATACTTTCATAAAACCGGCATTTGGAGGTTGAGGCCACTTTAAGATAACCGGGATCAGAATGGAGAACGATTGAATTCAGAAAATCCGGATCCAGATCAAGGTTTTGCACAGAGGAAGCATCGGTGAAGACTCTTCCACTGTTCTGGAGTGCCTGTAGCCGCTTCTGGAACTTCTCGCGGTCTATTTGAATGAGCTTTTCAAAAGTCTGTATCGTTCCGGGATATTCAATGGTCTTGGGAGTGGCCAGAGGAGTTGTTTGAGCGAAGGCTGAAAGGCACAGTTTTGTCAGAACTGTGCCAGTTATAAATTTAGAGAGCTGATTTAGCGAGAATCGAGGCAACGTCTTCAACCTGCAGGTTCTCCGTAGTATTTACATGACCTTTAGAGGAGTTGAAGTTAATCATACAATATGAGCACGAAGTGGCAAGTTTTGGAGTTTTAGTCTCACCAATTTGCTCCAGACGGTTTTCAGCAAGATGCTTTCCTTCAGGAAGTTCGTACCACATGTTACCGCCACCCATTCCACAACAGAGGGCCTGATCCTTACTCTTCTTCATCTCAACCAGTTTTACACCTGGAATAGCGTTCAGAATGTCCCGAGGAGCATCGTACTCGCCGTGGTGTCTTCCCAGGTAGCAAGGATCGTGGAAAGTTAGTTCCCCCGCAACGTCTTTCAGGGCCTTGAGCTTACCTGAACGAAGGAGTTCTGAAAGAAGCTCAGTGTGGTGAACTGTTTCGAAAACGCCATCTTCAAACTTGGCATATTCCTTACCGATTGTATGGAGGCAATGCGGACAGTGAGTAACAACTTTATCAAAAGTGTATTGTCTCATATTTGCGATGTTTTCAATGGCTATTTCGTAGAATGAATACTCATCACCAAATCGCCGTACCGGATCTCCGTTACACTTTTCAGTTTTCCCCATGACGGCAAAAGATACTCCGGCCTTCTTAAGGAGATTAATTGTGTCTTTTACGACTTTCTGGTTAGAGCCATCGTAAGAACCGGCGCAGCCCACATAGTAGAGATAGTCCACTTTCTTCCCGGCTTCGATGACCGGAACTTCCATGCCTTCCGCCCAGTTAAAGCGATCGTCCTGGGCAATCCCCCAAGGGTTCCCGTTATTTTTGATCTTGTTAACAGCATCGGCAGCAGCAGGTGGAAGATCACCCAACGTCAGGGCCTTATAGCGCTTAAGATCCATGATCACCTGAACGTGCTCGATGTTGGCAGGACATTCTTCCATACAAGCACCACAGGTGGTACAGGCATCCAGTTCGTTGGAGGCGTAGATGGGTGTCTCGCCCCAAAGCTCAGTGTCGTTAGCGTTAGCTGGAGTTGCTTCCACACGATAATTCATCACATCACGCATTTTGGTGATGATAAGTTTTGGATCAAGGGGTTTATCCGCAAGGTTAGCAGGGCAAACCTGAGTACAACGGCCGCACTCCACACATGCAAGAGTATCAAGACGCTGCTTCATTGTGAGTTCCGATGTCTTTCCCAGACCAAAGGTTTCAGCGTTCTCATCTTCAAAGTTCATCGGATTTAAGACAGCTCCACGACGGGGAGGAGTCATCAGAGCGTTGAACGGAATAATGAGGATGTGGAAAAACTTCGAATGGGTAAGACTGGCAACGAAGGCCATGGTGTTAACCATGTGAAGGAACCAGAGAGTCTTGTAAGTTCCAGCAAGAAAGACCTGAGAAGGACCCATGAGACCAACTACTGCCGCAAGAGAGTAGCCGATCGGGGACCACATACGCTCGCCGGGAGGCATGTTGGTAACATAAATTCTGATGGCTTCAAGAACATATCCAATCACAACGAGTGCAATAAGCATCCCGTACATGAACTTTTCCTGATTTGGTCTGGTTGCTGATAAAAATTGTTTTTTAAGCACATACCTGCGGTAGTAAGCCAGGCCGATTCCCAGGAGAACAAAGAGACCTCCGATGTCGGCCAGGAAGGAAACGACTTTGTAGGTTGTTCCCTGGAAAACCTTGAAGGGGGTGTCTGCATGGATAGCAACGAGTTCGGTGGCGATGAAAAGAGTCAGAAAACCCCAGAAGATGAGTGAATGATAAACATTAACGAAACCATCTCTTGGAACTTTTCCCTGGAAGAAAATAGTCGTGAGAAAATTTTTTACGTTGAACTCTTTTGGAAAAAGACCTCTTGGATCTTTTCCTGCCGTCACAAAGCGGTACTTTGACATAAAGCCTTTGACGAAAAAATAAGTCGCAACCGCAAGGGCGAGGTACATTGCTACCTTCATCCAAAACGGGATCATCCACATGATCATCCGACTAGCTTCAACATTTTCCATCAGGCCTCCTAAAATTTGCACCGAATCATTATAGTGATAAACATCTTAAGACATTTACCCAAAAATGTTTATAATCAGAGTATTATTTTATGCGCTAGAAGGCTTCATGGGTAGTTCTTTTCTCACCGCAATTAATCTTGGTCTAGGGTTATATTGCGTGATCATTTTTTTTAAAATGCTGATTCAGTTTGGAATACCAAACCATCCTGCACGTTTTACCATTTACCTTGTTTCCCTCTGTGTGACTTCCTATTTTGTCATGAAATCCCTCACGGAATTGAATCTGATCAATCCCTTCCTCTTCATGAGATGGAGGGCCTTGCCCATCGTCGCTGGAAGTCTGGGGCTCCTTCTTCAGGTCATAACGACAGTGGGACACTTCAGTCTCATACAGCAAAAAATTATTTCCAGGATACCTTTAATGGCCGCCTTGCTGTTTTTTGCTTTTTTCCCAGATAAGGCCGACATCTTTTTTGGAATGAGTGTTTTAACCAGTGTGTTATTCCTTACTGTTTCAGTAGGAAAATCCCGCTATCAGAAGAGAATGCTTCTTAAGATGGCCTTCTTTCTTTCACTTTTCTGGATTTGCACTCTCTTTAACCAATTCTGGCTTTATATTGTTGGAGAGCTATTTTTATTTCCGGCCCTGTTTTACTTTTTCATCTTTCAACAAAGTTACGGAGTTTCCGCCCTGGTTGAAGGATTTACGGGTCATGATTCAGGAGTTCCTTCATGAAGTTGATTGTCCTTTTGTTCCTCGTCGGCTGTGCTCAGGTCACAAGTTTAAATCTTCGAAAGCATCAGTTCGGACTTCTCCCTACGAAAATCATCTGGTTCCAGGTGGCGGGCCTTGAAGAAGAACAGATCGCCATGCTTCGGTTTCAGCAGTCAGGAGAGAAAATAACTTCTTTTGAGAATAATATTTGCGTGGGCCAGACCTGGAACTATAACCTTTATCAGCTACGGAGCCCTGCTGAGCTTACTTTCCTCTCACAAATAACGGGTAAGAAGAATATCAAGGGAACTTGTGAGGATGCCACTCTTCGTCCTATCTGGAGCTATCTCCACGGAAACAACTACACGACGGCCATCATAGAAACCGGGGCGACTGCTGCTCAGGATCTTTTGCACTTCAATCAGTGCGGGGAGAATGGTCTCAACTTCTTAAGTAATATTTACTACTACCTCCGTACAACACCGGCAGCAGGGGCGAGTACTTTTCATTACTCGGAAAAAATCCCTCTCGTGCAAAACCAGCTTTTTTACGACAGAACCTGCGGGGCCAATGATTGCAGCTCGACCATTTTTGAGAATTTCCGCTCCATTTATGAAAGCTATAAGAAGGTATCGCCGAAGCATCTCCTGATAGTGAGAGACTTTTCATATCTCCGGGCCCTTACTAAAAAAGATTTTGGAAGAGCAAAAGAAATTCTTGTGGACCTGGAAAGAGCATACGGAGAAGCTCTTAGGCTAACGGCTTCCAATGACTACATGGTCATTCTTACATCAGGAGAATCAAAGTTTGTGGACATGCCCGACCAGGGAAAACCTTGGTATGAGTTTGAAAAAGAAAACAAAAACGCCGCTGTCAAAAGAACCAAACTTACCAATATGGTTCTTGCCAGTGGGGCCCGGGCAGAAAACTTTTGTGGAATGTACGAGGACGCAGATGTCTTTGAAAGAATTCTTTCGGGACCTAAGCAACAAGGCCTTGAGCTGAAAATCATCAATCCATTCAAATAAGTTCTTCCCGTGAGATATCATACACTTTACGGCAATAGTCGCACTTGATGTCGATCGTAGTCTTGCCTTCGAATAAGTGGTCTATGTCGTTGGTGTAAAGACCCTTGAGGTTCATGATCATTCTGTCTCTTGTACATGGGCAGAAGAAATCAATCTGCCTGCTCCCCATGTAAGTAAAACCATGATCCTCAAAAAGTTTCACGATCTTTTCAATATCATCCGGTGCCATCTCAAACACTTCATGGAAGAAGCGTTTATGCTTTTTGATGAACTCCTGTCTTGAAGGAGTGTCATCGAAGCTGGAATTGACGTTTGAAGGCGGAAGCTTGGTGACCATGATGGATTGATCACTTACTTCTCCCACAATAACTTCAGAATTTGTCTGATAGGATTCAGCGAAAATGCGGTTGATAACCTCGCGAGTTTCAACCTGATTAAGTTCAAGAACCGAAGTGTAGGGGTGAGAGTTATTCTGGAAAATCTTAGTGACTCTGACTTTTCCGGTGATCCTCATCGGGAAGACATTAAATTCTTCAGGTAATAAAAGCGTTCTGGTATGGCCGGCACTATTAGTTTCTATTTTGAGTCGGAAATAAGGATCTTCCGAATCAATATAAAGTCCCAGTGATTCACCCGGCTTGAGGAAAAAGATGATTGGAAGAAGTCCCAGGAAAGTGTCCCGGAAGTACGCAAATCCCGAGCCTTGCATCGGGTGCAGAAGAACTAAGTCGTGAATGAGCTTCTGTCCTTCTAAGAAATGGATATTGAATCCATTTTTATGATCTAAAAAACTATATAATCGGCTCGCAGCGAGCATGAGCTTCTCCTTGATCCATAATTTATAGCGCATTCGCTGTTTTTTGTTAATCTTTCATCCTCAAGAAAGGTAGAATCAGAGCACTATGATGCAGATTGTTTATTTCTCTCAAAAAGAGCAGTTTTTGACTGAAATGGAAACCCTTCAGGGAGAGAAAGTCTTCGTGACCCCGAGTCCTGCCAAGGCAGATGGTCTTCGGACCCGGCTTGCAGGTGCATCCAACGATGTCATTACAATCGCAAAATTCACTTCCGGTCTGGTGGAACTTCTTTGGCCCTCCGGGGAAATGCCTGAGGTTAAACGCAAGTCTGAACTTCTCCTTATTTTCGGAATCCTCAAAAATAAGTACTTGCCGGAACTTGGTTATGAGCAGTTCACTCAGGCCTATAATCTTTTTTCAGATCTTCGAAGCTTCACATTAAATCAGGATGCGCTCTCGAGTGTTATGGACGAGCAGCCTGAGATCATCAAAAAAGCTGTTTCTCTTTTCTGGCAGTTGCTGGAGGTGACGGGTTATCTTGATGAACATGGGGCTTACCAGCAGATCGGTGAAAAACTCCGCTCCAGTGAGGAGAAGGAAGACCTGCAGAAGACTTTCATTTTCTGGGGATTTCAACATCTGAATGGGCAGCAGGTGGATCTTCTGAAGGCCCTTGCTATTCGTTATCAGGTCATCATTCCTTTTCCGTTGGGACTAAAAGATAAATTGAAGAAAAGTGACTGGATCAGTTGGGTGAAGGATCACCAGACAGTTGAAACATGTCTTCCTGAGTTTCAACAGGAGCCGAAAGCTTCATGGGTTGTGATTAACTCCCGTGAAATTTCCATGCACTTAAAAACCTATCTCGAGAAGGGGGATCAGGTCATTCTTGGTGTTTCAAAACTGGCTCCTTCTCACCTGGATTTTGTTCCATCCCAGGAAGTGCGATTTAAGATCCCTCAGGAGATCCTTTCCTCCGAAATCAAAATTGTCACTGATGAACTCAAGAAGTTCACCGGTGATCACCTCTCCCTGTCGCAGTTTGTGATGGCAGGGATGAAGAATGCCTCGTCCATGAAGCTATTCCGGGCCTGGCAACTCTTTCTGGAGGCCTTGACTTCCATCTCTGAACTTACCGATGAAGTCATTCCCTTTGATTCCTTCTTCCTGAAACTGCTATCGGAAGTGGTGAACCTTAATCAGCCTAGAACCAGTTTTGTTCCTGTTTCACAGGGAGAGATGACGATCGACCTGAAAGATATGTCTTCACTTGAAAACCTTGATCGCAAGCGGCGCATTCTATTGTGCATAGATGAGAGGTTTGAAGACATTCAGGGTCTGGGTCAGAACTACACAGAAAGCATTCAGAAGGCGCTGGCAAGCCTTGGGCCTTTGAAAAGGAATGAGCTGGAGCTTTTGTTTAAGCAATGGGAGTTCAGGGACCTGTTCAGCCAGGGCAATGTTCTGCTCTTCATGAATGAGGGGACTTTAAAACATAGCCTTGTATGGAAGCGCCTTTTTACCGGAATAGAACTCACCCGGATCGAGAAGAAAGAGGCCCTCGCTCAGAGAGCTGTAACTGATCATTTCCAGAGTCTGCAAAAGAAAAATTTTGAGGGCACCTTTTCGGCCAGTAAATTGCAGACCTTCATAGACTGCCCCAGGAAGTTCTACTTTAACTACGTAGACAAGGTCTTTCCGAATATCCTACTCGAGAAAGATTTCGATCCCATGACCTCCGGTACAATCATTCATGAAATCATCGAGAAGTTTTTTAAGGAAAACCTCCCCGATGAGGAGTTAAAGTCTCTCACTAAAAAAGTCATGCAGGTTTATATTTCTGAAAAGAACCTCCATCTTCCTCCCGAGGTTTATCTTCAGCGTGAATTGATTTTTAATCACCGGGCCTTAAACGGCATTCAGTTTATCCGGGAAGTGGAAAAAGTATCCGGCGAAAAGATTGATTGGAAAATTGAAGAATCTTTCCGGCTTACTGAGCCTTTCGCTATTAATGGCCGGATTGACTGTATGGGAATGGGAGAGAAATACCTCTTCCTCCTGGACTTTAAATCAACCGAGGCTTCAGCTTCCTCCAGTAAGGAAATTGTGAACATAGATGCCATCCAGTTATGGGCCTACGCTCATGCATCTGAATCCCTGGTAAAAGATTTTGAAAAGAAGACCCTGGTCCTGGGCTATGTGGTCCTCGATGACGCTTCCAAATCAAACCTTATCACCGTGGATGAAGATTTAGTGAAGGCCCTTAAAGGTGTCTGCAAGGCCCAGAGGTTTAAGGAAGAATTCGGTGATAAGCTCCGGGAAGCGAGGGAAAAAATGACAGCGCTCTCTCTGGCCATAGCTTCAGAAAAAGAATTTGCGGCGAGACCCAGGAAGAACGCTACCTGCACTTTCTGTGAGCTGAATAAGTTTTGTGTAAAAAGTGAGATGGTAAATGTCCCGGTCACCTAACCCTGAACAATTGCTCGCTATAGAACACCGGGGAGGAGTGCTCCTCCGGGCCGGAGCAGGCTCAGGGAAAACCTTTGTTCTTGTTCATCACATTCTTTATCTGACAGAGAAATGGATAGAAGAGTTCAAGATCGGAAAGCACTCCAGCTTCGAAGAGTTCATTCGTCTGCAATTCTCCCAGGTAGTCATGATGACCTTCACTAAGAAGGCAGCAGGAGAAATGAGTATTCGCCTTACCGAGAAATTTGAAGAGAGGGCCGGGGTCGCGCATCCGGATCAAAGCTACTGGATCACTGCCAATGAATGTCTTCCGATGTTAATGGTGACAACAATTGATGGATTTTGCAGAAAGCTCATCACTCTTGGTTATTTTCCTCATCTTTCCACCGAAGCTAAAGTTATCTTTGATACTGAAAGAACGGATCAGGTAAGTGAACTCGTTGAAGAGTGGTTTGAAGAAAGAGCTCACAACACTCACCAGGATATCCTGGATATTGTGATCCGGGAAAAGCGGGCCCTGCTATCTGCTTTTACCCACGTCTTCAGTGATCCGGGATTAAGGCTTGCCTGGAAGAAATTCAACTTGGAAGAAATACGTCCTGAAAAAATTGATAAGATCCTTGGCCAGTCCTTCGTGCTGAATGAACTTGAGGATGCTCTGGCCCATATCCACGCTCTTGAACCTGAGGAGGAAAGTAAGCTTACAGCTTTTGAAAAAGTTGTCGCGTCTTTTCAGGCAACAGGTCTTCCGGTTGTTGATAGTGTGGATAAGTTTAATATTTACGCCACTCTTTTTGAATCTATCTCCCGACTCGATAATAGAAAAAAACTCGCAGGTCATGAGGCCGCCAAGGAAGGCCTTGCCGCTCTTCGTGACTGGATCAAGGTCTGGAACCCGGTCATTGCTGATTATAAGGCGCATTTTGAAACTAAGGTTCTTCCCTGGATGAACCTGTGTCTTGAGCTTTTTAACTTCATCGAAGAAAGACTTGATCCCAATCAGGGGATGACTTTCGGAGATATCGAATACTTTGTCTCACTGGGCCTTGAAAATTCTTCCGACCGTGAGCGCATCCAGAAAAATTTTAACTATTTCATTGTTGATGAGTTTCAGGATACTTCCGATATTCAATTTCGTATTATTCAAAGTCTCATTGGAGAAAACTACCACAAGCTCTTTTGCGTAGGGGACGCCAAGCAGGCCATCTATGGTTTCCGCGGTGGTGAGCTGTCCGTTTTCCAGGACTGTGCTCATCTCGTTCCTACTGTACGGAGTCTTGCAAACAATTACCGCTCCCTTCCTGAGATCATAGAGTTTAACAACTCTCTTTTCCAATCCATCCTGCCGTTAGGTTATAACTTCGAGGGGCATGATCCTTTTTCTGTAAATCCTGAAGATCAGAATGTTCCGGAAGAAGGGAAGGGTAAGGAAGCAGGAGCAATTGAAATATATTCCTCACAGCTTGAACGTGATCCGGAGTCGGAAGAAAAATTTAATAATGAAGAAATAAATCGTCTGGAGGCCATCGTCATAGCAGACGCCATCAAGAAAGAAAGAGAGACGACTTCTCATGTCTGCACTGTTCTTTACAGCAAGCTTCGTCCGAGTGGAGAGTTAATCCGTGCTCTCATGGAAAGAAAAATTGGATTTACCGCTCAATTTAAAATCGACCTTCTTGATGATCCTATCCTCGGAATATTCATTGCCCTCCTGCGACGGCAGTTCGATACAAATGAAGAAACCAAGAGCCGCTATCCCTTGTTTCTCCTGAAGAGTTACTTTAATATCCTGGGCCTTGATCGCGATGTGAACGAAGGCGACCTCACTGAGTTCGATCAGAGCATAAAGTACTGGGGCCTGGTCCCTGCCTTCAGAAAGTTCATTCACAAGTTACACATTACCAATGAGAACTCGGATATTAACTTTGATACGATCGACACGATCTGTGATCTGTATCATCAGGATCCTGAACTCATTATGAATCAACTCCTGAAAGGAGATAATGATCGCCTCAGTCTGGAACTACGCTCTGGTGAACACTCTCACATGGTTCAGATCATGTCTGCGCACGCTTCGAAAGGGCTTGAGTTTGATTCCGTCTATCTTGCAGGAATCTACACCAATGGAAGAGAACAGAATGATGGTTCTCTTTTTGGAGATCTGCCGGGAAGCTTCCAATGGTATCTGGACGTCTCCCAGAGAGAAAAGCAGAAGTCACCTCTCTATGTTTATGAAAGTGAACTGGCGAGATACAAAAATTACTCCGAGGCGAAAAGACTCTTCTACGTCGCCTGTACCCGTGCCAAGAAAAAGCTGGTGTGGGTTGATTTTCTGATCCCCGAAAAGACATTCAGTATTCCCAGGAACAGCTGGATTCTGGGTCTCAGGTCCTGGTTGAATCAGGGACTTTCCGGGGAGAAAGTTCAGGAGATTAAACTTTCTGATTTTAACTCAAAAGATCTTTTAAATGCCCAGACCCTTCCTCAACTGCCTTTGTTCTTCCATGATCCTGTGGGGATTTTTAGTAAAGGTGAGGGCAGTACTGAGCTTATGATTGCGGCGGAGCTGAGTGTAACCAGGCTTAACTCTCTCATGGATTGCCCTCGTAAATTTTACTTTTCCAACATTCTTAAAATAACTGAACCTGAAAAACAGGAATCTACTTTCGTTGAGGAAGAGGGAGAAGAACTCGCCACTGTATTTCGATCATCCTCGGAGAGAGGGACCCACATTCATGCCCAGATTGCAGAAGGTATAGTAAGAAACTTTATTGTTCCCAGATCCATTTTTGGAACCAATTTGCAGGAACCGGTAGAGTGGGCACTGGACCTTCTGAAGGGGCTTAAAGAGGACTTTGAGCTGGTACCGGAAAAACAGATCAAATTCGAACTTTTTAATTTCATGATTTCCGGTATTCCGGATCTGGTCCTGTTACCGAAGCAGAATCAAAAAGCTCAGGTATGGGATTTTAAAACCGGCCGGATTACTCAGGAAAAGCTTAATCACTATTGGTTACAATTATCGGCCTATGCCTATGCTCTCTATCAACTTGGATCTATTAAGAAATCCGAGGAGATCGAGCTGGTCCTGTGTTTTGTGGATGAGAAAAAGAACCTCCAGCAAAGCACCAGCTATGAGAAAGTGGTGGAGGATCTTTACCCTCTCTGGCGCTCGCAGAATGAACCCTGGAAAACAAATCCTGATCATTGCAGTCAGTGTTCCTATGGTAGCATTTGCCCTCGTTAATCCAAGAACTTGCACCTATTTCACAGCATGTTAGAATTTTTTTAAGACAATTGTTCTAACAAGTGAAGTGAAAATGAAAAAGATGTTATTGATTCTGATGGCGCTCATCACGAGCACTTTTGTGTTCGCAGCTGAACAATCTCTCTACAATTTCTCCTGGCTCGATAAGGATAAAGAAATTTACGTTCTTCAAAATCGGAAATTCCGGAAAGTTGAAAATTTTTATGTGGGTGGAACACTTGCGTATAATTTAAGCCAGGAATTTATCGACGCTTACGGCGGAACTTTGAGAGGTGGTTACTTCTTTAAAGAAGACTGGGGAATTGAATTCATCTATGGAAAAAATTCTAACTCAGAAAATGATACCGCCAAAGGTGTGAGAGAGCAGGGGACTGTTCCTTTCTATCGCCAGATTGATAGCTACATGGGTGCCATGATTATGTGGGCGCCGTTCTATTCCAAGATCAATACTTTCAATCAAATCTTCTACTATGACTGGATGTTCGGACTTGGAGTGGGAAGTATCAAAACTGAAGATAACAGAAATAAATTTGATACCGCTGCTACCAATCAGAATGAGTTAACAAGTGAAGATAATATCGGTGCCATCTGGAACACAGGGATCAGGGTTTACATCAATGAAAACTGGAGTATCAGACTGGATATGACGGGCCAGACTTACCAGGCCGATAAAGTGAAAAGAACCGGAACGACGGGACCAACTTCCAAGTCATCAAAGCTTTATAGCAATTATGACTTAGGTCTGGGTCTTAACTACGCATTTTAAAGAAAAAGGAGAACAAGGATGTTCTCAAAAATATTAGTGCTCTCATTTTTGATCCTGCCATCTGCCTGGTCATCTTATGAATCAGCGGACAAGAGCTATGGGCGTGGAACGGTTTCTCTGAACGGTTACCGCAGGACCATTATAGATCTTGTGAATGATGGTTATTATTTTTCCACTGTGCCGTGGATGAAGGACTACATTGTTAAAAACAATAAGTCTCTCGACATTGAAATGGAAAAGGCCCTCGATACCATGCTGTATCACACAGGAGTTAAGCCTTTCGAATCACTGCCGGCCTCAGTCCTTGAAAGATCAAGGTCAGGAAATATCCGTTATATCCTGGCCAAGAAACTTTTCAAGAATAGAAAGCACAGAGAAGCTCTTCAGGAGCTGAGTGGAATCTCTGCTGACCATCCTGCATATCCATTTGTCACTCACCTGAAGGGAACGATTCTTTCTCACCTTAAAAATTATTCTGAAGCTGAGTCCCAGTTTAAGGACTGTATCCGGATTTCTGAAAGGATGATGGGTAAAGTGAAGTCTGAGACCCAGAAGAACCAGCTTGAAACGAATAAAGACTATTGTGTTGCCGGTATCGGACGCGTGCAATTTGCTCAGAATGATTTCAAGAAGGCTGAACTGACTTATCTCGATATCGAGAAAGACTCCTTTGTCTGGCCGGAAATTCTGTTTGAGGAAGCCTGGACCAGTTACTATCTTAAAAACTACAATCGGACACTGGGAAAGCTGGTTTCATATAAAGCACCTGTCTTTGATTTCATCTTCAATCCAGAAGTTGAAGTTCTGAAGGCCCTTACTTATCTCAAGATGTGCCTCTATGACGACGCCAGAAAAACCGCTGATGGATTCTATAACGAACTTCTGAAACCATCCCGTGATCTCAGAAATTTCCTGCTTAGCCGGGGTAAGGACTATCGCTATTTCTACGGTCTTATGGCCGACCATGAGGATAACAAACCATCCCCACTTCCTGTGGTGGATAATATCCTGAAATCGGTGAGGAAAGATCCTGCTTATCTGGAAATGAAAAGCGCCCTGAGCTCGGCCATTACTGAATATAATGAGCTCCGGAAGAAATCCCGTACCAGCATGAACGCCAACCTTATTAAGAATGTCAGAACGCTTCTTGGAGAATATCGAAACACTCTCGGTGCCTATGTGCGCGCCGGCATGGTCTCTAAATATGCTGAACTTTATTCTGCTTTCCAGGGAATGAGTTACATCAAGCTGGAAGTTCTCGCCCAGAGAAAAGAAAAGCTTTATGAAACTGATCTTGTGGAAGGAAGAAAACGTGGAGACGTGAAGTACATTGAAAGAAATGACAAACAATATTTCTGGACTTTCAATGGTGAATTCTGGGCAGATGAACTTGGAGACTATGTATTTGCTTTGAGGTCTGAATGTTAAAGTTTTTCTTTGTCCTGTTATTAATCACTCAATCCGTGCTGGCAGCACGGCTGACTATTGATCAGCGTCGTCAGAAGATTCTCTCGATCGTAGATGAGGAACTTGCTGAAGTGTCGAGGCTGGCCAAGCAGCAAAACTACAAGTCACCCGATACGCTTTTCCGGATGGCCGAACTGAACCTGGAAAAGGCACGGCTTTACCGCGAACTTGAAAATGAACAATATCTGGCGATTCCGGTGAATGAAAGAGTCAGGGTCAATAAGAATGACTACTTTAAACGCTCGACGAGTTTTTTTGGTGCCGCCAACAAAGCTGCTCGTGCAGTGGTTAAGCGTTTCCCTCGTTACTCCAACATTGGTGATGTCTACTACATCCTTGCTTATAACTACAAAGAACTCGGCAAGGATAAGATTGCGCAGAAATATTTCTCGCTGGCAGCTGGTAAATCCCGGGATCCAAAAGTCGCCATCAAATCGAAACTCGCTCTCGCAGACTATTACTATAACGAAAGAAAATACCGGGAAGCGATTCCCCTTTATGAAGCAACCATTTCCAGAAGTGACGAGAAGTGGTGGACCAAAGATGCCTTCAACCTGGCCTGGTCTTATTACCGGGTAAGAAACTACAACAAGGCCATCTCTCTTATGCGGGAAGTTCACAAAAAGAGCGGCGGAAAGTATGTGGACATGCGCTCTCAGGTAGAAAGAGATATCGGCATTTTCTTTGTTGATGCCAACAGGATTAATGAGGCCATAAGTTTCTACGACAGTCTCAGCATGAATTACACCGAGCAGTTTATAAGAATTGCTAACGCCCTCGTTTCTCAGGGCCGCTTCAAGCAGGCCGAAAAGCTTCTGAGTAAGGTGAAGCGAATGGAGAAAAACCAGGAGAAGAGAGTCGAAATTCTTCTGAGCGAACTGGTGCTCTTTGAAAAGTACAATAAAGAAAAAGAACATCTGGCAGTGGCAAATGAATTGGTGGCCCTTCACTTGAAATCACCTTTACCGAAGCATCAGTTTGACCGCCTCAATTTCCAGGTGAGTAAACAGGCCGCGGAACTGCAGAAGGCCTCAACCTCTGACATCTATAAGAGTGTTCCAAAGACCAGAAGAAAGAAGGCCAATCAGGCCATCGCTTATTTTGGCCTCGCAGCCCAGTTGAATCCGAATGAAAAAGCGGAAAAGATTTTTTATCAGGGAGAGACGGCCTATGCTGTGGGTTCATTCGGAAAGGCCCTGCGGATTTATGTCTCCGCTTTTGACAGCGCCAAGGCCCAGAACGATAAGAAAATCCTGGGGCAAAGTCTAGAGGGGATGCTCTCTTCCCTTGGCCAGAAGTCTTTATCGCGAAAGTTCGCTGATAAGTACTACATTCCGGTCTACTCCAGATATATCTCCGTTGATTCAAGATCAGAGAGAGCTTCTTCAATTTTCGTTAAGCTCTTTAATGCTCAGTTCGATGCCGGTGATATCTCAGGCGCTGAAAAGACACTCACTGATTTCGCTGCCAGCTTTCCTAAGGACTACAAAACCCAGGAAGGAATGCTTGCGAAGGTCATGGAAAACTATCGTAAAAAGAAAGACTACAATCAGGTTAAGTCCTATGTGAACCGGATCAATGAAGGAGAATTCAAAGTCTCCAGGAAATATGCTGATGCTCTCAGAAGTCTCATGACGAAGATTCAGATCGAAGGCGTTCAGCAATCTCTTGAGAAAGGGGATAAGGGGATTGCGCTTCGAGGTTACCACCAGATCTATGAGTCTCCTGAAAGTACACCGAAGGCAAAAATCAATGCCTCTTATAACCTTGCAGCGCTCTACTATGATCTTGGAGACACTAACCAGAGTTACCAGTGGTCAGTAACGGCCCTGAAAGACATGGATGTAAAGGATGTCACCAAGTTTGCCGACTCCTTCTTAAGTATTGCTGCCGGTATGTTCTTAAGGCAGCAGTTCGCCCAGTCCTCTGATCTTTCCTACAGGATGCTCGCTAAACTCTGCAGGCAGAATTCTTCAAATAAAGTTGTGGCCTACAAAAACGCTGTCTTCATTGCCCTGGCAAACAATGATTTGGATAAAGCTCTTGAGATAAAAGACTTTGGTAAATCCTGCTCGATACCTGATACCACTGTCTCGGAAGTCAGCTTTGAGGTTCTAAAAGATCTCGCCAAAGCAAAACGCTGGGAGAGTTATGAGAAGATCCTGGGAGAACTTGAAAGAAATTCCAGGAACTATCCGGAGCTCATCAGACCTTATGAAGATTTGCGGGTTCAGCTTCAATCAATCGGTGACGCTAAAGGTGCCCGGGCCATTGTGGATAAGCAGAATCGCTTTTATCAACAGTCAAAAACTCAGAAACTGGATATACCAGTGGAAGCCTTGGATCTCATTGCTGATAGGATGCTTGCGGCGGTTCAGGACAAAAAGGCCCGACTCGATCAGATCACTCTTGCGTTCCCCGAAGCCACTTTTAACAATGCAGTTAAATCCAAGCTCCAGCTTCTCGATCAGATGACCAACGAAGTTAACAACATTCAGAAAATCGGATCTGGTAAAGGAATCGTTGAAGCCTACAAATATGTCATCGACGCTTATGAATCATTCGGGAATGAGCTCAAGAATTTCACACCTGAAGGTAAAGCGCCTGAGTACGTGGCGAGTTTTAAAAAGGCCATGGCGGAAGTCCATGGGCCAATCCTCATGAACGCTAAAAAGCAAAGAGGTGAAATCAGAAAACTCATCTCGAAAAATAAAATCCTCTCTTACTCTAACTATGATGTTCTTTATCCTGATCTGCAAAAATCCAGAAGGTTCTTCACGGAAAAAGATGCAGTCCTCATGGATAGAGGAGGCCGCCGATGAAATTTATACTCCTGGCCCTTTTCCTGATCGGCTGCTCCAGCGCACCTGAAAAGAAGGCAAAGAACGTTCCGGATACCATTACCAATGAATCCTTTAAGAAGGATAAACCCCTCAGTAACCGGGAGATCTCCGATTTTTACCAGGGGAACGCAAAATCCTTAAGCCCGGCACTGCAGGATGAAACTCTGGATCGTTACTCGGAAAGTGAACTTTCTCAAATAAACACGGCAGGGGATCCGTTACTCGAAATTTCCCTTCTCTGTTCAAGAGGAAACTTCGACCAGGCCTTCGCCGTTGCGGCGAAAAGTTTTGATCGCTACCAGAAAGTAGCGACCTACTGGAACCAGGTCGCCAACTGTCACCTTAACTCGGGTTCATACAGAAAAGCGCTCCTCTTTTATAACAAAGCACTGGAAGTCTCGCCCAATTACGTCCCCGCTCTGAACAACATCGGCGTGATGTACGCTCGTCAGGGTCAGGATCAGAAGGCACTTGTGGCCTTTGAGCGGGCCAACAAAATAGGGAAGTTCTCCAAAACTCCGAGGTACAACCTGGCCAAACTCTATCTCACCTATGGTCTTTCAGACTCGGCACTACCCGTTTTCGAAAGCCTCCTGAGAGAAGCTCCGGGTGATGTGGATATTCTCAACGCTGTAGCCTCGTCATACTTTCTGGAAGCCGATTACCAGAGGGCCCTCGCTTACTACAACAAAATTCCACAAACAGAGTGGAAAAGGGCGGAGATCGGACTCAATCTCGCCTGGACATTAAAAAATGCCGGAAGAAATAACGATGCAAGGCAAGTCTTCAACATGGTCTCTAAACCTTCTTCTGAAAATTTAAGAAGGTATTACGGAGTCGTTGAAGGGCATCTAGGAGCCAACTAATGAAAGTTTTAATCTTCGTTGTTACCCTTTTACTTACTCTGACCGCTTTTGGTCAGAATAAAGGCAACGTACGATATGAGTATAAAAAATATGAGAAGTTTGACTTCGACGAAATCGGAGTGGAAGGGGAGGCCGGTTCACCCGGAGATATCTCCATCTCACCACGTCTTCGAAAAGAATTTAAAAACAAACTTCCTGAGAGACAGAATTTTAACAAAGAAATGAAAAAAGCCATCAACGGCATACGTTAGGGGATAGCTGTGGAATTACAAAAAAATAAAGAGACGCGGATGTTCGAGCTTCGGCCGACAAGCACTGACCATAAAGTCAAAGGCGGTGTTTTCGGTAAAGGAAGAATCCTACTCGGTAGAACGGAAAGTTGTGATCTTGTCATCAACAGCGATTCCATCTCCGCCGTACACGCCGTTATGGAAATCTTTGATGACCGTGCTGTCATCTACGACATGAACTCCACCAACGGAACCTATGTCAACGATGACAAAGTCATTGTGAAAGACGTCTACATTGGAGACTTCTTCCGGCTCGCTGACATCGAGTTTGAGTTCCTGGTCTATACTCCGGAAGAATCTCTTCCTCCGGTACTGGACTCTCTGGAGCCTGCAAAGGGTGTCGCCTCCGTCAAAGCTCCCCCTGTTCTTCCGGCAGTACCGCCTTCTGCTCCAAAGTCTCTCCCTAAAACAGCTCCGACAGTTTCAGGACAGGTGCCATCAATCGTTTATCCTCTGGCCTCAGATCCTAAAGCAGAATTCTCTGAATATATCTTTGAAGACAAAGAAGAACTCTATCCAATCTTCAAATATGAATCAACGAAGCAAGCAGTGGAAGTTATCATCCTGTTCAATGATCAAGTTTACAGCGTCGACTATCTACCGGAAGGGAAGCACACCTACTACATCTCCGGTGCCCTCACCAACAACGACGACCTGGAGTTTCCTTATCTCGGAAAAAATGAAAAGCTTCCTTTTGTAGAAGTTAATAACGGAAGTGCCCTTGTCCACACTCTGCCAGGCTTCGGCGTCTTCCTCTTAAGTGATAAGAAAAAAGACACGGGCCACGTTGGTACTTCCGTGGAACTTGAAGGACAAGACCTCCTTCGTCTTCAGAAAAATCATCTGCAGATTTTCGTCCGTAACGTCCAGGCCCCTCCCAAAGTCGCCCACGCTCCCATCCTGAAGCGGGATCCGGACTTCAGAAAGTACCTTGCCCTCTTTCTATTCGCTGTCATTACCTTCACCGTGGGCATGAACCTCATTGAGATTCCGGAGGATGAGACTAAAGATGAACTGGCGCCAGAGCGCCTGGCCACCATTCTCTATAAACAACCGCTGACAGTTTCTAAAAACAAAGCAGTTGAAAAAACGCCGAAGAAAGAAAACGTCCCTCAAAAAGCTCCTGATAAAGTCGCTGTGGAAAAAACAACAACCAACGACAAAAAAGAAGTGAAGCAGCCGGACGTTGTGGAAACGAAAACGCAGGCGAAGAAACCTGATCCAGGCAAGAAAACTGCGGACGTGAAAAAAGTGGTGAAGCAGGGGACTCAGCCTGTTACTAAACCTTCTGATACAGTCCATGCACCGAAGGCGGCAGCCGCCAAAACACCTCAAACCAAACCGGCCAAGAGCCCATCCGCTCAATCAAGAGTGGCACTCAAAACTCAAGGCCACGTTGAAGTGTATAAGTCCGCCGACTTCAAAAGTTCAATCAGCTCTCTCGTCGCGAAGGGCGGCTCCCTATCCGGTGTGCAAACAAAAGGTGCCTCAGGAACAAGTGGCTCTCTCGTGGGTGCCGCCTCTGGAGTAAGCACCGGATCAGGCAACATCAAAACAGCTGACATGACCACGAACCAGGGAAGTCTTGTGGGCGCCACTACCGGAGTCCTTGGAACATCCAAAGGTGCCGAAGGCCTCTCTGCCAAACGAGCCATCTACACCGCTGGTATTCCTGCTGAAACAGTTGTCCTGGGCTCAATGGATCCGGATGTCATCAGAAGACGTCTGATGGAATTCCTTCCTCAGTTCAGAAGTTGCTATCAAAGAGAACTTGAAACACGCGGAACCGAAATCACCGGAACCATCAAACTTGATTTCGAAATCGGATCTTCTGGTCACGTAACTAAATCCGGTCTGGGAAATTCGAGCCGACTTCCTAGAGACGTAAGCGGATGCGTCCTTAACGTTCTTCGCGGTATCACTTTCCCTGAGCCTCTCGGTGGAGGAAAAGTTGGAGTGAGCCAGCCGATGAACTTCTTCCCGAAAAAAATCTAATTTCATGTCAGCAGGGACTTAAGAAAAATTAAGTCTCTGCCTTTTTCTTAACGAAAAGGTAGCGCATACCTTTTGTGGCACCCCTTAAGAATTCTTAAAAATTGAAATATTTGAGTTCCTATTTGGGGAATTGCTTTAAACTTAATAAATGTGGATTGATAAGACACTAGTCGCCCTGGGAAGAGAATTAGACCTTAAAATTGCGGATGACACCGTATTCGGAGTTTTTAATGATCAATACCTTTCTGTTAAAAGAACTCAACAAGGCTACATAGTCACTTTCCTAATTAAGACGGAAGGACTGGATGTTATAAAGGGCATCTTTGATAAAAAAAAGAGCATAGAAATTTCCGGGTCCCGTTTTCACAATTATATAGTAGCAAATGAAACGTTGATAATTTTAAATGTTAAGCCACGTTTGACTAGCAAGAAGTCAGTCGAATCCATTCTAAGTACCATTACACTTGTATCAGAAAGACTTCGTACTCATCAAAAATTTCTTAATGCTTCCACTGAGAAGGCTGTTCTTATTGAAGAGGTTCCAAAACCGTTTTCGGAAGAAAAACTCCAAGAAGTTAGAAGTAAGCTTGAGGAAAACGCCAATAAAAGATTAGATCATGAGCGAGCACTAATTATAGGCGGTCCAATTGCAGCTACGGCCGGAATAATCTTGGGATACTTATCTTCACTTATGGCTTTACATCTTAAAAGCGACCTTAATCCCATTGCCAAAGGAATACTGTCAGTAACCTTCTCTACAGTTCTTTATAATAAGTTAGCTGGAGGAGTGAATAGTGCAAGTCGCTACTTCGTTCTTTTAATTTCAATAATTGGATTTATTTGTTGGGATCTTTCAAGAATCTTTTTTCAGGTATTGCAGCAAACTGGAAAAGAATTTGAATTATCCAAATTGGTCGAAGCTTACGAACGGGAAATTTTTAGTTATTCTACGCTTGGTAAATACGCTTTAGTTGGTATAGGTACGATTATAGTTTTTTCTATTTTTTTTCTTAGGAGGACAGATCGAAGAGAAGTTGATTTTCAAGAAGGATATCTTCTTCGAGGAGAAATTTTGGAAGCTCTGGATGAGACTCGAAAAGGGCAAGTTCTCATTTTTATAATATTTTTTCTAGGTGTGATATCAATTCTACCATTGATTCCCCTGACTGAAGCCACTTTAAAAGAATACTCTTATTTTACGCTCCTGCCTTTTTGGGGAGCAGGATTTTTATTTTTATCCGTGGTTATGCTTATCTTTTATGCACTTTCAAAAAAATGGAGGAGGTTACGTTTTGGTCTTTCTAGCTTCAACAAAGGGAATGTTAAGAAAGCATCAATTGTTGGACATTTGCTATTAATATCTATCCCACCTACTTTGGGGTTTTTGTTATTCTTGTCATACTTAAATCTTGCCTTTGATGAATCACCAACAAAAAAAACTATCGCTGTCCTTCAGGAATATTTTCCTTCCACAAAAGATCTATGTAAAAATGTAGATTTAAAAATAAAGAATTCCCAAGAGAAGTTCT
>JBKHWS010000024.1:0-40255 GCA_046566385.1 Bacteriovoracia bacterium | reverse complement strand
CTGGGTGAGCTTGATATCCACACTTTGTTTGCTCATTCTCCCCAAGCAAAAGGTCGGATTGAGAGACTCTTTAACACCCTTCAAGATAGACTGATACCAGAGATGAGAATGGCAAAAATTAAATCCATTGATCAGGCCAATCAATACCTAAAAGATGTCTTCCTACCATCGCACAATGCAAAGTTTATGGTACTTCCAAGAAATATGCAGTCACTATACCGACAGATTCATCCGTCATGGAACCTTGATGACGTCTTCTGCATTAAAGAGTTTAGAGTGGTCGGGAAGGATCATACGATCAGTTTAAATGGAGAACGACACATGATCGCAGAGAAGCTTGAGTTCTCCCTCGCGAATCAAAGAATTGAGATTAGAACCTATTTAGATAGGCCATGGAGCTGCTACTTTGCTGGGAAACATATTAAGATTGTGAAAATTGATAAAGTTAAGAAGATTGCTGCTTAATCCGACCAGGGGAGGACAAAGTCCCCTGGTAATTAATAGGTCATTTTAGACTGGTAATCACAAGGCCCCTCAAGAGGGGCCATCTTAAATTAAGGAAGTACGTAATCTCTTGGCATGTCCTCTGGGGAAGTGGCCATTTTATTGAAGTAAAGGTCGTACTGCTTGTTATAAGCTTCGACCACTTCTGGAACAGTAATATAGTAAAAGTTTTCAAAGTTTTTAGTAAAAGCAGCGGTTGTCATGTTGCCAGCACCAGTGAAAACGGCTCCCCCTCTATTGAAGGTGAAGATGAGGAACTTGTTGTGCTGGAGCTGGTAAATGTTCTGGTTCGTCTGGAGGAACCTGGTTATGAGACCTTTGTTAATAAGTTCATTGTAAATCTTAAAGGCCTCAATCCTGGTGTTTCTACCAATGTCTCTTCTTAAAACAGAAGACCAGTAAATATCATCATCAAGGATAAGCTTGATGTCTTTCTTCTGTTCCACCAGTTTGGTAAAAAGCTTGGCAATGGCTCCGCTGAATCTGTGAGAGATGGCTTCAATCTGGACTGAATGATTAGCGGCAGCCGTTAATTCCCGAAGGGCTTCGTTGCCATCTACCGGTGAAAAATAAACGGTGATGTCTGATTCTCTTGGAGCTTTAATTCTCGAGCGGCAATTGTTCAGATGGTTTCTGAAGTTTCCTTTTGTATCCCCCGCTTCGATCATGGCGGAAATAACACAATTGTGTGTCTGGGCAAAATAAGACTTAGGACTGGTTGTGATGAAATTCCAGTTTTCATGATTGATGCTGGTCCCCGATGTCATATTCCCGGAAGAAAATACGATTTTCGTTTCTCTTGCATCTTTTGGATTAACAATCAGGATTTTATTATGAGCATAACCAAGTCCACCGGTACTTCCACGGTAAGTGACAGTAATACTTCCACACTTCTTCAATCCTTCCGCATCCTTATTTGTGTCAGTTTCAGGATGACCATCAAGAATGAGATTTACTTTCACGCCTTTCCTCAGGGCCGAACAAAAGGCATGAACTATGTTTTTTGAGCTAAAGCTTAAATAAGCAGCATCTATTTCTTTAGTGCTGTCAGAAGTGATCCATTCAACTAACCGGTACTGAGGAGCATTCTTTCGTGATACAGAAGCTTCTTCGTCAGAGGGTTTGCAATAAACATCATCAGGCTTCGACGTTTCTGTCTTTCCGGAATGAGTGGTGACTGCACGATTGTATTCATAGGTTTCACAAACTGGATTCGTAAACAAGACTTCAAACTTGTAGGGATGGTAGTCTGAAAGTTTCACCGCCCAGCTATTTACTGAGATCAAACAAATAAGGGCCAATGACAGTTTTATTTTCATAATTGAAACTCCTCGAGAGAGACGTTTCTATGTTAAAGAAGAAAGAATGAATACCCTTTTACAGGAAATGTAAGACATCTGATTATTAGATAGATCAAAAGAGGATTAACATGGCTGGCCAATTTAATGTGACACTTACTGCCAAAAGAAAAGGATTTCACCTGATTACTGACGAAGTCTTAAAAAATATCGGACCTCTTCCAGAAACCGGACTCATGCATGTCTTTATTCTTCATACATCTGCAGGTCTTGCGATTAATGAAAACGCTGATGCCAGTGTCCGGTCAGACATGGATAAGGCCTTTGATCACCTGGCCCCGGAAAACCAACCTTATTACGATCATATCATGGAAGGACCCGATGATATGCCTGCTCATATTAAAAGCGTCCTGACCGGAAGCTCGGTCACTATTCCAATAGCTCAGGGGAAGCTTAAACTGGGGACGTGGCAGGGAATTTATCTCGGGGAATTCAGGGAAAACGGCGGGCCAAGGAAGTTAGTGGTGACTCTTCTTTCATAGTTTGATACATCACACAATATGAACATCCATTGCTTTCTTTTCCCGATCTTTCTGGTGTTAACCAGTATGTGGCTTGGCTGGAGCCTTCTTGTCGATTTTTTCATCGTCCCCACTGTATTTGCAACGATCGATAGCTTCTTCCAGGCCGGTGATCTTGGTATCGCTGTCTTCTCTAAGCTCAATAAACTTGAAGTCATTGTTTCCACTGTTCTTGTTTCTCTGTTTTCTTTTCATTTTGTTAAAACCAAAAAGGGTCTCCCCCTTTTGGTTATGGTCATTTTCGCCTGGGTAATCGCTCTTTCCTATTTTAGTTTTCTTACGCCTAAACTTGTCACTCTGACTGAGCTCTGGAAAAAAACAGATCTTATGGGATTAACAGGAGTGGCAGAAATAACAGATGTTCAGCAGGAACATCAGTTTTATCACAACCTCTACATCGGCATTGATACTCTGAAGATTTTTCTTCTTTCAGGCCTCTTGGTGTTCGGTAGTCTGAAACAGGACCAGTTCAAATGAGAAAGCTCAGTGCTGTTCCATACGGAGCTCTCTTTTTTGCACCCATGGAAGGCATCACTGATGAAGCCTACAGAAAAACTATTCTGAAACTTTATCCGGAGTGGGATTTCCTTGCGACCGACTTTCTCCGGGTTCCTTCGGCCGGAAAATATCCCTTAAAGCATCTGGTCCGCCATTTCGGCAAGGAACTCATTGAGATTCCCTGGGTTGTTGATAAAACAATGTTTCAAATTCTCACATCTCATAGGGCCTTTACTCTCGAGATGGTCAAACAGATTGAAGATCTCCAGATACCATGGCTTGATATCAACATCGGTTGCCCATCGAACACAGTCTGTAAAAGCCGCGGAGGCTCCTTTCTTTTAACTGACCTTGTTTCCCTTCGGGAAATGATCAGAAATATACGGAAAAATTACTCCGGCCGCTTCACCGCTAAAATCAGAATTGGCTATCACGATACAAATGGATTTGAAGATTCGATTCGTATGTTGAACGACGAGGGCGTTGAGATGATAACTGTTCATGGGAGAACACGAGATGACATGTATAAGGTTCCTGCCCGCTGGAGTTTCATTGAAAGGGCCGTTCAACTTTCTCAGGTGCCCATAATCGGTAACGGAGATGTCTGGAACACGATTGACATCGACAGAATGTTGAATGAGACCGGATGCCACGGAGTCATGATTGCAAGAGGGGCCTTAAAGGCCCCATGGATTGCCCAGGATTATAAACGCGCCTACTTTAAGCCCGAAAAAGAAATGACCTTCTCCAAGATTAAAGAGTTTCTATACGAGTACCGCACACTTCTTGAAAGCGAAAATATCAGTGAAAGGGGCCTTCTTAAGCAAAGTAAATCAGTAACAAGATTTATGTTGGAAGGGATCGAAGGAAGTGAAATCCAGAGAAGAAGTCTTCTTTTATCTCAGACAGTGCCGGATTTTTATTCTGTGATCGATAATCTCTAGAAATTTCTCATAGAAAAATCAACCCGTTCTTTTGCCATAAGATTTTTAGGAGCTTCCAGCCTGACTTTTTCCAGACGTGGGACAAGGCCGGCGAGATTGGCAATCTGAATCCCAAGGCCCGGACGGGCATTGAGCTCGAGAAGAATGGGCCCATGATCAGGAGTAAGTACAATGTCTGCTCCAAGGTAACCGAGTTCCACCATGTCATAACAGCGGGCCGCCATCTCAAGAATCTCTTTCCAGAAAGGAAGCTTCAATCCGGAAAGTTTATGTCCAGTATCCGGATGAGTATCAATAACCTGATTTCTGATAACTGCATTGTTAGTCCAACCATTAGAAAGGTTAAGTCCGGCTCCGATGGCACCCTGATGGAGATTCGCCCGTCCATCTGAAGACTTCGTAGGAAGTCTCACCATACTCATGACAGGAAATCCTTCAAACACAATCACGCGAATGTCCGGAATTCCTCCATAGGAGTAATCATCAAATATAGGATGCTTGTCGATCTTTGCCTGAATGATAGCAATGTCACTTTGTCCTGCGAGGGAATAAAGCCCGGAGAGGATACCTGAGATATGATGTTTAACTTCATCAATCTCCATCAGCTTATCATTTGAGCGTCGGCAAAGGATTCGAACTTCACCATCTTTTTCTTCTTTAATGATTTCCTTTATAACAATGATTCCATTTCCCTGAGAGCCTTTAGCAGGTTTAATGACAAAGGAGCTATAGTTCAGAAGTTTATGATGAAGATTCTTCAATGAACCATAATTTTCAACAATGATGTAGTTTTCTGGTGTCGCAATTCCCCAGGCAAGGGCCCTCTGTGCAGTAAGAACTTTGTTATCGACTAAGGGATAATTGGAACGCTTGTTGTGACGGAGGATGTACCGCCCCACTCTATTGTTAATACCCAGAATGCCCATCTCTTTCAGATCACGGTAGATCATAAGGCTTTGGCTCCATCTTCTTTTTCTGCTTAACGAGATCCTTGAAGCGTATGAACTCGGAGAGGCGATAGCCCTTATATTTCCCGACCAGAATCAGAAGACCCACGATGGTGAAGAGCAATTCCGGATTGGTGAATATAAACATTTCAAGTGGAGAAATAAAATACAGGGAGTAAACCAGTACCACGATGACCAGAGTTCCGAGCAGGGTCTTAAAGGTATTAACCATCCCTTCTTCCGTGATCATGATGGAAAGTCGCTCAATGATAAGGGCCACAATCACGATCGGGAAAAAGGACAAGTGCTTCTGGGAAATGGAAGTCATGTCTACGGTATAGAATGAGTAACCAATCATCAGCAGAATGATCAGAGTCAGGATGATGGAAAGTCTCGGCACGGCCAGCAGGTAAAAGCGATCGAGAATGTACTTTTCAACAATTCCCATCCCAACAACCACAGAGAAAAAGAGCATGCCAAACCCAAAGGAAGTCTCTTTAAAGAAAAGTGTCAAGAGGATGGGAGTGAAGATTCCAAACGTTGGAATCCCAATAATGTTTCTTGCCAGAGAAAGTACGAGAGTTCCCAGAGGTATCAGCAACAATGTGGTAAACATTGTTTGCAGAGGAAGAGGCAGTCGATACAAGCTGATTTTAGAAAAGATTGAATCGGACTTTATGACCTCTTTTCTGAACTCCGCCTTATTATAACGGTTGATCCTCGCCCTCTCCGCCTGAATTGAGTAGGCCACTCTTTTTCTAGAAATGAGCTTTTCCACTTCTTCATAGTTTTTGTGAATCACCAGAAAGTTATCTGGCCGCTCCGCAAAGTAACCCCGATTGGTGTCGATCGGAATCCACTTGTTTGCCAGAAAGACCTCGTTGGCAAAAGTAAAGCGGACCTTCGTTTCTTCTCCACTTGCTTTAAGCTCAGGCATACGGACCATGACCACTATCCTCGAAGGGACTTTCTTCCTTCTGGCCATTATATTAAAGAGCTTCGCTTTAATTAACGGAGATCCCTTTCCAGTATTGAGCATTTCATGGATGGTTTTGACTGAAGTATTCCTCTGAACTTCTTCTTCAACATAGTAGTAAATTTTCCGAATCAGGGACGTCTTATCTTCGCTCCCCTCAAGGATAGCGGATTCCAGAAGGGCGATGGCCTCCACATCTTCAGGTAACAGCTCAGGGACTTTTAGATATTTCCTCAAACCTTTGGGATAGGTCTCTGTATAATCCTTGGCGATTTTCTTGTAGCTGACGGGTTTTAAATCAATCCTGGCAGAATAGGTAACCCGGTTTTTTATAGGATTTCTTGATGACCAGGTGACGAGATTTGAATCAGAGTTGGCATCAATGAAGACCTCAAAGTCTTTAGATCTTATTTTTTCATCGGAAATTCTTTGTCCTGGTCCTGTTTTCGGTACAGGAAAGGAAAAGCTAAAAACGTTCCCCTTGGGCCTTACAGTGAGATGGAAGTTCCAGACGTCATCAACCATCTGCGGAATAAGAGAGAGATGCAGGACTTGCGACTTATAAAAGAGAAGTCCCATGGGAACCAGGATAAGAATGGAAGTAATGAGGATGACAAATTTTTTCATGTTTTAATCACCCAGAACGTGGGATCGGGCCACATCTACAATAAAACGTCCCAGCAGGAGATTTCTTCCCACTAAAAACTTGTAATCCATTTTCGTGCGGTCATTCAGGTTAATAAGAACTTCTTTCTCAAAATTCCCCATCTTGATTTTTTCTTTTACCACGTACCTCTTGGAAACAAAGCCTGCGGTATTGGAAACTCTTTGAGTGGTATCAACTTTCCTGACGACCTCAATTTTCTTCCCCTCTGCATCCACAGTCTGAAACTTCACAAAAAGCTCACCACGCAATTCAACTTCTTCGATGTTCACTGCATGCATGGAAGTGGTCTTGGCACCGGTATCAATACGGGCCTTGTGTTTGATTTTCAGTTCGGGCAGAGAAACCCATTCAATTCGACCAATAAGGATTTTTTCCTTCAGCAACTGCGACCATGCTTCAGGAGTCCCTATCAAGAGGA
This sequence comes from Bacteriovoracia bacterium, assembly GCA_046566385.1. Lineage (GTDB taxonomy): Bacteria > Bdellovibrionota > Bacteriovoracia > Bacteriovoracales > Bacteriovoracaceae > Peredibacter. The sequence goes on along the minus strand of JBKHWS010000024.1, from coordinate 33,422 downwards.
GTAACAAGAGAAAGATAACCTTCACCTTTAAGGCCTTTTTTAAGACTTTTTAAGTGCTTACATCATAATCCATGAGTTTAAGCCTCGGCAACAGGATATAACTCCCCCTTAAAAGTCCTCAACTCCTGAATCCATTATTCCGATAGTGCTTAAGAAGACTGATCAAAAGGAGATGTTATGTCCAAAGTTACCACTTTCTTTACTTTTTGCTTCTCTTTCATGTTCTGGACATTTATGGCCGTCCATTATGGACACATGAAAACACCTACAGAAGGCCGGGGAATCGCCAGTACGCCTGAGACGAGACCTTGGTATGACGCTAGTTTTAAACTTTAAATTGTTCGAAGTTAAATGAGGATAATTACCTTCAAAAAAAGCTCCTTCAATGGAGCTTTTTTTTGGTCACTCTAATGAGATGTTAAAGTCGAACAATTTACCGGATAAAGAATTTAAGCCAGCTTAGTTTGCCTTCATAAGGAGGATACCGAAGGGGGATATCCACCTTCGTCCCCTGCTCAAAGACAGATTTATAGTGGGTAAAAGTGTCAAAGCTCTTTTTACCGTGATAACTACCGATTCCACTCGTTCCAACTCCTCCGAAAGGGAGATGAGGATTGGCCAGATGAATCACGGTATCGTTTACACACCCACCGCCGAAGGGCACCTTGGAGATAATTTCTTTTCTTCTTTTCGCATCTTCACTGAAGAGATAAAAGGCCAGAGGCTTTGGCCTCAGGAGGATCTGCTCAATGGCCTCATTTATGTTGTCATAGGGAATGACCGGAAGAAGGGGACCGAAAATTTCATCCTCCATGACTTTATCGCTCCAACTGACCTCTTTCATGACAGTCGGTTCAATGTAGTTTTCGTCTCTGTGAGACTTGCCCCCAATTGCCACTTTCTCTTTGTTGATGAGGTTTTCAATGCGATCGAAATGTTTCTGGTTCACAATCCGTGGATAGTCAGAGGAAGCTTTAGGATTTTCACCATAAAATGCTTTCAGATGGTGATTCATGCGCTCAATGAAAGCAGCTTGTTTATTCCTTGGGACCAATACGTAGTCAGGTGCCACGCAAGTCTGACCAGCATTGAGAAACTTACCCCAAGTACAGCGTTTTGCCGCGACATCAATGTTGGCCGATTCCTCAATGAGGCAAGGACTCTTTCCTCCTAACTCCAGAGTGACAGGTGTCAGATGTTCAGCGGCGGCTTTCATGATAATCTTTCCAACGGCCGTGCTACCGGTAAAGAAGATATAATCAAATCTTTGTCCCAGAAGAATTTGAGTTTCTTCCAGAGCTCCTTCAACTATCAGGGCCTCTGAATCTTCAAAGACTTCTTCAACAATGGATTTAATAATGCCGGAAGTGTGGGGAGCAAACTCAGAGGGTTTAATCACCACGCGATTTCCTGCTGCAAAAGCTCCGATAAAAGGAGAAAAACAAAGCTGAAAAGGATAATTCCATGGAGAAATGACCAGAACGACTCCGTAGGGCTCTGGATGGACAGAACTTTTACCAGGAAACAATGTAAGGGGAGTTCTTACTTTCTTTGGGGCCACCCAGTGATCCAGGTTCTTCAGAGTATAATTAATTTCTTCCAGGATAAACCCTACTTCCGTTGCGTAGGCTTCAAAAGCTGATTTACCAAGATCCTTTTTTAAGGCTTCATTAATTAAATCCTCTTTGGCCAGAATCGTTCTCTTTAGCTTTTCAAGTCTTCTCTTTCTGGTCTCAGGAGGAAGATGTCCCTTAGAATGGATGGATTTTCTTAAATCTGCAGCAAGGGTAGAAAGCGACATATTTATCTCTCAATTTTTAAATACTTAACATAATTTCTGATGATGTTCGATTTTCTGTAATTCTTGATTTCCGGATATTGAATGACGAAGGAACTTTCATACATCATGGGTATCCATGGTAGGTTATCAAATACAATCTGCTCCATACGATGGATGATTTTCTCTCTTTCATCTGAAGTTATGGTTTCTTTCAGTTTCATATAGAGAGCGTCCACTTCAGCATTTGAAAATGAACTTTTATTAATGCCAGGAGAATTTGAGGAGATCAGCAGCTGAAGTATGTTTTCCCCATCGGGATAATCGAAGAACCAGTTGTCTGTGAAAAACATAAGTTCTCCTGCTCTTCCTTTTTTCAGGAATTCACTGAAAGTCAGAACATTAATTTTAACCTTAAGACCAATTGCTTCAAGATGCTCTTTGATAAAATCAGCTTCCAGAAGGTTTATGGCCTGGTTCCCTCTGGTTGAATAGATGATCGTAGGTAATTTCCCAGATTTAAACCCTGCTAGTTTCAGATACTCTTTGGCAAGAGCAGGATCATATTTAAAGCGAAATTCTTTTGCCGGCAGATACCCTGCAATCCCGGGAACGAGGATGGAATTGGCCCTTAGATTTGTATTTTGAGAAAGGAGGCTGATGTATTTTTCGTAATTGATGGAGTAAGCAATGGCTCTCCTCAAGAACTCATTTTTCCCAACAAGGGGATTTTTCATGTTGAAGGCAAGCCAACGATTTGCCATGTTGGGGAAGTGCTTAACGATGATTCCATCTTTTTCGATGTTCTCAGTGAGTTCGCCCTTCTCATTATAGAGCTTGGGTATGAAAGTTTTAGGAACGGTCAGAAGATCAATTTCTTTATTGAAGAACTTCTCCCACCTTTTCTTTTCATCGGCAGCTACATAAAAGATGACGTTATCAATGAATGGAATCTGTTCTTTACTTGAGTCTAGAAGCTTCTGAACATTTGCGTAACGATCGCCGGCCGTTGGATAAAAAGCTTCCCGGTAGTTTCGGTTTTTTTCCATCTCAAAGCCCGAGTTGTGAAAACCTCTGAAAACATAAGGACCGGTTCCGACGAGAACATCATCCAGTTTATTCCCCGAATATTTCACAATTTCCCAGGGAACAGGACTAAGAAAATTTAAAGCGAGATAATAAACAATATTAGGCTCACTCCGGGTAAGCCTGATTTCAAGTGTGTGAGAATCAATGGCCGAGACACCTTTTAGAGGCCGCGAAGCAATCTCCTTCCAGTCCTCACCCACCTCTTCTCCATATTCTTCAAATCCTTCCACAAGTCCTGTAAAAATTCCTCGTCCCGGACTTCGAAGACTCTTGAGTGCCAGACGTTTAAATTGAGTGATGAAATCCTCTGCAAGTAACTCCCGCTCTTTGCCTTTAAAAGCAGGATGGGGGTGGAAGAATATATTCTTTCTGATCTTAACTCTGACTGTCTTCCCTTGATTGCTGATAACTGGTTTTCCTTCGGCCACCAGAGGTTCAATTTCATAAGGCCTTTTCAAATAATGATACTGATAAAGGGGCTCAAGTACCTGGGCCGAAACGACAAGAGAGTCATCACTATAGGCCCGTGCAGGATCGAGACTTTCCACTTTGTCATCAAGAGTGAGCCGTAATGTGGTTTTGTGAACATCTGGAAGTTTCAAATGCTGAAAAGACCAGAAGGCCAGGAAAAAGAAGGCCGCTGTCAGAGCAGCAAGAAGTAACGTGGTTTTTCTCATAGCCTCACTTCTGCTTTTCTGAACTGATCAAAAAAAGAATTTGTTTTTAAGCCAGTTACTACTTCCGCCATATCTTTTCCGGCATGGAAGCCAAATCCCATACCATGACCACTGAAGCCACCGATAACGTAAGATTCAACAGGAGACTGGACCTTTCCGATAAATGGCAATTCGTGTTCAGTAAATCCCATAGTTCCAGACCATCGATTGATGATCCTGAATTTAAGACCTAGCTGTTGTCTTAAATATTCTTCCAGGCCATTTTGAATGACTGGTGAGACCTTTTCAAATTCCCCGGTTTCTCCGGTTTCATCCAGTAACCTTTTTCCTCCAATGAGCAGTACATTATCCTTTGCCTTCCTCCAGTAAACTTTATCAAGAGGATCATAGTAGAGATGAGGGGCTTCCAGATTATCAGCAAGCTCAACGGCCAGCATCTGGGCCCTTCTTGGAGTTATCATATGGCGGAATGCTGAATGAAATTGAGGGAAGTAAGCGTTCATGGCAAGAATGACTTTATCCGTTTCGAGGATGCCAGTTTCAACTTTTAAACCATTCTGACAAATTTCAAAGGCAGAATTATTTTCAATAAAAGTTACATTCCTAGAAAGCAGGACTTTCTTTAAGGTCTGGAGCAGAGATATCGGATTAATTTTGAATTCAGGGGGTGATTCAAGGCCACCTTTGAACTTACCCTGTAATCCTCCTCTGAAAAAGTTTTCTTCTCTCCAATGAAAACCAAAACAATCCGGAAGAAAGTCCTTCTTCCAGCTCTGAAGCTGCTCTTCATTACGACAAAGGGTAAGGGAAGTTGAAGGAACTGCTTCTATCTCAGGGAAAGACCTCAGGAGGATATCCTGAACGAGTTGAACAGAATGGCATGCGAACTTATGGATATCAGTTGCTTTCTCAAGTCCCCATTTCTCGGAGAGGGACTTATAAAAAACGGCACTCCCAATGGTGAGAAAGCCCGCATTCCTCCCACTCGCACCTTCACCTAAAGTTGCTCTGTCCACGATACAGATTTTTAATGAAGGATTAATTTCGGTCAGCCAAAAAGCGGTAGCAAGGCCTGCATATCCTCCCCCTGCAATCACGATATCCGCCCTGGAAGCAGGTTTTTGTCCGGAAGTACGAATCCAATGTGAAGTTGTCATAACTTTTCCTGAAATATGTTAAGCAGGAAAATAATAACATTGGAGTTTCAGCACTGACACAAGAAGTTAGGGAAAATTAGTTTAAGAGGCTTTCTTGGGATTTTTAATTTCTGGATAAAAGTCTTCCTCGTACTCGCTCTTGTACTTAAGAAAGATTTGGTAATTAGAAAACTCAATTTCCGACATCATTCCAATTTGCTCATCCAGGGACTTTTTGAAGCACATATCAATATAGTTCAGGTGAAAAGGATCGAGATCAGCATAAAATGCTTCTGTAAGAGGCACAGTTTTTAATAGATCCTTTAAACTTTTGGCATGGTACATATAACCACTCCTTCCACCCTTCTTATCGGTAGTTGCCGCCTCATGCTAAAGGTAGAATAAAAATATCTTTGCTTCTTATGTTATTAACGCTTTATAGTCTTAAACCTACCGTTTAACTCAGAAGGAGACATTACCTGAGTTACCAAGTCATCTTTATCTTAAATTTTATTCTTTGTTATTCTGGGATGAAACTGTTGAGTTTGATGTTTCATCGTCATCTCGCTCCAGATGAAACGAAGACCTTTATCACGACTCCTTATCTTTCAGTCAGGAGCCTTTACTACCATCCTCCACGTGATTCACTTATTCTCATAAGATTTATCACCTTTCTTTTTTTGACAGCTTTTTGTATCGCACTTGCCCGCCATTTCCTTTCACCACTCAATCATTACGAAATCATTATCTTTTCTCCTGCCCTTTATTTTTTTACTGAAGCTCTCGGAGGGTTCGGGCAGACTCTTTTCTTCTCAAGAAATACATTTCCAATACACAGAAGGCCTCTTGGAGCCATCTCACTCAGTAACTTTTGGGGAAGAAGGTGGAACGTCTGGGTACAAGACTGGTTGAGGGACGTCACTGACCGGATGGACAAAAGAAAACATTATAAAAGAATGATTCTGGTCTTTTTTCTTTCCGGCCTGTTTCACGAACTCATGGTCAACCTCCCCTATTGGATAACTTATAAAAAAAGCTATTTCGGAACAATGCTGGCCTACTTTCTCATTCAAGCTGTGGCACTATGGGTAGATAAGAAGTTTTTAAGTAAGGGTCCGGCAATCCTGAGAAGGATATACCTTTGGTGTGTGATCATCCTTCCTTCTCCACTTTTTATAAACGTTCCTTTACTTAAATTTTTTGGACTCTCGCATGAATGATTTTCTAGGTAACTTCCTGATTGAACTTGGGCTCTTCACTTTTCTCGGAGTCCTCTATTATTTTTACCAGAAAAGAAAAATCATCCATTATGAAGAAAATAAAGTTCCTCTTGTCATGGGTTTTATTCTTCAATCTTGTCTGACTGAAAAAAAAGATATTTCCCAGCCCCAGCTGGATACTCTCATTGAGTCTCTGGATGACTATCTCCATAATCGCTCCAGCACACCCCCATTTGCTCTCTTGCGGACATACATGAACTCTCCAGATTGCTCTCCTGAATTAAAAGATATTATTCGTGAAGGAATACTGGAGATCGAAAGCAGCGATGGAAAAAAATAATTACATCACTCCCCAGGGACACAAAAAACTTTTGGATGAGTTGAATCACCTTCTGAAAGTTGAAAGACCTGAAGTCACCCGTCTTGTTCAGTGGGCCGCAAGTAATGGAGACAGGTCAGAAAATGCTGATTATCTTTACGGGAAAAGAAGGCTGCGTGAAATAGATCGTCGTCTTCGCTTTTTAAGTCAACGCCTCGATGCAGCAGTGGTAGTAGACCCCTCTCATATAAAGGCCACTAAGGTCCAGTTCGGTGCCACTGTGGAAGTCCTGGATGAAGAAGGCTTAAGTAAGCGTTTTACCATTGTAGGTGTGGATGAAGTTGACACTGCTCAGGGTCGAATCAGCTGGCAATCGCCAGTGGGAAAGTCTCTACTTGGGAAAGAAGAAGGAGATGAAGTACTCGTCAAAGTCCCTTCAGGCGAACTAATATACGAGGTAGTTTCTATTACTTATAAACCTATCGAGTGAGGATGTATGAAACTTATTTTTACTATTGGATTGATGATGCTTTCACTTTCTTCCTTTGCTTTCAGAAATGAAGTTGAATGTGATGGATGGACAGGAAGCAAAACTATTCGGATTGAAGTTGAACGAGCTTTTCCTGAGAATGCTTATTTCACACGTGCGGAGATGACTGTTACAGAGGCCGGAGGCAGAGAACATCACGATTATAACGTAACCAGAAGAAACTTCGGATTTAACAAAATGGAATATTATACTGCTGGCTTCAGACTCGAAGTTGACTACTGGCCGGATCAGCGTCCTCAATGGGGAAGAAATTATAGAGGAGAACTTCTGAGTTCTGCTCTCGGAAATCAGTACGTCCGTAGCCTAAACTGCCGTTTCCCGAACGCTTACTAAAGTAATTCTTACGGGCCGCGTTCAGAGCGGCCCAATTTTCCCGGCATCAATTCATCCTAAAAAAGCTTAAAATAATCTTCATCACCGAAGGAAGATTATGCTGAAATCTATCTTAATCCTGTCATTGTTTTTTTCTACGTCTTCATTTTCCAACTCAGTCTTTGACAGGGAGGAAAATTTAAACGGCATTCAGTTGAAGTCAGGTAAGTCTCATGCTGTAAGGACTTTCATTGCAGCAACAGAAACAAGATTTCAGTATCCCCTGGAACTGATAAAGAAAGGAATCACTAACTTTACTGAAAAGTGTAATAACTCCCTAAAAAACAAAAGAAAGTTCACTTCACGACAGTATGAGTGCAAATACCATAATGAAAATTTAATTGAGACATTCGTGGTAGAAAACATCCGCCCGATGGAAGATTTCAAAAGATTTCAGGATGTCTATCTCCTGGGAAGACAAGTGTATAACAGAGGCATCTTTGGCTATTATGAAATGGTGACAGTTACCGAGAGTGTAGATGAAAAGAAACAAAAAGTTGTGGTGATCAAGTTAAGAATGCTCGATGACAAGGAAGTGGGATACCTTATTACACCCAAATTTTCCCGTGAGTCAGCTTTTGATAAGAGTACTTCCATCTTTACTCTCACTGCAGTCACTCCAGAAGAAACTCATGTTAAATATGAGTACCGGGCCGAAACTGATCACTGGCTTCTCAACAAAGAAATCTCTGTTCCCCAGGTGTTTGCCTCAATCGGCAAGAGTATGACGGAACTGATTAAAACAGTTGATACGGAATCGGGACGGCAAAAGAGAGAACTTGCCTCGAAGGAATAGTCTTCTCCATTCAGAAGTGATACAGAACTACCATGAAGTTCCTCCGCACTTATATAGAAATTTCTAATATCTGCAACCTGCAGTGTACTTTCTGCCCGGAAGTAGAGAGAGAAAAAAAAATTCTCTCCACAAAGAACTTCAGAAAAATTCTTAAAGATGTTCTCCCTTTCACGGAACAGGTCTGCCTCCATCTTATGGGAGAGCCACTTGCCCATCCTGAGTTTCCCGAAATCCTGAAAATTTGTGAAGAAGAAGGTGCAGTCATTCATCTTACGACGAATGGAACATTCCTTTCAAAGTATGGTTTTGAGACTTTTCTGAAGTCAAAGGCCCTTCGACAAATTAACTTCTCTATCCACAGTTACAAAGATAATTTCCCCGGACAAGATATACGTCCTTACCTCTATGATATTCTCATGTTCTCCAAAGAAGCACTTGTTTCCAGACCTGAGCTTTATATCAATTTTCGTCTCTGGAACCTCCTTGGGACCAAAGAGATGAGAGATGAAAATCAGGATATTATTAATCACATCTGTGAATTCTTTCAGGTACCAGTTAACGAGAACATTGATCTCTCCTTCCGAAAAAATAAAAATATAACCGGCAGGCTTTATTTTCATTTTGACTCGAGATTCAAGTGGCCTTCCTTTAGTGATCCGGACAATGGCGGAAGAGGCTTTTGCCATGCTTTGTCTCAACAGATTGGAATTCATGCTGATGGCACGGTTGTTCCATGTTGCCTGGACAAAGAGGCCGGAATCCCTTTGGGGAATGTCCTGCAGGAGAGCTTTGAGACTATCCTTAATTCCACCCGATTAAAGAGCATGCGTGAGGGTTTTCAGAAGCAAATTCTCACTGAAGAACTTTGCAGAAAGTGCACTTATATTAGGCGCTTTGATAAGAAAATCGCCCCCATTGTGCCCCCATAAAAAATGCTGAAAATAATATTTTTTTTGTTGAACTACGGAAAAAGTACGCCTATACTAATTTTACTACGGAAAAATTACGGAGTGACAGTATGGCCCTTACCAAAAAGCAAAAAGACGTTCTCGATTTCATCACTGAGTATGTGAGAGAAAATGGGTACTCCCCCACTCAAAAAGAAATCCAACAACATTTTGGTTTCAAATCTCTCGGGTCTGTTCAAGATTATATTAAATATCTTACCAACGGTGGTTATCTTAATAATGATTCCCACTCTGTAAGAGGGCTGATGCCTTCAACTGTTCAGCAAAACTCAGAAGAGATTCCTCTTCTCGGTAATATTGCGGCTGGAATTCCTATTGAGGCCATAGAAAATTCTGACATGATCAGCGTTCCTGTTCATATGTTGGGACGTGGACAACATTACGCTCTCAAAGTTAAAGGGGAGTCCATGATTGAAGAAGGCATTTTGAGCGGAGATGTTGCCATCATTAAACATCAGACTCAGGCCGAGAATGGTCAAATTGTAGTGGCCGTTGTAGATAATGAGACCACTTTAAAACGTTACTATAAAAAAGCTAAGCAAATTGAGCTCCACCCCGCTAACAAGACCATGAAGCCCATTATTATCAAAGATAAGGAATGTGAGATTCGTGGGCTCATGGTGGGCCTGATTCGAACCTACTAGCTTTTACTTCAACATACACAAAGACATACGCACAATAAGCTTTGTATTCGTCAAGGAGGACGTCTATGGCGGCACACGCACACTTACACCCTTCACTTACCACCATGAGTGAAACCGAGCTCTTTGCTAAAATCCAATTGGAACTGGTCCAAAGGTATTCAGTGGATGAGAAGCTTGCTTCTGAAATGGCCTGGGATCTGATTGAAGTCCTATCGGCCGTTGATGGGGATATTGATATCTTTGAGAAGTACTTTCTGCATTAGGTAATTCTCTTTAAAAGCACATAAATTGTTTAGTTAGCTCCTCGTGGCGAATGTCACAGGCAAGGATAACTTTACCGATTTTTTCAGGATACACACACAACCGGAGGACAAATGGTGACAGAACAGGATTTGTGGATCAGTAAATCTTTTTTGATTCTAATTGGAAGCTTTATCATCTTCAGCTTGGTGGGAGTACTTTGATTTTAAATCCCTGGCCTTAACGGCCAGGGTTATTTTGTTTCATCTGTTCAGCCAGAATAAACTGAAGTGTTGAGTAAGAGTAAACTCTTTGAAGCTCTTTTATTTCAGTATCCAATCGAAGAACTTCTTTCTTCCTATCCTTATTCTCAGCAATTTTCTTATCGATGATCTTTTTCACATCATCATTGAGCTTACTGTACTCAATTAAGACTTCTTTCTCAATTTCCTTCCCATTCTGAATAACCTTGTATTTATAAATGATCCCGGAAGTCTTGAGGTTGATCAGCGTTTGAATATCTGTGCCATTGCTCGAAAGATGGTTCAGAAGATCGAGACCCACTTCCTGAGAGCGGATTTCAATGGCCCCACTTTTGGCCGACGTTGCCGAGATTACGACTGGTGTGTCTGATGAATCACTGGCGGGTCTTCTTCCTCCCCCACCTCTGGCAGCAGATGCAAGGGCCCTATTCATGTCACTGACAGGTCCAGCTTCAGCTGCACCGGAAGTCCCCGCTGAATTTCCTGCAGAGTTTCCACCCACGTCTCCAGTAACTGGAGCAATATTTCTACCCACATTTTTTAGAGTAGGCTGAAGATAGCTTTTTGATTTTGAAGAACTTGCCAGTCTTTCTTCCGGATCACCTGGTTCAAGAGCAGCACGATCTTTTTCCAGGTCCACAAGTTGCTTCTGCAGGGACTGAAGTTTTAATTTTTCATTTTCTGATGAGAGCTCCAGAATTTTCTTCTGGTTTTTATCCATCTCTTCTCTTAAAGCTGTCAATTCTTTCAATATATCATCGCTGGCATTATCCACCATTTTCTCTGCTTCCTCACCGGCTTCACCCTTTCTTCGAAGGAATTCTTTAAGCTCCCTCTTCATTGTAGTCTTACTGTCTTCGGCATCAGAGGTTGAATTACTTTGCCCACTTTGCCCGAAAGCCTGCGCAGTTGAAGAATTATTTGAATAGACCGGACCTAATTGGTCCATCTGTCCTTCAGATGGCTGCTCTGTCGGAGCGCCATAACCAGAGACAGCTGAATAATCGCTCGCAGGAGCAGAACTGTCGCCCGCAATAATTTTAGGGGCAGTACTTGCAAAGTCTTCTACGTTATCAAAGAAGTTAGTCCTACTTGAACTTGCCGAAACAAATGAGCCACCAAAATTCTCATTAAGGTCGGCAACAAAATCCGCATACTTCGGATTATCTCTTAACCTGTTCAAGCTTGCTTGAGAGCTGTTTCTCTCCTCTTGTGGTATCAACTTTTCCTGAAAATAATCTGATGTTCTGTTATAGAGTGGATTCACCACAAGGTTCTTTAAAAGATCAGAAGAAGATTCTGGTTTGTCACAGGCTAAAATGCTCACCAACTGAGTTGTCCTGTCATCATGAGTTCCGGTAGATTTTAAGAGGTCCAGGAGATCTTTTTCTCCAACGGCACTATACAATTCATCATCAGAGGAACAAATAGACTCAGCTACATTGTTTCTGATCTTTTCACAGTTCTTGTCAAAATATTCCATCATGAAATCAGCTTCATTCTGGAAGTAATCCATGACAGAATTTGAGTCACCAATTTTATCTGAAACTTCCTGGAAGAGATTCCTGTCTTGCAAAACCCGGTCTATTCCAGGGTGATGAAGAACGGCTGTAGAAACAAGATTATTAACCTTCTTAAAGACTTCTTTTGTTTGAGCTTCAGTCAGAGGAACTTTAGAATTAAAGGAGTTATTAACCATATTATAGATATCAGTTCCCAGAACTTCAGGAGTCAGGATTTCGAATAGCTTGGTATTGTAACCATCCAAGTCACTCTTAAAGATCTTATTGATCGCTTCGACAGGAGAAAGCATTTTATATTCTTCACCATTCAAAATTTTGTCTCTAAAGTCAGGGGACTTTAAAACACTGGTAACAATAATATCCCCTACTCTCCCTGCAGACCTTGATAAGACGAATCTTTCCTGATCATGACAATAGCGGGAGGATTGTCTTTGGGTACAATCGAAATTCTCACGTCCAAGGATGTCTGATTTAACTGCATTCAGATTTTGATCCAAAGTACCATTTAATTTCATTCCAAAGGATTCAAAAACAGAGCTTATCTTTCTTTCTTTTTCACTGTCAGAAAGGTTAGCACCCTGGCACTTAGGATGGTTATTGAATGACTCAATGTAAGATTTTCCTTTAAAACAAAGGCGCTCATCTCTGCCATTGAGATTTCTTCTGCGTCCTAATTTTTCATGGAACTCTTTAGAGGACCAATAAAAATAGTGAAAGTCTTCAATATGTTTTGAATAATCATCCAGAAGCTTCTTGTTAAGTTCTTGTCTTACTTTGGACTTCAGCTTCGACTGGGCTTCAGAGAGTTCTTCATCAGTAGCCGCTGGTTTAAGATTTGTTTTTAGACAATTGCATGCACCTTCTCTGGTTAAAGGTGCTTTTGGTAGCTGGAAGACTTTTGCAAGAGTTGTTTGAAGAGATTTTATATAATTATAACCAAAGAAAATACTCGGTAAGGGATTCTCTTCACATGGAAGTGCTGGAGAAAAATTTTGTTCCTGGCAATTTATCCCTGAGTTAGTAGTAAATTCCTGTACACGTTGCTCGTTTTCATGTCTGACTGATTGAAGTGTCCTCAAATTAGGAGCCATGACTCCTAATGGGGTTGCAGCAGTATATGCTCTTGCTCCAAGATTTTTCGCATTTTGTGCAGTTGCTTCAGTCAAGGCAGCTGTTTCTTCCATTATATTCTGATATCTCTCAGCTGCGAGGACTGCTATTCTTTGTAAAGTCTGTTCATTCACTTCGTTTTGAGTTTGAACTATTCTTCTGCGAACCCGCTCTCCACTCGTAGTCCTTTCTGTGACAGGTTGATCAGCAGAATTTTCTCCTGAGTTCGATCCTCCAGTCCAGGCAAAGGTATCCCTTGGTATAAGAAATGGTAATGATAATAAAGACAGTAATAAAAAAGTAGTTTTCATGTGCTCCAATTATTCCCTAAAGCGTATCGGACATTACTGTCTTTTTTTTAGTTTCGCTTACATAGAAACTAAGGCCTTAAAATCAGGCAAATAGGTCAGGAATAACAGGAGTTTGAAGTGCCAGCAGAAGATGGCATTAAATAAAGAAGTAGCTTTCTACGAGCTCTTTTGAGAGGCCCTGGTCTTTAAAATGAGGAAGTAAAATAAGTTGTTTAACGATAATATGGTTCTTCAGCATCAGACCGCAGACCACATCCTTGATTGAAATTAAAAAAATGTTCTCAGGGTAAAAAGCCTTCCAGTCAGAATCAATCCCGGAGACTGAAAGAATCTCTTCAACTTGTGCGAAATTCTGTTCTTCAACTTTTATGAATTGCAACCCGGATTTTTTCAGGGTGAATCCATAAGGGCAATGGAGACACGCTGACTTACAACAAGTACCTCTGTTTTTAAGATACTGACTTTTAAATACTGTATGCCCTTCCGGCGATAAATAAGTGAGATCGTTTGACATAAATTGCATTATAATAAACTCATGGCGATATTGCTCCTTCTTTTTCCCCTCTTTCTTCACGCGGAAGATATGTCTTCCGAGAAATATTGTTTTTCTGTCCCTGCAAAAGTGGCAGTGAGAAAATTTGAAGGCATACAACTCCCAAGTGATGTGGTCACAGAGGATGGCAATTGCCTCATCATTCAAATGGAGCCCCATCGAAGAGAGCTCATCCAGCGATATATTCTCTCTTCAGTACCGGGAGCGAACATTGCTTTCTCCAGCGCAGACATCAGGCGCGAACCTTGTAGATTAAAGGTTGAAAAAGTAAAAAGCTTAAACTCACAGAAACGGAGTGCAGGGATAATCCAATATCAAGTTGGTGCAAATCAGAATGATTCAAAGGAAGCTGGTAAAGATACCATGCAGATTGAGACACTTGGTGAGTTTCAATTTGCAGTTGATCAGGATGAGATTCTGGGAAAATGTCGGTATATAAATCCCAAGCGATACGAAATTACTCTGGAAGTTAAGAAAAATTTAAAGCCGGTTACTCCGGTTAATCTACCACCAGGAACAGTTGTTGTTGTGAATCAACCTCCTCCTGATCAGCAAACCATGTCACTCAAAACTGAATTGCAATTGAATCTGGGAGACAGGATAGAGATAGGCCAGCTTGTTAGAGAGCTAAAAGATAAAGGCCACACTATTACTATTAATCCTTCCGCAACAATTGAAACTAAGGATCAAAGTGGAAGTGAAAAGGTCTTTTTGAGTCTTCAATAGAAATCTTTGACCCGCGTCTTACATTTCCTTACATCAATAATAAACAGTTAACTCTGGGGAATCAGGTAACTTACAAAATCTAACATTGTACTTCTGACAGTTTTGCCCCTTTATTACATGGGGTATGGGGCAAACTGACTAAGGGTCTTTTTGTTTTGACGTCAGGGGTAAGCATATTGTTTTGGGGGGTTATGAAGCTGTGGCTCCTTGGCATGTAGGTTGCTCTTATAGGGGCAAGCAGGGGGAACGAACTCCATAAAAAAGTTCAAGAAATGTCCCAGGATGAGCATGGCCAACCACTATGCGAAATCCCCATATAGCCCTCCCACTAAATTTCCCCGTTCCTTCCCCTGCAGGTTATCTTAAATAAAAAAAGCCCGAGTATGAACTCGGGCTTTTTTTTCTTAATTTAAGAAAAATTGATTACTCAGCTAGAAGAGCAACAGTCACTGCTGTAGCGATTCTGTGAAGTTTTGAACCTTCAGCAACAACAGCATTGATGTTTTCCATTTGAGCTTCGTCAGCTTCGATCTCAAGGAAAAGCTCTTTAAGCGTTGGCTGTCTTACGTCATCAATAGACCGTACTACGCCTGCAACCATGTCATCATTAAGTGCAACCAATTCGTCTTTCAACTGCTCTCTTCCGGCAACTCCACGGGCCTGGGCCGTAGCGATGGTGGAAGCAAAAGGGGCTAGTGAAGTAACGGTAGCTGACTCCATAAGACGTGTCGCTGTTGCGAACGGAGAAAGAGTTGTAGCAGAAGTTGCTTCAATTCCGGATTGAGCAAATGCGCTACCTAGAGAGAAAAGAAGTGCGAGAACGATAAACAAATTTTTCATAAAATCCTCCTTTGGATTATTGAACTTTATTGACTTCAAAAATGAATTCCGAAGTAAGTTTTTTTATCTTCTTCAGTTCTTCAAGTTGGAATAACTCATTCGTAAAATATTTTTTTCCGAGAATGTTTTGAAGATTTTCCATCTGCCCTTCAAGGCTGACTTTAACATCCTGATTCCTCTTCTGTAGGAAAACTGGAAACTGAACTTCAAATTCATCTTTAACCGGAACGCCGTAATATGAATCAACGACTTCCCAGGGTTGAACACTCAGGAGCTTCAGTGTTTCTCCCATCTTCATGACCTCTGCTTTTAACTCCTCATATTTATTCATTTTCTGAATGGCCTTCTTCGGAATCTCCATCAGAAACTTACCAGCAAGGAATCTTTCAAAATGTATTAGCTTCATGGCAATCTGTTTTCTCAGCGTAGGTTCCATGGTCGAACGTGAATTTACCACCAGCTCCTCGTACTCTCTTAATCGCGTTTCAGCGGTCGTTTTCTCAAGGAATTTCATCATGTCCTTCTCGGAAAAGGATGGAAGGTATTCCCTAAGGAACTGGTAACTTTTATTCAGCTGATCGTACATGCTCTCGACCAGGAGTTTTTTCTCTATCATTTCCTGGCGTGATAGATCATCGAACTTACCTTCTGTAAGATTGTTACTTTCTTTGATGATGTCTCTATATATCTTCAAAGGAGTGACAGACCCAATGAGCTTGCTTTCCTCATCAGAAAGAGCAACAGCAAGGTGCTTAGCTGTTTCTGTTCCACAGTTATTATCAATGAAGTAGTACCTTCCCTGATAGGTCCAGAAGCGCTCCAGAGTAAGATCAAGAAAATCTCTCTTTTGTGTCTCTGTCATTTTAAGAGGAATACTGAAGAGATCCCTCAATTCATGTTTGGTATACTCCTGCTGAACTTCAAGATACCTCATGATGAAGAGCTGAGAAGGATAACCTCCAAAGACACCTTTGACATAGCTGATATCAATCTCACTCATGTAGGCCCGGTAACTAAGAGCTATGTGGTGAGAGACATCTTCCAGACATTCTGGTCCTGGAACCGTTCTGAAGGGAGCACAAATAACAAGGCGAAACATGGCGTGGCCCCAGCGGGACATGAGGGCACGGCCTTTTCCTGCAAACAAATAGTGAATTTGATAGACACGCCTTGGATCTATCGATGTTGCCAGCTGGTAGTTATCTTCAAGAAATGCCGACTGTACAATGACATTAGAATTTCTCTCGCATTTTCCATAAAGTGGAATACCAAGTTTTCTTGAAAGAAATCTGGCAGTGGCAGGTTTACGACATTCAAACTCCGGATCCATTACCAGGTATTCAACATTTACAGCAAGTGACTCTTCCAGATTATGAAATTCATAGGCATCAGGAGAGGCACCTGTATTCTGGTTCATCAGTTTTCTTTTACTGTTTCTTTGAACTCTTTTTACTCCTACTATTCTTTGAAAATCAGCATCAAGACTGATCTTTTCTTTATTGTCTTTTACGTGGGTCAGCTCATGAATCAAAACAGCCTTAAGCATGTTGCGGAAAGATTTATGCCCGCAATTAAAAGTCTCCTGATTACTTTTTGCCAGTTCAACCAATCTCGAACTGATGGATATCTTATATCGTTTTGTAACACCAAACTTTACGCCTTCATCGATCTTGCAAAGGTCTTCAGAAAGAAAAAGTTTGTCTGTCTTTAGGGAAGATTCTTTGATCGTTATCTTCTTATTAACTGAATCAAGATAACTCTCAGGCAAGGTATTTAAGGCCTCTTCAGCAACTTCACGAAGGAAGGGACTCCCTTCATAGTGAAAGCTCGCTGCTTGTGCCAGGCCCGTAAGGCCAATGGCCAGAGGAATGATCCAGTTGAACATATAATTCCCTTGATGGAGGGATTATAGAAAGAACATGTAAGAATGGGGGGTGATTTGAAAAATATGGATTAGGTGTCAATTTTTTAGACGGTCCTTTCTGACTCCCGCCTTGGGTGCAAAAAGATTCCAGCGGATCAAAATGGCATCATTTCAGACTAAAAATGTACGGTATTTCAAGGAGTTAAATTTGGCACGAATCATGCTTTATAGGATTCCAAGCTGAGGGTGATGAACTCCACAAAAGTTCAAAAAGTTCCCCGGAATTTTGAGATTTACCAACTCAAGATTTCTCCCAAATCCCCCATCACCCTATCACCGTTCCATCCTCAGCCAGGTTTTTTAATACAAAATCAAACTTCAATTATTCAGGCACTTGATTTACAGGCTTATTTAATTCCTGAAAGTATGCTGAACATCGCTGACTTCGTTGGACGGCAGAAATGTGCAGGGAATTTTCGAGAGGCTGACAACTATCCAGCTTAAGGGAATGAGTTTCGAGAAGACCTAGCTCTTTTGATTTAAACTTTGCCTCGTATTCCTCTTTCCGGATCAGTTCACGGATTTCCCCCATGTGAACACCAAATCCACTAACAATGTCCCCTAAGCTCACATAGGAAATACTATCAACTGATGAAGCAACTTTTTCATCCACTGGTTTCACAAGTCCTCTTCCACCGACCCCCATAAAAGTGACGGCTTCTACAGGAGGAAATTCTTTTTCTTCCCCCAAAAGACTCTGCTGAACTCTATAGGCCATGCCTTGTGCAACGGCACCACCGAGACTGTGCCCGGTGAAGGTTATTTTCTTTCCTTCTTTTTTTGCTATATCAATCGCATCCCGGATCATTTCACGGGCGCAGGAAGTTGAGAATTGTTTACTTCCTGTAACTGGAAACCAGTCTTCCTTGTCTTTATCCTTGGCACTAACAACAGTTGGTTTGGAGCCTCCGCCAAACAGGCCACCCAAGGCACTCTTTTGTGAGATGTACGTCTCACGCTTTTTTCCATTGGAATAAGTGTCGCTGCCTTCCGTCCCCGTTATGGAAAAAACAACATGCTTTCCGTCCACTGATGTAAACAGAGCACCTTTAAAACCTGTCTGATAACAGCTTTCCGGATTGTGGCCATAGTATTTACTGACTTTGTACCCCTCAGGAGGTTCTCCTCCCCGTCCATTTTCAAGGACAGGATTTTCCCGATCCAGGAAGGAAATATCGTAGGCCTCAAGAGCAAGATCTCCTACTTTAGAATGGAAATCAGATGTCTCTTTCATGCACTTTTCGAGAAACTCCTGTATGGCCTCATTTGATGCATCCTTCTCACGGGCAACGTAGTCCATATGATTTTTTCGAGGCAGTTCTTCAACCACCTTCAAAATTGAGTCAAAGTTTTGCTCAATGTGAGAGACATCACATAAAGCTGCTTCAAATTTCTGAGGATATTTTTTCATTTCTTCACTAAGTTTCTTATGACAGGAAACATAGTATTTGAGGGCAGGAGCCTCTACTTCTTCGATCTGGGCACGGGCATTTGAAAGGATGAAAATGAAAAGAAGGATATACTTCATGATGAACTTATCGGACTAAAGAAGAACACCTTTATAAAATTACTTTATACCCTTAATCAAATCTAAAGATTTTTTTTATTATTAAACTGCCCGACTACAATGGTGTTGAGAGTGCCTTTTCGTTCTCTTAAATGTCAGCGATTCCTACGAGTTAACTTTTCGAACGAGCATTCCGGGAAACTTGTTTCCCGGAATGTCACAACGAATATCAAGTTTTGTAGAATAAATTCATGAATAGAGGCGTGAGAAGTATCTTTTCATATATGAAGTAACACCACTGTAGTCGGACAGTTACTGTTTATTTCATCCATTCGAACAACTCGTAATGCTCACAAGACATACCGAGAGTCTCATAAACTTTCTTCGCATTAAGATTGGTCTTATCCACGTAAAGTCGGATCCCCCGAAGATCATTCGTTTCTTTCACATGCTGATACAGGGCCTTAAAGACTCCATGTTTTCTGAATTCAGGTCTTACGTAGACGGAATGAATCCACAGAACAGTTCCGTTTCTCCAGTCGCTCCACTCCGGCACGGTGAGAAGACACCCCACCACTTCGCCATTGGCCTCAGCGATCCAGTACTTTCCCTTGGAAGGATCATCTATGACTGCACTGACACCAAGGTTTACAGTAGCAGGATCTAGCTTCAGACCATTTTCGGTTTCGAAGGCCATTTTCACCTGAAAGTCGGCGATGGTTTCAATGTCAAAGAGAAGGCCTGGCCTGATAGTTATGTTCAAGTGAGGACTCCTCTTACTCTTTTGGAAAATTCACGAACGGCTTCATTCATGGTGAGGCCCTGATCGAGAAGAGAACGAAGTTCAGCTCCCATGAGATAGTCACTCATCTGCTCACCCGGATCTTCCTGAGTTGGTATAGGCGCAATACCGGTAGATTCAAATTCGTCTGCAAATTTTGCAAGCTCATCAGCCGAGAACTTCTGAGCAAGTTCTTTAATCGATTTAATATCCATAATCAGCCTTTCATTTTCTGAACAAATTCGCGAAATGCTTCTTCTTTAGTGACGTTGACGAGATCCTGGGGCTCCCCTTTCTTAAAGCATCCCACAGAAGGGAGTCCAGGCAGGGTGATCATCTCCTTGATCTTCGGATTCTTCTCAACATCTATTTTAAAAATTTTTACTCCTTCCTGTTCCGCTACTCTTGCGAACATAGGAGCGGCGATTCGGCATGAACCGCACCATGAAGCATAAAAATCCACGAAGACCATGTCTTCTTTTTCAATGATATCGAAAATGGAATCGTCATCGAGTTCGATCATGTTCATAATTATCTCTCCTTTTAACTTATAATGATACGTAGTGAATCAAGAGAAAGCTCTGCCTTATCCATCGCTTTCATCATATTGTCTCTGTTGAATTTCAGCATCAGAATTTCTGTTTCGGAAACTGTAGGGTTTACCTTTCTCAAGGCCTCAAGTCTTTCGATCTCGCTGTTCATGTGTTTCAGCATGTCTTCCTTGAACTTTTCCTTGTACTGGCGGGCCCGTTGAACACAAAGCTCCTTCCCTTTTTTAATACATTCTTTAATGAAATCTTTAGGAAGCTCCTTCATTTGCGCCCGCCTTTCCTGATCCAGAGATTCAACATTCTCATCGATAAACTTTTTGGGAAGCTTCTGAGTAAAATCCTGCATCTGAGCGTTCAAAAGCACCCTCAAGGGAGTCGGCGGAAACCATTTTTCCAGTTGGAGCTTTTTCTCGGCAACGGCATTTAAAAGAAAGTAGCCTTCAAAGAGGAACTGTTCTTTGAAAGGAGTTTTCCAGGCCGCCATGGTGGCATTTCCCATTTCCTTGGAGGAAATAAAATCCATAATCCCTAAGACCATCGGATGATCCCAGGTGAGAAACGTCATATCTTCTCTTTTTAGAGCGTTTTCCCTCTTAAAAGTTACGGTCATGCCTTCGTTTTCCAGTCCAGGGAAGTGAGGAAGATACATGTTATCTCCCGGCCTGATGAAGAATGTAAAAGGATCGTTCATGTCCTCTGCATCCACTCCCAGCTGGTTCCAAAGGTTCAACATGAAATCACGAAGCTCGGCGGACTCATCAACTGTCTTTAGCTCATCAACAAACTTCATGGCCTTATCATGATTGAAGGAATTTATCTCAACCAACTGATCCTGACCTTCTTCGAGTTTCTTTTCAATTTCCTGATGCACCTTCTGGGTTTTCTTCAGGAACCGGGAAAACTGGTCTTGGGGATATTCCCCTTCTTCAGCCTTTTGTAGTAGCTCCATAAGCTCCGGGCGAACTGTTGCATAGAGTTCAGTGCCTCCCCGTGGAGAACTTTCAAAAGCGTTAAAGCCTTCATGGTACCAGCGCATGAGAAGTTCTTCCTGAGAACTTTCAAGATATGGCACATGAATGTGAATATCATTTTTTTGCCCGATTCGATCGAGACGTCCGATACGTTGTTCAAGTAAGTCCGGAAGTTTCGGAAGATCAAACAGGATCAGATGCTTGGCAAATTCAAAGTTTCTCCCTTCTGATCCGATTTCAGTACTAAGCAGGATGTTTGCACCCTCTGGTTCAGCAAAGTAGGCAGCCTGTCTATCTCTGTTCATGAGGTTCATGCCAGAATGAAAGAAGGCCACTCTAGCTGTGGTTTTATCTCTTAAAGCTCTTTCAAGATCAATAACGACTTCCTTATCGTGGCAGATCAGAAGAATCTTATCTTCTTTATGCTCTTCGACGAAGCTGGCAAGCCAATTGGATTTTTGTTCAAAAATTTTCTTCTCTGCAGCTTTTCCTTTCGACTGCTTGACGGGATAGGAATGAAGGATTCTCTTGGGAAAAAACTCGGAATAAGTTGCCATGGTCTTTCTGGTATTCCGGAAGTAAACTCTTCCGGTACCATGACGGTCAACCA
Source organism: Bacteriovoracia bacterium (assembly GCA_046566385.1). Lineage (GTDB taxonomy): Bacteria > Bdellovibrionota > Bacteriovoracia > Bacteriovoracales > Bacteriovoracaceae > Peredibacter. The sequence continues at coordinate 11,964 of JBKHWS010000024.1, read as the reverse complement.
GCATCTGCAGGGCCTTGTCCTTATCTTCAACATCGACACCGACTTTGTTCTTTAAAAGTTTTTTATCTTCAGTGTTAAGCGAAGCACCTTTAATGAGCTTATTGGCCAGCTCAGAAATAGGTTTATAGCTCATGGTTTCTTCAATGAACTGGTTAAAATCATGAAAACGGTTTGGATCCAGGAGATGGAGGCGGGCATAATGTCCTGCCAGTCCCAGGATTTCAGGAGTACCGGAAAGAAGGAGAACTCCCTTGGTATCTTTTGCGAGAGCTGCAACAAAATCATATTCCACTGAAGAATTTTCCTGAGACCACCTCAGTTGGTGGGCCTCATCTACGACCAAGAGGTCCCAATCCGACTCAAGAATCTGGTCGATTAACCAGTCTTCCTTCATGACATACTTCAGGGAGGCTATGAAAAGCTGGCCATCTTCGAAAGGACGATCACCTTTTTCAAGTTTTGTGTCATGATTGATGGTCTGAAAAGTAAGCTGAAATTTCCTCAGCATTTCCACGAACCATTGATAGACAAGGGAGTCGGGAACGAGAATCAGACAGCGCTCAACCTTACCCGTTAAAATCTGCTGGTGAAGAATCAGTCCGGCCTCAATGGTTTTTCCAAGACCTACTTCGTCGGCGAGAAGAACTCTTGGCCGCGTTCTTCTCGTCACCTCATTGGCCACATACATCTGATGAGGAATAACGCTTAACTTTGCACCAACAAATCCCCTTACAGGAGAAATAAAAAGCTTCCTTTGGTTCAGGAGAACGTCATAGCGAAGCTTAAAAAGTTCGTTGGAGTCAATATTTCCAGCAAAGAGCCTTTCCTCAGGTTTAGAGAAAGAAAGAGTATCGGCAAGCTGAGATTCCGGAAGTGATTTCCCTTCCCCGTGATAAGTCACGATTCCATTGTTATCCGTTACACTTTCAACAATAAAACTTGTCCCATCCTGGGCCTTAACTTCATCACCTTCAATAAACCTTATTCTTCGCAGAGGCGCTGTCTGTGATCCATACCTACGGTCAACTTTCGCTGCCGGAAAAAAACAAGTCACCGTCTTGGCCTCTACTTCCACTATAACTCCAAGACCTAACTCTGGCTCCGATTCCGATATCCAGCGTTGGCCCATGATGAACTGCTTCATCTCTCCTCCGTCTCAGGTGACAAAATCCCACAATTGGACCATGATATTACCAAATGAAGGGAAGGGGTAAAAGCTTATGATGAAAAAATCTTTTATATTGAGCGCTGTAATGGGCGTTTTAATGAGTTTTCTGGCCCAGGCCGAGAGATTAAACACCGGGCCGTGGAGATTTGAATTAAAGGCCCCCTATGCAACGATTCCTTTCATCATCCATTTCAAGAAGAACGGTGGAGTTATTTCAGGCACTCTGGAAAACGGAAAAGAATCGATCAGCTTAAACACTATCAGCGTATCAGAAGATCGAATTGATATCCCTCTTCAGACTTATGAAATGACACTTGAAATGGATCCTCCCGAGAAAGGAGTTATGCACGGATTTCTGGTGAGACATAATAAGAACCCTGTAGTGAAAACTCCTGTGATTGCCACCCAAGGAGTGAGTGAAAGATTTCCAGGCAGAAGGAAAAAACCCGAGGCTGACCTGACAGGAAAATGGGCCGTGACTCTGACAGAGAAAGATCCTGATAATGAATACAAAGGCATTATCATATTTGAACAGAAGGGCGCTGATCTCCACGGCAGCATTCTTACTCCAACCGGAGATTACCGCTATATCCATGGCTATGTATCAGGGAACGATTTTGAAGCTGCAAGCTTTGATGGAGTTTACAACTACCTGGTTAAGGGGAGTGTAAAAAAAGATAAGATTGATGCGAAAATTCTTTCAAGCTACAAGACTTACATAGAAGGGAAAAAAGATCCTAATGCCAGTCTTCCTGATGCCTACAAACAAACTCAGGTAGAAGCTCTTCAATTTGAGTTTCCAGATCTTTCAGGTAAAAAGGTTTCTTTGAAAGACGAAAGATTCAAAGGAAGACCTGTTATCATCACCATTTTCGGATCATGGTGCCCTAACTGTCTAGATGAAATGAATTACCTCATTCCTTGGTATAATGAAAATAAGAAGAGAGGCATTGAAATCGTTGCTCTATCATTTGAGAGAAGCGTCGATCCGGCACTGGCAAAGAAGCAGCTTCTCAAGGTACAAAGGAAGTACAAGGTTCCGTATCCCCTTCTCCTTGCGGGTACCACTGCCCAGGATAAACCAGCGGAGAAACTACCTGGGATTAAGAATTTCATCTCTTTCCCGACAACCATTTTTCTTAATAAAAAGCATGAGGTCGTGAAAGTTCATGCCGGATTCACTGGTCCCAGTACAGGTGAATTCTACGAAAACTGGAAAGTAGAATTTAATCAGACTGTGAATGAACTTCTGAAGTAGTTATGATTAAGACCATATTGTTATTGATCCTCTCCAACGTTTTCATGACGTACGCCTGGTACGGGCATTTGAAGACCCTTTCAAGTAAACCTTTATGGATTGCCATTATGGCAAGTTGGGGAGTGGCCTTTTTAGAGTACTGTTTTCAAGTTCCGGCCAACCGTATCGGGTATCAGTACTATTCTCTGGCGCAGTTAAAAGTCTTACAGGAAGTTATCACCATGGTGGTATTCTCCCTGTTCGCCATTTTCTTTATGAAAGAGCCCCTGAATAGAAATTTCCTATATGCTTCTTTCTGTCTCTTCGGGGCCGTTTATTTTATTTTTAGAAAGTAGGCCATTCCCTGCCAATTTCAGGAAGAGCATCACGGCATCTTGAGTTAGTCCGGTAATCCCTAAGCAGTCTTCCAAGATAATTCATCATGACTCCTTCACGGCAGAAGAACCCATTGTATGAAATGACTTCCTGGATGGCATCACGGCATCTTGATTCAAAGGTCATATCAGCAATGTGCCCACGATAATAGTTTATCAGGTCACCGCGATCGCAGAATAAACCTCTTGCGGGTCTTCTTAAATCTTCCAAAGCTTCACGGCAGTTTGATCGAAAGTTGAAAACATGAGCAACTATTCCATTTGGCCGGACCAGCTTTTCCTGATCACAGAAGCGACCATTGGTTATCTTTGATTCTTCCAGAGCATCCTTACAGCGGGGAGAAAAAGTAAAAGTATAAATCACTCTCCCCTGATTGGAGATCATCTCGCCCCTGTCGCAGGCAACAGGAAACTCACGATAAGGAGGTCTTTGGCCGTAAGACGTAAAAGAAAAAAAGAGAAATACAAGAACTAGGAATTTCATATTAGTCCTCCTCACGAAAATTATCATCTGGTGATTCAATCACTTCATCCGGATTCCCGTAATCACTGTCATCAACTTTCAGGCTCTCATTTTCATTCTCAGGGAACGGAGATTCAGAAGTATCCTGCCCTGGAGTAGGCAGTAATCCTTCTGGAGGGGCCGCCTCTTGCGTATAGGCTTCAGCAGCACCATGTTTATAAACGAGCTCGCCGCCGAGAACTCCTGTTCGGTAAGCAAGATAAGCTGCCAGGACGGTGATTAAGGCCACGATCATTTGGACCCTGAAACCTAGTTCTTTTCTCAAAAAGAAAGCTCCAATGGAAAGTACAAGTGCGACAACACTGGCACCAACAAAAATTTCTGCAGCTTCTTCATGTTCATGAATTAATTTTTTTGAAACCACTTTTTCAACACGGTGTTCTTCCGTCTCACCGGTTTCAAGAGAAACATACCCTGAAATAACAACTGCTAACTGCATTCCGATAATGATCAGCCAGCCCTTGGGCGTCATTTTATTGGTTTTAATCATGTAAGCAAAAACCAGAATTAAAACAGGAAGGACGAAAGTCAGGACCATTGGAAAGTGGACGATGAGGGGATGAATGGGTACTTGCATGTGGCCTCAGTAGTAAGAATTATTTTTTATACTATATCGAGGCGATCCGCAGTTTCCAAGATCATTTTTAAAAGCTCACTGATATGGGACTTTTGCGTCTGGTGATTAGGAAAAACCAGCCTGAAGAAGATGGTTCCATCGGGCCTTTGAGCATAGTTAACCATTGCTCTCCCCTCTTTAATTAAGGCCTTTCTCACTTTTAGGGTAAATGAATTGATATTTTCCTGCTCATGCCTGGAACGCACTTGAAAGCAGACATTGAGATAACTGGCCTGAATCAGCTTGAATCTCGGATTCTGGCCAACTTCCTCGGCCGCGAATTTTGCCAGATCAAACAGATGATCCGTTCTTTTCATAAGGCCTTCTGTCCCATAGGCCCTCCACAGGAGCCAGAATTTCAGGATATCCGCTCGTCTGCCACACTGAAGTGAATAAGTTCCCGTATCCCATTCCGAATTATCATATTCATGGAATAGGTATTCTGAACCACCTCCACGATTGGCATCCCTCAATATTCCGGAATGTTTTGTCAGGAAGAAAGAAGTTATGAGAGGCGTTCCCATTGTTTTATGAGCATCAAAGGCCACACTGTCTGCCAGTTGAATTCCATTCAATAAATGACGATGAGTTTTGGAGAATAAGGCCCCTCCTCCCCATGCAGCATCAACATGAAGCCAAACCTTGTAGGATTCACAAATCCTGGCAATTTTAATGACCGGATCAAAAGCTCCCATCACAGTGGTTCCGAAAGTTGCCCCTACCATTATAGGAACATAACCTTCTTTCAAATCAGCGGAAATGATTCGTTCGAGTTCTTCGGGAATCATCTCGCCTCGCTCATTGGATGGCACCAGAACGAGGTTTTGAGTTCCTATACCTGTAATGTTTGCGGCCTTATCAAATGAGTAGTGAGCTTCAGCAGAAGCATAGACTCGGAAGCGGTTGTGACCAAATCCAGTTTGGCGAATACTCGGACTATATTCTGTTCGGGCACAGAGCATGGCAAGAAGATTTGAATTACTTCCTCCCGTCACCATGATGCCTTCACCTCTATCAAACCCCATCATTCCCAGGAGTTCATTGACCACTCTTTTCTCAATGACTGTAAGAGCAGGCGCTATTTCAAAAGTCGCCATAGTTGGATTCAGAAGAGTGCTGGCAATCTCTCCGACCCAGGCCGCTTCATCAAAACCACCAAAGAGCTGATTCAGGAAAAGTGGATGAATGGTTTGCACTGAATAATCGAGGATTGTCTTCAACTCTTCGAGCAATTCTTTACTCTCCACTCCCTCATCAGCAATAGAAGGAATAAGTTGTTTTAGTTTTTCTGGATGCAAAACCTTAATGACATTTTTAGATTCAGCACTCGTTTGAATGTAATCTTTAAGTGTCAAAAAAACGTCATTTAGAAATTCATCTTTTGAAATGGACATTCATCTACCTATTATTGTGAGACATGTTTATCAGAGTCTTACACTAACTCGCAATCCTGAAAGCAAATGTTAGATAATACAAGGCCTTATCTTCACTCAAGCTATTGGCAATCAAAAGAATACGGTTTTTAATTTTCCCTACAACACACGTAACCGGCCAAGGGGCCGCCTGTAACAAGGAGAACTAAGGATGTCAGTTCGACTAAACAGTCACTTGTCTGAAAAGCAGATTGTAGCTCTCAAAGATAAACTTATGAGTGAAGCAGAGCGCATTCGTACGAATTTTCAGCTCAAGAAGCACGAGTATGAGAACAATTCCATCACTGGTGCAAAAGACGAAGTGGATTCCGCTAACGATAATATTCTTCTCGCTGCCGACATGCGCTTCTCAAATCGCGAAAGTCTTTACTACAAGAAGATTATGAAAACTTTAAGTAAAATCGAAACTGAGCAATATGGTATGTGTGATGAATGCGGAGAACCAATAACGTATTCAAGACTAATCGCAAGACCAACCTCAGAGATGTGCATTCTCTGCAAAGAGGAATCAGAGAGAGAAGAATCGCAAAACTTCTTCGAGCGACGCTCGAAATCTCTGGGCACAACCATGAGTGTGTCTCCCGGTCACTAGAAACTTCTGACTTAGTAGAGATATATGATAGAATACGTCGTCGAACATAATCCAGACGACAGAGTTTTAAAGAAAGCCTCCCAGATTTTACGAAATGGGGGGCTTCTTTGTTTTCCCACTGAGACTAATTGGGTTGCTGTCGCTGACCCTTACAACAAAGAAGGCGTGGACAAGCTCTATCGCCTTCGACATGTAGAGAACACCAAGCACTTTACTATTCTTTGCCATGACTTCAGAAAGGCCATGGAAATAGCTTTTATCAGCGATGGGGCCTATTCCCTGCTGAAAAAAGTCGTTCCCGGACCTTACACTATTATTTTTGAAGCCCAGAAGAAGATTACTAAGTTTTTAAAAGCATCCAAATATGATCATCAGGTGGGAATCCACTTCCCGCCCAACAAGCTTTGTCGTTCTATTCTTGAGGCCCACGGTGACATCGTCATCTCCAGTCACATAACGCCTGACATGCTTGAGTTAGAGGAAGGAAGCTTCCTTTATTCGGCCTTAATTGAAGATCATTTAAGTAACCTTATTGACTTAATTATTGATCCCGGGGAATTTGAGTTTGTTGGCCCCACCACCATCATTGACTTCACCAGCGGTGAGCCAGAAGTCGTCAGAGAGAGTGCCGGTAACGCTGATATCTTTCGCCGTTAATTAAAAATTATTAACACCAATAATTGCTGAGGACTTCTTGTGAATATGGTAAATTCGGGCCATGAAACAAGCTCATGTCGTTATCATTGGCGGAGGTTTTGGCGGTCTTTCAGCAGCTAAAGTCTTAGGCGGAAAAAATCTAAAAGTGACTCTGATTGATAAGAGAAACTATCATCTTTTCCAGCCACTTCTTTATCAGGTTGCAACGGCAGGACTTTCTCCTGCGGAGATCGCCTATCCTTTACGCGGTATTCTTTCCGGTTATCCGAACGTCAATGTCCTTCTGGGAGAAGTTCAAGAAATCAATAAGGAGGAAAAGTGGCTCAGGACTGAGTTGAATAAGATAGAATTTGATTTCCTCATTCTCGCCTGTGGCTCTACTTATACTTATTTCAATTCACCACAATGGGAACCCTTTGCTCCCGGACTTAAAACCATTTCTCAGGCGACGGAGATCAGAAGAAAAGTTTTTCTTGCCTTTGAAGAAGCAGAAAGAGAGATTTTAGTTGAAAAACAAAAACCTCATCTGACTTTCGTCGTTGTCGGAGGAGGCCCCACCGGAGTTGAGCTCGCTGGGGCACTTGGTGAGATCACCCGATACTCAATTACAAAAGATTTCAGAAACATTAAACCTCAAAATACACGGATTATTCTTATCGAAGCCGGCAATAGGATTCTTCCCTCAATGACAGAGGAACTCTCAATAGAAGCCATGAGGGAACTGGAGCAACTGGGCGTTCAAGTCTGGACCAATTCCAAAGTAACTGAAATTAACGAAAATGGGATCAGAATTGGAAATGAGTTTATCGAATCTTCAACCATCCTTTGGGCAGCGGGAGTTGCGGCCAATCCTTTAAATAAAACCCTGGGCACTCCTCTTGATCGACAAGGAAGAGTTATTGTAAATCCAGATCTATCCATCCTACTTCATTCTGATATCTTTGTTATCGGAGATCAGGCGAATTTTTCCATCGGAGACAATCGTTCACTTCCAGGTCTGGCGCCGGTGGCCATGCAGCAAGGAAGATTTGTTGCGAGAAACATCATCCGCAAGCTTAGTGGAAAAAAGATGACCGAAAGATTTCATTATATAGATAAAGGTCAGATGGCCACCATCGGGCGATCAAGAGCAGTTGGAATGTTCAAAGGCCTCGAGTTCCATGGTTTTGTGGCCTGGATGGGCTGGCTTCTTGTGCACATTTATTATCTGATTGGATTTAAGAATCGGTTATTTGTACTCTTCCAATGGGCCTGGACTTATCTCACCTATCGGAGAGGCGCAAGGTTGATCGTCACCAAAGAGTAGAACTTACTTTTTGTCCAGGGAACCTTCTTTATAAATTCTCTTCCCGGTTATTTTTGACGGGCCAGCTGGCACGGAAATCTCTTCGATCATGCCTTCTTTATCTACCACTGCAGTTGAAATAACATCTTTTGTTTCAATTCGCACGATCGCCCCGTTTGGATTTATCTCTTTGACTGAAGTCCTTAACTGCACCGGTGCGAAGACATTTTCTTCAGGTGTGTAGATAGGAATGGAAAAATGTCTGAGGCCCTCCTTGAAAAGTTTTTGAGGAACCATCATGGTATGCTTAAGCCTCGAAAGAATTCCGTCAGTGCTGACCTTTGAAGATATGTACTTGTGATTATGAAACCCCTTAACGTGATATTCTTTCCCTTTGATTTGATTAATCTCCAGTGAGTGAGATTCTTTCAGGTCATTTTCCAGGTTATACCGTCCCTGAATGAGCTTCCCTTTTTCATTTGTTATTTCAAACTCTGTGTTGTCATAGGTCGTGACTTCCATTTTAGGATTTGGAAACAGAAGGCTGCTTCTGGAAATCCATGTTTTATTTTTATCCTTGCCCTCAAAAACATGATTTGTAACGAATCCCATAGGAAAGTTTTCCATCATCAGTAACATGATGTCGCTGTATAAAGGTTTTACCTCTGGCATTTGACTGAATGAGAGCGTGGTTATGACTTCCGCAAATCGTTGAATGAAAGTCTGATTATACCCCACTTCATTATGAAGGCAGACAACTGCTCCCTGTTGCCTTATTCCGATCATGGACTTTAAATACCCCACATTTTCTTCTCCCGTTTTATAGGAAGTGTTCAGGATGAGATAAGGGGAGTTTCCAATAGCACCGGAGCCAAAAAAAGTTATGGATCTCTCTTTAACCCCGCCTTTAATTTGTTCATTTGCAAGGGCATTTGCAGAAAAAGACTTCAAAGTAAGGGCAGGGTTCACCTGGCTTGAATAAATAAAACATTCAACTGGTACCTGAGAGCCGATATCTATACTGGTGTAGTGATAGGATACTTTTTCATCAAAAAGCTTTATGACAGGTGGAGTTTTTGCCTTGCTTGAATATGAAATAAGATTATCTTCAGAAATAACCAGATGCTGAAGCATGGGCGCAGATGACTCTCTTTTCATTGCCTCACTCAACTGGACTTCGGCAGGAGAAGCTGATTTTTTACTGGTTGAACAACTCACACATAAGACCACTATCAACAACAGTGATGACTCTTTCATAAAGCTCCAATACAAGTTATTTAAACCCTTCGGTAGGCAGGAAGAAAAGTTGACTGAATTTTTCTGGAGAACAAATTACTTCAGAAGGGCCTTGAATTGATAAAGGACATAGGTCTCACCATCCTGAGTTGTTTTAAAACTCAGGACCATGCTGGAAGTTTTACTTAATTGCTGCTCTTTCTGAATTTCAAAGAAGGCGTTTTTTTGAGAATCCATTCCCACTCTCGTTGTAAGAACAGAATCCTTCGGATCCCCCATGACATGGCCAATGCTAGCATTTCTTCTGCCGAACTCATCACGTTCGGCCACTGCGCTGACACTCCCATAGTCTCCGAGGGAATATCGGCTGGAAAGAGTAATGATATCTTGAGCATTCTCCCTTGAGACGACGGAGGTTTTAAAATATTCATGGTTATGATCGGTAAGTGCGAAGACAGCGCTACTCTCTTCTTTCCCCTCACCTTTCAAGTACGCTTCATTCCTCTTATAGTTGAGATGCCCGCCCACCTTCAAACCTTCCTCATTGAGCTTCCATTCAACAGGAATAATGGTATTAAAGGAAAGTTCTTTTGCGGTCTTATGTTCAGCATCCACGACAACCCAGTTCTTGCCGGTTGAGTCTTTCAAAGAAATTTTGGTTTTTTGCTCTTTAAGCTTCACCTGACTCTCTGTCGTTATTCCCATGTCTTCGCTGACTTTAATCTCCTGCTTGGAATCCACATTATCGTCCAGATTTTCATACCATGTTTCTTTCTTCTCAGGTTTAACTGCAGGAGCGACTGCTTCACCTATTCCAGGTAATTTATTGGAGGCGAAACTTTTTGGCCTATAATGATGATATCTGATCACCGCTTTCTGATCATGATAGACAACCACTTCAATAATAACATTACTATGAGGCCCTTCTCCCCGATAGAAATAGTGCATCCGTTTTTTATCGTTCTCAGGGTAGTATTGAAAACTTCTCACGTTGGGAAGTGAAAGGGCCTCCTCCGCCAGGAGCTCAAAGCTTCCATCAAGAGACTCAACCAGCGGGAAAGGATCAAGACCTGAGGGCTTAAGACAATCAGGATCTCCATCCTCTTCTACAGCTTTCGTCTCGTAATAAAGAAACTTCAACCTGTTGAGCTGAATCATTGATTCATTATGAACTCCAACTGTTTCACCGTTAGCAGGTAGTTTTTCAACTATTTGATTCACTTCCCGGATGAGTCCGAGATACTCAGGACAATGGATACAGGGTCTATTATCCGTTTCCATTTGATAGAAGAATTCCGCTTCTTCTGTCGGGCTCATGTTCCTTGTTTTCTTTACCGCCTCTCTTAGAAGTTTCACGGCGTCACTGGCCGTCACTTCTCTTGCTTGATATGGAGAAACTGAAGTTTTATTCAGTGACTTGAGTCGAAACTCAAGCTCCTCAGCCTGGGAAGACCAGGATATAAATAAAACGGTGATCGGAATTAGTAAAAAATACACGTACGCTCCTGAAAGACGTATCGTCTAAATAAAAGTTTTCTGAAGGCCCGCAAAAGTGTGGTTACAAAGTCAGGTAATAGGCCTTTTTGTTTTTATCAGCAAAAAACTCAAAAAATATTCTCTTTGAAAGGGTTAAAGATTGCCGAATTCCTTCTCCAAAATTGATCCTATAGAATAAAGTCAACTTACCTTTCCCAAGGACTTAATGAAACTTCCTCTGATCCTACTTTTTTTTCTAACGACACCGGTCTTTGCGATTGGTCTTGAAATAATGGGTGGTTATTCAAAAGGAAATTTTGAAAATGATTCCAATAGCGGCGAGCTTTCAGGTCCAACTCTGGCAGCGAAGATAGGTACCTCAGGGAAGAACCTTCCTTTTTCTGTAGGTGGTGAAGTTTCCTGGTCCAATCTTAACTTTAAACCAGAAGATGGGGGTGAAGAGAAAGATTATCAACGGCTTGAGCTAGGCCCATATGCAGGACTAGTCCTACCCGATATTCCTTTTATACCGAAGAGAATCTGGGCCAGCTATCTCCTCTTCAATCAACTGCGCAACTCTGATCAAACCTTTAAGGGAAGCGGATACCGCTTGGGAATTGGAGATTCGATTCCCATCCTACCGGTAATGGTAAACGCGGTTTACACTTCACATAAATATGATTCACTGGAGGGTACTGGAAACGAAAATGCCCTTCCCATCAACGCCGAATCCTATGCAATCTACGTCAGCTTTCCCTTTGAGCTGTGAGTTACTTTACTTTTAAACTCGTATTCCTCAATCGCTTCACGAGATTTTGTAAGAGAAGTTTGAGCCAAGGTGGCTGCTTTGCTAGAATGCTATCAAGTTGTTCTTTAGGAATTTCAATCACAACACAATCTGTGAGGGCCTTGACTGTCGCGCTCCTAGGAGCATCATCAACAAGGGCCATTTCTCCGACTAGTTCACCGGCGTGAATGTGGCCTAAGAGAGTCCGTCCGGAGGGCTTAATTTTAGTCACTTCAAGTGACCCTTCTTTTACTAAATAAAGGCTCTTATTGTTTGTATCCGATTCGAAGATGAGCATTTCATCTTTTTTTAGCGACAACTGCTTAATCTCTCTTTGCATAAAAATTACCTTCAGATCAAACTTAGGGCGTGTTTTCAAAGTCTGAGTGTTTAAGAATCTGATGTAAGGCCATGTTAGGTCTTTTCTGTTGGCCAATCATGAAAATTGTATTTTCATATCACCATGAAAACAAGCAAAAGATTTTTTATTACCGATCCCATGTGGAACAAACTATTACCACTTCTTCCTGCGGAAAAAGGTCGAAATGCGAGGCCTTCC
>JBKHWS010000023.1:0-40802 GCA_046566385.1 Bacteriovoracia bacterium | reverse complement strand
ATATATTTCTTGAGGTTAATTTTACTCTATAAAGCCTTTCAGAAAAGATGGGCACAGAAAACCAAAGATCAAGGAAAAGAAACGCTCAGTCTTGAAAATTTTAACACTTAAGACTAAATTTCGTTGGAATCATGTTTCAATTTCGAAATTGGTTTTAAACCCTCAACTTTAAGGAGTCCCTTATGGCACGTTTAGTTGGTAATCCAGCCCCGTATTTTAAAGCTGAAGCCCTTGTTAACGGCGAAAACAAGACAATCTCTCTAGATGACTACAAAGGCAAGTGGAAGGTTCTTTTCTTCTACCCTTTAGACTTCACTTTCGTTTGTCCAACTGAAATCATCGCTTATTCAGACGCTGCTGAGAAATTCAAGGCCATGAACTGCGAACTTATCGCTTGTTCAGTTGACTCTTTCTTCTCTCACCTTGCGTGGACAAAACAGCCTCGTAACGAAGGTGGTCTTGGAGAAGTAAAATTCCCAATCATCGCTGACATCGACAAGAAAGTCGCTCGTGACTATGAAGTTCTTGTGAATGAATCAGTTGCTCTTCGTGGTCTTTTCCTTATCGACGACCAGAACGTCATTCAGCACGCTACAGTGAACAACCTTTCTGTGGGCCGTAACGTTGATGAAACTCTTCGTCTTCTTGAAGCTTACCAGTACACAGCTAAGTCTGGTGAAGTTTGCCCAGCTAACTGGAAAAAAGGCGCTGATACGATGAAGCCGGATCCAACAGGATCAAAATCTTGGTTCAAAAAGAACGCTTAATACCTGACTGCAAAGTTCGGTGACAGTAAGGGGGGTCCAAGTGACCCCCCTTTTTTCGTTTAGACGCAAAATGTCACCTTAGAAAGATGCTGTAAGATCGGTAAATTCTTCAGGTTTTCCCCCCTGCGCCATCAGTAATCTTTACAAAAACTCAAGATAACAGGTCTCAAAGCTTTTTAAACCGCGTTCCAGCCTATAGAAAGCTCCTCACACAAAACGAAACACGAGTGCTGAGAATTTGGCCTCTGCTTTGAAAATAACGAGGGGAACGAATCCGAACATGAGGTTTAGATTCACAATTACAGGGGAATAAATGAAAGTTGTTAATCTGGGGGAGTTCAAGGAACTCAAAGAAATCAAGAAATGTGAAGAAGCTTATGGGACGTACTTGAAGTCTTTGGCGAATTCTCAACTGGAAATTGAAGTAAACGCGCTCCTGGAGGAATTTTCCGGAGACACGTATGGAAAGGAATTTTTCTCGAAAGGAAGACTTATCTTAAAAGAGATCACTTCTCGTACCGACATTCCTGTCCGTACAAAAATCGAAAGCTTCACGTCTGATACTTTGAAACTTCTTTAAAAAAGAGGGAGGTTCTCTCCCTCTGCTTCCTACTTTTAAACCCTTCTTGAATCATCCTGATCCTGGCCGAACTGACCTTCTTTCTGGCCACCACGTTTGGCATTCTGAAGATTTCCCATGTTGGATTCACCTGGAGCGGTTCCTGAATTTCTGTTCTTCATGTCTTCGCCCATGAGGCGCTGGCCCTGGCCTCCGGTTCCGAGTTGGGATGTGTCGGTACCGGTCTGTTCGTTTTGTTGTCCGTAACTGGCACCTGCACCCGCTTGATCAGAGCTTCCACTCACGCCTTCGCGAACCGACGAACCTTTGCTAGTGGTTCCACTAAGGCCTTCACGGTGCTGGTTGCTGCCGGAGCTCGCCTGTTTGTTTTCTGTGCTCTTTTCTCCAGAGCTTTGCTTAACATCTGGAGTGCCAGTGGCATCAGGTACTCCGCCGCCAGCCACATCAGTTTCCGGATTAAAACTTTTTTCATAGTTTTGACCTTGATTAACGTTAGTATTATTTCTTGAAGGATTCCGTTTAATTCCTCCTGATTGAATTTCTCTATTTTCATTCTGCATACCTGTCTCCTGGTGAGGTTTACTCACACCTTTCACACGCAGAAGTTATGCCAAAGGGAAGCAGACTTTTCTTACAGACTTGTCATTTTTTACTCAGGCAAAGCGGGGAAAATATCCCCGATTGATTAAGCAAGTCATCTCTAACTTAATGATTACTGTCTAAGGCAGGATGGCTTCGTTCTTGCTTTTTCTGAATGGGCCGGAGTTATTTTCAAAGGGGAGATCAAATGCCAAATAAAATTCAAGCCGAATTTACAGAGCAAACCATTAACATCGGAATTGATACCAAGGAGAGGAAGCAGGTTTGTAAGGCCCTCTCAAAACTTCTCGCCGATTCCTATCTCCTTTATCTTAAGACGCAGAATTATCACTGGAACGTAACAGGAAAGATGTTTCAGCCACTGCATACTTTGTTTGAAGAGCAATATAAGGACATGGCCGAAGCCGTGGATGAAATCGCTGAAAGAATCCGTGCCCTCGGTGAGTTTGCACCCGGATCTTTTTCTGCTTTCACAAAGGTCACTTCCATCAAAGAGGAAAACAGTATTCCGGATGCGGAAGAGATGATTCACAACCTGGTCGTGGGAAATGAAGCCGTAATCACTACTGCTCGTGAAATCGTCTCTCTTTGTGATGAGGTGGAAGACGACGTCACCGTTGATCTGATGGTGGAAAGAATGCAGGTCCATGAAAAGAATGCCTGGATGCTAAGGTCTATGATTTCTCCCGGAAAGGCTCACTGAAGAAATCTTCTCACGTTATCGACGAGACCTTCGAGGTCGATGGGCTTGGTGATGATTTCTTTATAGAGGTGTGACGGAACTTCAAGTTCCACTTCTTTGGGAGAAGCGGAAATCATCACCACCGGACATCCACGGGCGGTGAGGATCTCGTCTTTTCTTTGCACGAACTCGCTGCCTTTCATTTCATCCATGTGATAGTCCACCACGATGAGTTGCGGAAGATGCCTTCCTTTTGTGAGACAGGCCAGTGCCTCTTGTGGTGAGCGGAAAGAATGAATGGAATACCCTTCTTTTCCCAGGGCCCAGCTGATCACTTCCCGCAAATCTTCGTCATCATCGATGATATAAATTTTCTTTCTCTTGTCTTTACTGCTCTGAAGATATGAAAATGATGCCCTCATGAGATCAGGCAGGATCTTAGGAATGGTGAAGCGGAACCTCGCCCCGCTTCCCGGTACGTTGTCCACGAAGATGTGTCCGTCATGGGCCTCAACGATGGTTTTGCAGATGAATAGACCCAGCCCTGTTCCCTCACTCTGACTGGATCTTCCTGTCCAGTATTTTTCAAAGACTTTATGGACTTCTTTATCTTTTATTCCCGGCCCGGAGTCCTGGACACTGAAGATGAGTTCGTGATCATTTTCTTCCATGGCGATCTGGATCGTCCCTCCTTCCGGAGTGAACTTCAAGGCGTTGTTTAATAAGTTTGAAAAGACCTGGAACATGCGGTTCCGGTCAAGGGCAATGAAGGTTCCTTCAGGAACAGAAGTATGGAGGACAATTTCTTTTTCCTGGACGAGGGGCCGCAGAGAATCCAGAACTTCCTGAATGAGTTGTGAAACGTCCACATTGGTCTTCAGGACGTTTGAGAGACTGCTCTCAGACTTATTCTTATCCAGAAGGTCCGAGATTAAGTTCTTCATCCTGTCTGTGGTTTTTAAAATCCGGTTGGCCTGGATACGGACTTCTTCGGATAAAAGTGACTTGCCTGCCCTCTCTGTGGCCCGAAGTAACATCTGGGCCTCAAGCTGAAGAGCACTCAGAGGATTTTTGATGTCGTGAGAGACAATGGCAAGCATCTGCTCTTTGGCGGCCAGGGCCTGGTTGGCGAGACTTTTTGCTTTGGCCTCATTTTCTTTTCTTTCCTGCTCACGCAGGACCCTTTTCACCACCGGATTAAGCCTTCCGAGCCTTGATTTCAGAACAACGTCTTCCACTCCTGCTTTCATCAGATCGGCGACGATTTCTTCGCCAATGCATTCTGAAACCAGAATGAAGGGAAGTTCCTGGTTGTGATCCCGTACCACTTCAAGGGCATCAAGTGCTGTGAAAGACTTCATCCTGAATCCGGAGATCACCAGATCCCAGGGATATTTTTTAAGCTGGGATCTTGTTTCTAGCAGTGAACTCGTAACCTGAATCGTGACTTTGTTATCCAGGCGCTCCAGCTCCTGAATGAGAGCGGAACATTCTGAAGCCAGGTCTTCGATGATTAAAACACGTAATGTATTTAGAGCGTGAGGCATAATCACCATTCTTTCAGGGGCCGTAAAGGGGCCCATAAGATAGCGATCCGTAGTTAAGAAGTCATTCAGTGAACATGAATTTTAGATACTATTAAGATCAGATGTGCGTCGTTTTTAATTCTTTAGAACGATGGCATTCAAAGCATCTTTTATGACCATAGCTTTCACTTCTGATGGTTTTTTTTGCGGCTCCTCAAGAAGTCCGTACCCAAGAAGCTTTTTCAGGGATTCTTTCAGAAGGTTTGATTGAGCTTTTGAAAGAGGACTGTTCTTTTTCACTGGTTTTTGATTCATCCATATTCTCCTGAAAGGAAATTGTTTGAAGCCTTAAAGCAAAGCAAATGCCGGCCTTAAGATGCGAGGAAACATTTGAAATGACATGAATCGGTTGAAACGAAGTGATAAAAATGGGGCAGCAAGGGACAGGAGATGGGGCAAAGTTTAGAGAGGGTTTAGAAATGAATTTGAGCGGACTGGATGATGTTTTCCATTTTCTGGATCAGAATTTTTACCGTTTCCTTATCTTTTTTCTGAGCGGCCTTTTCCATCTGAAATCCAATCAGTGCGATTTGGGGAACATCGAAGGTGACAGCATTCCCCTTCACCTGATGGCCAACCTTCTGAGCGAAGGAATAGTCACCTTGTTCAAGGCTGATCCTCAAACGCTCTATGTCCTGCATTCGCCGGCTTAAGTATTTAATCTTTAATTCCACAGGTACTTGCATGTTTCCCATCCAGGAGTTTGAAGTGGGCGGATAATAGTCAATAGAAACGTTTTATGGCAATTTAAGCTGTTCTAAATTTTATCTGAAGTTCGTTACTCACCATGGTAATTTTTTCAATTCTCCTATAGAAATTAACAAAAAAAGCACATAATCCTCCTGTGCAAAATTTCCGGAGATATTTTCCCATGAAAGTTTTAAGTTTTGTTTTACTCTTCACTGTCGTGGCGTGTGATCCATATGGCTTTGGCTTTAAGAAAAATCCCGGCTACGTTCTGGAAGAAGCTTTTAAATCAATCATGAATCTTGATGTTCAGACTTTCCTGGAAGTAACCGGGAAGGAAGCTCTTTGTGTCTACGGAAACGAAAAAGGACTTACCTACCTTAAAGACAATAACCAGGTTAAAACTGAGACTGTAAAACTTGAGCCAAAGGTTCTTTTGAAACAACATTTTACAGCTCCGAAATTTGCCGGCTACTGGTCTTACTATAATGAGCGCTACGAAATTCAGGTTAAGGATAAAGAGAGCGAAAAACTTCTCCTCGTGACTTATGTTGATTGCGATTACGGCACTGATGGAGAGAAAGATGAGAAATGGTTAAACCTCAAGCCATCAAGTTATAAAGTGAAAGAATGCCGCGCCGTGAAGATTGTGAGCAATACGTTTCAAACTCTTCCGGTTCCAGAAAAGTGCAATAACCTAAGAGTCGTTTTATAACCACTGAAGACTTTTATAGTCGTGGGTGACCTGGGCCCGGAGTTGGGCAATCTTTTCGATCTGATCATATCCCAGAATTTTAGCGAGAGTTCTTACTCTCACTTTTGTTTCCTCATCAGTGTTAAAGGCATCAATGAGTGTCTGAAGATAAATGAGGTTTGAAGCGAAAGTGGTGACGAACTCTTCTACTTGCTTTTGCTCCTGGGGAGCAATGTCTACAAACTCTAACCCAAACCGAGCACGAAAGAGGTTATCAAGGTTCTGAGAAAGCTGCTCTCTTCTAACCATTTTCGCTTTGACCCGGATCACCTGCTTACTGAAGAGCTCTCTTGAGAAAGTCTGCATTTTGAGCAGGGAGAAGTTTTTAAGAAACGGAAGCTGAGGAATAGAAATCAGTAGAGGGACTTCATCCTTTTCAGGAAAGCTCGGGAGTTCATCGATCAGGAGCCCCCCTTCAGAAATGTTGACGGCGTTTGCCTTCAGAACATAATCACCATCAGCGTAGATCACGGCTTCCTTAAAAGGCGCTCTTAAAAATCTACGCTGATAGGTCTTCTTCATCATAACAATTTAGAGGCAATCTCAGACAGAGGAGAACGTTCACCAACCTGAAGTTTCACGTGGGCCACAATCTCTTCGCCTTTTAATTTATCGATGGTGTAAACCAGACCGTTGTTCAGGGAATCAAGGTACGGGTTATCAATCTGTTCCGAGTCACCTGTAAGAACTATCTTCGTCCCCTCACCTGCTCGGGTGATAATCGTTTTGATTTCATGAGGGGTAAGGTTCTGGGACTCATCCACGATCATGTACTGCTGTGGAAGAGAGCGACCACGGATATAGGTCAGGGGTTCAACATGGAGAAGACCCTGGTTAATGAGCTCGTCCCAAGTAGTCATTTCATTTCTCGCGCGCTGATTTCCGAAAAGAAAGTCGATGTTATCAAAGATGGGCTGCATCCAGGGACCGAGCTTCTCATTGATGTCTCCCGGAAGGAATCCAAGGTCTCTTCCCATGGGAACGATCGGACGGGAAACCAGAACTCTTGAGTAGTTCTGCTTGGTGATAGCACACTCAAGACCTGCGGCGATCGCCAAAAGAGTCTTACCTGTACCGGCTTTACCAACCAGTGAGACAAGATTGATTTCATTGTTTAACAGAGCATCAAGAGCAAATTGCTGCTCGATATTCTTAGGATGAATTCCCCACACACCTTCTTTAGGCTTAATGAGAGGAACGATTCCCCCTTTCTTAGCATGGTAGCGCCCGAGCACTTTTTTAAAAGGATTGTTCTTATCGACGAGAACCAGGTATTCATTGGGATAGAGGCTCGGAATATCTCCCGGCTCGAGCTTCAGAAACCTTTCCTTTTCAAATTCTTCGATCCTTTCCAGATCAAACTGAACATTTCTCTGGCCAGAGTAAAGTTCATCAACAGTGACGTCAGTCGTTTCATAATCTTCAGCGTGAATGTTGACCGCATCTGATTTAATTCTGAGGTTGATGTCTTTTGTGATGAGGGTGACATTCTCTCCGGCCTCTTTTAGGTTCAGAGCTGAGGCGAGAATGATGTTGTCATTCAGGTCAAGCTTGAGTCCGGAACCGGCCGTTCCTTTGTACTCTTTAGTAACGCTGACCTGGAGTGTTCCTCCATGCTCAAGTGTGATACCTTTGAAGAGTGACCCTTCGCTCCGGAACCCATCAATCAAACGGGAAAAATAACGGGCATTCCGTCCATTTTCGTTCTGGTCTTTTTTAAACCGATCAAGTTCTTCAATAACTGTCAGGGGGATAAAAACTTTGTTGTTAGGACCAAATTTGTTGATGGCGAGGGGATCAAGTAAAAGGACGTTAGTGTCCAGGATGAACGTTTTATTCAAAATAGTCCTCCAATCCGTGAGGGGGGTGTGCGTAAATTTAGGATAGAAAATTAGGCATCGAATGAAAAGTCAAATAAGGACACGTAAACTATAAAACGCTTACTTTTTGTCTGTTTATATTTTGACCCCAGTTCCAGGTCGTAAAAACCACCGGTGACTTTGAGTATGGCCAGATCCAGGGTGGCGCCGTAGCTATAGTACCCACTGTTCACCCCGGCAAGAAGCTTGATGCCAGGTATTCCCAGTTGCACTCCGAATCGGAGGCGTTTACCAAAGTCCATCTCTTCATTGAGTCCGCGAACGTCTGCCGAGAGAATATAATGGAAAAGTTTGAAGTCCTGCCCTGCTGCTATTCCCAGATTGACCTGGTCACGGATATCAGAAACCTGAAGCTCTTCCGGTGTTTCCTGCTCTTTAAAAGTCGTTCCGGTTATATCCAGCGCTGATAGCCCAATAATAAACTGAGAATTCCCATTCCGACTCAGGTGTTCAATCCCTGCATCAAAGCCGTAACCAATGCCTTTGACTTGTCCCAGAGATTTGAGAAGATCCTTTAGCTCATCCTGACCAAGAGAGTCCACTACTGTCGGTCCCGCTAGGGCCAGAGTGTCTCGGATTCCTGTTCTTTCAATATATTTAGCAGCGATACCTATACTTGTTTGAGACCCGGATTTACTTTTTTTACTGATTCTGGAAGTTCCCATTGGGATCCCCACCCCCAGTATCAAACCTTTATCGGAGTGGATATCGAGATCAAGCATAGGGTGGGCCCGGTTTCTCAGGAGAACATCAAAGCTTTCTGAAGCAAAAAAGGAAACACCGATATTAAAAAGTTTAAACCCCGGAGCAATTCCGGCAGAAGCATGAACAGGATAATCCATCAGGAGTCTTGATGCCGGAACCGGTTCAGTGGGGAAATTTTCAAAGCGATCCCTGTCATCAAGGATATTGGGGCCTGAAAACTGAGGATTGAATGGGTTCAAAGTGAAGTCATTTTTATGCCGTCCAAGAGAGGCCGGATTATAAAAAAGTGTGAAGGAATCATCATTGACTGCCGTAAAAGCATCTCCCATGAGAAGTCCCTCGGGAGAACGGATGGTATAAGGATAATCAAAGGCCATGGCCTCAGAAAAAAGAAAGAGAAGTGGTATGAAGAAGAACCACTTCATTGCAGTCCGTTTTCAAACATCAATGCATAAAGATATTCCATGTCATTGAGGTTCGCCGGAGTGGCCATGGCAGTTTCACAGTCGGACTGAGAAGTCATGTTAATCAGAGTGCCTAACCCAGCAGCTACCGCCGCAGTTTTAACCGTATTAATCTGAGTGGAGATCGTTTCGAGCACACTCAGCTCAGTACTGGATGAAAAATTAAGGTTATCCAGAATATCGATGGTGTTAGTTAAGAGCATGAGGCCTTCACACAACCGGCGCTTTCCAGTGTTGGTTGATTGGTCAAGATCAGAATGTCCCCGAGTGTAGCTTCCAGGAACACAGGCACCAGCAGTCCCCGCATCGATGACGGTTCTGGCACGGGGATCATTATAATCAATGAAGCAAATGTTCGTTCCGGATCCGCTTGCCTTCACTCCCGTTGTCCCGGCGTCACCATAGTAATTTAGAAATTTTCCGAGATTAACAATGTTGAGAAACAGGGCAAGGACACTCATGTCCCCTGCTTTTCTTGTTCCGAATTTTGTTATCCTGTCAGTATGCGAGGGAGATCCGGTGGTTGATCCCAGTAAAACGTTTATGCCACTTAAGATACTGGTGTAAGCAACGGAATCAGCAGTTGTGTCCGTGGACAGCTGCATTTTAGCGAGGGAGAGAAAGATAGTGGCCGTGGAGGTTGTGTTGAGAGTTGATAAGTCAGAAGAGATAAAACTGACTTCATCAAAATCGGCCTTACAGGCATGAGCGGAAGAAAGCACCTGGAGGTAAACCGCATTGTCCGGTTGATTTCCCAGTTCCTGCAGGACTTCAAGGGCCTCGTCACAATCATTGTTTGAAAGATGAGTGAGGGCAATATCAATGGCCTCAGCTGATTTCTCAACATCATTTTTGGCACAACTGAAAGTGGCGAGCAGAATAAAAAGAATTAAAAAAGTGCGCACAATTCTCCCTCTCAATTATTATAATTGAGAGAGGAAAAAGCCTGAATGTGGGCAAATCAGGCCTGATTGAGATATTTGACTATTTTAGTCAGGGCTTCCTGAAACGGGACTTCCTCGATAACCAGTGAAATTCTCGCTGTGTTCGGAATGCCGAAGTCACTTCCAGGCACAACAGTGATCCCCTCTTTCTCAAGAAGTTCATCTGTAATGGTATAGGAATGATCACCGTCGGATTCAAAGCGGCGGAACATAGGAGTCCGGGAAAAATCAATCATGAAATAGAAAGCGGAAGTGGACTGGTACCAACAGTGGCCCAGATTGGCCTCCCGGAACTTCTCACGAAGAGCGGCAGCGTTCAGACGGATATGATTTTTCACAGGAGTGAGAAACCCTTCAATGAAGTGGAAGTCAAAATCCAGAAGGGATCTTTGCATCAAAGAGTTGGGACCGGAAGTAGTTTGTCCCTGAATTCTCGCCATTGCAGAAACAACATTCTGAGGGGCAATGGCCCACCCAAGTCTGAGACCTGTCGCCGCCAGAGTTTTTGAGATGGCCTGGACTATGACCGTTCTCTGAATGAGCGAATGATCGAGCTGATAGAAGTATGTGGGCTTTGGATCAAAGTAAGTAATGTCTGCATAAACTTCATCAGAAATCACAATGAGATCCGGGTAATCATGCATGAATGAGCAAAATTCCCTCATCCAGGACTCGGAGTAATGCACACCTGATGGATTATTGGGACTGTTGATGATGATGACTTTCGTTCTGGGAGTCATGGCCTTACGGATATCTTCAATGGCCGGGACAAAGGCATCAAAAACGTTCGACTTCACGACGGTGGGAATTCCTCCCCAGAATTTTACCATTTCAGGATAAGAAACCCAGTACGGGGCGAGCAGAACCACTTCGTCCCCCGGATCAATGATGGCACCCAGGGCATTGTACAGAGTGTGCTTGGAGCCGTTACTCACAATCACATCCCACTCCACTTCAAACAATTCTTCCGGCATTTTCCTGGAAGAAATAAAATGTTGAAGAAGCTTTTTCCTCAGGGCCGGAAAACCGGCCGAAGGAGAATATTGATAACTCTTGAGAAAGTTCAGCTGGTGGTGAACCTTTTCTATGAACTCCGGTGGTGGCTTAATGGGTAGCTGACCGCCGGATAAGTTGTAGATAACTTTCCCTTCATCCGTAAGCTGAAGGGCCTTCTCATTGAGCTTCATCGTAATACTGTCGTGAATACCTTTAACTCTCGAACTAAGCAGCATGTTCTGACCTTAATCTTTTATTTTCTTTAGCTCTTCATGCACCAGTGGTGGAACGAAAGAAGTGATATCACCATTATGCTGATACACCTCTTTAACAAGAGAACTGGATATGTAATAGAGCTTCTCACTTGTCATGAGAAAAACTGTGTCGCAATCAGGATTGATCTTTCTGTTCATTGAGGCCATCTGAAATTCAATTTCAAAGTCTCCGGTGGGACGCAGCCCCCGCACGATGGATCCGATTTTGTTCTGTCTGGCGTATTCTACGATGAGACCTGTCCAGCTTTCTACTTTCACCTTTGGTTCATGAGCAAAAAGTTTTTTCAGGACATTCACTCTCTGTTCCGTACTCATGAATGGTTTTTTATTGGGAGAAACAGCAACCAGAACGACTATCTCATCAAAAATTTTGATCGCCCTCTGAACGATGTCCAGATGTCCATTCGTAAAAGGATCAAAAGTTCCGGTATAGAGCGCGCGTTTTTTTTCCACAAGTTTCCTTTGGAGACCAACACTATTGCTTTAATCTTATACTACTTTCCCAACCACGACAAAATGATCCCCTTGCTCCACGGTCTTAATAACTGAATGGAACGCTCCGGTGAGCTTTTCCTTAGGGGGTCCTTTCAGACGATCAGATTCAAGCCAGATTTCTCCCTGAAAATGGGCCTCTTTCAGGAGCTTCAGGACGTCAAAATACAGTTCGTGATTTTCATAAGGAGGATCAAAAAAGAGAATGACGTTTTCCGTTTCAGGGAGCTCGAAACTCAGTTCCCGCTGCACCCAATTTTTAGCGTCAATGTTGGTAACCTTGATCATGGAAGGATCAGTTTTAAAGGCCTTTTCAACCTTACCTTTATTATCCTTCAGAGTGAGGAAAGCTCCTTTCATGACATCATTTAAAAAGACTTTCTGGCTTCCTCTGGAAAGGGCCTCAAGACCCATGGCACCCGAGCCCGCGCACAAATCCACGAAGATGAAATCATCCATATGCTGGCGCCAATCAAAAAGTTTTCTTTTGATGAGAATAGAGGTGGGACGGGTCGAATCCGCCCGGGGAGTCGACAGAGGAAATCCTCTGTACATCCCACCAAGAATTTTTACAGACATGTATTAAGCAGCTTTTTTAATGGCAGTATCCTGTCCAACTGGAACAGTGAACTTCACACCACCTTCCATTTCAATGGAAAGACCGTTTTCAGTAACTGCCAGAGAAACCACTTTCCCGCCGATATCAAAGGATAGGTCAAGCGTAAGATTGCCCTGAACTTTGAAACTCATGGAAGTGGAATTTTCAGAAGATGCTTTTGGCGCAGTCCTCTTGGAATCTAAAGATACAACAGTTTCTTTTGATACTGGCTCCTCGATTGTTGTTTCAACTTTCGGTGATTCAGTCATCACAGGTTCCGGTGATGTTTCTTCGGAAGGTGTGAAATCTTCCTCTAACGCTTCAATTTCTTTCATGATGTCTGAAAGCTCATCGTCGTTGAAGCTCTTATCCATAGGTAATCTCCTGAAAAGATTTTATTGAGTCAAAAAGTTTCTCTACAGACTGATCGGCTAGTTGCATTAAAACTTTAGGAAAATACTCTTCTTCCTAGTTTTTTTCATGACAAAAAAGGTGGGATAAGTAACAATCTCCTCTCCATTTTAATAATTATTTCAATACTTTTGCTTTATTAGGATTATAAAGGCTAACCCCTTGAGTAAGAAAACTTTCTTTGCTTCACAATGGCTGCATAAGGATATCGAGTCGCTTCATGACACGAACCAGTTGCCTGCAAAAAAAGAGCTCTCATCTCTGTTCCGACCACACGGTCGCTTTCCTACCTTCACTCAACCCAGGGTTCCCAAAACTCCTTTAACAGATGAAGGTAAGTTTTCTCCTCTTCACTGCTTTGTTCCAGGTTGGAAAGGCGACTCCCTTCTCTCCAAAAATCTCATCAAGTTTGAACGGATGATGACCCTGCTTGAGATGGATGTGAAGAATGAACTCTTTAAGAGCAAGGATTTTCCCAAAACCATCAAGATGGGTCTTTATAACGAGTTCCTTTCTTATGCTGAAACCAGAGGCCTTCACTTTGAAGGGCTGGATGATCTTGGGAAGTTCTGGAGCATCATTCATCCTGAAAGACTGGCCGAAGATCAGAATCTTTCTGACTTCATTGATATCTACTCAAATCGTGTAGCTACCATCACCTTTTTGAAACTGCGTTTTGTGGCCTCCCTGCTCGATCGCTGCGGAATTGAGTTAAGTGACAAGGCCCTCCTTTATCCGTCCTCTTTCCTTTCACAGATTTTCAAGAAAGGAAGCCTCTCGGAACTAAAGAGCCGTGCCCTTGAAAGCAACCTCTACAGCTGGTATCGCCCTCATGAAGGCATGAGAGGTACCATGAAGGAGCTTCTGAATGTATCAAAAGAACTGGCCATCACTGAAATTACCAAACACATTTCTTTCCGGACCCAGGTAGCTCAGGATCAGAACAAAGTTTATTCCCACGCTCTCTCTCACCTTTCCATGGGGCTTTTTCTGAATTCACTTCAGATTAATTTCCCTCTGTGGCTGGAAACAGTTGAGGGCAAAAGCATTCCGCAGGGAAGTCCGGAAGACGAAAGAGTTATCAGTTGCAAATATTTCGGCGATTATCTTGAATCTCTTTCACTCTCCCACTGGCTCGCTCAGGAAAACAACATTAATTTCCGGTGGGACGAAGTTCTCTGTCCTGACTTTAAAGGTGTTGAATTCATCTCAGGGACATTTGCCAAAATCTGCAATGAACTTCAGTTCCTGACCTTCCTTTCTCAGAAAGCAGACTATCAGGGTGAAAAGCCAATCGAGTACATCTGCAAGATCATGGGAAGACATTTCAGGAACAGAAAGAACAGTCAGATGAAGCAGGGATTCCTGCTTGAAGATAATCCTTTCTACGCTTCTACTTATGACAGAGTAGTGCTGAACCTATGTCATTTCCCCAAGAACAATCCCCAGCACTATCTCATGACTCAGATCCTGGATCAGGTGAAATACCTGAAGTCCAACGGCTACCTCTTTGTTCTTTCTTCGAAAAAACTTTTCGTCCCTTCATTAAGGGAAAGACTGGAGCCGGTTCTGCGCGAGCTTAAGACCGAGGCCATTTTAGATCTTGAAAATGTTAAAGGGAAAGGTGAACTTGGTTCTTACCTCTACATCTTCAGAAAGAAGAATAAAGGTGAATGCGATAAGCAGCTTTGTTCATATTTCAGGATCTCTGCGGACCTGGAAAACTTCCAGCAGTTTGCGCCGATCACTGAACATCTAAGGTCCTTCTATCTTTCACACCTGACTGAAGTACCGGCCATGGCCCATCTGGATTTTCCGGATACTTTCAGAGTGGAGTTCTTCCAGGAAGCGGTGGTAAACGGAATGCTCATTCATTCCACCAGTGAGGATTCTAAAAACATCACTCATCCTTCTTACTTCAAGAACCTCCTGGCCAACTGTGTGCCACTTGATACCATCTTTGAGATCCGTTCGCTTCAAGCTGAAGATAAGAGCTTCATGCGGGATAACGGTCTTAACCTAGGGCTTAAGCGGGACGTTTCATACTTCCTCGTGGTAGACTTCAGAAACGGAAATGCCAACCTGGAACTACATCCGATGGATACCTTCCGTTCCATTCACTCTGATTACGGTGAAACCCTTTGCAGCTACTTCCAGATACTGCCAAAAATTCCAGGGCTCAATCCTAATATCCTGAGAAACTATTTCATCACTCCGGTGGGGAAACAGGTTACGAATCTTACTTTTACCGGCGGACATAACCTGGTCAAGGGAAGCCTGAGTAAGTTCTTAGTACCGAAATTCCTTACAGAAACAGAACTTCTCCCTGAACACCTGCGTTCAGCGTTCAAACTTCTTGAAATGGACGAGGAACAGTTCCTTGAGGCCACTCCGAGAGTGGTGGAGAAAAATTTCCAGCACATTGATCAGCTGACAAAGAACCTTTTCCCTCGTTTTGCCTGCGAAGTTCTTTCACGTCTTTCTAACTTTGAAAGAACTCTGCAGACATTAATCTGGAAACTCGATGACGTGCGATTAGGGCAGAAGGTCAGCTTTAACAACCCGATCATTCAGACCCAGCTTCTCACCAGACCAACCCGTCCTCTCTATCCTGAGAATGAAGACATCTTCATTGAGTTTGTGGAAGGCACAGTACCGACAGACATCCACTTAAGCCTGACAGAAACTCATGTAAAGGTGAGCCATGAGGGAGACCTCAAGCTTTATTCCATCGAGCTTCTCCATCAGTCTAAAGTGATCGTGAGAATTCACTCAGAAGAAGCGATGATTCTCTTTGTTCAGTTCCTGCTTTCACATGCTCACAATGTTCCGATATCTAAACTGCTTCGGGCCGTTCATGTGCCAAGTCTTAAAGACTTGAAAGAGATCATCCAGACCACCAAAGATTTCAAAACCACTTACGAAAGGCTTCTCAAAGAAGTTCAGAACTCCATCATGGATGCGATGAGACTTCAGATTGTTCCAGCGAGAAAATCATGAAAATAGTCGTTCAAAGAGTGCAGGAAGCTTCAGTATCTGTTGAGAACGAAGTTATAGGCAGCATAAATTCCGGGCTCCTGCTGCTGGTCTGTTTCGAGCAAGGCGACGATGACGATTCTTTAAATAAGGCCATTGATAAAATCACCAAACTTCGGATCTTTGACGATGCCGAAGGAAAAATGAATCTCGATATCGGTGCTGTTAAAGGTGAAATTCTTTCTGTCAGCCAGTTTACTCTGAGCTGGGATGGATCAGGTGGACACCGTCCGAGTTTTGAAAAGTCCATGGCCCCCCAGGAAGCCAGACTCAAATACGCTCTCTTTAACCGTGAACTTCGTAACCGGGGATTTACTGTTAAGGAAGGAAAATTCGGGGCGTTTATGAAGGTGTCACTGATCAATGATGGGCCAGTCACATTCCTACTGCAATTCTAAGAAAGGTTCCAACACACTTTTGGATATGCGCCGCATATCCAAAAGTGTGTTGGAACCATATTTCTAATTCATTAATTCGCGGGCGAGATCTTTCTTCTTACCTCGGATCACAGAAACCAGTCTTGATTTCTCTTTCGGAGCACGTGGAAGAGTAAATCGGATGTTCATACCAGTAATGTTGCCACTACGGTCTACTTTGTTTTCCACGTACCACTGGACACCTGACTCAGTGACCATCTCTTTCAGGATAACGAGATTCATATCAATAGTATCAGCAGCAACTGATTCCTTGCCTTCAGCAAACTCCAGCTCTGCTGCAGAAAAAACATTTCCGGCAACAAAGAGGTTCACGATGGAGCGGTCAGAATGAATCTGATTGGAAATCATGACTTTCTTATTTTCCAGACGACGGGCCGAAAGCTGATTGATAGCTGAGTTCAACATCTGTTCAAAGATTTCATAGGACACGTTTAATTGAACATCACGGATGTCATTAATGTGAAGGGAATCTTTTGGCTGAAGATTCTGAATGGAAACGAGAACTTCTTTCAAAGAAGTTTTAAAACCAGTATAGGCCGGCTCTTTCTCTTCTTTAACTTCTACTTCCTGGACCTCTTCCTTTGCTTCTGCTTTTGTCTCCTGAGCATGAGGAGATTTCAAGGCCATTCTTTCAAGGAGGTCACCATGATAATCGCGAAAGATCTGAGCAGTAACAGGCATACCCTGAGTAACTAAAGCGCGATCAACCAGTTGATCAACAATGGCCCCAACCTGGCTTTTGCCGGTCTTGAGAAAATTAAGGGCCTCTCTTTCAATCTCTCTTTGAAGCTGAAGACGGTTAAATTCCTGAAGTGATAATAAACTAAGAGAAAGAACAAAGATAATAAGTCCTGCCCCCATGAGGAATTCATCATTGATCTGAACTTCACGGAGGGCCGCACTGGCAGCGTCGATTTCATCCATGAGAGTCATCTTATAGTTTTCCATCTTTCCATATCTTTCTGTTAAGGGAGAAAGCGGAGCCGTAAGATTGTGACCGGCAAGCATCGGACTATGAATTTTTAAAACCTTCTCATGGAACCAGTGAACCTCTGAAATAAGCTGGTTAAGTGTTGCATAGCCCTTCCCTACATTTTTTCTGAAAGGGTTAATGCCTTTAATTGTTTCATTGAGACACTCATCCGACAGACCCATGAAGCCCCGATTAAGATAAGGCGATTGAACGTCCCTGATCATCATGGCAGTAAAAGTTTGTGAAATACGGTTAAAGCAAGTGCTAACACCCTGATTTAGAACATTCATCCTGTCGAGCTGCGTTTGATTCATCTGGTGATGCCAGAAGGCCCCAAGGGTCATGAGTAACCCCAGGCCGCAAAACAGATAAATTTTAGATGGAGAAAGACTGAGTAATTTTTTCATGGGCATCCAACATCCTTGTTGTTTCGAGTGCTTAAAAATCCAGAGTTATTGTCTCTTTTTAGAGTGAAATGAGTCAAGTTGGGAAATTTTATCCGAGTTATATGTTCAGGTAGTATTATCTTGCCGATCCCCTTACTTTCATTGATTCTTCAAGTCATACAGTGCTATGCTAAAGACTGAGTAAAGGAGTCCGGACGATGTCAGGACAAACGGTTGATATTAAATTCAAAATCAATTTTCCTGTGATCCTCATCACGGTCCTGATGATTCATGCCCTTCTCATGCTCACGAACGGTATCCCTGTTTTCACCCTGACAGAGTTTCTTCCTAAGAACGAAGAACCCACTACTCTCAAAATCCGCAGGGTAAAAACGGCCAGGGTAGAACATTCAAAGTTACAGCCCATGGCAAGTGTTCTCAATGACGGAGCGAAATCTTCCAGAGGAACCCCAGGCGCCAAATCGCCGGTAAGTCTCAAAGACCTTTCACTGGAAAAGATGGCACTTTCAAATCCAAAGGCCCAGCGTCCGGGCACAAGACCTGAAGTGATCGGAAAAGCGCCGAAGGCCCTCAAGGCGATAAGCCTTAAGAGCAAAGAATTCAAAGACGTCTCTCAGGGGCTTCCTTCCGGTGGCATGGCCATTTCTGATCTCATGTCTGGTGTTCAGAAAGTAAGCGATGCTGTCGTCAGCATTGAAGTTCCGGATGGAATTGAACCTGACGAGCTTAATAAATACGAACTCATGTTTTATGGTTTCCAGAAACGCACGGCCATCAACTACATGAACTCCATTCTGAAAAACCTGAATAAGTTTCAAAAGACTCATCCTCATTACAAGCTTCCCAATGAAGCGAGGTTCCTGATGACTGCCAGAGTGACCTACGACTCTGAAGGAAACGTCATGCAAATTAAAATGATGAGATGGACTCATGTGAATGAGCTACAGAATCTATTTGAAAACGTTGTGAAAGACATTGATCAGCTTCACAACCCACCGAAGGCCTTGTGGGAAAAACAAGGACAGTTCTCCATGTACTACACTCTGGAAATTCTTAACGGGTAATCCACTCTTCCCATTTATTTTTGACTGAATCCCAGAAGCTTCTTGGTTCTTCCTTTAAAAGATTAAAGATAGACGCCTTCATTTCATTCTCCAGGGATTCCTGTGTCTCTTCAGAAAGGACTGCTACAGGGATGCGGCTTCTTAACAGCTCAACTTCCTGCTGCTTGTTCTTGATCTTATCTTCGAACTCAGGGTGAGTGAAAACGAATGCTTCAAACTCGGAAGCCTCTTCCGTTGAAAGAGAACCATCAAGGTAAGGAACTATTTTCTTTTCAAAACTTCTGTAATTTTCCATCAGGCACTCACCCCTTTATTGAGATCATTAAGGAGCAAAAAGCGACCATTATGAATTTTCTCAATCACTTCATAACGAGGGATTTGAACGATCTCTTCAATTTCTTCCACTGTAAACTGTCCCTCATAACGGAGACTGATGACGAAGCGGACTTTCGGCTCCAGTGAATAGAAAGCGGAGAATTCTTCAGGCCGCTCCACTTTCATCTGCTCGATCAGTTGAACTGAGCGACGGGCACCGATGTCCCCCATATAACGAAGAAGACCCTTGAAGTAAGTTCTTCTTAAAATCTGAGCTTCCTTTTTGCTGTTGAGATCCACTTCTTTTCTCATGATGCTTTTTCTTTCTTTAATTAAAAAAGCATTGAGTGAATCGATCACTAATTGTTCGGCCTGCAGGTCATCCGGAATCAAAGTGAAGGCAAAACGATAAAGCTTGTCCGTGAGAGGTAGGGTTAGCTGGAAAAATTCTTTTCTTTTCATAGGATCTTATTTTAGCCAAGGGACCAAATTTCCGAAACAGTCTTTAATCTGTTAAAACCTGTCACCTTTATTCGAGTTTTCAATACCTTGGCCACTAACCTCAAGACCCTTATCAAGTTTTCCCGGGAATTTCCGAAAGGACCATGGAGAAAGGATCATTTTATGAAACATCTGCCTTTATTTTTAGTGTTCTCTCTACTCTTTCTGACGTCGTGTCTGGAAAAAAGCACGAAGAAAAGTAGCAACCTTAACTGTAGTACAGGTTCCAACTACTGGAGTGTACCTGGATGTCCTGGTTACACAGGAAATCCTCTCTCCACCGGTGGTACGACAGGTGGTACAACCCAATGTTCTGGAACGAACTACTACTACTACCCTGGTTGCCCGGGATATTGCTCCCAAAATCCAACTAACCCGGCCTGTGGAACTTCAACCGGTGGAACGACTGGCGGAACAACTACCAATCCTTATCCGAATTATCCTTCAAACAATGTGACTCCAAACTGGGGAGTAAAATATCCAGGTGGTGTTCCTGCTGGATCATGTACTCCAGCCTACTCACCATCAGGGATTTCTTATACCCCTTATGAAACTCGTAAAGCGACTATGACCATTGTAGGTAAGACCTGGTACAACCCGGCCGATCCTGTTGCACCTAATTACATGAACACATCCTCTCTACTCCGTTCAGTAACTGGAGCAAGACAACTCTTCTCAACTGACTCCGTTTTGAAGGTGAGATTTAAAGTTGTTCAGCAACCTGAGTCTTCAAGTGCTTCACCTTACTGCTATGGAAGACAAACTGGTTCATCTATCGCTGGTTACCACAAGCTGCAGTTTAACGTGCAGTTGGTTGGTATGAGAGCAAACGGAACGACAGATTCTGAGCCAATCGGAACATACACTGTAGGTGTGAATTCCTGTACTCCGGCCATTGACCTTTCTTCTTACGCCTCTACCTACCCAGGTGGAATTTATCTGATTGTCCAATCAGCGAAAGGAAACCAGGCCTACTTTCCGAACAACTATGATTCTTATGGATTCAGGGATGTTGATTCATTCGTCGACATCAGATCCCAGGATTGCTGGGTTCTTGATGTAGAAGTTGCGGCCGACGGTACTAAGACTTTTGATTAAGCATTAAATCGATAACTACGTCTGCGAGATTCTTCTTGTAGGCGTAGCTCACTTCCACCAGTAATCCCGGACAAGTTATATTCACTTCCTGAACAGCTTCTCCCAGAATGTCGAAGGCCACCCAATCAATTCCATACTTCAAAAGGTCCTGGCAGATTTTCTCACACTGCTCCCGCACAAACTCTGATAACTCAATGGCATGAAAGCTAGCGCCCTGAGCGATATTAGAGAGGAATTCCCCCTCTTTAGGCTTTTTCAGGATGGACCCTAACTCCTGACCTTTAAAGTAAATGGAACGGATTTCTCCAGCCGTTACCGCCTCAATAAAGGGCTGTACAATGACCGGCCCCTTAAGTTCTTCCACCTTGGTTTCAAAGCGCTGGTACCAATCAGAAAGAGAAAGCTTCTCCACCCCTATCCCGCTATAGAGATCCATTGGTTTGAGAATAATAGCTGTTGGTTTGGGATCGAGACCTGCCACAAAATCCTGAGCAAGCTTCAGGTTCTGGCCAACGTAGCTGGCCGTTGCTCCTTCGGAGCGATAGGCATAGAGCTTCTCGTTAAACTGAGCAATACCTCGAGGATCATTCATCACCTTGATTCCCATGTCGGCCAGGTTATCCAGCATCCACAGAATCCTGAGATAACGGCTATCGAAGGGAGGATCAAGCCGCATGTGAATGACGTCTTCGTTATTTAATTCAATGATCTTCTCTGAAGTTGTTTTAAAGCTCGCCAGATAAATACCATCTTCTTGCAGGGTTCCTTCGAAACTATGGACTCTGAGTTTCTGTTTGCCTTGATTTGTGATGGCGAAATCCTGCTCAAAAAAGATGTAGGTTTCGATCCCTCTTATCTGCATGGCCAGAGCGAGCATCAGTGAGGAGTCTTTTTTTATGTTGAGTTTTTCGAGTGGATCAATCAGCAGCAATTGGCGCATGTGGTACCTTCAGTTTCAATTTTAAATAATCAGTGAAGCTTTCAACTTTATCCTGATCATCAAACTTCTTGTACTCCATCTTAAGCCAACTTAAGTACTGTTTTAAATCAAATTTATTCTCATCTTTGAGTTTCTGAAGAAAGTCCTGCTCTTCTTCGTAAGTCAGGAATGCAGCAAAAGAGGCCTGGTTCCAGTCGTCTTTGATTTCGCAATCTTCCTGAGGAAGTTCAAGCTTCTGGCAGTAAGTCAGAAGATCAGGACGGAAAACTTCTGTGACAAAGCGCTGCGTGAGGACATCGGCCTTCTCGTCAGTGAGGAAGGCACCTAGTTTGGCAAATTCCGCCTGAAGGATACCGATCAGTTCCACCACTCTTTTTGAAAGCATGGTCTTTTTCTTTTCCCTCTGGAGGTACTGATCCAGTTCTGGTCTGCCTTTAAAGTACTGCTGAAGCATGTCTTTCCCATAAAGGTTGGCGAGATTTTCATTCAGTTCAACTTCATCCTTGATGAAGAAGACAGTATGAAAGAGCTCGTGAAAGACCAGTTCCGCGAGTTCAACATCATCGTACTCAAAAAACGAGGACAGAATTCTATCTTCCAGATAGCCCAAAGTGGAATAGGCATAGACCGGTCGGATGTAAGTCGCGAGATTCTTCCCTTTTCTGAGACTCTTTGCGAAGGACTTAGCGGAGTCTTTTCTGAAAAAACCGATATAAGGAAAACTCCCCATCAGTGGGAACTCAAATTCATAAGCTTCAATTTTCGTCTTTGGGCTTGCGATCACGAGATAAGAAACTGCTTTCTCAGGAAGCATGGTAGTCTTGGAATAAATGTTGGAAGGCTTCGCTCCAAAATAATGGTAGAAAAATTTCTTGTACTCACCCACCAGCATGACTTTTCTTTTCATATCTTCAGAAACGGCGGGATCGTTCAAAAATTCATCATTATCTCTTCCATTCCACTGGAGCTTGGCCTGCTCAAGACCTTGCTCGGAAAGATAGCCGGCCATGGAACATCCGGAGAGAAGAAACATGAAAAGAAGCATTTTTATGGTCATGTGCTTCATTCTAGCCCATACCTTGCTGAAAAATACACCTTCGCTTTCATTTTTTTACCCTTATCATTGTTTTCCGGCCGATTAAGTCGGTTTCCTGACAAATTCTTAACAGTACACCGGTGAGTAATATTGTAATAAGACGTTACAAAAAAGAGAGGTACATCATGAGATTTATTTTGGCTTCAATTCTTGCAGCTCTTTCCCTGACAGCTTCGGCTGAAACTTGCTTCCAGGCACCGGAGGGTATGGATCCGGAATGGAAACTCCCTGAAGTCGTCTGCGTTCAGGACTATTCTCTGAACCTGGTCATTCCGGAACTCCCAAAGCTTCCTTATTATGAGGCCAAAGTCGAGACTTCCCTGGGAACCCTGAATAACATTCCGAGATTTCATGGTTTTGAAAAGGCCCCCTTCAAAGTATCTGCTTCCAAGCGCATTTTCTTTGACAGTTTCGGAGTCTGCAGTGGTTTTTACAGAACCTCTATCGTGGTCCAATTTAAAGTTGATGATAAGGGACAGAAGATTGAAAACGAACTCGCTGTTTCCGGTCTCGCTGAAGAAAGTCATGATGAGTGCCATGATGACGTTAATGGAACAATAATCAATTACGAAAAAATTTAAGCCGATTTTCTGGTGACAACAAATCCGCCGACAGGAACAAGGATGAGTGTCACCAGAACTTTCACTGCTACATGAATGTCAGGATTCACAAAAATTATTCCAAGTGAGATGAGGATCATGAGAGCGCAAAGAGCTTTTGCTCTGGGCCTGATCACGCGATTATTCTGCCAGTCTCTTATTCCCTCCCCTGCGATGGGAAGATTTAAAAGCCACGCATGAAAGCGTGGCGATGATTTAGAAAATAAAAAAGCCGAAAGAATGAGAAAAGGTGTCGTCGGAAGGATCGGAAGGAAGGCCCCCACAATCCCTACAGCAAAGCTCACCCAACCTATGACAAAGAGAACTGGTTTCACAACTTCTTACCAAGATCCTTAATCACACGCCCTTGAGTTGACAGAGCGGTGGCCGAAGTGATTTCCACATCAACCCAATGCCACTGATAATCGCTCTCAGGAGTTTCCGGTTCGAAGTGAACCAGGCGATAGCAGGAAGTTCTTCCTGTCCATTTTAAAACACCCTTTGAAAGCCCTTTTTCTTCAACCAGAACGCGATAAGTTTTTCCAATCATCTGTTGACGGATATTGGCCTGAATCTTCAATTGCTTTTCCTGAATTTCACGCAGGCGTCTTCCCCGGATATCATCCGTTAATACATCAGTCATACGGGACGCCTTGGTTCCTTTTCGTGCAGAAAAGGCATAGGCATAAATGAAATCGAACTGAGCATCGTCCAGAAGTTTCATGGTTGCCTGATGTTCTTCTTCGGTTTCATTCGGAAATCCTGCGATGATATCAGTTGAGATAATCATCTCAGGGTTGGCCTTCCGCATCTTCTCAATGAGCCCAAGGTAGTGCTCTATGGTGTATTCACGAAGCATGCGTTGGAGGACAGTATTAGATCCACTCTGCACCGGCAGGTGAAGATGATTGGCGAGCTTTTTTGCATTCCTATGCGCTTCCACCAGATCATCTGTCACATCATAAGGATGGGAGGTGGTGTATCGAAGAAGCTCAAGGCCCTCGATTTGATCCAGGGCCATGATGAGTTCACCAAGTGATTCACCGTTATCTTTTCCAAAGGAATTCACATTCTGACCAAGAAGCATCACTTCCTGAATCCCGGAATATTCCACCAGGCGCTTAACGTCTTTTACAACTTCATCCAGGCGACGGGATTTTTCTCTTCCACGGGTGAAAGGAACGATACAGTATGAGCAGAACTTATCACAGCCCTTGATGATATTCACAAAGGCCTGGGGAGTTCCCTGTGTGATCTTGGTTTCGATGGAATAGTTATCGGAGCGGTCCCAGCTCGTCACAGCGAATTTTTTCTCTCCGGCATAAGCGCGATAAACCATCTCTCCTATGTTGTCCACGACATCGGTTCCGAAAGCAAAATCAAGCTGCTTATATTTAGAAATGAGATCCTTCCCTTCTGTCTGGGCAATACATCCACCGGCCGCAACGATGACATCTTTTTTCAGACCAGTTTCAGGATTAATATCCGAATTTGCTTTAAGTTTTTTTGTTTCACCAAGATGGGAATAAAACTTCTGGTTCGCAAGATCACGAACAGCGCAGGTGTTGAAGATCACCAGGTCAGCTTCTGACTGTTCATCAGTCTTCGTGAAATTAAGTCCGGACAGATGGGACATGATTCTTTCTGTGTCATGATAGTTCATCTGACAGCCGTAAGTTTTCATCCAAACTTTTCGTGGGGGAAATTCAAGTTCACCGACTTTCACAGAAGTCGTGTTTTCATTGCTCATAGGGCCCTCAAAACATTAGTTATTAAGTCTAAGACTGAAGGTTAATAAAATTTTGTGCAATATAGCCAGAAACAGGGTCTAAGTAAAGGAGATCGTTAGCTATTGTGAACGATAAGGCCGACTTAAGGAATGGGAATTACTTAGAATCCAATTCCAAAACGGGCCAGAAGTCCAAAGCGGTGACCAGCAATGGATTCCCCATTAATCTTTTGAGCAGGTATCCAAATATAAATAGGACCCACTCCCCCAAAAAAGTTAATGTTAAGGACTGGATGACTCCTGATAGAACTAAAATTCCAGTTAAACATGAATTTCTGGGAAATCACGAAAGCGGAAGAGATTGGATCTCCAAGCCCTTGCTTTCTAAACTTCTTTTCATCATGAACAACCTGATTCCCAAGAGCAGGCTCATAATTCAAGGTAAATCTAGGACTAAAAAAATGTCGATAGATATAGTGAAGATTTATCATGAAAGTATTTGCTCTATAATTTCTGCCTTTTTCAAATTCTCTATAAACTCTTTCTTTATCGCTTCCTTTAAACCCAGTCTCACTAAGAAGGTGAAAACCAAATCCATGATTAGGCTTTAAATAAAAATTTAGCCCAAGTCCAAAAAGAGACTCTGGCGAACCTAGTTTTCTGGTAGACCCAAGTTCAAATAAAGAAACTCCCCCCTCTAAGTAATACTCAAATATGGAATATGAGATATTCTCATTAAGAATTTCTTCTTTTTTATTAAAAGTTGCTGTGACAACGCAAGACTCACCCTTAGAATTTAAAACAGGAATCTTTGCCTCAATTACATCAGTTCCATGAAATTCTTCCTTTGTCGGAAAAGGAATATAACCTACAAACCACCAGCCAGCCCTGACCTCATAATCAGAAGGATGACCGAGCCAGCCGGGAAACCTCTTTCTTTCATTATCGTAAACAAACTCAATCTTTGAATTTTGAACTACTACATTCTCCGCTTTAGTATTGGAGAGGCCAATGAGTAAATAATTTCGAGCATGATTACCTACTAAATGAAACTCTGAATTAAGTCCGCAATCATTACTTAACTCTGTAGTAGTATCAGTTCTCTTATCACTCCATCCTTTGAGTTCTTGATGAATAATAGAATTATAATAGCCGTGTTGAGTTCCTGCTACGAATCCTGCAGTGG
The DNA here is from genome assembly GCA_046566385.1 of Bacteriovoracia bacterium. Taxonomy (GTDB): domain Bacteria; phylum Bdellovibrionota; class Bacteriovoracia; order Bacteriovoracales; family Bacteriovoracaceae; genus Peredibacter. Next base: position 15,000 of record JBKHWS010000023.1, on the reverse strand, counting down.
CTCCAGCTGTGAAAGCTGCAGTTCCAACTGCATCACCAGTGCGATTAGCAAGAGCTGAGAAAGATAAAAGAAGTAGTATTAAAAATGTTCTCATTTCACATCCTCGGCACGAATGACATACTCAAAAACGGCATTTTCCCCAGCTAAAGAGATCCCTATAAGAAGCTTTGTATCTCCGGAATTAGCAACGGACTTAGAAACTTTTGCTTCGCAGGTAATGCGAAAGATCTCATTAGCCTCCGCTGCAAACGTCACTTGTTTATTTTCATATGATTGGCATCCAAGAGGAAAGCTCTTCTTCTCACTTGTAACCAGAGCATGGGATAAATCTATTTCCCTTTTCCGCTTCTCAAGATTTTTCAAAACCACATCGTATTTAACCAAAAGGGTATCACCTTCAGTTGGAACATCAAATGGGCTCACATAGCTATTGGTAATAAGAAAGCCATTAACTTCCTTCAAGTTATAAGGACTCCTGACAGTTGGTACCTGGTGAGAGCAAGATAGCAAGAAAGAGACCAGAAGAAGATATTTCAAGCAAGACTCCAAAAAATGGGATTTCTAGTATTTAAAAGGAAGTTTATAAGAAATGCGACAGGAGATTTATTCGCATAAAAAAATTAAGGTTTCTTAAGTACATTTTCTAAAGGAATAATCCGTTAAGAGCTAAAATCTTCAAAGGACATTCAAGTGAAAGCTCTCTACCTACTAACCCTGGCCCTCTTTCTTGTCTCATGTTCCTCTGTCTCAAGAAAACAAATGACTGAGGAAATCAATGGGTACAGCCTTCCCCATAAACCAGAAAGAGGTGAAGCTATCGTCTATGTCTTAAGACCATCCTTTCTTGGCTCTTTGATTCGATTCAATGTTTATCTAGGCGACAAGGAGGACGAATCGGAAATGGGTTGGAATCGTGGAAGCCAGTATATCTACTTTTTCGTCAAACCCGGAAAGCACAAGCTTTATTCAGTGGCAGAAAATACAGCTGAATACGAGTTTGAGGCTAAGGAAGGTGAGGCTGTTTTTGTAGAGCAGGAAACAAACTTCGGAATTATCATGGCAAGAAACCAGCTCAATCATCTCGATAAGACTGCTGGAACCTATTATGTGAAGAAGCTAAGGAAGGGAAATATAATAAAAGAGAGAAAAGCTGTTGGTAAAGTAGAGAAATGAGCTTAAGTAGACTTCAGCTTTTTCTTTATTTTTCTCATGGTCTTCGAAGTCAGGCATTCCTGAAAAACTCTTGAATCAATGATTTGGTGAAGCTGATCCCTAGCACGTCTAATGTCATCCTGCTCCTTATAGCAATCAGAAACAGCTACAAGCCCCAAAGCGATGGCATCCAAGTCCGGACATCGCCAACTGCTTGTTCCTTCATACGCCTTAGTTCCTAAATTAGGATTAAGTATGCTAATGGCCTTGCCACTAACCTTTCCTACACACTCTCCTGAAATAGTGCCATTGGATCTCGCAGCGCTCTCCAGAGCAATAAGGGGAGAGCATACTGTAACTGCTGCAACCACTCCACCAGTGAAACTGATTGCAATGTCAGTTGAATACGCTAGACCAGTTGCCAGATAGCTCATACTGGTTCCCGTTCCTTCTGATATCTTCTGCCAGATGATCTCTCCACCACCTAACTTCGTTTCCTGAAACCTACCTTCACAATGACCGCCTACAAGATGATCTTTTTTGATTGCTTTTTGATTAGCACAGGATGAGAAGATTGCGAGAATGGAAATCAGGAAGAGAAGTTTCAAAGAAGCTCCTCTAAATCAATTCAAAAACCATGGCGAGATAGAACGTCAGATTGAAAAGAAAATGCAGGGCCATGGGAGCGAAGACCGAATGAAATCTCAATAGACCTTGTCCGCAGATGAGTCCCAGAATAAAAGTATAAAAGACCTGGAAGCCGATAAAAGGCACGTATTCCACCGGTAAAACTTTAAGGCCCACAAGATGTGAAAACGCGAAAACCGCTGCGACCAGCATGGAGGTCACATACTTTCCCCCAACCTGCTTGATGAGAAATCTCTGAAAGGTCTGACGAAAAACGAGCTCTTCAAAAACCGGAGCAAAGATCAGCAGGTGAAATTCAAGACCTGTGACCAGACGAAAAGGAGTTTCAATCTCCATGTACCAGATGGCGAGAACGCATGACATGGCAAGGGCAACGACTTCTCCCATCGCCTTAAAGGACTGCCTGGTGATATTCCATTTGAATTTCCATGGCAGACGAAAAATGAAGGAGACGCCCAGGGCGAATAACAGATCAAAAACATATGAAAAGGAAATGGTCGAGGGAAGCTCATGCCAGGGAAGTCCCCAGGAGAAGGCAAAGTAGATGATGACGAGAACAAAAAAGCTTATCAACTGATTTCCCCAACCTGTGCCATAAGATGCAGTAACTTACTTATTTCATCATAGAATTGGGGTTTTGTAACTTTGATTATTTGCTGAAAAGTTGGCCCCTTTGACTGCCCATGCCCCTGGTCCTTGTCATCAAAGATCACAATCTGCAGGGACTGATCTTCTTTAAGATAGTAAAAAATATCCAGGTTGAAAGCTATGACCCTCAGAACTTCTTCCTGAGTGTCGGGAACAGTTCCTGAAAAACAAGCCGCTGTGAGGATGAGACTTTTATCTTCCTTCAGTCGCTCCATTGCTCTTGAGAGTGTTCCGAAGCTCGCCTGGATCCACTGCAGGGCCCTCGATTCATTCTGAATATCCATGGTAGTGGCACCGGGAACCGGAGTCAGCATGAAAGGGTGATTGGCCTCAAGTCCGTACTTTAACGTCGAATGAATGGAGAGATTCATGAGAGTGCGCAGCTCATCCGTATGGGAAGAGATTCTTCTTTTACGAACAAGCCTTCCTCCTTCGAAGAAGGTCACTTCATTATTCTGATGATGTTCCCAGATGATGAGTTTTTCTTTTTCACTGTGAGCTTCAACCGTCCATCTTCTCTTTGAGGGATCGTCGAGATCAAAGTTCCAGGTAACAACTCTCCAATGACTCCCCACAGGAGAAAATTCGAGAAACAAATCTTTCGGATCTCTTCCGAACATTCCCCAAAGGCTCATTTAAGAATTTTCCCCAGGCTATATTCATGAAAACCAGGGGCCTCATGATCGGGATGATAACCTTCAATGGTATACCCTTGCCGGAGCTTGATACTGATCATGCGGTGGTTGTAATGAAAGATAGTGGTCATGACTTTCTTGATTCCTGCCCTCTTGCACTCATCTTCGATGGCATTTGATAGAAGTTGTCCCAGACCTTTCCCTTGAAACTCTTCGAAGACAGTCGTCTTCACTGTTTCAGCAAGTGTCGGGGTTTTAAGAACGTAACCCGTAATTCCAAATTGTTTTCCTTCAAGAGTTGCCCTGAAGTACCTGGTTCCTCCCTGCATGATTTTTTCCACGGTCGGAGGCCAAGGTGACTTTTGAAAATACTTACTGATGATGTTGAAGATCTCCTGTGCTTCTGATCTGTCGCTAACATTGTAAGGAGTAAGCTCGATTTTCATTTTTTATGATCCTGAAAGTATTTCCAGATGTCGTTCCAGTCCTGTGAATCGTAGAGTAACTTTCTGTCCTGCTCTTTGATAAGCCCCTTCTCGACTGCATTATCCAGGAAGGACAAAAGATCTCCGTAATAATTATTAATATTGAAGACGGCTATCGGCTTATGATGAATCCCGAGTTGCTTCCAGGTCAGGATCTCAAACAATTCATCCAGTGTTCCCATCCCTCCCGGAAAGATAAGGAATGCGTCAGACAAATCGTACATCATCTTCTTTCGTTCGTGCATATCTGTCACGACGTGGAGTGAAGTGAGACCTCCGTGGGCAATCTCTTTTTTCATCAGCCTTTGAGGGATTACACCTGTAACCTTCCCGCCCTTAAGCATCAATTCGGTTGCCAGAGCTCCCATAATTCCAATCCCCGCTCCTCCGTACACAAGCTCCACTTGATGAGTCGCAAAATGCTCCATCAACGTTTTTACTTGTACGTCCACTTCAGGATCAAGGCTTGCATTCGCTCCACAAAAAATACAAATTTTCATCGTTTCATTCTCCGGATTAACCAGCGCAGGTAGATAACTTCAAACGCCATAAAAACAAAAAAGACTATATAAAAACCTGCTGTCTTCCAGAAGAGCCAGGTTGATGTCGTTTGAAAAACTGCGATCCAGGCCATGAAAGCAGCAAAGGCCATCAGAAAAAGACAAATATGCCATTCCATAATCTTATAGAATTCTTCCGGCAAAGGTGGTCTTTGTTTCATGTCTTTGATCATCTCCACCATCAGTGATTGCTTCCTGAATTTTTTAAAAAGCAGGAAGAGGGCCAGTGCCACTCCCGTAAAGGTCGGTTGCAGCTTAAAAAAAAGTCCTTCTTTGGCGATTAAGGAAACCCCACCCAGGATGACAATGAGACCAATATTAAGTTTTGAAAGTGTATGAATATGCCCCGTGAATTTTTTCTCCAGGAGCATTTCCACTATCCCCAGCAACACTCCACCTATCAATGCCACTTCAAGAGTGTAATAGGTTTCAAGATACCAGTAGGCCAGGGCCGGAAGAAATGAGAGGAGGAAGTAAGGTTTTTGGGCATTTCTCATGCCCGTAATCCTATGCTATTTTTCTCAATTTTTCTTCACAATACATCAGGTATTCTTCTTTAAACTTCATGGGGTCAAGTATTTCCACTTTCTTACCAAGGGTCATGAGCCACTCATAGAGGGCTTCACAAGGTTCCACGTAAGCTGCCCAGATAAGATCTCCATTGGGATTTGTGATCATACAGGGCTTCCCGAGAAAGTGATGATCCGGGAAGAGATTGGTTGAACCCGGGTCATGGATTTTCAGAATGAGTCTTGTTTCTTTTTCATTCATCGCCCTGATGGCAGTGATAAATTCTTCCACTTCAAATGGGGTCACTTTTGGTTCACTACTCGATTGGACATTTTCAAAACTTTGGATGTCTTTCATGGGAACAATAATGAGACAGTGATCCTGATAGTCTTCGGCAATGAGAGACAATTGCCCTTCAAGGTGAAGAACCTTACAAGGGTGAACCACATAGTGTTTTTCTTCATGAGTGGAAAGAGTCAGAAGATGCTTTTGATCAATCGCCTCTTCCATGTCCTTTACCATTTTCTGCTGAATCTCAGTCAGTTCCTGATCCCAGACTTCCAGCTGATTCAAGAGCTCCATCACAACTTTAATGGGCCCGCTATCGGTCACTTTCTTCTTAAGAGAATATGTCACAGGTGTTTCCACGCACTTGTACTGAGAAAGAATCTGATGGAGTTGAATCCATTCTGCCGGAGAGAGAGGTAACATATACTGAATGGCCTCACTCCTGATATCTACCCAGCATTCCGAGTCTTTATGATAAATTTCAAGGCCTGTGCCGGCGGGGAAAACCTGTCTTAAAAATCCCAGAGTCTCTTCAGGGCCCAATTGCATTTCCTGGGCAAGGTCTTTTAGTTTAATGGAGCCTTGTTTTTCTCCCAGAACCATCAGCTTTTTCCAGATGTCTGAACTTGCAGCTTTCTTCATTAATACCTCTTTCTTGACTTTGCTTATCGGGTATTTTCCTCGAAGTCTTTAGTGCAAAATAAGGGGAGAACAGAGATAATAGGAACATGAACTATCTTATGAAAAAACCAGTACTTGCCATTGGTCTCATCATGTTCGGGCTCTTTTTGTTCCAGGTTTCCCGGGACCAGAAGTGGGGTCTCTTTCATAACGACAAACTCATTGCCACCAGCTGTAAGGCCGTTCTGGTCAAACTTGAAAAAAACATTCCGGCCAACTGGAATACCTTTTGTGAAGGAAATAATCTAGCCGTGGAAATCAAGGAAGTGGCCATTCCTGAAGCTGCAAGTAATTTAAAGTCTCTCATGTACCGGCAGCTGGCCAATCATATGAGCTTTGTCGCTCGTTCAAGTCACACTGATATTCTGGAGAAGGTTTTTTTCGTTCGTTTTAGACTCATGCATCCGAAGATGGAAATCAATGCTGTGACTGAGGGGAAGTTTATTGTGAAACTTGCGACGTTAGAAACGCCCGAGCACATCATGACTCATTTGAAGAGCACCGTTCAGGTCAAAGAGGACATCAAATAGTTCGGCCCCTGGATCTTCCACCACGTCATTAAACTCATACCTTAAAGCGTGTAGGAAAAGGCGCTCGTCTTTTCTTCCACCATAGAGTTCATCTCCCAGAATGGGAAATCCCAGATGAGCTAGTTGTGCCCTGATCTGGTGGCGGAGTCCGGTTTTTAAATTAACCAGTAGGAGGCTTTTCCCCTGATTGGAGGAAATCTTAAGAACAGAAAGGGTTCCTTCCTGCGAGCCTTCAAGTTCAAGGTCACTTACCTTCTGCTTTACGCCCTTAAGGCCTGTTGCCTTAAAGTGATGAGTCCATCTTCCTTCCTGGTCGAACTCTCCCTCCACTATCGCCCAATAAAACTTTCGCTTCATCGCCGTATCAAAATTCTCGCGCATGAATTTCAGGTACTTTTCATTCTTAATAAGGACGATCACACCAGAGGTCTCATAGTCGAGACGATAGAGAAGTCCGCGGTCGTAATGAGACTGGTTAACAAGAAGAGGCTCCCACTTATTTTGAGTCACTAAAAAATTAAGGAGCGTATCCTTGTCTTCGTAAGAGAGCGGGTGACAATGAACAAAAGGGGGTTTGTGTAAGACCAGATAGTCTTCAGTTTCCCCCAGAATTGTCACCGGAGGCCCCTCATAAGCAGGATTTATCTGCATGTGATTTACAAAACTAAGAGGGAGTTTTAAGGCCTCTCGCGCTTTGACAGGCCGATCCTGTTCCTTGGAAGAGAAGTACCTTTTGATGAGTTGTCCTGAGCTTCCCAGGGTGATTTTCAGGGCCTCTTTGAGTGAGGGTTGATCTTCCAGCCAGGAGAACTCAATCAGTTCCGCCATCTATTGGGCCTCGACCTTACGTCCCTCAACCCTCAGGTCTGACTTCTTCAGCACAAACTCAACAAGACGGTCCGAGATGGTACCGTTAACTTTTTTCTGAGGACGAGAATCGCCATAAAAAATAGTTGTGACCCGATCAGGAGAAATACCCCGTTGAATCAGGGAGCGGGAAACGGCAAGCGCCCTTTCACTTGAAAGCTTATAAGGGTCTCCGTTTTCACCTGCTTCCGCATGACCTTCCACCAGAATGTTCCAGTTATTTTCACGCAGCATTTTCACCAGATGATCAAAAACCTGGATGTTAATTTCATCAATTCCAGTGGAGCCTTTCTGGAACTGAATTTTGTCTTTCATTCTCACCAGGATTGTTTCCGGCATTTCATAGACGTTCGCCGCTTCAGCGAGCTCATTATCTGCCAGCATTTTTTTCAACTGGTTTAACTGGGTATCAGACTCACGGTTAATTTCATGTTTATCCAGAAGTCCTTCACTTGTGAGGAACTCAATGGGAAAAGGCTTAGGAGGAGTCTCAGAATCAATCATGGTGGGAGCATCGTTGGGAGACTTACCCGGACGCATAACTTCTCCCGGCTTCAAAACGTTACCACCGAAGGCATTCCGAAGTGAACCGATGGCCGCTTCGTATTTCGCCGTTTCTGTTTTAGCAAACGAAAGAAGAAGAACGAAGAACGTCAGGAGAAGCGTACAAAGGTCAGAGAAGGTTGCAAGCCACCCCGGAGCACCCGGTTTACAGGGAGGACATTTAGGAGCTGCTGGATCAGACATAGCTTACTCCTTCTTATCCTCAACCAGACGATCCTTCGGAGGAAGGAATGAATCCAGCTTTTCACGGATCACACGAGGGTTTTCTCCGGCAACGATACCGAGAACTCCGGCCACAATAATATTCATTTTTGTCGATTCCTGTTTCGAGCGCATTTTCAATTTCGCTGCAACAGGAATTGTGAAGACGTTTGCTATCACCGATCCATAAAACGTTGTAAGAAGGGCAACCGCCATCGCAGGACCAATCGCTGAAGGATCTGACATGTTCTGAAGCATCTGCACCAGACCAATCAGGGTTCCGATCATTCCGAAGGCCGGACCGTCGGCCCCCATCCCTTCCAGGATATCCACACCTTTAGAATGACGATCTTCCATCGCTGCAATTTCCAAAGAAAGAATAGATGTGATGACTTCAGGTGGACGGTTATCGGCCGCAAGAGTCACAGCTTTTTTGAGAAACTTATCATCCACCGGAACTTTCTCCAGAGCGAACACAGATTCTCGTCTCGCTGTCTCTGCGAGCTTCTGAATTTCTTCGATCATGGCCTTCGGGTCCGGTGAAGAATTGAAAATCGATTTAAGAAAAATATTCACCAATGCTTTCACGTACTCCATCGGCCACTTGATAAGAGTGGCGGCAATCACCCCTCCGATCACCACGAAGATGGAAGGAATATCGATAAAGATCGTTAGTGGAGATCCATAAAGAATCGATCCGATGATCGCGAGTGTGGCGAGAACTAAACCTGCTACTGTTGAAATATCCATACTTCACCCAAATAAAAAAAAGTCTGTATGGTTAAAGTATCGGAATCTTTCGGGCGAACTTAAATATTTGCTTTTACTGGATTAGTGAGGTCGGAGATAGGGTTAAATAAGAAAGGGTGGAAAAACAAAAAAACCCCCGTCACAGCGGGGGTTTTTGCTATTTTTGATCATCCATTAACATGGTGGAGTCGATATAAGAAAGCATGGCCGAACGAAGCTCCTCAAGTGAAACCTGGTCCTCACCTTCGCCTTTGAAGATTTCTTCTCTAATTAGTTCAACAGGAAAACCAGTCATTTTAGAAAGCATTTCCAAACTAACTTTTCCCTCTCTTGTCTCAGAACCAGCCATGGTCTGATTGTCAGTTGTCATTTTCGACTCCTTGAAAATTAGGCTACATAAATCCATTTAGTAGCGGATGCACCAAAGCGTATCTTTCACCAAAAAACAAAGTCAATCTGACCTTTGCTTAATGTAAGATGATGTTAGGAATATCTTGAGAATTTCACTTTAAATAGACGGAATTACTATACTTCCTAGTCAGTAACCAGGGTTTTTGAGTAATGTCAGAAAGCTGGCAACCTTCGCTTCCATCTCCTGGAACTCATAAACGGGACGAGAAAGAAGGGTCACTCCTCCACCGGCACCATAGCGCCAAAGTTTATCGCCGATAGACAAAGAAGCAGTCCGGATATTGATGCTGGCAAGTTTTCTTGTTCCAAGACATAACAAAGTTGAGCCGCAATAGATGCCGCGAGAATAACGTTCTACGTTTTGTATGATCTCCATCACTCTTTTCTTAGGGGCACCGGTTACACTTCCACCGGGAAAAAGACTTTCAAGAGTTTTTAAAAGCGATAGCGGTTGATCCAACTGGGCAGAGAGGATTGAGCATTGATGAATCAACCCAGGCACAAGAAGAGGGCTTCTGGCCTTGATCACTCTTGCCTTTGGTGGATACTCCAGACGGTTCAGGTCATTCCGAAGAAGATCAGTGATCATATTAAGTTCACCTTCTTCCTTGGCATCAAGAAGCATATCCTCCCATTCTTTTTTCCAGCTCTTCCCTCTTTTTCTTGTTCCCTTAATCGGCATGGAAACGATAGTTCCATCATGATAATTAAAAAGGCATTCGGGAGAATTACTGAGGATCATTTCATCACCCAGGAATGTTGCATGCCCGTAAGCACTCACACCTTCTCTGGAAAAAAAGAAATCGCAAAGATCCCTGGGATCGATCACCTCGGAAGTTTCAAAATCAAAGGGATAAGTGAGATTGACCTGATAACAATTTCCAGCGAGCAGCTCTTCCTGCACATGCTGGAAAGCTTCTTTGTACTCACTCCAGGTAGGTCGCTCCAGTGACTTTAAAGAAACGTTCTTCAATCGGCTCTTTGGTTTCTTTTTAATTTTTTTCTTTTCATACTCAATCTCAATGGCCAGAGGAGATTCATCCCCTACCGTATGCCCTAATCCCTGAAAGATGAGTCCCAGTTCATAATAAAAATGAAAGACTGTAGGATGTTCAATCCTCTCCTGAAGCTTCATTTTTTCCAGATGGTTAAGGAATAAATCAAGGGAATATGATTCCGGATATCCCGTCAGGAGATTTAATCTGGTCTTCCGGAAATATATGTAAGCACTCCGGGCCCCTGACAACTCAAGAACCTCATCCTTACTCCATTTAAACTTTGAAAAGATCATCAGTTTTCTGTTTTACCCTGTGGAGCGAGATCAGCGAATTTAGTCTGTGAACCAATCCATGAAAGTTCAACGGTACCCGGCTCACCATTTCGGTTCTTGGCAATGATCACTTCCGCGATACCTTTCTTCGGTGTCTGCGGATCATAATATTCCTCACGGTGAATCAGACAAACAATGTTTGCATCCTGCTCAAGTGAACCCGATTCACGAAGATCCTGGAGCTGTGGTCTTCTGTCCGTTCTTGACGCTGCTGTACGATTAAGCTGAGAAAGTGCCACCACGGGGATTTCAAGCTCGTTAGCGAGCATTTTAAATCCTCGGGAAAGCTCTGCGATTTCCTGCTCACGATTCTGCTTCTTCACATGCATCGGCATAATCTGAAGGTAGTCCACGATAATCATGGCGAGCCCCTGCTCGGCTTTTAGCTTGCGGCAGTAAGACCTGATATCCATGAGATTGGTTGAACCGGAATCGTTGATATAAAGTTTTAAATTGGAAAGCTTTTGAATGGCATTTGAAATGGATCTCAAGTCCAGTTCATTGAACTCTTTGGTTTTTAATTTTCTTGAATCAATGCAGGCCTCACTGGCCAGAAGTCGCATGGAAAGTTCCGCGTACATCATCTCGTAGGAGAAAACCGCTACGGCCATATTGGTTTGTCGTGCCGCCGCCACTGCCCAGTTCAAGGCCAGGGCCGTCTTCCCCATACCCGGTCTGGCGGCAATAAGAACAAGCTGACCTGGCTGGAGACCAAGAAGAGAGCGGTCAATGCTTTGGAAGCCCGTTGAAACTCCCATGATCTCGCCTTTAGCGCGAGCAGGTTTTTCAAGTTCCTTCAGATTCTCATAGAGGGCCTGTTTCAATGGAATCATTTTGTTGTTTTTCGTCTGAGCGGTAAGCTTAAAGAAGCTCGCCTCTACGTCTTGCAGGAAATCATCAACGTTACCGCTGAAGTTTGTTCCTGTTTGCATGATCCTCGTTGCTGTCCGTACCACTTCACGGAGCATGCTCTTTTGCTTAATGAGCTGAGCGTAGTATTCAACGTTAGCAGCAGACCCAATTTCATCACAAATGGTAATGAGTGCGGCCTGGCCCCCGATCCTTTCAAGTTTTCCGTGATCATTGAGCTTACTTGCCACAGTCACGATATCAAAGGGCATGGCCTCCATATGGAGATCTTTAATAGACTGAAAGATGATTCCATACTGTGGATGGTAAAAATCAGTAGCTTCAAGATTTACATCTGAGATTTCATCAAAACTGGAGTTATCAATGAGTAAGCATCCTAAAAGGGCCTTCTCAGCTCCTATGTCATGGGGTAATTCATTGCGGTTATCTTGTGCCATTGCTTTGAAGTCTCCGGGAAATTTTCTTGAAATCCGACTTTAACCCATGTGCGGATTGTCGAGGTAGGAATACTTTTACTTTGTAAAATAAAGTAAGAGTAAAAAAGAAGAGGAGGGACCTGAGCCCCTCCTCCATAAACAGATTTGAATTACTCTTGTTCAGCAGCTTCGGCAGCAGCTGCTGCTTCAGCTTCAGCTTTGGCGGCATCGGCCTTAGCTTTCTTCTCAGCATTTCTTCTCTGGGCTTCAGCTTGTTCTTTTTTAAGCTGTTCGGCCATAGCTGCATCGATAGTAACTTTCAGCTTGAAGCTAGCTACCACATCAGCGAAAAGCTTTGCTTTCACATCGTATGTCCCAAGAGACTTGATTGAACCGTCGAAAGAAAGAAGTCTTCTTTCAACAGCAACGCCAGTTGCTTTCTCAAGTTCTTTAGCAATTTCCTGAGATGTAACTGCACCAAAAAGACGGCCGTTAGCTCCGACTTTCTTGATGAGTTCAATTGTTACACCTTCAATTTTTTTCTTAGCTGCTTGAGCTTCAGCTTTTTCAGCTTCAACTTTCTTAGCTAGTGCTCTTTGTCTGTCTTTAAGAACATTTTCGTTCTTCTGATCAGCTAAAAGAGCAAGCTTTCTTGGGAAAAGATAGTTACGGGCGAAACCGGCAGAAACGTTAACGATTTCTCCGATTGTGCCAAGGGCCTTAACCTTCTCAGTAAGGATGACTTTCATATTGTTCTCCTAAAAATTAATCTTCTGTTTTACGTTTTACAAAATACTTTCTGAAATCAAACCAATTATCAAACAAACCGGCGACTGCAATGAGATAGCTGGCCATGAAGATTGTAACCATCACAATCAGCGTTCTGAAAAATCCGACAATCCCCATGAAATTCAGGAGGTCACTGAAAACACCAAAGCCCTGGAAGAAATAAAAGATTCCAAGACATTTGATGAGAGTGATTCCGATCGTTTCGAAAGGAAAAGCTCCAAATTCACTTCCCCAGATGGCCATCACAAGCCCCAGCACTAAAACCAGGACATAGCCAAAGGGAACTTTGAAGTTCAGAAGATCTTTCTCATCATGAGGATAATCGTTTCCGGAAAAAAGAAGCCGGCGGCTTTTTAAGACCAGGAACATGTTAAACCAAAGCATCAGGAAAACACCCATGAAGAAATAGGCCGGAAAGGATTCAATCATTTCTCTTGCCAGAAGTTCAGGGCGATCCAGGAGTTGAAGGACCTGAATAGAGTCTTTATCCCCACTCATCTCCACAACTTTCTTTTGCTCGGCTATTTTATCCGCACTCTTCTCAATTTGCTGAAGGATAAAATTATAAGGTGTCGTTTGAAGAGAGCTCATCGCAAAACCAAAAAGTGCCGCAATAATCAGAATGAAACTCATTCCGAAAGTAACGAGACCCTTGATCGGTGAAATGCCCCGGAGGACAATCTCTGCGATGGCAGCGCCGAAAACGAACACACATAGATAGAACCCAAACAGCGTCAGATCCCCATACACCAGACTGGCGAATACAAAACTTAAAATAAGTCCCAAAACACCTGTCAGATATCCCTTTGTCCTTCCATACATAATGATGGCAAGAGCAAGCGGGAAAGGGGCGAATATTGACATGATGAAACTCACACACAAAATCACCGAGGACACTCCCAGGAGGAGCAGTCTTCCGATTGATAGTTGTGGTGCTTGCATCACTTCAGCATTCATACCAGTTTCATTCCTCAGAATTAACGAGCTACATCGTTAGACTGGTAGCTGATAAGAAGCATGTTTCTTCCACGCTTAATAGCTTCGTTTGCACGACGCTGGAAAGTCGGTGTCAGACCAGTGATACGAGCTGGAGAAATTTTTCCGAACTCGTTAACCAGCCATGAATACGACTTTGGATCTTTCCAGTCTGGAGAAGATTTCTTAGCAGAGAACCAACAAGACTTGCGCTTAGAGTGCATTTTTTTGTCTTTGTCATCTCCACCAAACTCATCTTCTTCACCTTGAACTTGAGTGTGGTTAGGATTTTTGTAGTTCTTCACGATTTCATCCTGATGCTTATCTTCACCTAGCTTGATGATGAGATGGCGAACAAGATTTTCGTTAATACGGAACTTACGCTCGATTTCAGCATTAAGGTTACCAGCACCTTTGTACATGAAATAGTGGTAAGCACCTTTCTTAAGACCAGATTCTGTAGGTTGAGCGAAAGTCTTCACTCCCCAAGAATCGTTAACGAGAACTTCTGCACCGAACTGTTTGAAAGTTTCAGTGAGGGCGTTCTTGATGGAAGCTACAACTTCCTCAGATGCGTCAGGGCGAACGACGAAAGCCGTTTCGTAGATCATATTTCCTCCTGGATTATAATTAAGCCCATAAGACCAATTCCTATGAGCGAGATGAAATATTTAAAATGAATGTCTGAGGCAAATTAACACAGCTCCCCTATCTCGCCAAATCCTTTCTTTTTTTCAAAAGCCTTACGCGTCGCCACAAATCCTGATATAAGGGCCCAGATTTTATAACTATTGGAGGTTTTATGAAAAAAATGCTTCTGGCCCTGACTGTGGCCCTTTCTCTTCCGGCCGCTTTTGCTCAGACTTCTGTTTCTGCTAATGAAGTTTGTAGCCGCGTGGCCTCTATCAGTGGAATAAACGGTTCTAAATGTGCTCAGCTAATCGCCCGAAATCAGTTTGATCCAGCTGCCCTGAGCCTGGCCTACGCCGCCATCCCCCAGAGCTCAAGCTATGCTGTAAGAATCCTTGAGGTTACGGCCAACGGAAGACTAGATTACGCCGCAGGTGAGGCCTGTGAAAAAGTCGTTGCGGTAAGTGGATTAAATGGTGTTCGTTGTGCGGAAGTGACAGTCAATAAAATGATCTCACCTGACCTCGCCAGAATCGCCAAAGCCGTTGTTCATCAGGGTTCTTCATATGCAGTAAGTTCATTGGAAGCAGGGGCCGATGCCTATTTCTTCGGCCCACTCGCAGAAGTCTGTATGGCCATCACTTCGGTTAGTGGAATGAACACTGTTAACTGTGTAAAAACGATTGCAAATAAAGTGACCAATAACGGAGCCGAGCAGGTTTGCAGATCGGCCGTCTCTCAGGGAAGTTCATACGCTGTGAGATGCCTTGAAGGAATCGTGATGGATTATACCCCAGTTCCTCAGCCTACTGCTGTTATGGTTGAACTTTACCAGCTTCAGGATCTTCGTCGTTCAGTTCTTAAGGCCCGCGCTCAATTAAGACGTGGAATGTTTGATCAGGCCGAAAGATCTCTTGAAGAAGCTTCTCAATCTATCGACTTCATCCTAAATTCTCAGCCGAATCTTTAACTTTTAAATGAGCCCCTTAACCGGGGCCTTATTTAATTCTCCGATAGCATATTTCATGAGGAAGGATGACTCTTTATCTGAAGCCCAGTC
>JBKHWS010000022.1:0-44157 GCA_046566385.1 Bacteriovoracia bacterium | reverse complement strand
AGGTTTGCCTTGAGTTTATTATAGTCTTCTTCCCATTTTTTAAGTTTTTTCTCTGAATTTTCAACACTTCCATGAAATTCAGTTACTTTAGTTTTCATTTTTATGATTTCATCAGAATTGGTATTTGAATTATTATAAAGCGTATCGACTTCATCCTTTGTGGCCTTAACTGAGTCACGCATAGTCTGCACTTTAGTTATTGCCTCTTGGACTTCCTTATTTTTCTCATCGCAAAACTTTGAGGTCTCGTCGTATATTTGTTGAAAAGCTACTAACTTTTCAGAAACAGCTTTTAACTCTCTTTCTCCTGCTTCTTTTAGAGAATCAGCTCCTTCAAGAGATTTTTTTTAATTCTGCATATTCTTTTTTTATTTTTCTAAGTTCTGCGAGTTGATCTTTATAAGCTCTGTTTGCACTACCTTTTTTTGAGAGGTTTGCCTGCTCAATCATCATATGAATTTGCTGAATATGAGTCGTGGCATTATTAAAATTTCCCTGGCTTGAAAAAATTGCTTCTGCTTGGGGTTTAAATGCATTTAGTTGCGAGTAAATACCATTTCGTTGCTGATGTGAAATCTTATCAAGCTCTCCATTTTCAGCTGTGTCTTCTAGAATTCCCTTAATCTCTAAATACAATTCAAGAAGTTCTTCACCATTCATTTCCAAGTGTGCGTGGTTCGGCCACTTATTTTCATCAATATATCTTTGAATATGCTTTTCAAGGTTGGAGTTTAGGATTGAGAGAATGTTTTGAGTTGTTGCTTTCATATTCACCTTACTTTTTCGTTAAAGGTGACTCCATTCACAGATAAAAAATAATCCATTATTTTTTCAAAATTGTCGGCCACAGATTCTAAAAATACGGTGGCCATTTTTGTATTCAACGCTTAAAAATGACGCAAGTCTGTGGCAATGTTTTGGCAAAAACCAGTCTAATCTTTATATGTCTCAAGTATATTTTTCATCTCTTGTTTACTCATAAGCTGATTCTTCTGTTGTACTGAGAGTTTTATTGAAATATCCTTTGAGACTTTTTCATGCATTTTAAATGACGCTTCTTCAAATTTATTTCTTTTTTCTTTATAAAAGTGATCCAATTCAAACGACTTGTTCCTATCGGTTATTTTATAAAATGACATTACAGCAATCTTTTTTCCTTTTTCGCAGAAAAAAACGGGGTTCTCAATATCTATGCCATGGCAATTTTTTGAAGTCCCTTTCAGAATTTTATCCATATCTATTGTAGGATTGTACTTTTTTACAATCTCTAAAAATAAGTTTTCATCATATACAACATTACTAAATTCACTTATGAAAAGGACTCTTTTACTCTCGCAAGATACAAGAAAAAATAAAGAGAGTATAAAAAATAGTTTCATCATGATTACCACCAAGAGAATGGACTTACGCCCGATCCAAATCCTACATAACCTGAAGACTCACCAAAGCCATACTTCGGAGCAGACCACACATCTGCTCCTCCTTCAGTTAAGGCAGTTGCAGGATTATGCTTTCCACCATATGAGCCAATTCCATGCAGTAGATAAAAGCCAGCATTCCAGCCAAGTCTTGTTTTCAGAGAGTTTCCTCCCTGAGTAAAAGTATTAAACAATCCAAAGTTTATCGCATGCCCAACTTCATGCCAATATAATTGGCCAGCAGCAGCCGTAGAACCGGGGGTACTCTGAAAAAAGCCTGCAGAAAACCCACTTGCACCTGTAGATGTTCCACTGTAAACACCTCCCCATCCTAAACTGTAAGACGCATTTGTAGACATCGCAGCGTGTGCACCAAGACCAATCATACTAATCCCGAAATTTATGGCCCAATTTTTCCAAAAATTATCTGACCAGCTTCCGCCCCCATTCTTACTCTGATATTCCGCCTGTATTGCTGAAATTACCCCTGTATACAGTAATGTGACTCCAACTGCTGCTAAAAATCCAAAGCGCCCTGTTGGATCGGTCATCATAATTGGGTTATTGTTTCCATAAATATATTTATTTACGAAAGTAATAGGATTACTCAACTTACCGGGATCAGGATCAACAGAAATGAAACGACCTAAATCTGGCGAATAGTAACGAGCACGGTTGAAATATAAGCCACTTTCAGCATCCCATTCTCTCCCCGCAAAAGTAAAATAAGGTTCAATAACAGGATTCGCACTTATATCATTCCCATCTTTGTCCGAAATTTTCAAAATTTTTCCAAAAGCAGAATAGGCATAGTGCTGCACAACTGTTCCGTTAGAATCCGCAATATCAACAATTGAGCCTAAGCCATCTTTGAGGTACTGATAACTTCCTGTAGTTGAGGCAAGCCCCCTACCTACACCTGCTGAGGTTACGTTGACAGAAAGAACGTCATCTGTTCTTAGACCTGAGTGTGTATAAGTCGCAAGAACTGAGTTATCCTCATCCAGCTCAGCGATGATTTCACTGGAGTCATAGACGTATTTATTAACTTGAACATCTACTCCTCTGATCACTTTCTTCTGAGTCCTTCTTCCAAGGGCATCGTAGCTGTACTCAACTCTTGAGGAACTATTTTGATCGGTCATATCCACCGACACAAGCTGGTTCTCTGAACTATAGACAAAGTTCCAAACTTTTCCTGAGAGACCTTTCTCCTGCTTCGTGACCAAGTTTCCATTTTGGTCATAGGCATAGATGTAGCGGTAGTCTTCCTCTAACCGATACTTTTTGTCGTCATAGCTGAAGCTTCCTTGATTGTCCGTAAGACGGTTTCCGAGGTCATCATAGGTAAACTTCTCGAGCTGATGAAGTGCACTCGCCTCGGGGTGACTGGCAGCAATGAGCTGCCCTTCATCATCGTATTGGTAGTTGTGGGTACCGAACTTTGTAGTCATGGTTGAGCGGTTACCAATGGCGTCTCGGGTGTAATCAAAATTGGCAAGAGTTCCTGATGAATTCTTATGAAGGATCTGGGTCAAGAAAGAGTTGGCATCAAAGGTATTGGTTGTGGTAATGGAGTTAGGTCTCGTGATAGAAACAAGCCTATTAGCGCTGTCGTAACCAAACGAGAAACTTTCCCCTTTGGAGTTTGCGGCTCCTATCAGACGGTAGCTGTTGTCGTAACTGTACGAGAAGCTAATGAAAGAAGAACTTAATCCTATTCTCTTTCCGGCGGCATTGTAGCTATGAGAGATGGTATTGGTTGGAATGTCCAGCACCTGCTGTTCAATGCTTTGTACATACTGCTCCCCATGGATGTCCACATAGCTAAAGCTGAAGGCCGAATCATTGTCCGCTACTGATTGGAGTTTTCCTGTGTCAGTATAGGTGTAAGCGTAAGTATTATCCGGAAGAACTTTTTTAACAAGCTGATCCAGGATATCGTACTCGTAGGACTTAGTGTTTCCGTTAGGGTCCACTTCCTTGATGACGTTCCCGTTTTTGTCATAAGAAAGCTTCGTGATCTGCCCGATGGGAGACTTCTTCTGAGTCAGGCGTCCTAAAGCATCGTAGGTGAACTCTGTAAGATGCCCCACTGGATTTGTGATAAGAGTGAGTTCTCCTGTAGGAAGGTACTGATAGCTTGTGGTTTTATTTGAAGGCGTCGTGACACTTAGAAGTCTGTTAAAGAGATCATAACTATAGTTTGTCGTCTGGTTTTTAGCGTTCGTTTTAGCGATGACATTTCCTGCATCATCACGGGTTAAAAGAGTAGATTCACCCATTGGAGTTGTACTCTTAATAAGGTTTCCTTCCGGATCATACTCATAGCTTTGAGTAAGGCCAAGGTGGTTCGTCACAGTTGCTAGAAGTCCCAAGGTTCCGTAAGTTCTAGAAGTCGTGAGGCCCAGAGGATTGATTTCTGAAAGGAGAAGACCGGTATTCAGATCATAGCTATTAACACTTTCTCTTCCAAGTGGGTCGATGTGTTTAACAAGTTGCCCTCGATCATTGTAAAAGAAGCTTTCTGTTGTGTTGGTCGAGGATTCATAGCGAGTGAGAAGATCGCCAGTATTTTGATTATAGGTAAACTGGGTATGAGTTCCATCGGGACGAGTGATCTTAATAGGTCGCCCTTCCTGGTCCCGATCAATCTTTGTTTCTTTACCTTCGGCATCTTTAATAATTGAAACAAAGCCGTTGGTTTCTTTTACGAAGGTCGTCTCTGCCCCTTTGGCGTTAACGACAGAATCTGAAAGCTTATCACTGTCAGCACCTGAGTAGTTAACAAGCTTGTAATTACCGGCATCATAAGCATTGGTGAAAGTTTTAGATTCAGTATCCTGAAGCTGGAGGAAAGCATTGTCTGGAGTTCGAACTCCAGAAAGACGATTCCACTGGTTATAGTAGTAAAGAGTTGAGAGATTTCTTTGGTTGGTTTCTTCAACCAGAAGCCCCTTTTCGTTGTAACCAAAGCTTTTCCCCGTACTGTCTGGGAAGAACACCTGAACGAGTTCATTTCCATTATAGATGAATTGAGTTTTTCGTCCAGCGGGATCTATAAAGGAGCTGAGTTTGTCTCCATAGTACTGAAGCTTGGAAATTGATCCTGATGGGTCCTGGATTGATGTCAGAAGGTCTCTTTCATCGTATCCAAATATGGTCGAGCGCCCTACAAGGTCACTTGTTTGGACGTGAAGCCCTTTGGCATTAAATGTGGCGACCGTTCCGTCTCGGTAAATCCTGTCAAAAGAACCGTCCGCATAACGAACTAATTCAGAGTTATCAAGGGCAGAAGAGGCAAAGCGCTGAATTCCATTTGTATCTGAGTTAAAGAGAACCCTTCTGATTTTCTTGTTATTTTTATCCAGATAAAGAAGGTTTTTACTCGCATCTAGTGCAATGACTGTCGGGCTACAGATAGAAGTTTCCAAGGCAGCAAGACCTTCTTTCACTGGCCCTAGAATACACTGACCGTTACCGGCTACAACCTGGGCCTTTCCTTCGGAAAGATCCATCCTTACTATCCGGTGATTTCCAGTGTCAGCGACATAAAGTAAATTGTTGTCTTCATCCAAGACCATTCCTGATGGCATTTTAAGGTTGAAGTTTGCCATGGGGCCTGCTTCCACGAGAGAGCCGCCTTTAGACAACGGCTTTCCGGCAATAGTGGAAATATAACCGGAAGGATTAACTCTTCTGATATAGCCGTTAGCTGAACTGATGTAGAGGTTTCCAAGCGTGTCAACGGCGACTCCTCGAGGGTGGTAAATACTTGCGGACGTAGCAAGCCCTCCATCTCCAAGGTCATAAGTTTGATGGTTGCCGGCGATGGTGTAAGTGAGATTCTCATTAAAATTCACTTTCCGTACGACATTGTTCCCCGTATCAGCAACAATAAGAGTCCCGCCTTCTTTGGCCGGAATCGCCATAAGAGGTGTGTTAAACATAGAAGCAGTGAGAGCACCTGCTTTATACCCTCTTCGAGGGAAGGCCCCGACAGACTCCCTGAATGGAGAACCGCAGGAAGCAACGGTTGCCGGATTATGATTGGTCCAAAAGGAATGCGAAGAATAATAGCTTCTTTTAGAGGTGTCGCAGTTATTCTGAATTCTATTATTACACTCTGGCTGAAAGTTTACCGAATAACTGTATGCGGTAATATCAATTCGACTAAGATTTGCAGAAGTCCCAGCAACCAGAGACTCTTCACCTGAGTACTGATAGACCGCTCCGTATTGATCCAGATAAAGAAAGTTTCCTGAACCAATATCCAAAATGCTCTTGATCTTTTTAGGAATAGCGTGTCCGAATGTACTCTTCTCACAAACGTTAAGATACTTAGGGCACCTTTTCCTGCAACCTCTCCAATTGGATTTACAGCAAAAAGTTGTTACTGCTCCATATTTAACCGTATTGACTCCTAAGTCCCCTGTATACTTTGCTGTTTGAAATTGAAGCTGAGGTGAGGAACCATCCTGGGCCGAGTAAACGGCACCTTTTTCATCAGCATAATTTATAAGGCCATCTTGGACCCCAAAGCTCTCAATACCATTCGCATCACTTACCACCGTTTCTACAGAGTTCTTAAGGACGTAAGAGGAAACAGCGCCATCTTCATTTTCCACCATGATCCTATCTTGATCAGGATTGTAAATTCTCTGTGCGGCCGCAAGCTTCCATCCTGCCCCGAATTCAGAGTTCCTTTTGTTTTGGTGAAAAAGAAATGATCTTAGTTCTGGAGGAAAAATAGACTCGAGGAGATCCTGGTCTACGAAAGACTTCACGGTCGTCTTTGTTTTCCCAAAAGCGTCTTTAGATTTTAGCTTCGTAGTCCGGATTGTCAGGGTTCGGTACTTAATTTCATAATCTGCTAACGAGGGGTAGATGCCCGTATCAACTTGAGACATATCAACGGCATATGAGACAACAGCACTTTCCGGAGCCTTGCTGGCAGTAAATGACAACCTGTTAGAAGAAAAATCTCCTACAAACAATTGTGAATGAATACTTTCAGGAGTAAGCCAGGTTTGGATATGCTCAGAGTACTTTACCTTACCGGCGATACTTCCTTGGGAAACACTTGCCTTACTGTCATAATACTTCCTTGGCAAATTGAAGACGTTGGAAACCACAGTGGTAGGTGTTGCCCAGCTACTTTTGTAGATCAGCTTCGGCCCTATGGATTTTCCAAGTCTAGTATAAGAAGGTAGCGATACACTGGTAGAAAGTTCTCCCACATTATTCTGTATTCCGGGACGGTCTTTAGGACCAAACTTTGAGAGTTCCATCCCAAAAGGGGCCGCAAACACTTCTGAAAAATGCGTGATTCCTTCTCCCGGCTTGGTTTCTATTTTGTTTCCTGCCACTGTGGCTGATCCGTTTACTTCCCAGAGACCAGTTTCAGAATTTTTCGAAAGAATTATGAGTTCCATGCCTTCAGGAAAGTCATTCGTATTGGGTAGGGTTAGCTTTACAGGTTGAGAAAACTTAAGTCCTGAAGGTTCCAGAGCGTATACAGTGCCCGGATCAATGGCAGAGGGAAGTTCAACTGAAGTCTTGTCAGCCTTGACTTCCATCATATTTATACTTCCAGTTTTCACGCCACCAGGAAAGATTGCCGTGTTAGCAGGAATTTCAATAGATACACCTGGAGCATGAGGAGATTCAACGAGTGCCGCTTCTCCTGAAAGGATCTGAGTTTCAGTCCCGTCTTTCATCTTGGGAGAGATATAAATGGGCCTTTCCAGGATATTTTGCTGACGGTTTCCAATGGCAACATTAATGGAAACCTTGGAGTATTCTTTTAAGTTTTGGGTAACTTCCACTGGAATGACGGTTCCATCAATAATGACTTGCTGGTCCCCGAGGGCCGGATTAGAGATTTTAAAGACCCCTTGAGCATCAGTTATTGTACTTTGGTTCGAGCTTAAGATGGTAACTTTAACTCCCGGTAAAGGAAGATCACTAGGATCTTTCACAATCCCTGAGAGGGTAGTATCTACGTTAAAATAAATATCATAAGACTCTGTCCGGTTTAACTTTTCATCTGAAGCAGTAATCCTCGCCGAATAGAAATAATCAAGGAGGGCCGAGAAACTACCATCTGTTCCACTTTTGGTTTTTACCGTATTGAAAAATCCACCATCAATCTTTAAATCTACGCCAGCCTTTGCCGCTCCGGCCGCTCCCTCAACCTTTAAACTACCATCTTCTGTTGGAGAAACACTCACCATCTCAATTCGAAGAAGTTTCAGTAGAATCTCATAGGCAATATGCTCGTTTGTGATATTTCCCGCTAAATCTGTAATGGTGATTTCTAAATTTTTAGGCCCCTCCAAGGCCTCCATGAAGGACGTAGAAAATGAAGACGCTCCATCAAGCTGAAGAATTTCATCATTTACAATTGCCGAAGAGAGGGCCTCATTTGCCGTACCGTTAACTTTAACTAAAAGCTCCCTTAAAACTTCGAAGTGATTTGGAGAGATTGAAAGAAGTTCCGGAGGAATAGTGTCCAGGACAATGTTAGAGAGCTGAACCGAAGACTTGTTCCCTGCCGCATCTGTGGATTCAACAAGGAAAAAGTTGATCCCTTCATGCAAGGTAATGTTTACGTCAAAAGAAGGAACTTCATTTAATGAAACTTCCTCCCCGTTGTGCCAGATTCTAGTCGAAATTGGAGAATAATCTGTCACAGATACAGGAATAGTAAATGCTGGATTATTAGTAAGGATATTATCCGAAATTCCTAACTGAATTAAAGGAGGTGTACGGTCAATGTGAAACGTTTTCTCAACTGGTTGAGAAACATTTCCAGCAAAATCAGAAGAAGATAGCTTAATTTCATAAATCCCTTCTGGAAGATCAGGGAAAGTTGATTTTATCTCGTAGTCGAACGCACCAGGACCTTCACCGTTAAGGTCTTGAGTAATTTCAATGGCCAGAGGAAAAATATTATAAAGGTCTGTGCTTAAAGTAATCGCTTCCCCAGTATACTTTGTGCCGGATAAATTTAAAGACAGATCACTTTTAGCTATCCTTCCTTCTCGGTCTGATACAACAGATGTGAAGGCCGGAGTAAATTGGGTGTATTCAGTGACTTCAAAAGGAGAGAAGTCAGGGGCAACGATATCTTGAAGGACCGGAAAAGTAAAAACGACAGGATGCCTTTTCTTTCGATTTTTCTCTCCTTCATTTTTATCGTCTTTTTCGCTTTTCTCACCTTTTCCTTCCCTGCCTTCACCTTGACGTTCCTTTGACTTTGTTAAATAAAGTTCAAAGGTTCTCTCAGCACCGGAGACCAAATCAGAGTTAGAAATAACCTGCTCAAAAGAAACTCCTGTCTGGGAAATCTGTCCAGAAGAGATTAAAACCTGGTCGAGATAAAGCTCATAACTTGCATGTGGATGTTCTCTTTTAAGAACAGAGATATCCAGAGAAAACCTGGCCTTTTCTCCTGCGTAGATATCCCCACGATCGAACTTAAAATCGATTTTATGGAAAAGATCAAGAGTTGATTGTCTTCTCTCCCTCGAAATCTGACCATGTATGGCCACAGGAAGGTCAACTTGCGCTAGAACTGGCGACTCGCCGATTGCCTTATTAAATTTTGAAATGATTTTTTCCAGGGCCTTTTTGAGACCAGGACTTACTTTTTCCTTTGAAAGAGCCTCAATTTTCTTGAGGAGATGCTTTCTTCGAAAGCTTTTGCCATATTTAGGCTCAAGAACGACAGTAAGGCTACTCTGTGAGCTTTTCGAGAGTGCTTGACCCGTGTAACTATAGTTTATCCCTTTTGGCGAATCATTCAGAAGGACAGCTTCTGTAACCTCCGTTCCATAATCGGGATAAAAGAATCTTAGATCATATCTCTTCAGAAGCTTGTCCAGGTCTTCACATTTTAACTTTCCTTCCCCCCGGTCCTTAGGAAAACAAAGGGAGCCTGCAAATTGAGGTGACTCCCCCTCCAGGAAGGCTTTGAGAGGATAATCAGGGTAAATCCTCAACCCATCGTGACTTTCAAAGTCTGCCCAGGCCGGACCGACAATCAGGATCAGAGTGAGGAAGAGACATGACAGCATACGTTCCATAGTGTCCTCAATGTTATTTTACTTATAATATGTTTTTATTTCGTTGATTTGATCCTCATTAAGGAGCCCTTCTGCTTTTAGCTCCGCCAACTCCTGATTTGTGAGCTGCTCATTAAGAGGAAGAGTCACGGCTTTGCCTTCAGAAATGGCAGGATTGCTTTGAGTGCCAGGGTTACAGCCTAAAAGCATCATTAAAAAAGTGGAAGCGATCAATAGCTTCATAAAAAAACCTCGGTTGTTTTTAAGTAAAACGATTATCGGGAGGGACTAAAGTTTTTATGACTAAAGATTTCTCATTTTTTTTTGAAGAAAAAATTCTGGTAAAATCTTCCGGTCACTTAGGCAGCGAATCTTGAAAAGTTAGAGATGTTTTAGCAAGTACATTCAATAAAATATAAGTCTCTAAAATCCCATCCCTGTGCCTAAAATTCTGGTCAAAGATTTCTTAAGGCCCTGTTCCTGACAAAAAAAGACATGTTTGTAAGAGTTAGAAATACTCATTGGTGAAAACTTCTTCAACGAGGTAGTCTTAGACTATAGAAATATCTCCAAAAGACTTCAGAAAGAACCATCAGGCAAGCCTCTCCTTTTTAACTTATCTGAACACCGCAAGCATACACGTCAGTAGTTTATTGGAGGTATTTCTGTAAACTCGTTAAGCCTCTCTTCAATGACTCCATGTTAGGATTTTGTTAATTAAGGTGGACTATCGCTATTGATCGACTGTTCAATACCGGCGAATTTAAGAAAAATTAAGACTAATCTCTGAATGATCGTTTAAAATTTTTAATATCCAAAATTTTTCTTTCATTTCACAGGATGCGAAATGTTCAAGCACCTATTGCTGTTATTGCTCTTCATTACTTGTTTTACCCACAAAGCGCAGGCCATTGTTTTTATAGAGCCTCTTATTGATTACGGAACAGGAAGCATGTCGACGTCGCATGATGACCTTACTGATCCATCTTTCTCTTACTCAGAAGATTTTGACTTAAAGGGATTTGGTTACAGCCTTCGAGGAGGTTTCGAATTCGGAAACTGGCAACTTGGAGCCGAATATGCTCAGCACAAGCTCAAAGTATCTGGAAGAGACAGTGATACTGAAATTTCAGACGATGAATTCAAGACAAGTGAAACAGCGGCCCTCATAGGATACCGCTTTAACTTCTTCCGTCCTTATGGGCGGATATATCTTTAGCGCAGATTTGGAGGACTCAGAGCTTGATCCGGGTAAAGGGTTCAAGGCGGGTCTTAGCTTCTATGCTCTCAGGAACCTGGCCCTCAACCTTGAGTATAGAAACGTTGAATTAGATGAAGTCGTTGATGAAATTAAATATTCTCAACTGGCCTTCATGCTTTCGTTTCCATTCAGCTTCTAATTTATAAGAGTAATTTCCCAAAGGCCCTCAGGTCAGGGCTCTTGGGAAATTCTAAGTTATTTTCCATCATTCAAACAGTGCACATTTTTTGCCAAGTAGAGATTTAGAAAGAGAGATGTTTTTTCACTTTCTGATTAAACTCCACCGCTTTCATTCTTTTGATATTCTCAGTATTCAGTGGAAACTCATTGATGTCCTCTATGCTGACAAAAACGAGAGTATAGTCAGCAGAGAAGATAGCGCTTTCGAGATTACTGGCCCCCGATCCTACATTGATCCAATGTCTCACACGACAACTTTTCTTTGATACGTCCAGAACCTCAGTGGAGACGGTTATCTCTTCACTCATGAAAAGAGGACGTTTATAGCGGACTTCATCAATTGATCCCACTGTGAATCCAACCTTATCTTTTAGTTGTTCCTCGACAGGATAGCCAAAATCAGAAAACGCCTGATTTCTGGCACTGTCTGCTATCTCCAGATAACGAGGATGGTAAACAACGGAATACATATCTAAATGGCAGTATTGGATATTAAGCTTGTACTGATGAACATGGCCTAGCTTCATATTAACCTCAATTAAAGATGCTCAGGATTTCAGACTTTTTAATTTTAATGGCAGTTTGATTATGCAGTCCTGTATCCTCAGAAATATTATACAAGTTAGTATTTCCAGTTCCAAATAATATCTTCAAAGCATCACTGCCTTTCATCCTTCCTTCGTCAAAATTGTGATCTAAAAGGAAATAAGAGTCCTTTTTCGAAATTCCGAAACCTTCAAGCAAAGATTCACAGTCTGAAAAGAGATATAAATTAAATAGCTTATTATTAAATTTCTTTCTTAAGGCTTGTAAAAAATATTTCTCGTCATCTGCGATATAAACATCCACCTTGTCTGACTTAATACGGACATCATCTAATACTGTTTTAGGACAAATCTTAATCCCATTTGCTGAACATTCTTTTATCACTTCATCATTTTCAAAATGATGAGTGGCAAGGATAGAATTCCTTTGAAGACCATGGCCCTGGATTATGTCAATGCCTGTCTTTTCCGAGTTAACAAACTCATAATCAATCACAAAGAAAGTCGTATCTTTGAAGTCACCATTGGAAAGCAAGAAGGATTCAAGCTTGTCAGTAGTCGTGAAAGTAATGATCTCAATGCCAGGACATTTTTCTAAAAATATCCTCTTTATCATCTCAGTGTTTTGATGGAAGTCATCTGCAATAACTACCCGTTCATATCCGGCCAGAAATAGCGTATCCTTAATCCATTCAGGACATATCGCAAGAGGAATGTTAATGGTAATTGAAGAACCATAACCAACTCTTGAACTTATCTTTAATTCGCCATGAATAGAGTTAATATATTGTTTCGCATAAAACAAACCTAGCCCAGAGCCCTTGGCCTTGAGACTAAAATCTCTTTCAAAAATTCGATCCAACAACTCCTCCTCTATTCCGCACCCAAAATCCTTAACAATAACGGATAGAACCCCTCCATACACATCAACTATAACTTCTACGGCTCCCCCATCAACATAAGCTTCATAAGCATTGTTCACGATGTTGGACATTGTCCGGCTTAACTCAAGTTCGTTAACATTGATATACTTAAAGGCTGATGAGTTTAAATAATTAATCTTTAAATCAAGATTCTTTCCTTGGTACTCAAATCGCTTACTGGCAACTAAAGTATCAAAGAAAGACTTCACAAGTATCTTAGAAGTATTACTCACATATTCCTCTTTCCTTTTCCGGGAAAGAGAATTGACAATATCTTCTATCCTTTGAGTTGAGGCTTTAATGATCTTTAAGTCCTGAACATCAGACCCAAGAGAGCTTAAAGCAATTTGAAGGGTGGCAAGAGGTGATTTAATATCATGTGCGATCCTTCTAGCGACCTCATTTTCCTTAATACGCTGGGCCTGGAGAGATGCAATACTTTTTAACTGTCCTTGCCTTGAAATACTCTGGAGGAGATTCAATGTGGCCCGGATTGCCTCGTAAATTTCTGGATTTCTCCATTTCTTGTATAGAGTTTTCAAGCGAAGCTCGTAGAGCTTATCATGATGAAAAATATCTACCTGGAACTCGATAGAACTATTATCGACTTCAACAATTTCAAATTTCGCGTCTCGAACATCATTCATATCAACGATGTCTTTTTTCAAAGAGATTCCAACCAGAGAGTTCGTCGCCTTTTCAAGTGGGTATCGAATGTCTGAAATCGTTTCATTCTGAAAATTATCAAGCACAGGTAAAATGATGGTAAAGTAAGAGCAGAACCAGTTTTCAAGCTCACTTCTTACCGTAGCACCATGTTTTGACAGCAAATTATCAATAATCCTAAGTTTCGTTCTTTTCCCGTTGAGATACTGTTCAATTCCTCTGATTGTTCTGGCATAGGTCACATATCGCCCATAACACCTCAGACATTCTTTGGCATCCTGTATCGCTTGCCGGGCCCCGTGTAAATCCCTGAAGAATAGCAGGATGACTGATTTATAAAGGCAGTAGATCGACTTATCGAGTTCGCTTCCAGACTTTGTAAAGCACTTCTCCGCCGTGAGATAGAACTGCTTTCCTAGTTCAATGTTTCCATCAATCAGATTCAGATAGGAACCATAAATCAAAACCCGCATCCCATATCTCTCATCCGGTTCGATGGGGTTGAGGTGATCATAGTTTGACAAGATATGCTTGTTAAAATTTTCAAGATCACCCACCTCTGCATACACTTTTGAAGAAGTTCCCAAATTGAACATTTCAAAGAACTTATCACCATTCATAACCAGTAACGAGTTTGACTTCTGATGAGCAGAAATTGAAGCTTCATACTTACCACGGGAATAAAAATAATTTCCGATCATAGAAAGGACTTCGCCGTGGAGCCTAGAGTTTCGTTCTACATACCTCAAAGAGATGCGGAAAAGGATGATGGCCTTTTCGTATTCGCCCTGAAAAACTAGCCAGTGGGCCAGCCAAACAAGACCCCGGATAGGGACAATCTTCTGGATCAGTATGGCCTTTAATATTCTCACCAGAAGGAATCTTCCTGTACAATCAGGTGTTTTCCAAAAGATGAGAAATTCTTCGCTGAGATCAATATCCTTGTCTTCGGAAGAAAATCTAAGATGCGCTTTCCTAATATAAAAGATCAAAGCTCCACTAAGAAAGATTGATAACTTTCTAAGTGAAACATGCCGAGTAATTCTAAAAAATGGGAAAAGGCTTAAATATATCCGGAAAGCTTCGTCAAGCTGACCTTTCTGCACATACTTAACCCATTCACACTCTTTAAAATTTGTTTCCATTATAAGAACATCCCCTGAACGACTTCATGTTTGGCAAGATCGCCCAATATTTTAGGGGCCCGTGCCTCTGTAGGTACGAACATATTTCCGTCGCTCTCTGCAACAACCGCCCCATCCTGATCCTTGATATAGCCTTTGCAGAAAAAGTTTTGACCTTCTTCTTTATCCACAACGGCAGTAATCTTGTAATTGTTTCCTACAAAGATTGGCCGGTGAAATTTTATGGTCATGTCACGAGTTAAAGGCAGCTTCCCTCGTTGTAAAATCACAGCATAGCCCATAATTTCATCAAGGATCATTCCGATGTATCCACCATGGACCACAGAATTGAATCCTTCACATCTTCTCGGGAAGACATAATCATCTTCTACAAGATTCAATTCGCTATTCAATCGAGGTTCAAGATTTAGGCCATCATGCCTCTTGGGGCTGCAAGCTACGCAGTTATAGCCAGGGATCTTTAAGAACTGATGCAGAACTTTAATTGGCCGGTACAAGTTCGTACAGCCACGGGCAAGCTCTAGAGACTCCATGACGATCTCGTTTTCGAACTCTTTTACTTTTGTTAGTTGCTCCACGGTTAGTTTGTCTTTCACAACTCCCAAAGGGAAGATGATTCGTTTGTTGGCCTCAAGAACTTCATAGAGTTTTTTAGGCTTTTGATTCATTTCCGCAATCTCCGATCTTGCCTTTGAGAGATGCTCGGACTCATCAACGAAAATCTGATATAAAATAGCCTTCAGACTTCTATCTTTGATAAATTTCATTCTGACTTTAAGCCAAGAATGGAGATTTTCTTCATGCAAGACTTGAGCAGTATAAATCCTTTTAATAAGTGCTTCCTCGCTCATCTTTACGTCAATCTGATCGACTGTATTATAGAGGAAATCCACAATCTTATTACGGGGCGAAGGAGTTAGGCCACGTTGGACGAACCAGTTTCCTATCAAAGTCAGGTGCCTATGTTCATCTCTATACACCTCAAGCCACTTTTCTTTATTCGGACTGACTTCAGACATTTTCAAAGCGTAATTTAAAGCAATCCCTTCTCCCCAATAAATGCTTGAAAGCCAATCAAAGAGTTCTAGGTCACAAAACTCCTGTCTTTGCTCCTCTGATACGATTCCATTAAGCTTATGGTGTCCCCAGTATAGATGCTCAGTATCGATGATTTCTTTGTGATTAATTGTTTTCTTCATTTTTATCCTCTCGTATGATTTGAAATTCGTTCTTAATATCTTCCAGTGTTAAAATGACGTCGGTATAAACCTTTTCATTAAAAAACTGCTTACCATCGGCTTCCATACAATCCACGATTGACCTTAGCCTATTGATTAGATTACTAACTTTGTGTGAGTTAAATGCTGCCTTCATAGGAATCCTGCCTTGAAGGCCTTCTGATAGATTCTTGTCCCCTTCCTGTTACCTATCCCAAGCAGTTGTGTCGCCGCTGTCTTGCTTGGAACTTTCTTGATCGCGTCCTTCATCATCTCCATTTCGATAGAATCAAGAAACCGTGTAAGCCCATTCTGATAAATGAAATCTTTCTGCTTCCTGGTCAACAGTTCTGCATTATTCTCTTTTTTGATGTTTAGAATCTTCAGCACATCCTCTGCCAGAATATGATAGAGGTTATATGTTTCAAATTTTTTAATCGTATCTCTTAGCTGCCTTACGTTTCCAGGCCAGTCATAGGACTTGATAAGCTCTATGGCCTTAGAGTCAAAAAATATTTCTGATGAAAATTTGCTGACTGTATCATTAACAAGAAGAATGATGTCCCCGACACGGTCCCGTAACGGAGGTATTGTCATTTCATAACTAGCAATACGGAAGTAAAAATCTTGTCTGAACAAACCTTCTTCAATTAACTTTGGAAGATTCTGACAAGAAGCCGTGGTAAGGTTAAATTCAAGGTCTCTCGGGGTTGTTTCCCCTAACCTTGTAATCTTTCTTTCTTCAAGGGCGACTTGAATTTTAACCTGAAGGTTCTTTGGCAAAGAATCAATCTCATCAAGGAAAAGTGTTCCACCATTTGCTTCTTCAAAATAACCTTTCTTATCTGCAATTGCCCCAGTGAAAGACCCTTTCTTGTGTCCAAACAGTTCCGATTCCAGCAGCTCCTCTTTAATCTCTCCGATGTTGAGATGGATGAATGGACCCTTCACTCCGGAAATCTTGTGTATGAGTTTCGCGATAGTGGTTTTACCCGTCCCTGTCTCTCCTGAAAGGAGGATGTTGTGACTGCCACTCTTAACAACTCGATAAAGTCTTTTAACGGAGTCAATAAGCTCCTTATCCTGAGTAATGAACTCCGTCTCAAAAAATGTGTTTAGCTCACCTTCGCTAAAACTTGCAATAATTGGATCAACAAATTTCTTGGGGTCATCCAGAAATTTCGACTTAATGAAATACCGTTGGCAACCGGCCTGAAAAGAAAGTTCCTTTTTGCGGTCTTCGTTCTGTGAAGTCAGGATAACGGTAAATGCACCTTTTTGAATTGCGATAGGGGCAACTTTCAGGCCATCAAGATCACTAATCCCAAGATTCAAATCAATGAATGCGAGATCAAACTTTGATCTGTAAAGAATCTCCTGCGCTTCGTACACATTCGATGCAACGGTAACAACCCCATAACCTGATAGATGGTTAGCAAGATTTTTTCCAATGTAATGGTCATCTTCAACGAAGAGGATATTCATTTCTCCCTACCTTGTACTTTTTTCCCGGGGGAAGAAGTATTACAACAATGGCCACTTAAAAACGTGCGGATTGCACTTTTTACAGTGCAAACCGCACTAAAATTTAGTTGGCCATAATCTCTTAACTCCCCATTTTTACACAAACCCCTGTCCTTCGAAGAGTTGGCACGATTTTTGAGGAAGGGAGTCCACACGAACAAAGGGGTCCCTTATGGGTACGGTAGAACGTCGATCAAAAATGATCGTTCAAAATAAGAAGCAAATTTCTGGCCGGTCATTTTCACGAAAATCTCAAAAGGAAATTCAGATGGAAAACTCCATCATCCCGTCATGGGCCATGGATGACTACAGAAAAATCTCAAAGGAATTCGATGACAATTTCAAAAGGATCAATCGGAGGAAAGAAAATGTTTAAAATCTCAAACCACCTATTCACTGAAAAGGACAAGCACATCTTACGCAAATGTATATGTCGTTTGCCGAGCCTGAATTCAGAGATAATCATTGAACGCTTTTGGCTCAATCAGACGATTGAAGAAATTGCGTCCAATCATAATCTCTCATGGCACGAGATCGACACAATATTAATGAACTCATTAAAAGAGCTAAAAACTCTTTGCCTTTCAGATAAAGATTTCAGTCTGGCAAAGAGACCACAACAAAACACAGCGGAGCATTTTATGAAAGCAGCATAAAAGAAGTGTTTCTAAGTAAGTAAACTATCACTTGTTAATTAAAAACCAATATTATCTTAAAAGGAAAGAACTATGAACATTACATCACAAACTAACAAAATGAGCTCAAGCAACACAAAATCAAATATGTTTTACCTCTGGTGGTTAAACAAGCATACAAAAAAGCGTTTCTGCGCCGGACGTGCTTTCTATTCGGAGGGAAACGGGGATTATTCTGTCCTGATCAATCTACTCGAAACAAGTTCAAAAGACGGAGTAAAAGAAGAAATGTTCCTCCGTCCCATTCAGGTGAAAGAAGATAACGTCTATTACCGCCTTGAAAAAGTTGTCCGTAAAGGAACCAAGTCTCACCGTTTCTGTATCGGAGAAGCTTTTCAGAATGCAAACACAGAGGGAGATATCCATATCTTCATTGAACCTCTTACAAATGCAGGGAAAGTGCTCGTCCTATCACTAGCTGAAAAAACAGAACAAGTCGCCGCCGCTTAAAGCGGAGCGACTGCTAACCCTAACCAAGGAGCTTAGACATTGACTAAAAGAGGCCTTTGCCTCGTTTGGTTCGTCACGGTTGTTTCTCTTCTCTTTCTTCTAACAGAAGACACCTATGCTCAGGCAGCGACCTTCTCCAGCAAGGTGGACAGTATCACAAGTGTCGTTGTTTCAAGGATTTTACCGGCCGTATCTGTTTTCGGTCTTGTCTATGCTGCAATTCTTGCAGCCGCAGGAGACGAAAGCAGTAAGAAACGGATGGTTCTTGTTGTTGTGGCCTCTATTGTTGGGATTCTCGCGAAGTTCGTGGTTCCTATGCTTCAAAGTGCCGCGTAGTGGATGATCTTGATTTCTCAGTTGTTCATAGAAACCTAGACGCAAAGTTAAAGATCGGGGGCCTTGAGGCCCTTGATCTTCTTACGGTGCTGATCTTCTCGGCAATAATGGGAGTTTTCTTTGACGGCGGGCTGTCTGGATTCATCTTTATTTTTCTTATTCCTCTTACGCTTCTGATTTTTCTTTATTTCATCAAGCGAAATAAGCCTGAAGGTTTTTTAAAAGACCTTCTACGCTTTTCGCTCTCAAGGGGATTTTTCTCCGCATCTGAACCATTGAAGAATCAAAGCAACCTTAATTTAACAATCATCAAAGGAAATCAAAATCATGGATAAAGACCACCTACTGGAAGAAATCACAGAGGGATTGAATGAGTTATCTCCGCTTTCAAGTACGATCATCAAGCAATCAGTAAATGGGAATCAAGATGGACTCTATCTAACCCTTATTGAAATTGAACTTATCATAGAAAATCTTGCAAGCTATGTTGTTGCTCTTAAAAGGGCGATGCGGTGAGAGAAATCAAACAATTTGCTCATCTTGGGGACTCGCTTCCACACTGGCAATTTGAAGATGATTTTCTCGTCTTTAATGACGGCTCTTTGGGAAAAGGCTTTCACTTAAAGGGTGTAGATATAAGTATCGCCACAAATGAAACTAAAAACTCATTTTGCGCTGACATTTCAAATCTTATCAACTCGGTAAATGAAGGAATCAGGATTCAGGTTTTTTATCGTTTATCTTCTGACGTTTCAGCCCTCATTGATAAACATGAAATGGAATCGGGAGAATTGTCGGAAGAAATAGCTCCGATAGTTCAATCAAGAGTAAAATTCTTAAGAGAAAAATCCAATGAAAAGGAATTTTATTGGCCGGAGATTTATCTTTTCATCAGAAGTGCCCCCATAAAATTTAAGAAAAAGGGCTTCTTTGGGAAGAAACAACTCTTTGAACAAGTTATCGAAGCAGATTTTCAAGATCACAAAGAACTTTTCTCAAGATCAGTAAACACCGTTAGGGACAGTCTCGAAACTCTGGGACTCGGCCCAAGGGACTTGGATAAAGATGAATGGTTCAATCTCATTTTTGAGTATTTTAACCTTAACCGTTCTGAGGTGATTGGAAATCCTCTTTACAGGGATCTGAAGGACGACTTTTCTCCCAATCTACTTGAACAGCTCATTTTGTCTGATTGTTTCGTTCAACAAGATTGTATCGAGATCGACGGAAACTTCTTTAAGTTCATCAATCTAGGCGTCCTACCAGAAAGAACGGTCGCCTCGATGATTACCAGTCTAACGACGATGCCTTTTCATTATTGGATTACTCAGACCGTTGAGGTTCACAATCAACAGAATGAGAAAGACAAGCTCCAACTGAAAAGGCGCATGGCCTACTCTATGGCCGCAGGGGCGAAGAATGTTTCAGACCTGGAATCTGAATCAAAGCTCGCCAACCTTGAAGGGCTCCTCCAAGAGCTAATCCAAGGCAGTGAAAAAGTCATGTCCATGGGCCTGGTGCTTATTATCTGGGACAAGGACAAGAAGGAACTGGAGTGGAAGGCAGATCAAATTCTCCTTGAGCTTAGATCAATGAACCAAGCGGAAGGCGTTGTGGAAAGCATGGCGGCCTTTGATACTTTTATCAGGGCCTGGCCTGGTTCTTGTGAGTCTTACCGCCAGAAGAAGGTTAAAACGTCAAATGCGGCTCATTTAATGCCTCTCTTCTCGTACTGGACAGGAAATCAACGTCCCGTTTGTTTTCTCCAAAATAGAGATAATGTTCCTTTTGTCATTGACTACTTTGATAAGGAACTCCCTTCATGGTCGGGTGTCATCTTCGGAGGTACCGGGGCCGGTAAGTCCTTCACGGTTTGCCAGCTCATGCTCCAATTTTCCACGCAGAACCCAAGGCCCAAGATCGTCTTCATCGACAACGGAAAATCGAGCGAAAACCTAGTCAGTGTTTGCGGTGGGGAGTTCATCGACGTTTCAGTAGATTCGGGAATCTGTCTTAATCCTTTCGACCTTGGAAAGTATGAAACGAAACCAACCGCCATGAAAATTAAATCTATTTTGGCGGTTCTTGAAGTCATGCTGAAAGATGATTACATGACTTCGATTCCTAAAAGAGAAAAAGCACTCTTAGAGGAATGTATTATTAACCTTTACCGAAATACAGAGGGAACACCAAGACTAAGCGACCTAAGAAAGGTTCTAATGAATCATAAGGAGGAATCACTTAAAAATTTCGGCCAAATTCTTTACTCTTGGACAGGAGAAACTGCTTTCGGAAAACTCCTAGATGGAACAACCAACATAAGCCTGAATCGTCCGATGACGGCCTTTGAGGTAAAGGGTCTTGATGATTTTCCTGAGCTAAAAGAAGTGTTCATGCTTCTTATAACAAACTACGTTCAAAGAGAGGCCGAAGCAGATTTGTCTTGCCCCTATGTGGTCGTCTGTGATGAGGCCCATCGTCTGATGAAGTCGGAACTGACAAGAGAATATATCCTATTTTGTTACCGAACTTTTAGGAAGTATAACTGTAGTATTCTCCTCCTCACTCAAAACTATCGGGACTTATTGGGAGTGCCAGAAATCGCAGAGACGATTCTACCTAACTCCAACTATGTGATCATTCTGAGGCAAAAAAGAATTGACTGGGCCGATTTTCAAAAATGTTTTGACTGTAACGAAGCCGAACTAAAGGCAATCAAGAGTCTTGAAATCAAAAAGCGTGAATTCTCGGAGGTCTTTTTCATGCAAGATGAGAAACGAGCAATTTTAAGAATTGTACCAGACCCACTTTGCTACTGGATTTGTACCAGTGATGCAGGAGACAAGTTTAAAATTCAAGAAATGAAAGGAGCTAATCCAAATCTTTCTACCCTTGAAATTTTACTAAGGCTTGCCTACCCTTCTGAGGAGCAGCTTGAAGTCGCTTAGGTTAAAGGTCATCGCTATTTCTATTTGTTTGAACAGTCTCTTAATTCCTCATGCGAAAGCTTATCTTTCAGACGGTGGAGCGGGTTGGGCTAACTATGCTTTTATTGTGAAAATTTACCTTGAAAATCTAAAAAGGTTCTACCAATTAAAGCAAATGGTTGACCAAGCAGAGCGGCAACACAATTTCATGAGGGCACTTAATGAAGGTCTTAATAATGCGACAGGGCTCATGCAAGTTCTTCCCATAAAAGATGAAAGAATCCTGGCAGACCTAAAAAACTTTCAGGCCTCACTTCAAAAGGTCGAGGAGCTTTACGGTTTGATTCCTAAAAGTTCAGATGAGGCATTACAGAGACTCCATGATGAGACAGTAGCGGAAAGTTTGAAGCTCTCAAATGCTGTCAAGGACTATGCCGAGGTTCAAGAAGTTAATGCAAACAATATCTTTATCCAAAGTTCCTCTGCCTCACCAAAGGGAGCAGAAAGAATGAACGCGCAAACAAGTGCGCAAATCCTTCATTCAATAAATCAACTCATTCGCCTGAATGGACAGATGCTTAAGCTTCAAAGCGAGTCTCTGGCATTAACGAATAAGCAGGATAAGGATTATGCAGAAAGTTTTAATAAGAGTCACAAGGACTTGAGCCAGGCCATGAGAGGGATCAAGGCTAATTACTCATTTCCAAAATTCAAATAAAAGGAACAAATGAACTTACAAAGAAATCACTGCAAAGTTTTATCTTTAGCAGCCATGCTCACCTTACTCGGAGCCTGTGGAAAGCCGATAAAAGAAAGTAAAGATCGTCATTCAGAAAGAATAAAAACGGAAGTCGATGAAGAGCTGGAAGTCCTCACGAACTCCTCTCCAAAAATCGAGAAGAGACTTTTTGCAAAGACAAAGGCCTTACGCATCAGGATTTACCCAAAAAAAGTACTGAGTCCCATCGCAGAAGTTGATCGAATAGTCCGAGCAAATTGCGGCAGAGGGACCTGGGACAGGAATCAGGTTCACTACGAGAAAACGAAAGTCTCATGGAAGAATTACACGCAAAACCTTGTTCAAATTGCAAAGAAAGACTTTCTCTTTAAGGCTTCATCCCCCAGAGGCGACAGCATTAATGGGAGTTTAGCGGAACTTCTTAAATCCGGTGATGCAAGCATTTCTACAAAACCCTACTATGTTGAGATCAAACTTCCTTCAAAGAACTGGTCCTTGTCCATGCGTAAAGAAGAAATTGATATTGAACTAAGCGTTGCTCCTTCAAAGACTGTCATAAACGTGGGAAGCATGAGGGAGGTCAGACGAATCTGCACCAGAACGCCCAGTGAAGCTCCGAGAGGAGCAGACGGTGGAAGAGGAGGAGGATGGTATAAGTCCTTCGACCACTCTGAAGCTCAATTTTTTGAGGGGCACGGGTTTTCTGCGCAACTTTTCGAGGTTCAGTATGACCTCGAAGTTTACTTTTACTCACATTACTAAAAGGAGCTAATGACATAAATGGATTGGCTCCCCCAAGTGTGTGGTCAGTTACATGGTGAGATGGTGACAATCTACTGGATTCTTCTTCTGCCATTGATAGTTTTCCTCATCATTTTGGAATTGTTTAAGACGGCGAACCAACAACCGGACGCGGGAAAGATTATCGTCAGAGCTATTACTTCGATCCTTCTTCTTGTTTCTTTCAAGGAGACGATAAATCTAATCGCTTTCATAGGTGATGGCATCGCAGAGAGGATCGACGGCCTGGCCAAGATGACTAAGATTATTGAGATATTCGATGCTAACCTGGACAGGGATGCTCCTTCTCTTTATAAACTTCAAGAGATTGTCCTGTTTCTGCTGAATTTTCTTTCTTACTTTATAGCATATTTCGGAATTTTCATCGTTGAGGCCTTGATTCAGTTTTGTTGGTCCGTACTTTATGTATGCGCTCCTCTCATGATCCTTTGCTACGTCCCTGAGCAAACGGCAAGCATAAGCAAAAATCTCTATAAAGGTTTACTTACCATCGTAACATGGAAATTAATTTGGTCGATCCTTGGGGTCATGCTTTTACAGCTTGCCATAGAACCGAGGTCAGATCAGAGTGGGAATCTCATCCAAACAGCAGTCATCAACCTTTGCATCGCTCTTAGTATCATGCTTGTGCCCCTTTTTTCCAAGTCCCTCCTTGGGGATGGACTATCTAGCTTTACTTCGAGCATAGCCGCAGTTCCAGGAATCGCTGCCCTTGGAGTGGGAAAAAGCCTTCTGAGTATGCCTGTGAAGAAAGGAGCAAGTTGGGCCGGAGGAAGTATAAAGAACCGATGGAATGCAATTAGTGGAAGGAATAAAAAGCAAGCTCCGCAACACGATCAAACAAAAAACAAACAAAGGAAATAAATGTCTAAAGAAGAAAAGACTTTTGTAAAAAGCCTGAGTGACCTCTATCAAAAGATAAGTTACCTTCAAAGAATATCTGTCGGGCTGGTCGTTTCAAACCTCACTCTATTGGTTATTTTGACATATTTGCTCCAATCAAACCCCATCGTCATCCTTGAGAAGGACGAAGAAAAGCTAAGCTTTCAGGGAGAAAAAAGGGAGATTGTCGTCACTGACAAGGAAATAAAAAAAGCTGTTGAGAAATTTATCAAGTATCGCTATGAGTGGGAAACTTTTAGCCTCCCAGAAATGATGGGAAATCTAAGCCCAATAATCACTTCCGGCCTTAAAGATAAAATTTTGTCCGAAGTGAAATCTCAGAAAGACAGTTACAGTGCAATTTCTCAGTACGTCGGGAAAATAAAAATGACCGTTGACGAGAGTGGGAATGTTATTGGAGTTTTCGACCGGATCATAAGAATCACCGGAAAGGTTAAAGACAATGTGAAACTCCCCTCTCTTCCTGAAAAGATTCCCTTACTTTCAGAAGGGCAAGTCATGGTAAAAGTGGTGAAAGGTGCCATAACAGCAGAAAACCCACTGGGTATTTATATCAACTCGATTATCAATTATGAGACGAATTAGACTAATCCTAAGTCTTGTTTGTCTTCATGCTTTGAGTACTTTCGCAAGTACAAAAGGAATCCGAGAAATTGACTCCAATGATCGTGAGATGAAGACGGTTAACCTCACTTTAGGAAGATCAACGATTCTTAGCTTTGCGGAGAAGCCCATTAAGGTCGTCGCCGGAAACTCAAACTACTTCAACATTGAGTACATTGGAAATGATCTCACCATTCAGCCATTGGCGAATGTCGAGACAAACCTGTTCGTCTATACGGAACCCAAAGGGAAATATGGCTTCCATCTTAAAGTCGGTCATGTCTCAAACTACGACGACGTTGTTTATATCAAGTGGAAAAATCCTTATGCCACAGGAGCCGGGGCCAATGCTTTCTCTGCTCTCCCTCGTCAGAAAAGGATAAAAGAAGTTACTTTAAAAACCGGAACCGTTGAAATCACCATCCATCAGTTTATCAGACTGAAGGGGACGAGGTCTTACTTTATTGAATTTGAAGCAAGAAACAAAGGGACAGAGGAAATCAAACTCAGCTCTCTTGATGTTTTCGCTTCAAGAGAAAGTAAACGATTAAAAGGCCAAAAACTTGTCTTCGATCAGGATACGCTCAAGATTCATGGTCAATCAAAAGGTCGCTTATTCTTATCCATTCCGGAGGACAAGGATTTTAGCTTCTACGTTCACCATCAG
Organism: Bacteriovoracia bacterium; assembly: GCA_046566385.1. GTDB lineage: Bacteria > Bdellovibrionota > Bacteriovoracia > Bacteriovoracales > Bacteriovoracaceae > Peredibacter. The sequence continues at coordinate 19,088 of JBKHWS010000022.1, read as the reverse complement.
GGGAAACTCAAAAGGACGATTATCTCAAATACGTATCTATGAAATCATATTTTGAAAAAGTTAAGTCTAGTATTTCCGCCTTCTTCTTCATTGAGGAAGGCGGGAAAAAAGTCATCCGATCAAAAAAGGTAAAAGTGCTTTCCTCTGTTTTAATTTTTCTAGTTTGCTTAATCCAAATTCTCTTTACTGATGACAATTCCACCCTCGGAAAGAGTTATCGCCCCCTCTCTGAGGAGGAGGAATCAAAAGGAATCCTCACGGGATCTCAAGAAGGTCTGATCCAACTTGAGAGCAAAGAACAGGCCGAAAGGCTATCAGACGAAGCGAAAAGCAAGGTAAGGCAAAAAGGAGGATTGCACCGTCCTAAACAGCTCGTTTATGCAGCAAAGCAAGTCATAGTTCCGGCCATTGGCGAAGGACTCATGACTCCTTTACCTAGTGGGACTAATTTCATCGGAAAGCTTCTTAATGGGATTGATACAAGAGAGCCTAACCATGTCGCTAAAGTCATCCTTCCTTATGGGGGCAGACATCCAAGCGGCGGCTCAATTCCAAGGAACGCAGTTCTACAAGGAACAGTGTCCACCAATGGCAGTGAAAAAGTCTTTATTCGCTTTAATCGGGTGATTTATCCTAATGGTAAAGAGTTTAGAATTGATGCCCAGGCTTTGAGCAGTGCTGACTATTCACCGGGCCTAGTCGGAGTCAGACAGAGTAATGCAGACCTGAGAATGGTTAGCTCAATTGGCCTTACGATGATCTCCGCAGGTACGGACATACTCACTCAAAGGTCTATGGTCGGGGCAAATCCCTACGCCATTGGTATAGCTCAGCCAGATGCCACCGCTCAAAATGCGGTTCTTCAGGGTGTTTCACAAGTCACTAAACAAGAGGCACAAAGACAGGCACAAGAACCTCAGAGCGCGGAGGATTACGTCATTCTTTCGCCCGATTCTGACCTTATAGTAAGCCTATTGTCGCCATACAAAGAGGAGATGGAATAATTTGTCTAAGTCAACTTCTAGTCAGTCACGAAGTGGAAGTTATGATCGTATTTTTGATGGACTCACAGAACTTTTCTTATCATCCATTCGTATTGCGAGAGAGGCCTTTAAAACCAAGTTCTATCGGAAAAAGGAAAACTGGATTCTTTATTTAAGTGTCGTAGCCTTTGCTTACTTAACACTGATTAAAGGTCAGTACGGCTACTTTCTTGATTTTTTCTGCGTAGATGTCCTCCGTCCAGTAATTTCTTTTGTGGTTCACCGTCTGGGCTATATATCTTTATTTCTCCTTGTGAGCTTGATTGTAGGATGGTGGTTCATTTTCTTCATTGGGCTTAGACCATATAGGAGGTTCAAGCTTTTACAAGAAGGGCTAGATCATCTTAACTTGAAGTCTGGAAAGGATAGCCGCCCGAAGCTTCTTTCTATTCAGGACATTGACAGCAACCGAACAAAACTCTTAGTTAAAAGTAAAGGAATTGGGGAAGGTCGCTATCAGGCCAAACTCGATGATCTACGGGCGGCCATAGGCCAGCGAGTAGAATCCGTGATCTATCTTGAAGAAGATAGTACGTGCGTAGAAATTTACCTGGCCCGCAAATTACTAGAAAGTAAAGTTTCTTTTTCTGCTCTCGCGGACAAGTTGAAATGTCCATATAGCTTCATCGTAGGTAAATCACAAAGTGGCGTTATCACGGAAAACCTGGAGGATGTGCCTCACTACATGATCGCAGGTTCAACGAATGGCGGTAAGTCAGTTGCTTTAAAAAGTCTGCTTTTAGGTCTTCTAGAATCATCTGAGAGATTGCAGATGTACCTGATTGACTTCAAACGAGTGGAGCTAAATGACTTTCTTGGACTTCCAAATGTCATTGTCATTAATGAAGAGATACAGGCACAGCAGACTTTGAAGCAACTCGAAAAAGAAATGGAGAGGCGCTACAAGATTCTTGAAAAGAACGGGCATAAGAGCATTGATCCTAAAAGAGACAAGCTTAACCGGATAGTCGTCGCCATTGACGAGTGTACTGACCTCACAGGGAAAGTGCCACGGTCTAATCCTCTCTATGTTACTATCGAGAAATCCAGAAACAGCCTTGACCATCTAGCGAGGAAAGCCAGAGCCTGTGGGATTCATCTGATCTTTGCGACTCAGAAAATTGACAGTGACTCCATGGGGACGAGAGTTCAGGAGAACATTGAAGGTCGAATTGCTTTAAGAATGAATACCATGGAAAACTCTGTCAGAGTTCTTCAAAACAATATGGCCTATCACCTTCCCGCCATACCTGGCCGAGCAATCTGGAAAAAGGGAGCTAACTACACAGAGATCCAATCCCCGTTTTTAAGTAATGAAGAAATTAAAGAAAGGGTAAAAGCATTGATCGAATCGCAAAAATTTAAAAACTGTTCCTTTAAGAACACAGAAACATCCGAAGAACGAGGTGGAGAACAAGTTTTTAACGCCGACGACTTCTCTGGGGCTTCATGAAGATACATTTAACCCTGAGGGACTTTAAGCTCTTAAATTTTGTTTTTGAATTTAAGGCAGTAACTTTCAAGCAAATCGAAGACTATTTTTTCAAACGAGACTCTTCAACCGTTTCAAAGAGATTAACGAAACTGAGAAAGGATGGTTTGATTTGTGTTATAGGCAAGGCCCCTGAACTGAATAGTAGCTTGATCTTCGGATTGACCAAGAAGGGATATACTGTATTAACAAAATTCTATCCTGACCTATACAGTGGAGAGAGGTATAAAAGTCACTCTATCTTTCATGATGTTGCCTTAGTTGAAATAGGAAATACACTCAGCCGTAATCCAACAGTTGAAAATTTTTGGCCAGAGAATGTGATCCAGTGCTCAAAGTTGTTTGAAGAAGATGATTCTCTGTCATTTTTCAGAGACTACAATTTTGATGGATTGATCAAGATGAAGACTGCTTCCAGTGGGAGCTTTATTTTTGGCCTTGAATATGAAAACTCGCAAAAGGAGTCTAAAAGGTATCACTCAAAAATTTCTCAAATTTATCTGCAAAGTCGTCCCCAAGCAGTGTTAATCGTTTGTGTAAGTCACAGCATTGAAAAGGCCATAAAGAAAGCGGAGCTTGAAATAGTTCAGAGCAGCCAAAAGAAATTGTTCTTCATCCAATATGATGAGCTAACTAAAGGAGAAAAAAATCTAACTTTTGAAAATCAAGATGGTAAACGAATAGTCATCAAATAGCTACAAACGAGGCTACCAAGCTCCCCTCAAGGAGTTGGTAGTCTCCTCTTTTCATAAAACTAACTAACTCATTAACAACATTAAAGAAAGGCTTGCTCAAGAATTGTCAGATAAATCTGACTGAGTAGCCCTTTCATCATTTTTTAACAAAGGTCAAATCAATGTCAAAAAAACTAATCGCCTTTATGCTCGTTACTTCTCTTCTTTCTTCAAGTTGTTCCACCACTCGAAAATCCGTTGCCCTCGGATTAGGTACAGGTATTGCTGTAGGAGCTGCTTCTGGCGCAGCACTCGGAAACATTTATGGAAAACAAAGCCAGGGGGCCATCACTGGTGGGGTTATCGGTGCCCTCCTCGGAGGAGTCGCGGCTTACTTAATTGATGGAGGACTAAAGAAGCGTGACGAAGAAACGAGAAAGGAAACACTCTTCAATCTTGAGAAGCATGGAGTCTTTGGGCCTGAGCTTACCACTCCTGAACAAGAGGAAAAAGAACGCTATTGGAAGTCTCAAGAACCTAGATGGTTCCGTGAAGTCCCAGAGCGAGGGATGAGATAATGGGAGAGAAGAAGGCCCTAGTCGTTCGGATTCCAGAAGAAACTCAAGTCCAGCTAGATACGATGATGCAGGGATTAGCAGAAATGCCGACCCCGCCGAAAATCAACTACACGAAGCTTATCTGCTTTTGTGTGGCAGAGACTCTTTCTAAGATTTATCCCAAGTCTAAGGAAAGAATTTGTGATCTGTACCGCGACAAAAGAAAAGACGCTAAGGAAAGGCTCTCTCATCTTTCAAATGAAAAGCTCGATGCAGTTTTGAAACTGATGGATAAGCTCGATCAATCCGGGGTTAACGCCTAAGTAATGAGTCCACGGGCCAACGGCTGTGGTCCTAAAGGGGCTGTCGGGAAACTCATTCCTGACAGCCTTTTGGGCGTTTCTGTGCATGAAGCATGCAATCTTCACGATGAGCTATATTCTAAAAGTGGAAGTGCCAGGGAAAGGAAGAGAGCAGACAAGATTTTTCTAAAGACAATGCTCGCTAAAATTGAACGAGATAGTAAATCTCGCTTTGCTAAATATTCTCGAAAAATCGCGGCCTACCTTTACTTTTATTCTGTCAGAATCTTTGGAGGGTTATTCTTTGGGAAAGGATAAAAGGAAGTCAAAGTTTGACGATCTATTCGACCCTAAAAACTTAATAATCACCTATGAAAAAACCTCAGAGAAAGAGGCAAAAAAAATTATTGTGGAGCTTGCGGGGTTGTTGTATGATTATTTTCGCCAACGTCAAAAATATCAGTCTTCCCTACCCAAGTCATTAGGTGAACCTCAACAGGAGGTCGCTTAAATGAGTAATTACAAAGTCGCTTTTTACGTTCGATGTTCAACTGAAGAACAGGGTCTTCTTGCCAATCCAGAAGGTACAATCAAAAACCAAGAACAACGCTTAAGGTACGACTTAGAAATGAAAAATCGCGCCTACCCTTTCGGTCAACTGGTGGGGATATTTGTCGAAGAACTTTCGGCCAAAGACACTAACAGGCCTGCATTGCAACGAATGTTAAAAGGAATTGAACTTGGTGAGATCAACATGGTCATGGTGACTGAATACTCTCGACTTTCAAGAAGCATGAGAGATTTTTCGCAAATGTGGGAACATCTAAAAAGTCTAAAGTGTGGCGTGATTTCTCTTAGAGAGAATTGGGATACCTCTACCGCCGCTGGCGAAATGATGCTTTATAACATGGCCAACTTAAACCAGTATGAACGAAGAATGACCAGTGAACGAGTGACACTTTCACGAATCGACCGAGCGCAACGCGGACTTTTTAATGGAGGAGTTATTCCCTTTGGCTACAAGAGAGGAGAGAAGCCCGGCCATCTCGCTATTGACGAAGCCGAAGCCCCAATCGCTCAACTCCTTTTCAAAAAGTTTCTTGAAATCGGTTCTCTTAATCAAACGGCCCTTTGGATGAATTCAAACGGATTTGTCCCTCCGACTAAGATCATGAAAGGCACAGGTCAGACGAGGATAGGCCATTTTATAGTGGGAAATGTTCATAAAATCCTTACTAACAAAGTTTATATGGGGATTCTTGAATATAAAAAGCAAGGGCAGACTTTCGAGGCTAAAGCTCAATGGCCTCCCCTTGTCGAGAAAGATATTTTTAACCAAGTCCAAAAAATTCTGAAAAAGAATCATCGTAAAAAGAAAACTTATCAAAAAGGACGCTACCCTTACACTCTTTCAGGACTCGTTTTCTGTAAGAAATGCGGTGATGTGATGTGTGGGAAAACCGCTCATGGGAGGAACGGGAAAGTTGGCTACTACGAACACGGGTGGAGTATGGTTAAAAACGCTTCTCTTGTGAAAAAAGTTTTTGAATGTGAAATGCACAAGAGAATTCCGGCCAGGCTCCTTGAGCCTTTAATCCACAAACAAATTGAAGCCTTACTTCTGGATAAGAATGTGGCCCAAAGTCTTATTGAAGAAGCTCAGGAAAAACACGCTAAAGAAAGTGAAACTGGCACAAAAGAAAAGTATCTTAAAAAAGAATTAGCCAGCTATACAGCCCAACTGGAGGCCCTGACGATCAGACTCTCCAAGCTTCCTGTGAATGTTCCCGCTGATGAAATCTATAAGGCCATGCAAGTGATGGGAGAAAAAAGAGACAAGGCACAAAAGGAACTGGAAGTCCTTCTTCTGGATACAGAGCTATGGCGTGATGTCCCCGTGGAACTTAAAGACTATGAGAATTTTTTGAAAACAATTAAGGTTCTTTGGTTTGATCCAAAATGTTCGCCTGAAATGAAAGAGAAGGTTGTTAAAATGCTTATTTCGAGGATCGAAGTGGATACGGATTGTGTGAAGGTGAATTTTATTCTTGAAGGAACCCATTTTAGACGGGAGTTAAAGAACTCCCGTCTATTTTTAAAAGGGTTTGAGCCAGTTCCTGCGCGAGAAGAAACTGACTCGGTCTCTGCTCAAGCCTCCGAAACCACACTTTTTTTAAAAAGAGTTGGTTCGGGTACTTGCTTTAATGGTGCCCGGTCGCGGAATCGAACCACGGACACAAGGATTTTCAGTCCTTTGCTCTACCAACTGAGCTAACCGGGCGTATCGGAATGCTTTAGATATTGGTCTTCTAAAAAAGAGAACTCTAAGTTAATGTTTTGGAGAAATTCCGTCAACGAATATATCCAGAAAAGTTAAGATTAACGGATCGAGTCAAGGTACAACGAAATGTCCGCAAAAGTTATTCCCCTGGAACTTTCCCTTCCCTGGTTTCAAGTCAATGCCCTGGCATTTCTTCCGTCAGTAGAAGAAGGAAGAAAAATAAAAACAGAATGGGCCTTTTTCACTCATGGTTATACCTCTCATAAAGGTGATTGCTTGAACTGGGCGACTCGATTAGTGGAGTCTGGAGTTCCTTGTCTCATTTTCGATCAACCAGGACATTACCTGGGAAGTTTTCATGAAGTCCATTCCTGGGAAGATTTTAAAGATCATGTGCATGAACTTTTTGGAGAAGGCTTCAATCGTCTTCAAGGCCTCATGGAACTTCATCTGGGGACAGGGAACTTTCCCTCCCCCAGAAATATCATTCTAGGGGGCCATTCCCTGGGAGCGTTTACTTCCATTCGTGCTCTGGAGCTTCCGGTGTTTCAGAACTATCAGAAAGTAGCCATTGCTATCGGTATCGGTATCGGACAGCGTCAGGCAACTCACCTGTTTGAAACAGCTTTCTACCAGAAGACACTTTCCATACGGAGACAACTGGTTTCACCGGCACTCGATTCAAAAGTTGTTTTTGGATGGTTAAAGACAGAAAAAGAGAACATGACTATCTCATCCCAAAGAATTCACCTTATCACTGGGGAAGATGATGTGGTTGTAGGGGGCGGGGGGCTCGAAGCTTTCATTGAAGTCCTTGAAAGAAACGGAAACGTAGTGACCTGGGAAAGACCTAAGAGGCTTCCTCATCATGAACCAGGAGCTGCCACTCCACATATGTTTGCTTTCTTAAAGGAACATTTTGGCTGGGTTTAGTTTGCCATAGGAAAGGCGGTTTTGATTTCGCCTTCTCGAATGATGATTCTGATTTTTACCCCTTTATAACTTCCGGTTATGAAAGTCGCACCTTCTCTGACGGCCCTTAAACTGACTCTGTTACTTCTGACTTTTTCCACCGCTTCGATGATCTCTTTTTCAGACCAGGCCTTCGGAAAAAGGGTATGTTCGGTGAAAATAATTTCTCTCCCCTCAATTACCTTACTTTTTCGATGGGCAGATCTAAGCCGCCTTTCTGAAATTGCTGCTTCCGGAATAGAGGCGACCTGCATCCCATTAGGAAATTCTTTGATACTGATATCAGGAGCAATATCCGGACGCATTTTTTTCAGGAATTCAATCCCCTCATTTGTATGGAGACCTGAAACGACCTTTACCTGAGGTTTCGGTCCATGGCTTACGTACTGGTAATCCCCTTTAAGATGCTCCAGAAATTTGGGCTTATTTCCCCTGCTACGCAGCTGGGACACGGCCCTTTGAAACTCTTGAAAAGACACCGGGACAGGAAGAGCAACGCTTGAATGAGAATGATAAAGCTCCCGCAGTGCTTTCTGGGAACAGTTACTGGCCTCCACCGAAAGCGGCAGAATAAGGGAGAGGGCCAATAGTAAAAAAAGACTTTTCACCGAAGACTTATCGGCATCATGGGACCATTTCTGAACTTACTTCCTGAAATTCTTAAGCCACCCTTCTCTTCCCGGACGGTCAAAAGGGGTCCCGAAGAGTTTCTTTTTAAGACCCCGATTGGTTTCAGAGTGGATGAAAGATCTAAGCTTTTCTTTAGGCCAGTCAAAGAGCCATTCTTTAAGGTGGGAAAAGTTTTCTTTAAGCTTAAGAGAACCTATCACTCTTTGAAGGGGTTTCCGGTTCCAGGGACAAACATCCTGACAGATATCACAGCCGAAGATTTCTCCCCTGGATTTAGTGAATCCCTCAGGGGGAGGAGCTTCCTTAAAAAGTTCGATGGTGAAAGTGGAAATGCATTTGGTGGCCTCCAGTGTTCTGGTTTCAACATTTATAGCATCGGTAGGACAGGCATCCGCACAGGCCGTACACTGGCCACAGTGATCCACGTCAAGCCCAGGAGCTTCAAGAGGAAGCTTTTGGTTTAAGAGTAGACTTCCTATGATGAAATAACTTCCCTCTTTTCTGTTGATGAGCATGGAGTTCTTCCCGAACCACCCCAGCCCGGCCCGATAGGCAAGATCCCTCTCCATGACAGGCTGTGCATCGATGCTCAGAAAAAACTTCAGGTCTTTAAGTTCAAGTGAATCAGCAATTGTGGTCAGACGATTTTTAAGGGCCCGGTGATAATCTTCACCTTCAAAGCCAAGAGTGTAAGCAGCGACCGAATGATGTTTTTGTTCCAGCATCCACTTCTTTGCTTCCTGATAAGAAAAAAGAAAGACCAGGGCTGATTGAAACTCAGGATAAACGTGACGAAGATCACGCCTTAAGTGTCTTCGATGATCATTGAGGTAATTCAGGGGTCTGTGATGATCTTCGTTGGCCCAGGTTTCATAATGATGAAGAGTGAGAGGTATGGGTTCTTCGGTATAACCCCAGTCTAAAACTCCGAGATTCTTCAGGAGCTCGTTGTTTAAGACTGAGGATGATTTCATGGATTAAAAGGTATGATCTCGATTGCACCTGTTGGGCAGGCCTCTACGCAGGCCATGTCGAGGGCGCATCTGTTGGCATAGCTGGCATTGATCCGGGTCTCGTTGTTATGTTCAGCGGAAGTTGTCCAGATGTCGAAAGGACAGACCGTGATACACGCCTGGCATGAAGCACAGATCGATGTATCAAGTAAGAGCTTTCCCTTGTCGAAAGACACCTCCTGGATCGAGTCCTGATCCGTGTTCTTCAAGGCCCTCGGGACATCTTTAATGGTCTCAACGTGAATGGAGTTGGTTGTTCCCTGCTGGAAGAACTTCCCATCGCCAATGGTAATCACAACTTTATCACCTAACTGAAGTAACTTTTCATGACTGAGCTGCCGGAGCATGAGAGCGCCTAATTTGGTGAGGTCGGCGTTTTCATGAATGTTAAAATAATAAGGTGTGACACCCCAGAATAAGCACATTTTTCTGATGACGTTGATCGAGTTCGTTACTCCCAGCACAGGTGTTTTAGGACGGAAGCGAGTCATCTTTAAGCAGGAATTACCGCCTTCAGTAATGGACATGATCCAACGGGCATGAAGTTTTTCTGCAATGATGGAAGCAGCAACCTGGACACTGGCCGTGACGCTGGAAATTTCCATGTGACGAAGCATAGGACGTTCAGTAGGTTTCTTTTCCGCCTCTTCTATGATTTGTCCCATGATCTCGATGGCCTCAAGAGGATATTTGCCGGACGCCGTTTCTCCCGAAAGCATGACCACATCAGTACCGTCCCAGATAGCATTGGCCACATCGGATGCTTCGGCCCTCGTTGGACGGGAATTGGTAATCATCGATTCAAGCATCTGGGTAGCAGTAATGATGGGTTTTCCAAGGGCATTACATGTCTTTATCATCTGCTTTTGGATTGATGGAACAAGATGGTTACCCACCTCAACACCCATGTCTCCGCGGGCAATCATAATGGCATCAGAAACCTGAACGATGCTTTCCATGTTGTCCAAAGCTTCAGGCTTTTCAATCTTCGAAACAATGGGAACCTGAACTTTCATTTGATGGAGAAGTTCCTTCACCTGCATCACATCTTCCGCGGTTCTGACAAAGCTCAGGGCCACATAATCCACACCCTGTTTTAGACCGAAAAGAAGATCTTCTCTGTCTTTATCAGTAAAGGCGGGAGCGGAAACTTTCACATAAGGAAGGTTGATCCCTTTATTGGATTTAAGAAGACCACCCACTTTCACTTTAATCTTCAGAACATCCCGATCCTTTTCTATGGCCTCTGCTTCCAGCAGACCATCATCAAAAAGGATTCTCGCTCCAACATGGGCGTCCTTAACCAGATTCTTATAAATGGTAGGAATAAAGCATTTTGAATATTCAGAGTACTGATCCTTCACATGAGATGGACCGATAACCCAGACTTCCCCATCCTGGAGCTGAAGAGGTTCCGGAAGTTTGTCCACTCTGATCTTAGGACCCTGAAGATCCAGGAGAACAGCGACTTCTTTTCCGACATTCTGGGATGCCTGACGAATGTTTTTTATTGATTGTTCATGAGCTTCATAGGTTCCATGGGACATGTTGATCCGGGCAGCATTCATTCCTGCCTCGATCATTTTCTCCAGCATATCAATTGTATTGGAGCTTGGTCCGATGGTCGCTATAATCTTCGCGCGACGTTTAGACATAGATTATTCTTTGATAGAGTTTCTAAATTAACTTAACTTTTTATAATCGGCCATTTGTCTCATCTGATCATCATGGCCTTTCTTCATGGCCTCTATCTGACTCTCATAAGAATTCACAATCCTGGTTCTCTCGGCATCAAAAGCTTGTTTAACACGGTCAAGCTCTGTCTGACGTTCGATATCCTTTTGTGCCAATTCTTTTGTCGTAGTGGCCTTCAGCTCTTTTAATTTAGTCTCATAATCATTGGTCATCAACTTAAATTTGGTATCGTTCTCCGTCAGCATCTTATCAATTTTTTTCTGATAAGTGAGATTCATCTCAGCAAAGTTCTTTTTAAGCTGCCTTTCTCTCTGATCCATCAAAAGTTGTTGACCCTTAATGTCAGCTGATCGTCGGTCATCAAATAGTTTTCTTTGTGACTCAAGTTGCTTCTCTGTCTGGTCCATGATGTTCTGAACTTTTTGATTCAGAGTCATTTTGACGTATTCATTGTCACGCTGAAACGTGGCAATTCTCTGCTCATAGTCCTGAACAGTTGCATCCAGCATTTTCCCAAAGGCCCTTTTCATCTCGAAGATCTCATCAGCTCTTTGCTCCTGGACCTTCTTCATGAACTCCTGCTTATCAGTGTTTGATGTCTTAGTGACATCTTCCATGCTGGCCTTATGCTTTTCTTCCAGAGTCTTCATGGAATCATTGAAGTTCTTCTTTAATTTATCAATTCTGGTATTGGCATTATTTCTTTCATTCATTAACTGAGCTTCAAAAGCCGCTTTATCAAGGCGGTTCTGGTTATCACGGTTCTTGATTTGTTTTTCAGCTTTTTCTCTTTCCTTAGAAACAGTAACCAGTTTATCAGCATTAACTTCATTTAATTTACGATCACGAAGAGCAGTGGACTCAACTGCCTGCTCTTTCAGGCTTTCTCCGGCAATCTTTCGGTCTTTTTCAGACTGAACTTCATACTTTCTCTGCGTCTCTACAATCTCATCCCGAAGTTTCTTGATCTTATTTTCCTGAATGACTTTATCTTTCAAGCCTTGCTGCTTACTGGAGACTTCGGCAAAGTCACCGGATCCGGTATCCTGGCGTCTCTTTTCCAGCTCATTTCTTCTCAGACTGTCGTTATACCCGCGCTGAACTTCAGCAATATGTTCCTGATGCTCACGGTTGATTCGTTTCGCATCCTGCTGTTGAACAGTAGCGAGATTCTCAGTGCGCTGGCCGTAATCCTTCGCCATCGCCTCAGACCTTTCACTGAATTTTTTCTCAGCACCTTGCAGACGGTCCTGGGTGTAGATTCTCTGTTGCTCCTGCTCAGCTTCATGGACCTGCTGTTTCTTCTTCATCTCCGTGCTGATTCTGTCTTTTAACTCTGCTCTCTTATGGGCTGAATCTTTATAAACGTCAGTGAGCCTGTCTTCCTGCGTTCTCACAAGCTGCTGGCGCTCTCTGTTGTACTGATCTTTGATATTGGCACCAGAACTTGTCATGTTGTCCTGGTACTCCTTCAGCTTCTTGTCAGAATCCTGCTGGTAATCAGTCAGAGTACTCTTGTACTTATTCTTCTGGAATTTTTCAACTTCCTCATGTCTCTCATTCTCAGATTGAAAGGCTTTTGAGTAGCTGTTCTTTATGTCATTAAGGCGCTGATCGAAATCCTTGCTTTTCTTAAGGGACTCATTGGTAAAATCCTGGCGCTCTTTCTCCAGCTCACGGTTGAAACGTGAACTGCTGTCATCCATGGAAGCCTGGGTTTTTTCCTTTAGATTATTGAGATTACTCTGGTAGTTGTTTTCTAATTCAGCTCTGTCCTGAATGAAATTCTCACGCTGCTTTGTCATCACTTCATCAGCGCGTTTATTGGTGTCTTCAACCCGTTTATTGGTGGAATCGATCAGTTTGCGATTGGCCTCCTGAAAGTAATCCCGCTCTTTATTAAAACGCTTGGTATAGTCTACGCCATTCATGCTCATGACTTTAGTCCCTTATATGCCACTTCCTGTGACATCATAAATTAGTATAGCATTTAGGGAGATATGAAAAAGCCTTGGGTAAATCTTGCTGATTTAGCCCAAGGCTTGGATAGTTGACTTAAAAGAGCGGATTAGCGGGCAAGTTCCTCATCAATGATTTCAGCAAAAACTTCAACCGGTTGGGCCCCGTTGATCAGCTGGCCGTTGATAAAGAAAGTCGGAGTGGATTTAACCTTAATCCTACGCCCCTCTTCCATATCGTTTCTCGCCTGAGCAAGGTATTTATTCTCGGTCAGACACTTCTCAAACTGATCTGCTTTAAGGCCAATCTTTTTAGCACTCGCCTTAAGACCTTCAGCATCTAAGGCGTCCTGATTGGCAAACATGAGGTCATGCATTTTCCAGAAGTAGTCTGAACCTTGCTCATTGGCGCAAAGGCCTGCCACTGCTGCCTGTTCCGCATGATTGTGGAATGGAAGCGGGAAGTTCTTAAAAGCAACCTTAATCTTATTTCCATACTTCTTTTTAAGGGCCTTCAGAATGTCTGCGCCTTTAGCACAGAAAGGGCACTGGAAATCAGAAAATTCAACGATAGTGACTTTAGCGTCCTTACCGCCAAATACCGGGGCCTGTCCGACTTCAACCGGGAAAGTTGGACGGCGTGGCTTTTGAAGATAGACTTCAACCGGAGTCTTTTTAGTCTGAAAAGCAATCCATGAATCCACCGCTTCCTTCTTTCTTTCCATTTCAAGATAGTTGCGGATTTTCTCTCTCACCTGAGGATTGATGTGCTCTGAAGGAATATTCTGATCCTTGATAAAAGCATCAATTTCCTTCTCAGAAATCTTCACATCTTTAGCGATGAACTTCTCAAGAAACTCATCATTGGATAGACCTTTTTTACGAGGATCCTTATCCATATACTTCTGAAGAAGCAGGGCCTTAAGTCTTCCGAACTTAATGTCAAAAACCTTGGATTCTGCTTCAAATAGTTCAGATTCAATCCCATCCTGAAGTTCAGCATTGGTGATTTCCATGTCACCAACTTTTGCGGCCAATCCTTCTTTCGGGGCAGGTTTAAAAAGATAACTTGGCTTACTAGTGGAATCAGAGCAAGCGCCAAAACTTAACAGCACAACGATGGACATTAAGCCCAAGATAGCTTTCATATGTGAGGTCTCCTGTTGAAAAAACTTCACTTATCTTAAACCAAAGAAGAAAGAATAAAAACAAAGCTGTTCTGTCAGGTAAGATGACTCAGGAAATCCTGATACTGGGGAAATTGACATAGTTCATGGTGACTCCCACGGGCCAGGATTTCCCCTCTCTCCAGCAACATCAACTGGTGGGAGTTCAAAATTGTTTCCAGACGATGAGTGACAATTATAGTCATGGACCTTGACTGGAAAAAGTGAATCAGATCTTTCAGGGCAGATTCAAGTTCCGAATCAAGTCCACTGGAGATTTCGTCCATTAAAATAATAGGCTTCTTAAGGAACAAGGCCCTGAGACCAGACAGAAGCTGCTTCTGTCCCATGGATAACGAACGGGACTCAACCTTATCCTCTGGATGAATTGACCAGCGCTTAAGGTAAGGAATGCATTTCTGAGCAAGCTCCCAGAACTCTTCGAAACCTTCATCTGTTCCGAGAGTAATATTAAACTTCAAGGTTTCAGTGAAGACATGGGAGTCCTGAGAAATAAGACTCACGTAGGAAGAAAAATACCGGAGACTCTTGTCATCATCCGCATTAATCACCATCTCATCAATGGTGATGGTTCCTGAGAAGGTGTGATACTGACCGGAAAGAAGTTTTAAAAGAGTGGATTTTCCACATCCCGACTCTCCGAGAATTCCGAATATCTCCCCTCTTTCAATTTCAAACTTAATATCATGGAGCTTAAACCCCTCATCATACTGAAAGGCCTTGAGATCGAAGACCATCTTCTTCGCTTCGAGATTGGTGTAATCGACCTGCTCATAAGTGTCTCTGGCAAAACTTTCATTAAACTGATGGAGACGGTCAATTCCCGTCTTCGCCCTGGATAACACAGAAATTTTTGAGGCCACATCCTTAATAGGTGTAATGGACTTCTGAATGAGATCAATCAAGGCCGCAAGGATGGCAACTTCAACTATTCTTGCATAGGGAACAATGATCATCACCAGAGCAACAAGGATGGGATAAAGGGATTCCGCAGCAGAGTAATATCCCGCGTCCCAGATGTTGGCATGGAGCTGTTTATTCAAAAACTCTTCAAAAATCTTATGTCCTCTTCTAGAGGCATATTTATCATTGGGACTGAAAAATAATTCCTTGAGCCCGCTGGAAAGATCCGTCACCACTCTGGCCATCATTCCTGTGATCCGTCTCACTTCCATGAAGATATTGGCCATGACCTTACTTCCTTTAATGAGAAGAAGGCAGGCAATCACTTCTGCAATGAAGAGCGCAAGACCGGTGGTCGAGTTTAACTGCAGGAAACTGATAAGACTTGATAAGAGAAAAATAATATCAATGAAGATGGCGAAGCTTCCCGAACTCACCACTTCCCTCACTGCATCCGTATCGTTCATCAAACGGGCGAGAACTTCTCCCAAGGGATACTCATCATGCTTCCCCTGCTTCCTCTTAAAAGGGGCCTTGAGCCAGAGGGCAAAACTTTGCTTTCTCACGTCAAGAAGGAGAAGTTGAATATACCGGTGAGTCGCAAGACTGAAGAGGAAACGGTTTATGTACTCAGCTCCGTAAAGGACACCAAGGAGCGTGAGCTGATGATAAAAAGCAGCATCATTGTTCAAGGATTCATAGAAAGCAGTGATAAATCTGGGCGTAAGATAGCCCGTGACCGAAGAGATCATGATATTGATGAAAATAAAAATGATCAGCGGCGTTTCTGACCTAAGCCAGAGATACCCCCACCAGCTGCTCTTTGAAGAACTTAGTGACATTTTCTTCCTTAAGAACCTTCTCTGAAGATCCCTGAACCTTTATTCCTTCTTCGCGATCTAGAAAAATCACTTCATCAGATAGTCGGACCGTCGTTAACCTGTGGCTCGAAATGATGAACGTAAACTCTTTCCACTCCGGCCTGCTCTTAAGTCGTGAGACAATCTTTCTTTCAAGAATAATATCAACGGATGAAAAAGGATCATCCCAGATGATGGTCTTTGCCCCGGACATAAGCGACCGAACCAGGGCCACCCTCTTCATCTGTCCACCGGAGAGACGTTTTCCATTTTCTCCGACTTCAAGTTTTAAAACTTCATCCACACTTGGCGCTAGGTTATCCAGCTGGAACATCCGAATAAGTTCTCGCGCCATCTCCCAGGTCTTCTCATCTGGTTGTCTTCCGAGAAAAATATTTTCTTCGATGGTATCGTTAAAGAGATAAGGCTCCTGCTGAACCATGGAAACCACGTTCCCTTTCAGAATAAGACCGGTAGCAATCTTGGTAAGTAAATAGCTCTTGCCCCCGCCTGTCTCTCCTATAAGAACCGTCCACTTATTTTTCTTAAAATGAAGCTCCACCGGTTTCTTCCAGAATAGAACGCCGGCATCAATAGTTTCCTCACCTATAACCACGCTCGACTTCCTGAACTCTTCTTCTTCCAGAGAAGGAACGATCAAGAGATAATGAAGTTCCTTCACCCGCTTCCAGGCCGCAAATCCCTGAGAGACAACCACTGCCACCCAGGACATAAACATAACCGGCTCCAAGAAGAGATAAAGAAAGCCTGAAAAGAAAACGAGATCAGAAGTGGTCCCGCCGTTTCTTCGCACAAGGATTGCCGCCCACATGAGAGACAAACCAAGACCGAGCTTCACATAGGGTCCTGTAAAGGCAAAACCAATGGAAGACTTGAAAAACAAAGTCAGCTCTTCCTTTGAAACTCTGACAAATCCCTGAATGAAGCTCTCTTCCCGATGAAAATTTTTGATGGTCTGCTTGGCCTCATAGGATTCGATAATAAACTGCTGAACCTCGCCTTTTTTATCCATCATCCGTTTAAAAAACTTCTGGTTGAAAAAAGTCATGATGGTGAAAAAACCAACACTGGCAAAAAGCGGAATGAAGGCGGGCCACAAATAAGAATCAGTCTGATTTATTTTAGGAATAAAAACCCATGCGGCGATAATCAGGTTTCCCACCTGCAGGAGTCCAAAACCAATGAAGGCGCGCAGGTTATTCACGTCATCAAAAAGAATCTGGAAAATCTGTCCCTGACTGCGACCCTGGTAGCGGGTCATAGGAACCTTCTCCAGGAGTTCAAGAAGCTCCATACGAAGGAGTTTCTGCTGAACCCGGGCCGGATAAAAAAACAAAAGCCGGGAAAAAGTCCGAAAGAATAAAATCCCAACGGCCAGACCCACAAAGATCCAAACCGACGCTTCTCCCAGGTTTCCTGTCCTCATCAATTCAGTCAGATTTCGGATTTTGGAGGGAATTTCACTCTGAAAAACCTGCAGGACATACAGACAAACAAAGGCGCCAACATAGAACCACTTAAATTCAAAAGCGTGATGAACTACCCAGGGACCGAATTTTCGATGAATTCTGGAGACCATAGATCCGAAACCTTAGCCTATTTTTTGCTCAAAGTCATTGAAAGACACTTGAAAGTTTGGTGACAGAGTGAAGAAAAATTTCTAACATGCTTATCTCACGCGCCCGTAGCTCAGTTGGTTAGAGTATTACCTTGACATGGTAGGGGTCACAAGTTCGAATCTTGTCGGGCGCACCATTTTCGAACATAAACAGATACCGGAAATCATTCAAGAAATTCTGTCTTCGACACTCAAAATGAGCATTTTCATGTTCGGTCTGTTCGTGTTGGAATCTCAGTAATCCAGAGACTTGTTCAAAAGTTACAATGAAGCGAAGATAAGTATGCATGACCCTCAAACCCAATATTTCAAAATTTTTTAAACGGATCTCACTCCACTTAAAGCAAAGAGCTGTCGAAAAAAAGCACCTTTTGTCTTTTATCCAGCAATTTAATGCTGAAAATCCTCAACACCCTATATCCAAACATCGCATGCCCTATTCCACTAAAAACACCACTGATGCGATCATCTGGATAAAAAACAAAAAAATAGGTATTGAGCTTTCTCAATACAATGGGGACGCAATCAGAAAAGGCCAAAAGATTAAGTCAAGAAATACCGTTTTTAGCGAAAAGATTGGCCTACTCAAGGAACAACTCACTGAGTACTTATTGAAGAAAGAATTTATAAAAAAATTTAAGGGTAAATATTCTAATGAGTCTATTTGTTGCATAGGTATCGATTTCACAGACTATGGTGTGAAAAGGTTAAACTCACTTCCCAATAATCCAGAAAAATCTAACTCCGAATATAGTAATTTAGTGCTGGAAGTCTCAAACGATATTAATAATTATATTTTTCAAGCTCACCCTGAGCTTAAACTTATTAACATCAATTATTTCTCTCCCAAAGAAAAAGACACCTATTATTCAGACCTACTGAAAGAGAGTGCTTACAAGATGGGGATCCCCATTGAAGAAGAAGCACCCTCTACTGCAAATGCGAAAATATTCCTGGATTTGAACTTTTCTTATCTCAGTGGAGGCTGGTATGCACTAACAAGCACTCCAATAATTAATCAAATTGAACAAAAAAAGATTAAGCACAGAAGCAACTACAGTCGCGGTCAATTCGATGAAGTCTGGCTTGTTTTACATACAGGTAAGTCTAGAGTGAATGAAATTATTGGCAACAAAGACACAATAGTTCAATGCCGTTTACAAGGTATACAAAAAGATCTGTCACACCTCGATCATCCCTTCCAAAGGATTTTTTTATTAAGTCTTGGGCAGGATGGTTTTATGTTAAGCCTAGTTCAATAAAATAAGCCTCATCAATTATTGATCCTGATTAATACTATCGTTCCAAAATTCATATTTGAAAATGAGCACCTAATCAGCATAGTTTAAGTTCACTAGGTTCTATGAAATAAGTTAAGTCACTCCATTTAACTGGAGCTGACTATGCGCGAATTAAACATCACAAAAATTGAGGCCATGATTTATACCATCCGAGGACAAAGAGTCATGATGGATTCAGATCTTGCTGAACTTTACGGAGTAGAAACGAGAGCGCTGAAAAGAGCCGTTCGAAGAAATCTAAATCGCTTTCCTTCCGATTTTATGTTCGAAATGAGTGCAGAAGAGCTTAAAAATTGGAGGTACCAATTTGGCACATCCAATTCCATAAAGATGGGGCTACGTGTCCAACCCTTTGTTTTCACGGAACTCGGAGTTGCGATGCTTTCAAGCGTCCTCAACTCTGAACAGGCCATTTTAGTCAATATTTCGATCATGAGAATTTTTGCTAAGCTTCGAAGCTTCCTCCTCCTCGAAAGAGAAATCACAAACCGTATGGATAAAATTGAAGCCGAGACAAACGAGGTTTTCCAAGTTGTCTTCGAGCGCCTTGATGCCGTCGAGAAAACCATTACTCCTCGACT
>JBKHWS010000021.1:0-44707 GCA_046566385.1 Bacteriovoracia bacterium | reverse complement strand
CAAACAAGGCATGGATTTTTACCACTTCCCATGTCGTTCTCTTCAGGCAAATAACGTCTGGGGAGTGATGGGAACCATGACGTACAACCTCATGAGGTTGGCGAGCTTCACAATCTCGAAGAACGGCTGTTTTGTGGATACGGTGAGAAGAAAAGTTGTTTTGATGGCGGGTGAATTTATCAAGAGCTCACGCTATCTTGAAATACGTTTAATGGATTACTTACTCCGGGAGGTGGAAAGAATAAAAATGATTCTGTGTGGATTGTATTTTGAGATCGTTAAGGATCGCGATGGGCCCTTACTCCATTGAGTAACTGGCCTCTCGTCCAGTTCTTTGAAATTCGAATATTAATCTACCAGTTGAACTATCCTGCGTGGGCAGAGGTGTGCCTTAAAACATCTCTTTGAGTGCAAAATTACCGAGACTCGAGAAAAATTTGCGGTGATGAGGAGGATTATTTTGATGGAACGACATAACTAATCTCAGAGCGGAATGGGATTGGGATTTTTTTGTGACTGAAACGTCACGCGGATAAGTTTGTGGGGCTTAAGGACGGATTTGGGGTAATAGTCAGTAAGATAAAAGCATTCTTAAAACTTACGCTTTCGATTTTAAACATTTGGCTTCTTTTCGGAGTTTCCAAGTTAAACCTTATACTTAAGGATTTTACTCTTGATTTCGAAGAACAATATTTCCGATTCTAAGCACATGAATTTCCATTAATAAGTTTTGCCAATGAGGGCCCCAAGGGCATAGGTGGCACAAAAACTGGGCAGAAAGATCTTGCTCTGACATTAAAGGAAAATAGTTTTACTTCCGAGAAGTAAGGTCAACCAACAGGAGTCCTTATGAAATTCACTAAACCCGGAATATTTCTGTCAACTGCGATATTAATTTGTGGCTGTGGCGGAAATATCGGTGATCAATTAGGCTCCCTTCAAAATGCCTTGCCTGTAACAAGCGTGCTTGCTCCTGCAAACGGAAACTTTCGATTGGTTGCAACCGATGCTCCATTCACCTATGACTTAATATCATCAGCTAAGATTACCATCGCACTTATAAAAGTACGAAAAACTGATGGTACTTACACTACAGTTTCGGAGTTACCTAAGACAATAGACCTGGTGACCTTGAAAAATGGAATGGTAAGTAGCCTTTCTGACATCACCATTCCACCTGGGCAATATGATCTTGTACAACTCCACATCGCTTCGGCTTCCATCGATATGAAAGACGGTAGGCACTTCGATATGACAGTTCCAAGTGGGGCGCAGACGGGACTTAAAGTTTTTGTGAACCCGTCAATTAATGTTTCAACACAGGTGAGCACTGACTTACTCTTAGACTTTGATCTTAGCCGTTCCTTTTTACCTTTAGGTAACTCAAGGGAGCCTCAAAGCATCACAGGCTTTAATTTTATGCCTGTCATACGAGCTTCTAACTTAACAACTGCCGGAACAGTATCAGGAAAAGTTTTAAGTGATTTAGGAACACAAGATGTGAGTGACGATGTTCCATTAGCGGGGGCCATTGTAGAAGTTAAACAAGGAGCAGTCTCCTCCACAGCTGTGACAGAAGTCGATGGGTCTTTCAAAGTAATAGGATTGGCTGAGGGTGATTACAATCTCTCCGTTTCTGCAGAAGAACATAACCCTAAAGATTCAGTTACTATCAGTATCGTTGCCGGTAATGTCACCAGTGCTGGCGACAGCTTGCTAAGCAAAATTGTAGTGGTGGAAGAAGAGACTATCTCGCAAAGTTCAGACGAATAGAGGATCAAAAAGTGGCCACCCCACCCGGACTCGAACCAGGAGCAAGGCCTTAGGAAGGCCTCGTTTTATCCAGTTAAACTATGGGGTGAACAATCTCATTCTATAAAAAAATAGAGAATGTTGAAAAGTGCATTTTTAAAAACAAAAGGCCTCCTTCCGGAGGCCTTTTCAAGACTATTTTTTTAGTTGAATGTTTTTTAGCCCGGCAAAAGCATTGTTCTTAAACTGAGGGCCTGCATTCATGGGACGAGATTCCCGGTTCTGTCCCCCTCCACGGCGGGAAGAAGCTCCGGCGCCAGTTCCAGTAACACCTTCGGTCTGAGAATCTGACTTGCATGAAAGAGAAATTCTCTTGCGATCAAGGTCAATTCCAAGAATGCGGACTTTAAGCTCTTCACCCACTTTAAGCACTTCCATGGCGTTTTCAACAAACTTGTCACTCATCTCAGAAATGTGAAGAAGACCGTTTTCCTTGATTCCAATGTCAACGAATGCACCAAACATGGTGATGTTAGTCACAACTCCATTGTACCACTGGCCCACTTTGAGATCTTTCAGATCAGAAATTCCTTTCGTGAACTCTACAGATTTGAAAGTGGTACGAGGATCCTGAGAAGGGGCCTTTAAGCACTTCACAATATCATCGAGAGTGAGGGCACCAACTTTTTCTTTCAAAGCTTTGTCATTGGCCAGTTCATTCTGGAGAGATTCATCAGTGAGTAAATCTTTGAGCTCTTTATTTTTTGTTTTTACCCAATCTTCCAGAACAGGATAGCGCTCAGGGTGGATGAACGTTCCGTCTAGTGGGTGTGGCCCATTGTAGATGCGAAGAAACCCTGCGGATTGTTCGAACACTTTCTGAGTAAAGCGAGGAACTTTTAAAAGTTCTGCCCTGGATTTGAAACCTTTATTCGTCTCACGATACTTCACGACGTTTTGAGCAACGGAAGGACCGATTCCCGAAACGTAGGAGAGAAGAGGAGCTGAGGCCGTGTTAAGATCCACTCCAACATAGTTCACACAGGATTCTACTACAGCTTCAAGGTTATTCTTGAGCTGAACCTGATTAACGTCATGCTGGTATTGGCCTACACCAATGGATTTCGGATCAATCTTTACCAGCTCCGCCAGTGGATCCTGAAAACGTCGGGCGATGGAAATAGCTCCGCGAACCGTGACGTCTTTGTCAGGAAACTCTTGTCTGGCAATATCGGAAGCAGAGTAGATTGAGGCCCCTGCCTCGGAGATCATAGTTGCCTTAACTTTTCCATCTTTAACTTGAGGGATATGGGATTCCACGAACTCCAGAGTTTCACGTCCATAGGTTCCGTTACCGATGGCAATGTATTCTACTTTGAACATATCGATCAGCTTGGTGAGAATCTGGGCCGATCCGACTTTGTCGTTACGTGGTTCAAATGGATACACCACATGATCTCCGACAAACTTTCCGGTTTCATCAATCACAACAACTTTCACTCCTGTGCGAATTCCTGGGTCCAGACCAATGACGGCCTTGGAGCCAAGATAAGGCTGAAGGAGAAGGTTTTTGAGATTGATTCCGAAAACTGAGATAGCGGCAGTGTCTGCCATCTTCTTCAGTTCGTTTTTAACTTCAAGATCAAGAGAGGGCTGAATGTAGTTGTTATAGGATTTCTCAGCGCATTTTTTGAGGAGCTCGTAATTGGCGAGGGCGTCTTTTTTCGGAAAAAATTCCTGCTCGATCATTCCGATTCCAATTTCAGGAGCAATTTCAGAATCAACCTTCAGAACCTTGAGGTTCATGCCTCGTCTCATGGCCATATAACGGTGAGAGGCCTTAGGGTCTTTGATTTTTGCCAGAGGCTCAGAGAATTCAAAAAAGTCTTTGAACTTCTGAGCATCCTCAATTTTCTCTCCATCCTTTCTGAGTGAGGCCTTCATGACCCCTGTATCCCAGAAAGTCTGACGGATTTTTTCTTTAAGCTCGAGTTGATGGGAAAAGGTTTCAATGAGTATGTCGCAGGCTCCATTAATGGCGTCCTGAACATCCTTAACTTTTCCGGCAGCTGGTTTGACGAATTTCTCTTCAAGTTCTGCCACAATTGTTCTGATGTCCTTGTCACCTTTCAGAATCATTTCAGACAGAGGTTCCAGACCGTTTTCTTTCGCGATCATGGCCTTGGTTTTCTTTTTAGATTTGTAAGGAGCGTAGATATCTTCAAGTTGGTTCAGGGTGGAAGCAGCTTTGATCTGTCTTTCCAGTTCCGGCGTCAGAGCTTCCATCTTTTTTATAGCATCAAGGATGAATGCCCTTCTTTTTTCTGTTTCGACGTATTCGTTATAGGATTCCTGGATGTCCCGGATTTGAACTTCATCGAGTCCCCCTGTCACTTCTTTACGATAACGGGCGATGAAAGGAATGGTGCACTCTTCTTCAAATAAGAGCTTACATGTTGCCATGATTTTTGCCGGGGCAATTCCAAGTTTAGTTGTACAAAAGATCATTGCATTCGAATCGAGGGTCTGTGCCGCCATTGGGATATTATCTCCTGAGAAAATAGAAAAAATGAACTTCAAGGGTAACGATGGAGAGTAGAAATTGGCAAGAATTTGTGAGAATATTAGAGTGAAATTAAACGAAAAGGATTGGATTTGACGACTCTTGCCATTATAGGAAGTGGAATTGTGGGAAGAAGTCTCCTCTATACACTTGCCAAAGATCAAAAAAGTTTTGATAAAATCACTCTTATTTCCGCAGACAACTTCACTTTTCCCTGTACCCTTCATTCAACTGCCATTGTGGCCCCTCGAGGGGTCACCCGAGGGACTTCTCCCTTAGGTGATCTACTGTGTGACGGATACCAGACTTTTGCAGAACATTTTCACCAGGACCACCCTGCCGGTGTTGAATTTATCCCTCAGATTTCAGCGGCTTCAGAAAAAACTGATGCTTTTAAAACCCGATATCCGGGGGCCACATTAAAAAAAGAACTGCTTAAAGAAGAAACGTTAACTGCTCTGGAAGAGGCCTTTCTGGTTGATCCTGCCACCTATGGCGAGTGGTTACTACAGTGTGCTCAAAATTATTATGGAGAAAAGCTCTGGAGAGTGGAAGATCTGGTGGTCAAAGTTGAGCGTGGGGAGAAAATAAGACTCTCAACGCTTAAGGGAAATGAGCTGGAGTTTGATAAAGTTATTTTTGCTGCCGGAACATATAACCGCTTCTGGAAAGAACTTCTGCCGGATAGCTTACTTAAAACTTCCAAAAGTATTCAGGGAAGTTATCTTGAATTCAATGATATAAATGTTGAAAGACCTTCTTTTTCTTTAACCTTTAATGGGGATAATCTGGTCTGGAATAACTCTTTAAAGCGTCTTCTTGTGGGGTCCACAACAGTTGAAACCAATCATGTGTTGCCTGATCTGGAGGAACTCAAACGTATACATCTTCGATTATCCGAGAGTGTTGATTTCGGAATTCCTCCGTTTCATCTGGGAGTAGTAAAAACCGGATTACGTGAAAAAGCTAAGAAGCGTGAACCTTATCTCATTCAGGACGGGAATCTGATTTTCCTGGGGGGATTGTATAAGAATGGATTTATTCTGTCTCTTAAAGTCTCCAGAAGCCTTTCTCATCAATACCTCTAGAGCGCTTATAAAATTCATAAAGACATTGATCGTCCTGATACTCTCTTCTAAGTTCCTTGAGCTCTTTTTTAGTGGTGGGAAGCCTTCTCACTGAAGTTTCTTTGACTGCGGCGGCTATCATCTTTTCCAGTGCATTTACACTCAATTGAGTCTTTTCAGGAAGTCCTCTGCAAAAATGAGCAGGAACATGAATGAATCCAAACACTGTCTCCTGGTAATTCCATGCAAACTGATAGGCAATATTATTACAGACAAAACTTCCGGCCGAATTGGAAACCTGAATGATCTTCCGTTCAGATGGAGAAAGTGAGCAGTACATTTGTGGGAGAGGATAATTAAGGCCTACATACTCATCAGCATCGGGGATGATGACACTGTTGAATCTTTCATTCCCGTCGTTATCAGGACCTTTAGTTGAATCCAGGTTCTTGACGATGGTTTCTATCTTTAGATTGCAGTTAGATTCTCCCAGACCCAAAATGAGGGCGGGAGTATCGGGCAGAGACTTCATGCAGTCTTCAAGCTGAAAAAAAGATTTATCAAAGACAGTTTGAAGGGCGCACAGTCTTAAATCAAAGTCAGGATGTCCCTTTGTTTTTTCCATCAGGGCCTTGGCGACTCTTTCGGAGTTATTGAAAGTGCCCCTACCAAAAGCATCGAAGTGTCCTAACAGGACGATGGGTCTTGCCCAGATGTGAGCAGAAAACAAGAGAAAAATCAGTGCCAGTTTCATGACATTTTTTTCCCATTTAAGAGTTGAAAGGGGAACCCCGGTGGGAACATTTTTCCGGGACATGGATCGGTGTCAAAAAGGCACTAAGCTTTAAGTATAACCTTACAAAGGACGCCCTATGAAAAAATGGATTTTTTCAATGGTCATGGTGTTTTCTTTTTCTCTTTCCTCAAATTCCTTACAGCAAATGACAGAACATCATCACTCGGCTGCCCCCGGAAAGTTTCTGGCCCACCAGGCTGAGTATTTAGAACCGGATTCTGTCAGAACAAATTACCTTGCTGTAAGATCGGAAAAAATCATTGGTTTTTCAGGAAATTCCCTTAATAAGTTAGAAATGGCCTTCCGGGCACTGGAGATAGCTGTGAACTCCAGAGAGTTTAAAGACAGGGTTATAAATTTCAGGAACTCAAGAGGCGAGAGGAGATTTGCTTCCAATAAGGGTTATAGCAATGAAGAGATTTATGAGTTGTTCATGGAAGGGCGGGAGATTCTTCAGCCTGGTACTCCGGGAGAAATGAATTTTCATCTGAAGCTTTATTATCGTCCATGGTCACGTGTCATTGGTTATACCTCTGGTGATACAAACCTCATTCATATTAACTGGAAGTTTTTTAAAAATTACGAACCACATGAAGTTGCAAGTAACCTTGCTCATGAATGGACCCATAAGATGGGCTTTGACCATGCATCAGCAAAGGAACATGATTCTGCTCCTTATGCCATTGGGTATATCGTAGGCGATATTGCTTCTGGTCTTCTGAAAAATAACAAGCTCCACTGATTCCAGAGGAGCTTCATTTTATTTTGCCAGTTCGAAGAGCTCTTCAACAATTCCTGAAAGGGGCTGTCCCTTTTTAGCTGCAGTTCTGGATAGCTGCAGAAGGCTTAAGTCAGGGGTCTGTTCCTCGGCATCAGATAGGGGATAGGTAGAATCATTCGGGGCCCAGATAAAATCCGGAAGATTCTTACTGAAAGACTCACCACCGAGGATATTATTATTCACATCTAGTTCCAGGTCATAGGTATATGTCATCGTGAGAACACTATCCATTGAAGGACCATCTGTTTCATGAAGGTTTGCCCTTCTCATGTCTTTGTAATCAACTTTGAGCTTCACTCCAACAATGGCATGTGTTTTTTCATGACGACGAGAGGATCGGTAAAATCGATTCTTCTTAATGAATGGTTCTTTTACGATTTCAAAATCATCTGACTCCTGGTCGCTTAAGACGTTGTAGAAAGTCACCTTGTAACTTTCGATCGGATAATTCCAGACTTCCTTCCCGGGATAAATATCTGCAATGAAAGTCTTCTTGAGATTTCCTACGCGGTTTACCAGGGCCCTGTGAAATGTTCCCGGATTAGTCTCAGCGCATCCACCTGTGAAAAGTCCGATGACCTGGTTGCGACATCTTTTTCCTAAGAAAATGACTGGTTTTTGAGAGCGGGCATACATAAGTGAGCCCAGGGCCTTAATGTCTTCAGGATAAAATGTGAGAGGCAGACCATTGGGCGTAGTCAAAGTTACACTCTTCTTTGGCCTTGGCATTTTTTGAGAAGCAGATGCCCAGCCATCACAGAGTCCTCGCCATGTTTTTACTTTTCCGTTTACTGCGTTTTTTTCACCTAGTTCCCAGGAGTATCTGGTAAGTGTCATTTCAGAGTCTCCAACCAAAAGATCGTACTTCTCGGCCGGAGAGAGGATGTTTTCTTTCCCCTGGTATGAATATAGCGGGAGCTTTTCTTTCAGGTCCAGAAAGCTCTGAAACTGTTCTTTATTATCCATGAGAGAAATAAATTGTGGGTCCCGATAGCGAACACCAATAGATCCCTGGTAATGTGGCCAATAGGACCCCGACCATAAATCCAAAGTTGTTTTTCCCTGATTAAGACCACGTTTTTGCATCACGGATAGTGATGTGATCTCCTGATGTCCTTCGAGGAGAGGCCCCACATCTTCTTGGTCGGGCGCGGGCAAATTCGCCAGTGCCTGAGTGGTAATGAGCGAAAGAGAAAAAAGAACAGCTTTCATTAATTCATCCTACTTTCTGGATTCTTCAAGAAGTTTTTCCACAACGTTGATCAGAGGCTGAGGTCTTGGATATCTGAACTCACAGTCAACTTTAATTGGTTCTCCCCCATTAATCGGAAACACCGGACATTTTGGAGATTCGCTGAAAAACCTCTTGGACTCTTCGTAGATGAAACTATGGGCCGCCCGGGCAGCTGGTGCAAACTCAGAAGGAGGAAGACTACTTTGGGCGAAATCCCATTTAGGCAGGCCTTCCAGTGGTCTGAAGTACTCTTTCCAGTCACGTGGTACTACCCAGAAGAAATCCGGCTGATGAGTTTTAGTATCAAAGATTCCCATTCTGCCTTTTTTAGTTACTCGCCACTGACCTCCGACAATTTTTCCTTCCGCATTGAGCTCAAGGTCATAGGTGAAGCCAAAGTCGCTGATCTTGTCATCAACAGGATAGTTCGTCTCTTTTTTACGAGGATATTCCCAGTCTACGTATTTAAGTTTTACTTCAACGCCAACAATGTGCGTGGCCTCAGGATTTCTGGAAACAGCATAGGGATCTTTGTTACCATAATCTTCTCTTGAAATGATCACATTTTTAAGCGCGCCTTCTTTACCATTCCTTGGATTAAAGTAGTAGAGTTCGTATCCGGAAACAGGTTGGTTAGCAATGGCCGCTTCGGCCGTCTTATCAACAACAAAGCTTCTGCCTTCAACACCCAGTATGTTTACCAGAGCAACATGGAAAACTGCGGGGTGGACATCACCACATCTTGGAATAAGATCAGTATCGTCACGATCTTTTTCTACATCGATGTAGCGGCCATACTTGTCCTGATCAGGATATTTCTTGTTACAGCGGTTTCCTTCGAAAATCACGTTCGATTGGATAGTCGAGTTGGCCCACATCAGGGAAACGAGGGCCTTGATGTCATTGGGGAAGAAAGGCATTTTCTTTCCATTCGGGAGAGTGACATAAACTGTTTTTTCAGTACGTGGAGATTGACCGGCGGCAACGGCCCAACCGTGACAGATACCTTCCCACAGTGCCATTAACGTATTTGCGTTTGGAATTCTGTATCCATCCGGTAGTTCAATCGCCGAAAGGAAGCCCCACTTCTTCTCGCGTCCCCATTTCTCAGCATAGGCCCATACACGATTGGTAAGATCAAAAGAAGTGTCTCCAAGAAGAATATCGTATTTTTCAGAAGGAGCTAGTTTAGCGAGCTCTTCTTCGGATAGTTCGTAAATGATTGGATGAACTTTTTCCGCTCTTCTTTTATAGCTCCTGACATTGGCCTTCCAGTCAAGATTCCTGACGGCAGTGAAAATGAATGTATCGTAATCTTTGTCCTGGTAAGTATTCCCGATTTGTCCCTGGAAAAGAGGCCAGAAAGATCCTCCCCATGGCTGAATTTTGGTGTTTGCACTGTTGAGATGCTTCGACTCCATCTCGTAAACGTTCGAGATGTAGTTTTCGCTTTCATGCAGGGCCTTCAGACGATTATTAAGATATTCAGTCGTGAAAGGCTTGTAGGGATAAATAGTCTTATCAGGTTCTTTCACTCCACCAGGAGTTGAACAATCCTGGGACTCGGGATCACAGTCTTCAATGTCATTGGTGTTATGACGGCTTTGTGCCAGCACTGAGGTCGTAAGCACAGTCAAGGCCATAGACAATAAAAGATATTTCCTCATCTTCATAATTCCTCCCGTAAAGGGGTGTTTGAAATTTGAGGGAGGTGTACCAACTTTCCCTTGTAAGATCGAGGAAATTCAAAGAGTTAAGTAAAGATTACAAACACATTAATTGCTATAAAATCAGCCAGATGGAGTATTTTGGTCATGTTTTATGAGTTTCCTACCGATGAGTGGGAAAAGGGAAAATATGAGATTTTTTATAATTTTGTTACTGATGATCTCAACTGTTCACGCCAGGCCACAGGATGATTTCAAAATGCGCCTCACCTGGGTCAAAACTTTAAAAGAGTTGTTCCAGGATATTGAGAAGAGGCAACCTTACAAACTTGTTTATGAGGAAAAAAAGTTCCTTGAAAAGTTCAACCTCATAGCAAATGCATGGGCGGAATCTGATTCAAGATACAACTGTTTCTATGGTGGATGGCCTTCCATTAAAAAAGGGAAGTACTGCCAGAATCCATCTCGGGTGAACACAAGTTATGAGAAAAATGCCTGTAAGCAAAATGAACTTCAATGTCAGCCTTTGTTATTCGGCAAGGGTCTATGTGCCCCGGGAGCAACTCAGACTGATAGAAACAGTTCTTTTTCAAATTGCGAGAAAAAGTTTCAGCAGGAAAATAAAGGTAACTATGATTTTTTAAAAAACCTGGATCAGCAAGATGCCCAGGATCTTCATGAACTTTCTGTCGTTGCTGCTAAGGTCTGTCAGGAAAATAAGTCCGGTCAGACAAGCATCTGTAAAAAAATTATGAGTAAGCTCGGAGACGGGCTTAAATCTATTCAGCGGGGACTGCAACAAGTGGAGGCCTCTGCCCGAACGACTGTGTTGACCGCTTCACCTAAGATGAGAAATCCTGCTTCATCCCCACACAATCCGGATTGCCCTGAAGAAGAACATTCTCATGGGCTCAATCTCAATAACGTCCAGAGTATTCAAAAGGCCGCTAACTTTAGTGGAGACCAGCTTTACCAACAACTCAAAGAGAATTTTCAAAATTCTCCCTTTTGTAATCCCCATGCCATTGTTTCCGATCCGGTTGCAAAACCAAGTCCGGTCATAAGCTCCAGGCTCTACTCTGATCTGGGTTTTATTGACTTTGCGAACATCGGAAATGATGCCAGAGAAAAGCTCACGGGTTTTAAGGCTAAGTATGGATTCAGTGAAAGTGTAACTTCTGAAGTCACTCCCATACTGGATGAAATTGCGCGACTCCCGCATGCAGATGAGCGTTCACAGACACTAAAACTCCGGGCGAAGTCTCTTCTGCTGCAGGATTACCTGAAAAATTATAAGTATGATCCTGAGTTCATGAAAGACGAGATTAAAGAAGAGCTTGTGAAGCATAATATTTTTAAACGGAATGAAAATGGTGAAGCCGAATGCCCCTTTGTGACCAAAGATGCCTTCCTGAAAGCGCTGGCGGGACGAGATGAAGTTCTTAAGGCCCACGGTGGGAGCCTTAAAAACAAGAAACAAATGACAATTGTGGATTACACACGGCCTTCTAATGAAAGAAGAATGTTTGTGATCGATCTGGAAAACATGAGCGTGCTCCATAATACCTGGGTGGCCCACGGTAGCGGAGGAGGCAGTGGTTCCGGAGGGGCCGATGGACTTGGAGGCTCTCCCAATATGTCCAATCAGCTTGGGTCGAACATGTCATCTGATGGTTTTATCATCGCAAGTGCAGCTTCTCACGGGAAGCTATTCGGTCCCAACGTCATTTTGAAGGGGATCGATAAAAATAATACCAATCTTCAGAGAAGGGCCGTCATTATTCATAAATGGGATTCCCCTTATCAGGAATATTCAGTTGGAGCTCAGGATTATAATGACAGGACTGAATCCTATGGACCTCGCTACGATATTAATGAGAAAATTAAAAAATCTGATTTCAGGAGTGCCGGGAAACAGGAAATGAAAGATTCTCTGTCTGCTCTAAGCAGTTCTCTTTATGTTTTTAAAACAATGTTTCCCACCCAGGGATGTCTCGGGGTGCCACAGAATAACATCCGTCATCTGGATCAAAAAAGAAGAAACCTCTCACAACTAGAGGCCTTGAGACAGGACCTTCCAGGAAGTCTGATCTTTAATTACTCCGGGCCCGATATGAGTTCAAAGTATTTCTGATGGAAGTAAGAGCAAAAAATATCCTGCTTAAGAATGGAGGTGAAGTTATCCTTCGTTCTCCTCTTGTTGCAGAAACTTCGACACTTCTTGATCATTTAAGAAGATGCTTCAGGGCCAATTATCGTAACTTTAATCGACCTCCAGATTACTTTGAAAATATGACAGTTGAAGAAGAAGCAGAAATCGTGAAGAAGTTCTTGGAATCAGAAAAAGAATTTCAACTTTGCGCTTTTTCTCAGAATCTTATCATTGGTTGCCTCTCCCTTTCAGGGCACCGGCCGCCCTTCATGTCTAAATCAGCATCTCTTGGAATTGGAATTGAAAATGAATTTCAGGGACAAGGAATTGGAAAGCATCTCCTTGAGTACTGCCTTGAAACAGCTAAAGTTAACGGCTTTAGAAGTATTGATCTCTCAGTCAGAACGTTTAATGGAGTGGCCATTGCTCTTTATGAAAAAGTGGGGTTCCGGAGAGTGGGTGAAATGAAAGACATTGCCTGGTTTGACAATGCCTTCCATGATGAGTTTATTTATCAGTATGTTTTGAAATAGCACTGTCGAAAAGGTATACGCTACCTTTTCGACATGAGGTTAGAAGCGGACAGCGAAATCAGCACCAATGGCCGTGGTATCAGGACGGAACTTCAGGAGCGCCTGAGTAAACAGACCGACGCTCTGAAGGTATTTCAGATGAGTCGGGAAGTAAGTTAGTGTGACTCGTCCCCGGTCAGAAAGGTTATTGTTAAAATCTCGTGATCCGCTCTGGAGTCCGCGCTGATCCCAGTCAAATGTCAGGTTTGAACCCAACATCCATTTGTCATTGAAGCGGTAATTCACATAAGGTCCGCCGGAAACAATCATGGTTTGAAGGGCGGTAGGCGTACAAATAAACCCAGGAGGACAATCTGCTTTTTTTAGGTTGTTTTTATAATAAATTCTGTAGACCTGACCCATGAGGCCGGCGTTCCAACGGACATCCGGCAGTTCAAAGGCAAATGACTGGGCCAGAACCCATCCCCATTTCATATCATCATTTTTTGAGATGGTTGAAGTGGGATGCTCATAAGACATGGTGGTAAAGAGAGTTCCCAAGGCCGATTTCCATGCTGGTAAAGTCACGTAGGCACGGGCATTAAAAAATTCTGTGGCCCCGGAGTTGGTGAAGTTACTGTTAGTGCGATCCTTGTTCTCCACTCCCTCAGTGTACCCGTTCACGGCCGATAGAGTTGTTCCAACGGCCCAGTCAGTATTGATCTGATGGCGTAAGTTTACAGAGTGAAAAGATTGGAGGGGAGCTTTCCCTGAGCCGGGAGAATCAATTCCTTCCTGGAAAACGTTGTATGTCCGGGAAGTATCACCATCGGCGGTCGGGCCGAGGAATTGCTGATAATAAGATAGGGATGTGCTTTCAAGAAGTCTTTGTCCGAGTCCCTTCTGAGGCATCTTGATTTTCATGATCTGAGCATCACTCGAGCTACCCGAGTTAAGAGTACTTTGATTTCTACTCGCCTGTGCTACAAGTCCCTCTGTGGTCTGGGCCCGTGCCACCTGAACCATCAAGAGGAGGACCACTGCGGCCATCATGAGGATGAGAATTTGAGAGGTAACTGGCGATCGCTTTAATTTCATATCTTAGTCCCGGCTGATTTTTGGTTATTGGCCATGCCTAAATTATCAAGTTTTTCGCGGTCACTGAGAAACTCTTTCAGGTTATTTATCACGGTCATTCTTTGGGTGGATTCAATATCTTTCCCGATCCTGTTCATGATTTCTTCCCTGATCCCCACATACTCAAGAGTGAGATTGTGCAGAAGAGTCTCATACAACATAGAAACTTTTGATCGTGATAGCATCTCATCAGGTGTCAAGAGTTTCCCTGAAACGTCGCGCTTGATGAGTATTGCTAATTCTTCCCGCTTTGCTGAATAAAGGCTTTGAAGAATCCAGGCAGTGTTTCTCACGGACCATATGTACATGTTAAGACCCATGTTAGAAGCCTCTTCCGCTTTCGCATTCTGGAGGAAGAGAATTTCCCATTGGCGCTTCATGTGGGAACGAAATTCTTTCGTGTCATAGATATCTTTCTGCTTAAACAGATCAGAGTTGGCCCTGAGATTTGAAAGAACTGTCCCTGTCTCTTTCCTGGCCTTGGCGTAGGCATCGGCCAGGACCTTGATTTTTTCATACCCTTCCGGTTTCTTCAGGTCTTTGTAGCGCCATGAGAGAACATTGGTCATCTCTTCCATGAAGACGAAGGAACGTCCCACATAGTAATCATTACGCTTTTGTTCTTTGTCCTGATCTAACATCACGTAGATTTGATCAAGGATGAAGCGTCCCATGCGGTCCCAGAGGTACAACTCGAGCTGCTGAGTTCTGTTGATTTCATTAAAAAGATACTGCTTCATCTTGGCCGAGAGATTCGGATTCTCAGATCGGATCTTGAAGATGAGGTTGTTATAACGTTCGAGCTCTTCCCATGTAGCTTCAATCTGCATAGGGAAGTTATATTGCGTTTCTAACTGCTCAAGACGTCCCATCCTTGATGCGTACTCGATATTCTCTTCGTATGCGATCTGCATTTGTTTGAAGTTACTCATCCTCTCGGCCCAGGAAGTCTTATTGACTGAGTCCGAGTCCGTTGAAAGGAGCATATTCATGAGAGAGGGTTTGATCTTTTCTCTCTTGCCGTCACCCAGATTAATCATAAGAGCATCGGAGGAGGCAGTTGTGACATCTGACGGATTTATAATGTTGGCCAGTATCTGATCTTTGGCCGGAGCAGCGGCCGAGGTTGAGACTTTATCAGTGATATGGGGGGCCGCCTTTTTCTCTTGAGTACTCTCAGTTGCAATGGCCTCTTTACTTTTTAAGTCATTAACCACGACATCGGTGCTTTCGATCAATCGGACAATCTCGGCCTTGGTTTCAAGATATGTGGAGCGGACTTTACCCACGGCCTGCATGGCATGGGGGTTCATCGGCATCGTTATAAAATAGTAGGTGAAGGGGCCATAAACTGCGAGTGCGATTGAGTAGCCCAGATTGTTTTTCACTGTCTGGAAAAACCATACGACCTTACCGATGGTGTAGCGGTAAAGAAGGCCATTGAAGTTGTTCATCGGCCGGGCGATTAAACGGGCAAGAAAATTTCCGGCATCTTTAGAAAGAAGACGAGTCCGGAAAAAGATCTCAGACAATCTGTGGGCCCTGAGCTTTGTCTCCAGGATGACTTTAAGATCCTTCTTCAAATTTTTAAAAACGATCTGCCTTTCTTCCCAGGTGAGAACCGGATCCATTTCTGAAGAGAGAATTTTGTTATAGACATTCACGACCGCAGGATCATTGGTGCGATCACGGATCGGGAGACGCACTAGCTTCGATTTATACATCTCCCGCAGAAAGCTTTCCACTGAATGGACCAGTGTCGTTTGTGAACGACCTTCTTCGGCATTCTTATATTCCAGAGAGAGGAAATTATAGAGGTGATTCAGTACAGGGCAAGTCAGGTCCATTTCGTGAAAATCCACGATGATCGGTTTCAGAGCTTCCCGGTCAGAGGTGAAAGTGCAATCACCCTGGATGTTAAAGTAATCGTGTCGTTCGGAAACTTCGCCGCCATTGTGAAGGACGCGCTTCATGATATAGCCGGTTCCACCCAGAATAAGACCGACACCAAGAAGGCCCGTCACGCCGTCTTCCCTGTATTCAAAACCGGAAAGACCACCAAGGTTATTGAATGTTGTGATGACTCCGCCTACAGCAAAATGCTTTTTTCCACCGTCCTGGAGAACTTTCTCCAGGAAGGGCCGTATATTCGGAACATCAGCGGTCAGTAATTCAAGATTCATTTTGTTTCCCAAGTAAGAAGACTTACTGCTGCTGTTGTTGTGTCTGGTTATAACTGTTGCCAAGTGAAATCGTACTCAAAATCGGCCGCAACGTGATGGACCTTGAAAGATCAAGTTTACGGGCAAAACTAACTCCGTAGAACTGATGGTTTCCAATTGCCGTCAACGCCTCATAGTCAGGACGCGCTTTCTTAATGGCACGTTGAATCTTGGCCGCGTTCAGCTTGATCTGTTGATCATTGGCCGAAGGAAGAGCGGATCGTATTTCATCCCAGCCGATCTCAAGCCCCAGCTCCCTGGCAAAAGAGATGTTCTTCGCATTCTCTAGCGCTGGAATAACTTCCTGCAGGGCCTTTACTTTAACCTGGTTTGAATTTGGCATCATATAGCCGAACAATGATCCGTACTTGTTTAAAACTTCATTATAGTCTTCACGGGAAGAATTGATTCCGTTACGGATTTCACTGATGATATTGGTGAAAAAGTAAGGAATGATTCTGTCAGCAAGACCATAGAGAGGCTGTCTTTCCACTGAAATGTCGACCGACAATCCTTCAAGGGAAGCTGCCGATATACCAAGGAAGTTTCCGTAGAAGTTCAGGAAATAGGCCTGGGCAATGGCACCATCTGAAAGAGCTCGGGCCTCCATCTTTGTGGTTTCTTCAATCTGATGGAAGTGGATGACTTCATGACCGGCAGTATAAATCTGGGTCAGAGGATCCAGTTCACGTCTGATCCAGATAAAGATATCAGAGTCAGAAAAGAGTCCATGGGATTTTCTTTTCTTGGCAAAACACTCACCGGCATCTTCTCTTGCTGAGAGATGGGCCTCGCGAATTTTCTTGGAAGAAAGGATAGAAATCTTATTAGGAGTCAGTTCACTGGTGAAGACTTCCTCAAGGGAGAGGCCTTGCTTTTTAGCAAATTGCTCCAGGTTGAACATGGCATAAGGCATGGCCGGCATTAGTTCAATAAGATCTTTCACACCAACTCTTCTTGAGTTCATGATTTCCGTCATCCGTGCGAGGAACGGAAATTGCTGAAAGTGGGCCTGGCGTTTTTTCGCAAGGAAGGTTTGTCTCTTATCAGCAGAGATCTTTTTGGCCTCTGATTCAATTTTCAACCATGCCGCTCGGGCCTCACGGATATGTGAAGGTATATAGTCAGTTTCAGTCAGTAATTCACCCGTCGCAAATTCCTTCTGGGAAGCAGTAAGGAATCCGCTGGTCTTGTTGAGGCTCTCTTCAGAAAGACCGAAAGTTTCAAACTTTAGTTCAGGATGAACTGCTTCGGTTGAGAAGAGCTTGGCAAATTCAATTGCTTTCTCAGAATCCTGAAGACGGTCTCTTGCCGTATTCATGAAGAGCTCAATGAGCTTCATCATGTTAAGGGCAGACTTCCCGGAAATATTCTCCCTCGGGAAAGTGGCCTCGATGGAGCTTCTGAGAGTGGACAGAAGCAGTTGGTAATCTTTCAGAAGAGTTTTACTGTTCTTGGCCTTTTCCAGTAATACCTTCCTGAGTGTCCTCAGGATTTTCCGGTCGTGCTTACGATTCTCATCAGTATAATTCTGATAAACAATGTCCATATCAAGGATGAGAAGCTCATCCATCATGTCCCGGAAATTTTTCGGAAGTTTGTTTCTGGCCTCAAGCTTCTGAAGAATAGAGACCAACTGGAGTTGGTTCGTATTGATCTTTTCAAAGTAAGAGGCAATGGCCATGTTGGCCTGTTTTGTTTCCAGGATATCAATGATCTTGTAGATCGGCTCAATGGCCCGCGGATTGAGGAATGAGAGAACCTCACGGCATTGAGTTTTAAGGGAAAGGGCCAGACCGAGCATGATGTAACTGTCAGCTGTATTGTTCTTCAGGTGATTGTAGAATTCCGTTGCCAGACGGGCCACCTGAATGAGTTGAGCGGCCACGAACATCGGAAGATGAGTCTGAAGAGGGACCGGAGATTTTTGTCTGATAAACTCTGCGGCCGTAACTGCTTCCGGAGTTCCCACATCATCAATCACAACGAATGGAGCATATCCTCCACCTTTGGAAGTGTTAACAATAGAACTCATTGGTCCTTTTTCTTCAGGTGCGTATCTCACAAGAGCGTTATGGGTCATTTTAGGAAGGGCCTTGGCACCTCCGCCGTAGAATACCCAGAGACGGATATCAGCAGCAAGGTTGGCAAATCGTGTTCCACGTCGATCTTTCATGGCAACCGGGATACGGGCTATCTTCACGAGCTTCTGATAAGCATAGTGAGATGGATTCTTTCTGATCATGTTCATGACGTCTTTTTTATGGGAGTCAGAAAGAGTCTTCATGATATAAATCCCTGAACCTCCCGAAAGGTTAGGCGCTTTTATCACCCATTCATCCATATTCTTCTCGATGACTTTCACTGACTCTTTCTTTGGAGGAAGAGTTTCCGGTGGAACAATTTTCGGCCCATTCGTATGAAGCCCGAGTTCCTTCAGCTTTGAAGAAAAGAACTTTGGAGCATAGGTCGTAAGAGCGGCAAGAATAATCTTGTTATCCAGAATGCGGTTCAATCCGCCCATATAAATTTTGCGATTAAGGATTGCGTCCAGAAGACCCGGAACGGAGTAGTCACTCTGTAACGGGATTGGATTTCCATTCACATCCAGAACCAGCGGAGCTTCACCCTCTTCACCGAGCTTTAACGAGTCACGGAGATAGATGGGCTCATTGGTGTCAGGGTCACGGAGAATGATTCCTTTATCCACATCAAAAAGAGCGGAATCAGCATTGATTCGGGAGTAGATGGCCGTCACAATTGGGTTCGAACCGTTGATGGTTCGAAGACGGATATAGCCTTTTTCATCCTGGAAAAGTTGAACAGGATCAGCGTAGACAAGTCCCGAGTAGGCCGCAAGGTTATGAATCTCAGGAGCGGCACCATTCATTCCACCCGGAGGAAGAATGACCTGTATGCCATCTTTTACTCCTGTCCAGTCTTCACCGAGAGACTTGTAGGTCTCGGCCAGAACCTGGAAGTGATCATTCGGCATCATCTTACCCATGCTCTCGAGCACATCAGGATTTTGCTCGTAGTGACCTTCAAGCACATTCATGTTGTTTGAAGCACCCGATGGAGCACCGGCGTTTAATTCAAGAATCCTGAATGGTAGCTGGCCCGGTAGCTTATCGAACTTTTTTGATTTCAGAATCTGTTCAAAGTTTTTTGATTTTTCCACGTAATCTTCAATCAACACCAGATCAAGGCCCACGTTATCGAAGAAAGGATACTTCTTCATGTTCGGATGATGAAGTTGCGGGAAGTAGTTAGGTGACTCCATGATGGCCTGGATGAAAATCTTCCTGATTTCAGAAGGAAGAGATTTTACGAATGGAGAATCCTTCACGGATTTAGAACCATAGATATCCTGGATAACACAACGAAGAGAGACGATGAGTGATTGAGCGGCCTTTTCGATAGTATTGAAAACTGACTTCTGAAGGGGAACGATGGTTGTGGTACAAGGGACAGTAAAGATTTTGTAGTTTCCATTGGCATCGGATTTCTGGAAGGTCAGATCTCTTTTACGAATGAATTTTGTAAGGTTCTGCGACTCTTTGAGATGCACTGATACTTCACGGGAAAGGAGGTTCTTCACCAGAGCTTTTGAGTGCCGGTAAGGGGCCCGTTTCCGATGGGAAGAGAAGATGTAATTGGCAACATCCACTTTCACAGTGCCGATGAATCCCTGGTTAGGATTGTAAGGCTCTAGCTTCTTACGGGAATTTTTCACTTTAATCACATGGACCTCTCAAAAATATTCAATCTTTGAATTCAATTTTTGGGGAAGTGTATCTAAAGCGCTGATGCGTTGCAGCACTATCTCGCAAAGCTTGTAAAAACTACACGATAGGCCAGCATTCAGAGTCTTTTGAAACCCAAAACCCTGGGTCCAAATATGCAATTTTTGTGACAGGGAAAGGTTCTCGCTAAATTAACCAGTTAGATCAATTAATGCGCGACAATCGAGGACATTTGTCTAAAGTTTGGGCATTTTGGTACAAGAAGCAAGTTTCCAATATCATTGAAGAATTTGTTTAGTGACCCAGTCCATAAGGGGCCAACCTTAAGGTTGTTATCTTTCGTAAGAAGTTCATTGTTGTAGGGTGCTGCGAATTAATGCTTTGGCGGAAAGGTCACCATGAACAAGCTACCAGTTGGAGTTCTCTTTTTGTAGGTGATTCGGGCCTTGTGAAGCTGGGCAATTTTGTGAGCAATAGGTAGGCCAATGCCGGTGCCCGGGATATTTGGACCAGGGCCCCTTTCAAATCGAGTGGTGAGTTTTTTCTTAAATTCTTCTTCCATGATGCCTGGTCCCTCATCCTGGATCCAGACTTCAGTGTGATCATTGATCTTTTTAATGTCCAGGAACACAGTGCTTTTTGGGGGAGAATATTTAATGGCGTTTTCAATGATATTTTCAAAGACCGTATCAAGGAGCTGCTTTTCACCCAAAACTTCCAGATCCTGAGAGCTGATGTTTTCATCAATGTTAAACCGTAAGTTGATTTTCTTCTCTTTCGCTTTTGATCTGAGTCTTCCTGAAGTTGTAAGAAGTAGGTCATCTAGCCTTACCCAGGAAAGGGAAAAGGATGTTTCAAGTCCCGATTCCACTCGTGATATCATGAGCATTTTTTTTACAAGATCAATTAAGCGTTCAAGCTCTTCCCTTAAGCTCACATGGAACCTGGCATTCTCTTCCGGAGTGCGGGGTCTGGATTCCAGGACGTCCAGCTCTCCCTTGATGATAGCAAGGGGAGTATTCAGCTGATGACTGGCATTGGCGACAAAATTTTCCTGTGCCTCCCAGGATTTTTCCAGGCCATCGAGAAGCTTATTGAGAGTTTTCGCCAGCTCTTCAACTTCATCTCCCGTATTCACATCAGGAACTCTGAGAGACAAATTCTGAGCGGCAATTTTATTGGCAGCATCCGTCAGTGACTTAATAGGAAGAAGGGCCCTGCCGGCAATGAGATAAGAAAAAAAACTGGATGCCATTATGAGAAAAATCACAACAGTCATGGTGATGAGAAGGTGATTTCTTTCACGTTCAATTAAAGCTTCCTGAGAAGTGGCCACCTGGAGGATCATCTCTTTCCCGCGCTCATTGATGATTTTCATATTGAGTCCGCGAAAAACTTCACCGTCTTTTTTAAAGTTAAAGTAGCGGTAGGTATAATCCTTTTCTTTCGGAAGACTCGGGTCAAACGGGATTTCTCCAATCGAGAATATCTTATGACTTTTGGCCAGGATCTTACCCTCATAATTTCTGACGTTGTAGTAGGTTTGCTTAAGCAAAAAAGGGAAGGCCTTCAGGACTTCGCTCTCGGGAAGTTTAAAATCTATTTTAAGACCTGACTCATCGATATAAAGATACTCAGAAAGATCAATGGCATAATTAAATAGGCCTGAATCAAAATCCTGACGGTCACTCTGGAAATGCTGAAGGGAAGTGATATAAGCGAAGGCAAGGATGAAGATTCCAAAAAGAGAGGAATAGACAAAAGTCAGACGAAATCTGATGCCTTTAAAAATGCTATTCCATCTTGTGGAGGACATAGCCCTGGCCTACAACTGTCTTAAGAATCTTTTTAGGAAAGTGGGAATCAATTTTTTTTCTCAGATGATTGATGTAGACGTCAATAACGTTTGAATCAGGATCAAAATCCGCTCCCCAGACTTGTCTGGCAATGGTATTGCGGTCCAGGACCTTATTCAGGTTTCTCATCATGAACTCAAGGAGAGAAAATTCTTTAGTGGTCAGGTCAATTTTCACACCTTCCCGTATGACCTGTCGACGGATAAGATCCATCGAAAGCTCGCCATTTATTAACTGTCCCTTCTCTTCGGTGTTTCTTCTGGTGAGGGCCCGTACTCGTGCAAGGAGCTCTTCCAGTTCAAATGGCTTAACGAGATAATCATCGGCACCTGCATCAAGGCCGAGTATTTTATCTTTAGTCGTTGAAAGGGCAGTGAGCATTAGGATGTATCCGGGAAAATCTTCTGACCGAAGTTCCCGGGCAAATTCAATTCCGCTTATTTCCGGGAGCATTATATCCAGAATTACCAGATCAAATTTTTTCTCTCGGAGAAGTTCTCTGGCAAGCAAGGGAGCTTCTGCCGTTTCAACTGAATGTCCGGCTTCCTGAAGCCCTTGCTGAATGAGGGCAGCGACTTTTCTTTCATCTTCAACAATCAGGATATTACTCATGGGTTTAAGGTAGGATTAAGGTCTGGCCGTGTCAATAGAGAAACATTTAGTCCAATCATGTCATGATCGTTAAAATTTCTTCATGGATAAATCCATTTTGCAAGCGATGCTTGCGACAGGTTTATTGCTGCTCATAAGTGTCTTTGCCAGTAAAACTTCCACGAGGTATGGCATCCCTATTTTATTGATTTTCATTGTCGTCGGAATGCTTTCCGGTTCAGAAGGTCCCGGAGGAATCCATTTTGACAATCCTGAGTTGACTCAGATTCTCGGAACTGTGGCCCTCATTTTTATTCTGTATTCCGGAGGGCTAAGTACTCAGATAAGGTTAGTGGGGCCGGTATGGAAAGAGGGGATTTCTCTTGCTTTCCTGGGGGTCCTTGTATCGACCATTATTATGTCACTTATTATCCGTTACACACTGGGATGGGAATGGACTTCGGCAGCTCTGTTAAGTGCCACATTTTCTTCCACGGATGCCTCCGCCGTCTTCGGCATACTTAAAACTCAAAAGCTTCGTTTGAAATCCAGAATTCAGTCTGTGATTGAGCTGGAGTCCGGAAGTAACGATCCCATGGCGGTTTTCCTCACCTTAAGTCTCATTCAGGTCATTATGTTTCCTGCCCAATTGACCTGGACGGAAATGCTGATGAACTTTTTTATTCAAATGTCTCTGGGGGGCCTTGCGGGCTGGTTTCTCGGGAAAGGTCTGGTGAATCTCATTAATTGGCTTGATCTGGAGTTTGAAGGCCTTTATCCGGTTTTAACTATTGCTGGTGTCGTTTGCATTTATTCCATCACAGAGTTCTCGGGAGGAAGTGGCTTTCTGAGCGTTTACCTGGCAGGGCTTGCCATGGGTGGGGAAAAGTATTTCAGTAAACATACGTTAAATGTCTTCCACGATGGTCTTGCCTGGCTTATGCAGGTTGCGATGTTCCTGACCCTGGGACTGCTGGTTTTTCCTTCAGAAATAGTAAGTGAAATAGGTATCGGTATCCTGTTAGCGACGTCCCTCTTACTGGTAGCAAGGCCGCTTTCAACTTTTCTATGTCTTTTTAAGTTTGGCTATAACATCAGGGAGATCTTGTTTATCAGTTGGGGAGGGCTTCGGGGGGCAGTGCCTGTGGTTCTTGCGACCTATCTTCTGGTGAGTGGAGTTCCAGGGTCTAAGAACATGTTTAACCTGGTTTTTTTTGTCGTAGTCTTCTCCATGTTAATTCAGGGAACGACTTTGAGGTTTCTTGCTGGAAAACTTAATGTTCAGGAACCTTTCCAAAAGAAGAGAAGGCCACCCTTTAAATCAAGACATGAAAACCGGGATTTCGTTGAGTTTGAAGTGACGTCAGGTTCTCCCCTATTAGGGAGAAACATCCTCGACATGGATTTTCCACGACCAGTACTGGTTGTGCTGATTCATCGAGGAGATAAGGATTTTATTCCCAGAGGTAATACCGAAATAGAATTGGATGACCGCCTGGTATGTCTGATGGACAGGGATTTCATTCCGGAGTTCATTGAACTTATTCGTGAGAGGGAAGCTCAACAAAAAACGTAGCGCCTTTTCTTGGTTCACTTTCAACCCAGATTTTTCCTCCGTGAGCGAGGACAATTTGTTTTGAAATAAAAAGTCCCAGCCCCATCCCGCTTATTTCGTTTGCGGATATTCCGGCCCTTTCAAATCTTTCAAAGATAATCTCTTGCTTGTCCTGTGGTATCCCCATTCCCTGATCATTCACGCTCAGGAGGACTTTGTTGTCCTTTTCTTTTTTTATTTCAATGGTAACAGGGCTGCCTTGTCCGTAACGGAGAGCGTTTGTGATGAGATTCGTAAGAAGTTGTTCTATTCTTACCTTATCCCATTCACCCATACATCTGTCAGGAATCTTGAGTGTAGGCATGGAACCAGTCTTGTTCAAAAACTCTTCTCCCATTCTCTGAATGAGATCATTTGTGAGTTCACACAGATCAGTTTCTTCTTTAACCACAGTGAGATTTCCTGTCCTGATACGTGAAATATCCAGCATGTCATCAACAAGCTTACTTAATCTAATGGTGTCTTTATCCACTTGCTGCAAGTAAGTTCTCATCTTTTCAGGAGAAAGTACCCCCTGATTTTTAATGACTGTCCGGGAGACCATCTGGGTGCTAAGGCGCAGAGAGGTGAGGGGAGTTTTTAGCTCATGAGAGGCAAGAGATAAGAACTCGTCACGGGCCTGAATTGCCCGGTAAAGACTTTCTTTAACCCGCTTCTCTTCACTGATGTCCCTGAATTCCAGGACCGAACCAACGACTTCGCCTCTTTGAACCAGAGGCATGATGGAAAATGATACAGGAAATAATGTTCCGTCTTTTGTGCAAAACATTTCCTCTTTTTCTCTTACTGGTCTTATCTCTGTCCGGGCATTATCTATTGGACAGGCCTCTATGGGATAATGACTTCCATCTGGTTTCTTCCAGTGAATCGAGTAGTGAAGAGGCTTGTTCTTTATTTCATCCAGTGACTTATATCCTGTTACCGTAGTTGCAGCAGGATTCATAAAAGTGGGATGCCCCCTTTTGTCCATCATGAACAAGCAGGAAGCGGCGTTATCAGTAATGGTTTTTGTTATGTTGGCCTGATAGTCAATTCTTTGCTGAGCTTCTTTCTGGGTAGTGATGTCTGTCCAGGTGCCATAGTAGAAAAGAAGATTCCCATGCTGGTCAAAGAAAGGGTTTCCTAATGAGAGGTACCAACTGACAGTTCCATTCTTATTCCGGAATCTGAATTCAACTTTCACCGGAGCTTTTTTTTGCCTGGCCGTTTCCCATTCAATAGTTACGAATTTCTGGTCTTCAGGAAGAACGAAATTTAACCACTTGCCTTCACCTAGCTCTTCAATGGTGTATCCTGTCATCTGGACAAACTTCTGACTGACGTAATCAGCGGCACCGCCAGGGTCCGTCCTCCAAATACCCTGAGGAATGATGTCAATGATAAGGCGCGCTTCTTCAAAGCTCTGTTTTTGCTCGTGGATGTCGGTGTTGGTTCCAAACCAGATAGTTTCCTGATTGACTCCTGTGAGTTTCACAGCACGGACCAGGAACCAGCGCCACTCTTCTGTCTTTCCCTTGATTGGAATGATAACTTCATAGATGCTTTTATTTTTTACTGAATCTATCCAGGCGTTCTTTACCATTACTAGATGATCTGGATGTACGACTTTTTCCCAGCCATCTACTACCATCTCTTCCAGCGTCGTTCCGGTGTATTCAAACCATCGGTCATTATACCAGTAAACATTTCCATCCTTATCGGCCATCCAGGCCAGTTGCGTGATGGAGTTTGCCAGCATCTTGAACTGATCTTCTCTGCTGGCCTTCTCCGAGAGGAGTTTTAGTTCTTTGGCCTCTTCCTGTCTGGTGATATCTTCTACCAGATAAGCAAAAGTAGGTTTATTCTCATTTGTCTCGTCTTTACCGAGGAAAGAAACGGTAATCTGTAAGTGGTTTTTTCTCTGACCAGGTGGCTGATGGATATAGTTAAATTTTACAGGTCGTTTGGTGTCTTCCGCTTTCTTATAATGCCTGATCCATAAATTGATATTTTCTTCCGGAATTCCTAGCTCAGCTCTCGCCCACTTCCCACTTGGATTCAAACCAAAAAAATTCACGGCAGCGCTATTG
This sequence comes from Bacteriovoracia bacterium, assembly GCA_046566385.1. GTDB lineage: Bacteria > Bdellovibrionota > Bacteriovoracia > Bacteriovoracales > Bacteriovoracaceae > Peredibacter. Next base: position 18,947 of record JBKHWS010000021.1, on the reverse strand, counting down.
TCAGCAATGTGAAAAATGTCATCATCAGTTACTTCCACTACTCCCATCACGAGGGGGGAATTATGAAAAAACGTATCGAGGATTTTATTGGACTTATCTAAGGTTGATGAGAGCCTTTTAATCTCACTGATATCTTTCGCAACATGAACACCACCAATGATTTCTTCCTCATCATAAATCGGGGAATAATGAATTCTGTATTTATTCCCATCACCAAAAAATGCCTCCAGTTCGAATTCTTCTCCCTTTAGCACTCTTTTCCACAGGGCCTCAATCTTTGCCACATCTTCAGGGTTAGAGATAAAAGATGAAACGGGTTCGTTCAGAGCAGGTGCCTTTCCATAAAGTCTTCTGCATTCATCGGCCTGGGCTGGATTAAAGTAGAGGTAGTTGAGATTGAGATCAAACAGGCCAATAAGATCCGAAGATGCATTCCCTAAAGTTTTCAAATGGGGAAGAAAGGAAACACTTTTTTTCGCCACTTTTGTCCCTTGTTGCAATCAACGGTAAAGTACGCAGAAATTATCATCAATTTGCCGGGCGGAAAACTTCATTTCTTTGGGTAAAAAAAAGATGGTAGCAACGGGCAGAATTGAACTGCCGACCCCAGCGTTATGAATGCTGTGCTCTCACCAACTGAGCTACGTTGCCCCAAGAGAAAAGTAGTGTCATACTAATGGCCTGAACCCAGTTCGTCAATATTATTGAGTGTTTGCATATGAAAAAAATGAGTCCAGTTGCTTATAAAGACCTCTTTTTCAGACATGTCTGGAGGTTCATCGGAAACGTGACAACTATCCGGGAACTTGCCGGAAATCATGCTGTTGCCGTTTCCGGGGGGCTTGATTCCATGACCCTTTTGTGGTTCGTGCACTCTCTTCATAAGGAAGGTAAGATTGGTCCTGTTCGGGCCATTTTTGTTCACCACCATACCCGTGCCGGCCAGAAAGGTGATGGGGAAGTGGTTCAGAAGTTTTGCCAGCAGGAGGGTATTCCGTTTCACATGCTGCATGTTGAAGGTCTAAGTCCTCTGGACAGTAATTTTGAGGCCCGGGCCAGAAAAATCAGAAGAGATCTTTGTCTCAAGGATTTAAAAAAGAATGAACTTCTTTGGGTTGGCCATCATCTGGATGACTCTTTTGAATGGAATTTTATGCAGAGGAATCGCTCAACCAGTCCTAAGTCCAGTATTGGTATCCCTGTCAGGAATGGCCCCATTATCAGGCCCTTTCTTTGTGTCACCAGAAGCCAGATAAAAAAACTGGGAAAATTTGAAGGTGTTTCTTACAGAGATGATCCCACAAATAAGGATCTGAAGCACGACCGGAATTTTGTCAGGTTGAAAATTGTTCCACTCATCCGTCAGAGATACCCCAAGTATCTTAAGTTCTACTCCCACTTCGCTAATTTCTCTGCCTCTATGTTAAAAATCAGCGTCCTGAAGAGAGGAAGACCGGCAGAGCTCTTTGTCTATGAAGAGGGTGCGGCCCTTTTGGGAAAATACTTTTCCGAAATTCAAATCCAGGAATTGATTCACGATTACTCCAATACCGATCGGGGAGAAATCATCACACCCATTGAGAGAATGCTACGGGCCATCGATAATGGCAAGAAAGGTCCCTTTCACTTCAGTGGTGGAATGGAGGCCTGTTATTCTCATGGTCTTCTGATGATTTATCGGCAGGGGATGAAAAATTACGATGAGTCAATCGCTGGAGTTCTTTCTCAGCTTTCAAAAAACACTCTCATGACCATGGAGTCTTATAAGAAATCTGAACTTGAGCAGGCCTGGCAGAATTTACTAAAGTCACCTGATGCTCTTAAAAACATGCCGGGACTGGTTCTGGTGCTGGAATCAGAATCGATTTGCAAAACTCTTAATACATCAGTCTATGACCCACTTTTCCCTCTGGTCTCTGCAGTTTGTCAGGAGAAGGGTTTGAGATTTATGACTTTTCAAAAATGTCTCGATGTCTGGATGCAAAAAAAAGAGAAGTTGCCTGAAAGACTCAGGCTTCTTCCCCTGTCTAACCTTTCTAATCTCTTTGCTTCCCAATAAAGGAAGTCTTTCGGTATAATCATTTCATCCGTTTTTCACAGGCGGATATCACTAGACATAAAGAAGGTTCCCAATCATGAGAAAACAACAGAAAACGTTACTGCTTTGGATCGTTGTGATTTTGATCATGGCCTTTGTAATGAAGGTACTTGAGCAAAAAACGGTCTCAGCAAAAAATATTAATTTCAGCCAATTTATCAGCGCCGTTGAAAGTGGAAATATCCGGGAAGTAACTTTCCAGGGAGAAAACACCATTCAGGGTAAATTTAAAGAAGGCTATGAAAGCGGTTCTTATTTCGAACTCACTGGTCCAACTGGTGATGAAACTTTCCGCATTCTGAAAAATCACGACATCATTCCTAACTATAAGCGGGAAGAAAAGCAGGGCTTCCTTGCCACTCTTCTCATCAACTGGTTACCAATGATTCTCTTGTTCTTATTCTTCTTTTTCTTCCTACGCCAGCTTCAAAGCGGTGGGGGGAAGGCCATGAGCTTCGGGAAGGCCCGGGCCAAGATGCTCACTGAAAACGATAAGCGCATAACCTTTGTTGATGTTGCCGGAGTGGAAGAGGCCAAAGAAGAATTGGTGGAAATTGTCGATTTCTTAAAGGATCCCAAGAAGTATACAACCCTGGGTGGTAAAATTCCTAAGGGCTGTCTTTTAGTTGGTCCTCCTGGAACAGGTAAAACTCTTCTTGCCCGTGCGGTGGCCGGTGAAGCTGGAGTGCCTTTCTTTTCTATTTCCGGTTCAGACTTTGTAGAGATGTTTGTTGGTGTCGGTGCTTCAAGAGTACGTGACCTGTTTGAGCAGGGTAAAAAACATGCTCCTTGTATTATCTTCATCGATGAGATTGATGCTGTCGGACGCCACAGAGGTGCCGGTATGGGCGGAGGTCACGATGAGCGTGAACAAACCTTAAACCAGCTCTTAGTTGAGATGGATGGATTTGAATCCAATGAAGGTGTCATCATCATGGCCGCTACAAACCGGATCGATGTACTTGATCCGGCATTACTGCGTCCTGGTCGTTTTGACCGTCGTGTGATGGTGGGCCGTCCGGACGTTCGTGGTCGTCACCAGATCCTTAAAGTGCATACCAGAAAGACTCCTCTTTCTAATGACATTGATCTTGAAACAATTGCCAAGGGAACTCCAGGTTTTACCGGAGCGGATCTTGCTAACCTTGTGAACGAAGCTGCTCTTCTTGCTGCCCGTGATAGTAAGAAGGCCCTTCATATGATTGATTTTGAAAATGCCAAGGACAAAGTCCTTATGGGTGTGGCCCGTAAATCCATGATGATCTCTGAAAAAGAGAAGCGTCTTACGGCCTATCATGAAGCGGGACATACTCTTGTTGGGATGAATCTTCCTCACACAGATCCTATCCACAAAGTATCGATCATCCCTCGTGGACAGGCCCTGGGTGTGACTCAAACGCTTCCGAACGAAGACATGCTTAACCTTTCTAAAGAGAAAGGGGAGAACTTCATTTCCTTCTTAATGGGTGGGCGAGTTGCTGAAGAAATCGTTTACGGTGAGATGACCAACGGAGCTTCCAACGATATCGAGCGGGCCACAGATCTCGCCCGTAGCATGGTTTGTAACTGGGGTATGTCTGAGCGCCTTGGACCTATCAACTATGCCAAACAAAATGGTGGCATGGTTTACGGAGGGGAGAGTGTTTCTTTCTCTGACGACACTTCCAGAAAAATCGATATGGAAATCGCTAACTTCGTTCAGAAAAACTACGAAGTGGCTAAAAAAATTCTTCTCGATAACATCGATGCTCTTCACCGTTTAACGGAAGCCCTGGTTGTCTGGGAAACTCTGGATGCCGATCAGATCAAAGACATCGTGGCCGGAAAAGACATCGGCCAGCCTGTGATGTCCAAGAAGCCTACTGACAATCCTCCTGGAGGAACTGTTGTAGGGGCCAATCCACTTTTTGGTGCCGGTAAACCAACTCCGGCATAAGCTGTGATCTCTTCAAAATTAACTTTAAAACGAATGGGGGTGATGAATATCACCCCCAATTCTTTTTCTGATGGTGGAGAGATTCTCAACACTGATAGCCTCCTCTCAAAACTCACTACCTTCAGGGCCATTCATGCCCTGGATATTGGGGCCGAATCCACGGCACCTATGAATGATTCCATAAGTGCTCATGAGGAGTGGGGAAGATGGCAGATGGTGCTTCCATTAATTCCGTCATTCTCCTTTGCTGTTAGTGCCGATACCTATCATCCTGAAACCATCTCTCACCTTGTGAAATTCTGGATCGATCAAAAGATAAAAGTTCCTCTTATTTGGAATGATATCTCGGGAAAATTTGATGAAAGTGTTTCCTCTTTCTTAAATGAAGGAGAACTCTTCCATTATGTCCTTTGCCATAACCGGGCCCCCTCAAGAGACCTTAGTGGTAAACATATGAACTATGTGCAAGAGAACCCGCATGTTCTTGAGGAGCTGAAAGACTTTTTTATTCCTCATATTCATGAACGGGTAATTTTTGATCCCTGTCTTGGTTTTTCAAAAAGCTATGAAGAGAACTGGAAGATCTTAGATAATTTCCACAATCTTCAGGCAAAAGTTCCTCATAGCCGCTGGCTTCTGGGATTTTCCAGGAAGAGCTTTCTTCGTAAGAAACTAGGGATGACGGACATAGACCGGATAAAACTTGATCAGTATCATTTAGAGATATTACAAAAGATTCTGAAAGTTTCCGAAGGGGAGCTTTGGATCAGAACTCACCGGCCGGAGCTTATAAAATGATTCACATCTATCGATTGATCGGCATCATTGCCCTCGTTCTTTGCTGGAATGAGAATCTGAATTACATGTCTCTTGGAGTATTAAGCGGTATCGAGAATTTTATCAGCGACACCTGGGTCAATTCAGCTTCGCGCTCCATCACCATCGATATCGTTTTCGTCTTTATTTCGGCTTCAATTTTCATGCTCCGGGAATCAAGACGGCATAACATCCGACATGTCTGGCTTTATCTTCTGGGATCAGTGGTTCTCGCTTTAAGTTTTGCTTTTCCTTTCTTCCTGGCCGCCAGGGAAAAGGCCCTTCGGTCTAAGGGGATATTTTAATTTCCGAAATTGAAGTCGACTGAATTACTACCCTTATTGTTTTCAAAGTAAATAATGTCCACCATGATACAAGTTGAAAGCATGAGAGCTTTGGTATCTGCCGAAAGATCCTGATCAGCAAAACTCACGACGAAGTTATCCTTGTCTGTGAAAAATTCCCCCAAGGCACCAGACCATTTTTTTTGAATGGTTCCGAGTTTTCTCTCCTGATGATAGAATTCAAAAGTCCAGAAGCGAAAAAATGAGCTATTTATTTTTGCCACAACCTGGCCGTACACATCGTGTACATCAAACTTTTTCCTGAATAGAGCAAAGCGCTGCTGAAGATGACCTATGCGTCTACCGCTTACATCAGAGACATAGAGAGTTTTAAAAAACCAGCGGAAGGGAAAATCGAGCTTATAAAGGGGCCCCTTATTCTTATCAAAGATCTGAACTGTAAAGGGGCGCCAGTGACCCAGAAACTGCCTCAGAAGAGCAACACCGATGCCTTTGGACTGTTCGGCCGCATAGAGAAAAGGCTCCTTGTTCTCATCGAGGATCTGGTACTTATTCCGGGTTTCAAATCCCAATAATTCAAATCCTTCGAACACCTGCTGGACGTGAAGGAGCTTTTTCTCTTTAAGTGCCATTTCAAAATCTTTCATGACTAAAAGTTTACGCAATGAAATCAATAAAGGTATAATTTTATTATGAGACTCTCTGGATTGACTCTGGAAACAGCTTATTTTGAAGATTATCTTTCGTTTCTAACGGAAGTACTGGAGCTCGAACTCACGGAGCTCACGGATATATCTATGAAGCTTGATCTCACCTCAACCTGGCTGGAAATAAAAAAAGTTCCCAGTGCTCCTCATCAGGTGGCAAGTAATGTTGAGTTCAGTCTCGATGGACCGGCCTATCAAGCGCTCACGCAAAAAGTGGACTTCTTTTACTATCGCAAAGGCCCATCCAGATTCCTCTTTCTCGGAAGCGGAGATGAACGTTGTGAAGTAGTTGATCCTGATGGTCGGATATGGAGATTCAAGAATAGTCAGTTTTCTGTGTTGCAAGCGAGTGCGACAGATGGCCCATCTGTAAGAATCTTTTAGTTTACGGAAACGTTCAGTTTTTGGAATGATCTCTCCCACGACTTCTTCACCTGCGGGAAAAGGACTTCCATGAAAAAATTTATAGCACTTCTGGCCCTTACATCTCTAACAACAGCTTTCGCTAGCACTAAAGGCGTTGACGTTATCTACGGCGATGATAACCGTGTAGACGTTTTTGAATCCCGTGATTCGGCCCTGGTTGAACTTTCTCGTTCTACCGCTGGAATGATTCCAGTAGAGAACCTAAGATCTTCACGCTCTGGAGAAGTTGAAATCTCTGCAGCGACTTTACAGTCTCGCGGAATTTGCGCCAAAGAAAGATTCTCACAACAGATTTCAGCTGCTAACTGTTCTGGCTTCCTGGTTGCTCCGAACATCCTGGTCACTGCTGGTCACTGTATTCGCAGTGAAAGTGACTGTGCTTCTAACAAATGGGTTTTCGATTATAAAGTTGATCACGCTGCCCAGGGTGACGTAACAGTCCCTTCAACTTCAGTTTATAACTGTAAGAAGATCATTGAGCGTTCATTGGATCAGTTTACAAAAGATGATTACGCTGTGATTGAGCTCGATCGCTCTGTAACTGACAGAAGACCACTTCGTTTCAGAAAGTATGGCAAGATCTCTACCGGGACTCCAATTGCTGTTATCGGACACCCGACAGGTCTTCCAACTAAAATTGCTGATGGTGCCGCGGTAAGGTCTCTGGACAATAAATTCTTTGTGACTAACCTTGACACATATGGCGGTAACTCAGGTTCTGCTGTCTTCAACGTAAGAACCTCTGAAGTTGAAGGTATTCTGGTTCGCGGTGAAAACGACTACGTTTATGACTCTGTACAAGGTTGTCAGGTCTCTAACCGTTGTTCTGATACTGGATGTCGTGGGGAAGATGTTACTTACATCACTAACATCGCTGCATTGAAGAAAATTTAATTATCACTTTTTAAAAATGACAAAGTCTTACGGCCCCTCTTTGAGGGGCCTTTCTATTTTTATGAAAAGTTGACGATCAATCTTAATAATAGAGACAATCGGTTATATCTAACTCTCGAAGGAGAACATATGAAATGGATTTCAACATGTTTACTTCTGGCCTCGGTAGCCAGCGTAAACGCCGCCTCAATTGCTGTTATCGATTCTGGTCTGGATTACAAACACGAAATGATCACTCCTAACCTCTGGACGAATGCCAATGAAACATTCGACCGCAGGGATAACGATGGAAATGGTTATCAGGATGATGTTCACGGCTGGAACTTCGCCGAACAGAATGGAATGATCATCGACTACAAGTATCTTGGGACTTTTTCACCTGATACCAAGAAGTATTTTGATATCCAGGGTAAGTACTTTCTTGGACAAGCTACTGAGTCTGAGATTAACTGGATGAGAGAAAAGCAAAAAGATCCTAAGTTCCTTCAGGAAATGGGGAAGTTTGGAAACTTTGTCCACGGAACTCATGTGGCCGGTATCTCTATCCGTGATTCTAAAAACGCTGCCATGGGGATTAAACTCATCCCGACAGAAGTTAAGCCGTTCTTTGAAGGTTTAAAGAGTCAGAAATCTGCGAATATTGATCGTTGGGCCCTATTAGAGAAGGCCTTTGATGCTCTTGCCGGACAACAGATGTCTCTTTTGACTGACATTGCCCGCTTCATTGATTTCCATAAAATGGGAGTGGCCAATGGTTCATTCGGAACTGGATTTACTCAGGCAAAAATCATAACGGACAATGCCTATCGCCTGCTTTTCTTCAAAAAGCCTAATGAAGCTGATTCCGATCGTGCTGCCCGCATGTTCATTAATGCTCTTATTAAAGCAGGACAGAGCTTTGTTTCAGCAGCTCCAAACACTCTCTTTGTCTTTGCTGCCGGTAATGACGGTCTTTCTAATGATGTCTACGGGACTTCTCCTGCTAACATCAAGGCCGATAACGTCATCACTGTAGGTGCTACTTATAAAAACCAATTCTTTGCTCCTTTCTCAAACTATGGAACAAAAATGGTTGATATCGCCGCCCCTGGAATGTTGATCGATTCGGCCATCCCTGGGAATGATTACCTCAAAGTTTCAGGAACATCTCAGGCCGCTCCCTATGTGGCCAATGTTGCTGCCAGAATCAAAGAGGCCAACCCAGCACTTAGTCCTGCCCAAATCAAAAAGATCCTCATGGGAACTGTTGATGCCAAAGGCTTCCTGAAAGATAAAGTTTCAACTGGTGGTATCGTAAATGCTGAAAGAGCAGTCATCGCTGCCCAGCTTTCCAGATCACTTAAAGTTGGAGCTGCGATCATGCAGGCAAAGTCTCAGGTTAAAGATGTTGAATCCCTGGTGGAGGAGAATGTTAACCCTCGAGCTGTCACTCCAATTCCTCTTACTCCTGTTTTCAAGTACTAAGAATCTCAATAGAGGGCACCGATTGGTGCCCTTTTTTTTTGGCTGTCTTCATCCCTAAGTTCCCGTAGTTATGTCCTCTTTTTCTTTGCTCTTATAATAACCCAATGAAATATCTGGTGCTTCTTCTCTTTTTTATATCTTCTCACTCCTATGGGGGAAGCTGTTTCAAAAAATCCATGCACTTCATGATGGGTGAAAAGTTATCAGGGATCCTTGGTGATCTGATGTATACAAGTGAAACCGATAGGAAAAAAAGTTTAAAGAAACTTTGTGCTGAGAGAAACGAGATGTGGAGAGAGGAGAGAGATGAAGTTAACCTCATGTTCAAAGAGGGAAATGAAGAACTTAAAAGAAAAGGGGATATTTCTGCAGATCGGGTTGTAGGTGGACGCACTGGAGTGCATCTAACTGATAAAGAGATCTGTGCTGAAGTAGAGAAGGTGATTGCAAAAAGCGCCAGCTGCTATCTACCACGTGATTATCTTGAAGATCTTAGCAATGAGAACTTGTTTGAAATGGGATTAGAAGAACTTTGTGAAAAATATATTCCACGTCTCAAAAAGAATAATCTCAATTGCCGTTGATAAAAACCCCGGATTTCTCCGGGGCCTTTAACTTAACTAAGCTTTGCTTTCAGGTCGGCTTCCGTAGGTGTTCTGCCGATGGAGGTGTCATATTCCTTCAACGCATTTTTTACTTTATACAGAAGAAAATAAGTTCCGATGAGGTTCGGAATGGCCAGGAGTCCGTAGACTGCATCGGAAACGTTTAAAACGAGTTGCAACTGAGCAATGGCACCAATAAAGATGAATCCGATGAAAACATAGCGGTAGTACTTAATGCCTTTTTCTCCGAAGATGAAGGTCACACCCTGCTCTCCATAATAGGACCAGGAAATGATAGTTGAAAAAGCAAAGAGAGTTACTGTCATGGTGACAATACCTCTGCCAAGAGGGCCGTAAGCGCTTTCAAAGGCCCAGGCCGTCATGTCTGATCCTTCAATGCCTGCCTGTGACCAGGCACCGGTCGAAAGAAGAGCAAGAGCTGTGATGGAACAAATAACAATAGTGTCGATGAAGGGTTCAAGGAGAGCAACAATTCCTTCCTGAACTGGTTCTGATTTGGCCGCAGAGTGGGCCATGGCCGCTGATCCCATTCCCGCTTCATTGGAGAAAGTGGCGCGACGGATCCCCATGATGACCACTTCTTTAAAGGCCGCTCCTGCAAAACCGCCAACGGCAGCAGTACCAGTGAAGGCATCAGTGATGATCTGAGAAATGATGGACGGAAGATTACCAAAGTTCATGCCTAGAATTCCCAAGGCACCGAGGACATATACGGTAACCATAACTGGAACAAGCTTTTCTGTTACTTTTCCGATTCGTTTAATTCCCCCAATGAGCACCATTGTGGCGAAGACACAGAAGATAAGACCTGACACCCATGTTGGAACATTTAGTGAAGAATTTAAAACAGACGCCATCTGATTACTCTGAAACATGTTTCCTGCACCAAAACTAGAAAGTATGGTGAAGAGAGCATAGGCCCAGGCCAGAGGATAAAACTTTTTGGAAAGACCATTTTTAATGGTGAACATTGGTCCACCGTGAACGGTACCGTTGTCAGCAACTTCACGATATTTTAAGGCCAGTGTTACTTCCGCGAACTTCGTTGCCATTCCGATGAATCCGGCCACCCACAACCAGAAAACTGCTCCCGGACCACCGAGAGAAATGGCAACGGCAACACCTGCGATGTTACCCAGACCTACAGTTGCCGAAAGGGCGGCACAGAGGGCCTGGAAGTGAGAAATTTCACCTTTCTTGGATTCATCATCAAACTTTCCACTAACCACCTGAAGAGCGTGCTTAAAAAAGCGCAGCTGGGGAAATCCGAAATAGACAGTGAAGAATAAACCTGAAAAACAAAGTGCAAACACCAGGGGAAGTCCCCAGACGATGCCAACAAATTCACCTGTTAAGGTTTCCAAAGTTTGAAGCATTGAGTCTCCTCTGAAAATTAACTAAAATTTTTTTGTAACATTAATAACTGTTAATCTCAAGTTTTTGGGCAAAAAAAAGGCCTCGTAAAACGAGGCCCTTTTGATTTCGAAGGTTTTCGAAGAATTTATTTGAAGGCCTTTATGAGACCTTGCTTACGTTTAGTATCATAGTCATTAAGGGCCTCTTTCACTCGTGGTAGAAGCAGATAACAGGCCATGAGATTTGGAATAGCAAGCAGACCATAAACAGCGTCTGAAATATTTAAAACGATGTTCAGCTGAGCAATGGCCCCAATAAAGATGAATCCAATGAAGATCCAGCGATAAACAGGAATCCATTTTGAGCCTACGATGAATGTGACACCTTGTTCACCATAGTATGACCAGGAAATGATTGTTGAGAAAGCAAAGAGAGTCACTGTCATGGTAACAATCCAGCGTCCTGTTCCACCCATGACGGATTCAAAAGCAGCCGCTGTCATTTCAGAGCCTTCAATTCCGGCCTGATTCCATACTCCAGTTAAAAGAAGGGCAAGGGCCGTGATGGTACAAACAACGATGGTATCAATGAATGGTTCAAGAAGAGCAACAATTCCTTCCTGGATTGGAGTTGTTTTTGCTGCCGAGTGGGCCATGGCCGCAGATCCCATTCCCGCTTCATTGGAGAAAGTGGCGCGACGGATACCCATGATAATGACTTCTTTAACCGCAACACCGGCAAATCCGCCAACAGCAGCTGTTCCCATGAAGGCACCTGAAAAGATTTCAGCAAAAACTGAAGGGAGGTTTCCGAATTTTGCGACGATGATGACCACAGCTCCGAAAAGATAAATCCCTACCATTCCGGGAACTAATTTTTCTGTCACTTGTCCGATACGCTTGATACCGCCAATCAAGATAAGAGAAGCACCAAAGCAGAAAGCTAGACCTGAGGCCCATTCAGGAATTCCAGCCGAAGCCTTAAGGATGGACGCCATCTGGTTACTCTGAAACATATTGCCAGCGCCGAATGATGAAAGAATAACAAAGAAAGCATAAATCCAGGCCACCGGATAAAACTTTTTAGAGAGAGCATTTTTAATAACGAACATCGGTCCACCATGGACGGTTCCGTTTTCTTCCACGTCCCGGTATTTAAGAGAAAGTGTGACCTCCGTAAACTTGGTGCACATCCCGATAAAGCCCGCGACCCATAGCCAGAAAACTGCTCCCGGGCCACCGAGAGAGATGGCAACGGCAACACCAGCGATGTTACCCAGACCTACAGTTGCCGACAAAGCTGAACACAGGGCCTGGAAGCTTGAGATTTCTCCCTTATTCTCGGGATCATCATATTTTCCGCTGACGATATCTATGGCATGCTTAAAAAGACGAAGCTGGGGGAACCCAAAGTAGACGGTAAATAGAATTCCTGAACCTACCAGTGCAATGACTAACGGAATACCCCAGACCATACCAACAAACTGGCCGGTCCACTGTTCAATCGTTTGTAGCATTTCATCTCCTTAATAAATGTTATGGAGATATTTCACCACTAATTCTTGAGTATTGTCTCTTACTTTTTTCTTACAAAATGAAGGGAGACTTAATAAATGAGAATAGACTTTCTTTGTTCCAGAAACTCATCCTGACCCTTCTTCATGATGGCCTGGTATTCCTCTTCTGATCCGCGCTTTTCCACCCAGAGGCGAAGTTCATCTGTACCATTGATGAGATCCACCGGCACTTTATGGAATTCGTATTCGTAGGGAGGTTGTTTCCAGGCAAAATCACTGCCGAGTTCGTGATACATTTCCCGTAGGAGATACTGGCACAGGCGCCAGGGTTCAAAAGTTTCGCGATTGGTGACATGGATCTGGTAGCCACCACAGGCCTTTCCAGCATGTTTTTGAAAAGTCGGAAGAAAAACCAGAGGACGAAGCACAAAGCCTTTGAGATTCGCCTTCTCGAGAACTGGTTTTAACTTTTCATGGAAACCGAAAGATTCAATCTTAGGGTGACCGATAATTTCAAGGGAGCGGGTGGTTCCGCGTCCTTCAGAAATGTTTGTTCCTTCATAAAGCACAGTTCCTACGAAAGTATAGGCAGCTTCTATGGTGGCAAGATTGGGAGAAGGCAGGACCCAGGGAAGATTGGTGTCCTCATAACTCATTTTGCGATCGTACCCTTTCATTTCAATCACCGTGAGCTTGCAGTCTTTTCCTCCCCAGAACTTCTGGTGCATGCGGGCCACTTCCCCCATAGTGAGTCCGTGCCGGACTGGAATCGGGTGGCGTCCAACAAAAGAAGCGTATTTTAAATCCAGGATATTGCCTTCAAGAGTGTCAGCATTGATAGGATTAGGACGATCGAGAACAACCACTTCAATGCCTTTTCGGGCACAGGCCTCCATGAGGAGAGTCATGGTGTAAATGTAAGTATAAATTCTCGTTCCTACATCCTGAAGATCAACGAAGATATGATCTAGCCCTTCCAGCATCTCATCGGTAGGGATACGGGTTTCAGAATAAAGGGAATAAACCGGAAGCTTAAAGTAAGGATGGACGTAATGATTTGTTTCCACCATGTTGTCCTGAACATCAGTGACAAAACCATGTTGGGGTCCAAAAATTTTTTTGAGTTGAGATCCGAAGACTTTCTGGAGAGCTAAAAGCCCATGTTCCAGGTCTTTTGTCACGGAAGCACTGTGACAGAGATAACCAATGTTACCCTTGAACTGTGATGAAAGACCTCTTTCTTCTATTAAACGTTGTAAACCAGTGCTCACCACTGCCATAAATGCTCCTGTAAGTTGTAGATATATTCTAGGGAGGATTTTTAATTCCAGCAACGACTGTTATCTGTCATTTTTTTGGCAGAAAGCTTATCATGTACAGGCCAAAGTCACTCTGATAATATTTTAATACACACAATATCAGGAGGGGCAGATGAAGCAATACCATGAACTCATGCAGAGAGTTCTTCGTCATGGTGTAAAGAAAGAAGATCGCACCGGAACTGGAACGTTGTCAGTTTTCGGTCATCAAATGCGCTTTAACCTTGCTGATGGTTTCCCTTTAGTAACTACCAAAAAATGCCATATGAAATCCATCATTCATGAACTCCTGTGGTTCCTGAAAGGTGATTCAAACATCAAGTACCTCAAAGAAAATGGTGTCTCTATCTGGGACGAGTGGGCCGATGAAGAGGGGAACCTTGGACCTGTGTATGGTGTTCAATGGAGGAGCTGGAAAACTCATGACGGAAGAACCGTCGATCAGATTAAGAATCTGATTGAGATGATCAAAAAGAATCCTGACTCCCGGCGTTTGATTGTTTCTGCCTGGAACGTTTCCGACGTGGATAAAATGGCACTGCCACCCTGTCACACAATGTTTCAGTTCTATGTGGCGGAAAATAAAATCTCCTGTCAACTTTATCAGCGCTCAGCTGATATTTTCCTTGGAGTTCCTTTCAATATTGCCAGTTATGCTCTTCTTACCCATATGGTTGCCCAGGTTTGTGGATTGGGCGTAGGGGATTTTGTTCATACGTTTGGTGATGCTCATCTTTATCTCAATCACATCGAACAGACCCAGCTTCAGTTATCCCGTGAGCCTTTTGCTCTTCCACAGATAAAGATTAATCCTGATGTTAAAGATATCTTTGATTTCAAGTTTGAGGATTTTGAACTGGTAAATTACCAGGCCCATCCTCACATTAAAGCTCCGGTGGCGGTGTAATATGAGAATTTCATTTATTGTGGCCAAGTCTGAAAACAATGTTATCGGAGTGGAAAATAAACTCCCGTGGCACCTGAAAGATGACCTTCAGAATTTTAAGAAGATCACGATGGGTCACCACATTCTTATGGGGAGAAAAACTTTTGAGTCCATCGGAAAACCACTTCCGGGAAGAATGAGTCTTGTTGTTTCAAGCGAACCAAGGGCCAATACTGATTCTGTCTTTTGGTTTAACTCCATCTTTCGTGCTATCAAACAGGCCGAAAGAAATGGAGAGACAGAACTTTTCATCATTGGTGGAGAAAAGATTTTTAAATCCGCTCTTTCACTTGCTGACCGGATCTATCTGACAGAAGTTAAAGGAGAAGTAAAAGGTGATGCTTTCTTCCCTCAACTTTCGATGAAGAACTGGAAGAAAATTTCTGAGCAGCAGTTTTCAAAGAACGCCGACAACGACCATGATTTTATCATTCAGATTCTCGATCGTAAGTAGTAACCAATCATATCAATTTTCTTGCTGATAGTTTTAGGATAAATCACTCCCATCATGGGAGTGGTTTATATAAAATCATAGGTGCCAGGGAAACAAGATTAACCCCTTGTTTCTATCGCAAAGGAAAACAGCCAGATTGGCGGGCCATGAAGGTCCGATCATTATGGTGAGTTTCTGAGGGCGGAACTGGTGAAAAGGGCTACCGAAGGTAGCTCTTTTCATTTGTCCTTCATTTTAAATGTGAATTTATCAATTGAATTAATCTCATTAAGAATTAATAGAAGTATTCACTAACTTACAAATTTGATGAGTCGATTTTGTAAGTTATCAGGATCTTTTATTCATCTTCCTCATTCTTTAAAGATTCTTTTATTAGGGTTGTCTAAAGGTTTGGCCGGGTTCAAACTACAAAAAGTTTAAAAATAGAACTTGGAGGTTCTAGGATGGAACGTAAATCGATCTGGAAAAATTTTCTTCTTCTTACTGTCGGAGGTCTTCTTGCCCTTCACATTAACGTGTCGAATGCCGCGGAAACTTCTGATACTACTACAAACAGCACTGATGCTTCAGATGAATGTGTTCTAGAACAGGAATAGGAATTTTCCATAAGACAAACTCCAGGAGAGGGTCGGTTTATCCGGCCCTCTCTTATTTTAGGAGTGTGAAAATCCCGTTCAGGTAGTCATCAAACTGAAGAGCTCTTCTGACCGTCCATAAAAAGTCAGGTCTTTCTTTTGATAACCATTTACCGCTTTGAATGTTTCCCGCACGATCCATGATAAGTTCGTATTTCACAGTCATGTGACTGTAGATGGCAGGATGCTTTTCCCATGAGTTCTTTTCACTGACGTCTACATACGTGAATTTTGTTTTGATGGTGGCCTTCCTGAAGTCACCTGCATTCTTCATCTTTTCAACGGTGGATTTGAAAGAAACTATCGGATGATTCCAGACCTCCTTATATCGATCAATATCTGCAATGATGGTTTGTCCTCTGAGACCAATTTTATTGGTAAGGACCACATGAAAGCTTAAAGCTGAAAGATCATTGTCACATTTATCATCCTCTATGAAAGAACTTTCTTCACATCTTTTTCCCAGAACATCTTCTTCCCGGATTAATACCCTGGCATAAGCGTAAGAAAGGAGTGCTTTAATATCAGAGGAACCAAAAGGAATTTCTACCCCATCGGGATTGATAGCGACTTTTGGTTCGGGTTCCGGGTGATTGATTGTGGCCCCTGCCCACCCATGACAAATTCCCTCCCAGTCTTCAGTGGCCGATCTGGCGAGATAATCTACTTCCCGTTTTAATGGATAATCATAGCGGCCCATGTAAAGATCATATTTTTCCGCGGGAGAGAGTCTGAGCATGAGCTCTGACGGATATGTATAGGCCTCTCTCATAGATGGAGAGCGAAGATTAAATCCTGAAGCTTCAGGGGAGTTCCAGCGAAAGTTGATTGCCCCTTTACGCAGCCGCCAGGAATCTCCTGACCAGAATTCTTTTTCATCTGAAATCTTTCCTTCAAGGGGGAGATAATTAAAGTTCGCGGACATTTTGACATCAAAAAGAATTTCTTCAGAAACTCCCTGGTGGAGAGCATTCATTTCATATGAATTTTCCTTGAAATCCTTGATAGGTTTTCCACAGCCGGAAAGAACAAGAATGAGTAAGATCCATCTCATGACCATGATGCCTCCTGTATCTCTCAAGATGCTTGTAGAGGTGGCCCCCAGCATTTATCAAATCTTACAGGAGAAATTTAGTAAGAATTGAGCTTAAGGAAACTTTAAGCTGCAAAAGAATGCAGAGGGCCTATAAACTGTTTTCACCGGGGAGTCAGAAGGAAAGGGTTAGACCCAATCCGGAAGATGAACTGGAAAAAGCCGCTTTAAACAGCGGCTTTTTTTATAGAAATGCTTCAGGGGCATGCTCATCCCCGCTACTGCTTGTAACGACTACCTGGTGGACCCTTCTGGCCTCATCTTTCACAAACACTGTAACTTTATTTCCGTTAAGTTCTTCAGCGTTTTCGTGTCTCCAGATATCGACAGCTTTTTTCGCTGCTGCGCGGATGGTTGCGGCCTTGATTTCTTTTCCATCACCTTCATCTTGATTAGCATGCCAACAAATGTACTCTTGCTCATGGATCATAGGTCCTCCTTGGAAGAAGTACCTTACCGAAACACATCACATCAATGCAAAAGCAGTGCATATATTTGCCTCGTTATGTGACGTGAAAAAAAAAGGAGTCAAGGTTACCTTCCTATTGATCGATGTATTATTAAAGACAATAAATATGGATGATTATGCAAATTGCCTTTAAACCTCAGGATGGTTTTTTCAAAGAAATATTTTTAAACCTGGTACTGATTTTCGTTACATTTGGTTTATATCTTCCATGGGGTGTAACTCATATTCGAAGATTGGTATGGTCTAATATCTATCTGGATGGCCAGCGCTTTTATTATCTTGGAAAGGCCAATGAAATACTTAAAGGTTATGCTGCTCTCATTCTCCTTTATCTATCTTCCCGGTTATTTACCCTTCTTGGAGAAAATTTTGCAGACAATGAATACTTAAGTCTGGTCCTGACGATTCCGGCCTCAGTGCTTTTTTTCACACTTTTATACAAAGCACAGATGGGTTCTTTTAAGTATCAGTCCCAAAGGACGGCCTTTAAAGGAATTCGCTTCAGGACAACTCTTCCGGGTTTTAAGAAACAATATGCAGAATGTCTGAAAATGGCATTTTTTACTATCCTCACTTTCGGCCTTCTCTATTCTTACTACTATTTTAAAATCGAAAAAATGAAGTATAACTCCCTGGAGTACGGTCAACAGAAGTTTAAATTCGATCTTCTGTTTACCACTTACATGAATGTCTTTTTAAAGCATACCCTTCTGTTTTTCTTTCTACTGTCAGTGGGATTTCTTCTTTTCAGGAACTCAGTGGAGTCACCTGTGGGAGTCGGCGCACTAACCTCTCTGTTTTACCTCTTGTTATTACCTCTGGCCTTCCTGATGTTCATCCATTTGCTTTACTCCCTTTTTCTACTGAAAATAAAGCACCTCTCCACACAGGACCTGACATTCCAGTCTGACCTGAACTTCACTTCTTTTTTCATTCATAATCTTATCAATATCCCTATCCTGGTCTTCACACTGGGGTTGGCACTGCCTGTGGTTATTGCAAGGAATATTGGCATCTACGCCAACAGTGTTAAAGTGCTTGGAATGGAGTCACTTGAGACAGTTGCAGTTGCTGAAAGTCACGAGAGTTTCGATGAAATTCTGTCTCAAAGCTTTGATTTGGATATCCTGGATGTATTTTAATGGCAAAACTTTTTAATGGTAAATCGACAATTCCGGAGGAAGCCGCTGTTCACCTGATAGGTGGAAGTCTCCTTGTGAATGGAAGACCATTTCCCCTTGAAGAAATTATGATTTCTTTTATTTCTGAGAAGGAACTGAATCTCATCATCCAGGATCTGAACCTTGAACTTACAACTGAGGATCCTGACTTTCAGAAAATCCATAACGCCTTTACTGAAAAAAAAGAAAATACCATTAAGAAGGGCGTTACCTTTGCCATGATGGGCTTTGTGGGCATTGTGGTTTTGTTTTTCACGGTCTCATTTATTTCCGAGAGACTTCCCGATAAATACTTCAGACTACTCGTGAACGAGGATTTTCTTGTCAGCTTGTTTCCAGGAACCTGTCCCATAGATGATGAATTAAATAAGGAAATAATGGCATCAATAGGAGAGGATAATTTGAGGTTCTATCTGATTAATATTCCCTCTGTTAATGCGATTGCCTATCCCTTTGACCAGGTATTCATAACCCATGAAATGCTTCAGTCCCTCAGAAATGATCACGAATTGTTTGCGGTGCTAGGCCACGAGGCCGGGCATTTAAAGCTCCAGCATTATAAAGGGCAGATTGGTAGAATGCTGTTTGTGGACATCGTCAGTTCAGTGCTTGACCGCGGACAAGTGGGAAAAATTGCTGAGACCATTCTTCTCAATTCCTATTCCCGACAGCACGAACGGGAAGCTGATAAATATGCCTTGAATGT
>JBKHWS010000020.1:0-46569 GCA_046566385.1 Bacteriovoracia bacterium | reverse complement strand
CAAAGATCAACATGTCTCTTTTCCGGGCCAGCCTGGAAACTGTATTGATGAGACCGACATGACTGTAGGTCTGAGGAAAGTTCCCCCACTGCCCGAAGTCTTCCGAACTCATGTCTTCGCTTAAAAGTCCCACATGGTTGGCGTGGACGATGATCTTTCTCAGAGTCTCTTCGGCCTCATCCAGAAAATCAAGGCGGATGAGAGATTCAATATACCAGTAAGTACAGATCAGGAAGGTGGCATGGGTTTCACCGAAATCGTCATGGGCACGATAACGATAAACCATTCCCTCTGGTGTGAGTAGCTCCTGCTGAAGGCGCTGAAAGTGTTTATGAGTACGGACATCATCGGGATGAAGATAGTTCAGAATGATGAGAAGGAACGCACTGGCATCGAAGATTTGTTTGGTCTGATCCGACATGTAGCACTCGTACTCATCGTTATAACATTTTTCAATGTTCACTTCAGAGAGCTTGATGATCCTTTTTGAGAGCTCTTCAAGTTCCGCATCCTGGTACTGCTCAGCGATCTTGAGCCCGGCCTTTGCTCCCGCCCAATGGAAGACATAAGTTTCAAGGTGCTTTTGGGTTTTCCCTCTGAATTCCCAGATCCCCGCATCCGGATCATCCATTCTTACTTCTATTTCTTTCAGAAGGCTTTTGATTGAATCAAGAGAAAGGATCTGTTCACGATGAATGATTCTTTCATCCATGTACAGGGGCATTAAGCTCAGAATCACCTGTCCATAGGAGTCGTACTGTTTCTGGTAATAGGCCGCATTTCCAATGCGGACGGGACCATTCCCCTGATAACCAGACAACGGAATTTCTCTTTCAGGAATTTCTGATTCACCGTTGATCTTGTAGACCGGTTGCAGGTGGGAGATGTCGTAAAGGATGTTGTTAATGAAATGAAGATATTTCTCGGCTTCTTCAAAATGCCCCAGAGTATTAAGAGCACCAAGACTGAAATAAGAATCACGAAGCCAACAGTAACGGTAGTCCCAGTTACGGCCGGATCCCGGATATTCAGGCAGTGATGTTGTACCGGAAGCGATAATGGCCCCGGTGTCTTCGTACTGATGAAGCTTAATGGTGATAGCTGAGCGGATCATCTCTTTCTGAAAGATACCCGGTATGTATGTGTCTTTCACCCAGGCCCGCCAGTAGCGCTTGGTTTTATAGAAAAACTCTTCGTAAGTTTCCTTCAGGGAAGCTTCAAAAGGATCCCCGCCAGAGAGAATCATGAACAGATCTTCAGTGAGACAAAACTCTCTTTGTTCCACAATATAAGATTTGCCCGCATTGGTGGTGAGCCTTAAAGGGTAATGAAGTCCCTTGAAGTTGATGTGATTAGATCCCATCGTTACTTCAGGTTTTAGTTCTCCATAATCTCCACGGGGATCACAAATGACCTTGATCCTCGGTTGGCCCTTGATTCTTTTTATCTTTCTGAAATGCTGGAGAGGTTTGTGATTGCGATCATGAATCTGAAATCGTGGAGCAAAGTCGATCACTTCAAAATCACCGTCTTCACAGTAGAAGTTGGTTGAAATGATGGCAGTATTCTCTACATAATGTTGCTTGGTATGAAACTTACCGGCAGGAACGACCTTGTAAGAGCCGCCTTTCTCCTTATCCAGCAAGGAGCCAAAGATAAAGCTCGAGTCCATGTAGGGCCAGCACATCCAGCTCACGTCGCTCTTATCATCGACGTAAGCAATGTAGTGACAGTTTCCAGTAATAGCGTAGTTATAGCGATGTGCCTTCTTCATAGTAAGATTTTAGATTATATTGCCTCTGGATTCAATGATGTTGGAGGATTTGATGCCAAGATGCCTTTTAGTAAGTAATCGCTTACCTGTCGCGTATAACTCTAAGCTGAATGTCTTTACTCCAAGTTCAGGAGGTCTTGTCTCTGCAATCAAGGGTCTTGATGCATCAAAAACTGGTTTTGATTTTGAATGGATGGGAACATTAACAGATGATATTGATCCGGCAAAGATCAAAAAGCTCAAGACAACGCAGGCCGGAAACATTCCCAATCATCCTATTATTGTTCCCAAAAAATCTTACGATGATTTCTACAACCTTTATTGTAACAATGTGCTCTGGCCTCTTTTTCATTATGAAAGAAACATGGTGAGACATAGGAGTGAAGGATGGAAGGCCTATCTTGAAATAAATGAACTGGTAGCACAGGCCATTATCAAGGAAGCAAAGGATGATGACATTGTGTGGGTTCATGATTTCCAACTCATGATGGTTCCAGGAATGGTCAAAGAAAAAAGGCCTGGGTTAAAACTGGGATTCTTTCTGCATATTCCTTTCCCCAGCTCGGAAATTTTCCGGGAACTTCCCCAGCGGAAAGAAATCCTTCACTCTCTGATGAAATGTGATCAACTGGGCTTTCATGATCTTTCCTATCTTAATCACTTCAGAAGCTCCCTTCAGAGAGTGTTGGGAGAAATTCCTTCAACAGAAAAAATGTGGGGCGTTTATCCCATCTCCATCGATTGTGAACACTTCCAGCAACTCACGGAGGAAGAAGAAACTCTGGAGCACGCTATTCAGTACCGTGATAATAAGAAGAAAATGAAATGGGTTCTGGGAGTAGATCGTCTGGATTATATCAAAGGTCTGCTTTTGAAACTAAGCGCCTTTAAGGCCTTTCTGAAACGCTACCCGGAAGAGCGCGGAAAAGTGCAGCTAGTTCAGATCGTCATCCCTTCCCGAACTGATGTGCCGGAGTACAAGGCCCTTAAGAACAGGATTGAGCAGATGGTATCCGGAATCAATGGAGAATTTGGTTCTCCATCCTGGATGCCTATACAATACATCTATCATTCCGTTTCTCCCAATGAACTCTCCGCGCTTTATCAAACCAGTGAAGTTCTCTTCATCAGCTCACGTCGTGATGGGATGAACCTGGTCTCACTTGAATACGTGATGTCTCAGAATGACAAGCATCCGGGAGTCGTTCTTCTGAGTGAATTTGCAGGGGCCCACTCTACGCTGAGTTATGCCATGTCCATTAATCCATGGAATATACAGGATACAGCGGCAAGGCTCAAAGATGCCCTTCATCATCCTGAGGCCAAACGTCGTAATGAAATGATTGCGATGAAAGACTTTCTTAAAAGGTATACTTCCTCCGACTGGGCAAAACTCAATTTAAGAGATCTCGTGAGGGAAGAACCCGTGAAGAAAGAAACTCTTCAAATTCTTCCGGCAGAGGGAACTTTCCCGTGGATGGAAACCTTGAAGAGTAAGAACATTCTTTTCTTCTGCGACCTTGACGGAACACTTGCTCCCATAGCTTCCAATCCCAAAGATGTGAAACTGCAATCTCAGACGATCGAGCTACTCCAATTGATCGGACAGAAGAAACAGTGTGAATTCGTCATCGTCAGTGGAAGAGATAAAGAATTTCTTGAAGAGCAATTCATCGACAATGATTTTGACTTTCCGCTTGCCGCTTGTCACGGGGCCTACTCCTATTCCCCGAAAGACCAGAGATGGCACAACTTAATTCCCCATGATTCCACTAAGTGGAAAGAAACCGTTATTGAAATCCTTGATCTCTATACGATCAGGACTCCGGAAAGTTTTATCGAAGACAAAGGCCACGCCATTACCTGGCATTATAGAAACTCTCCCAAGGAGTTCGCTGAATTCCTTGCGACAAAGCTTTTCTTCGAGCTGGAAGAAGCTCTGACGGGCCAGCCCGTGCAGGTGAACAGAGGAAAGAAGGTTATTGAAGTAAAATCCATTCACGCCAACAAGGGCTACTTTGTTCAGCAATGGATCCAATCAACTCACAAGAAACCGGACATCGTCGTGGCTATTGGAGATGACACTACCGATGAAGATATGTTCTCCATCCTCCAGGAAAAACGGGACGTAAAACCATTTTGTATCAAGGTTGGACAGGAAAAAACCCATGCTCATTATTTAATAAAAGAGCAGGAAAGCGTTAACCTCTTCCTCCAAAATTTTCTGAACTCGCTGGGAAAATGAAATGCGAAACCTCCTTCCCAATCCCTATCTCCTGGCCCTGGGAATCAGCTTACTCGCCTATATTCTGATCTGGGGAGCAAAGCTCCTTCTTTCAACCCGCCTTTCAAGGTATGTAGGAGACAGAGGAAAAAAGTGGGATGAGTTCTTTGCCTTTGCCATAGATAAAACTAGTCATATTTTTATGATTTCTATGGCCTTGTACATCGGTTACAAGTTTATTCCCCATACAAAAAAAATGAATTTTTATGCCAACAGGGGCATCTTCATTATCTTCATGTGGCAAGTTGCCATCTGGTCCCATCACTTCCTTGATCAATGGATTTCCAGGGCCATTCACAAAAGAACAAAAAGAAACCGGGCCGCTGCCAGCTCTATTAGTCTCATCCAGCTTGCCTCAAGGATGATTCTATTCTCTGTCATTTTTCTTCTGACTCTTAGTAATCTTGGAATTAAAGTCACCACCCTCATCGCCGGACTTGGGGTCGGTGGTATTGCTGTTGCCCTGGCCCTGCAAAAAATCCTTGGCGATCTCTTCTCTTCTCTTTCCATTGTTCTGGATAAGCCCTTTGTGGTGGGAGATTTTATTATTATCGACCAGTACATGGGAGAAATTGAGAAGATAGGGATCAGAACAACCCACATCCGGTCCCTGGGCGGAGAGCAAATCATTTTTTCAAACTCCGACATGCTTGCCGCAAGGATCAGAAACTACAAGAGAATGCATGAAAGAAGAGTTCCCTTCATTCTTTCTCTCCCCCTTAATACTCCCTCTGAAAAACTTAAGACTGCTGTTGCAAACATTTCCGCAATTGTGAGAGGAAAAAGCATGGTCCGCTTTGAAAGGTGTCACTTCATGAAAATCGGAGTCACGGTAGATATTGAAACGGTTTTTTGGGTGTTAAGTGATGACTACGATCTCTATATGGATATTCAGCAGGACATTCTTTTTGACATAAAAAATGTTTTCGAAGCAGAAGGGCTCACTTTTGCTTATCCTACGCAAACTATCCAGGTATTGCCTGCGGAAATTCACATTCGTCCCTCTGATCATCCCACTGATGACAATAAAAAATCACTAGGTTCTGTTGTTTCCTGACTTCTTTCTTCCCTTATTTCCGGTTTGAGTTAAAATAGTAGCATGTTTGTTTTCATCCTTTTGCTTTCAGGGCTGGCGCTGGCCGGTTCAGAGTCCCAGTATGCCTTCGATAAATCCTTTGGCCGGGACAATACGTTTTGCAGTTATAAAGGAAAGAAAATCGAACTGATGATCCGGGGAAGTAACAGGTACACTGAACCAAAAGAAAGGGGCTATGGAGAATATATTT
Source organism: Bacteriovoracia bacterium (assembly GCA_046566385.1). Lineage (GTDB taxonomy): Bacteria > Bdellovibrionota > Bacteriovoracia > Bacteriovoracales > Bacteriovoracaceae > Peredibacter. The sequence goes on along the minus strand of JBKHWS010000020.1, from coordinate 41,225 downwards.
TCTACCGCCCCTCCACGGAAAAAAAATCAATCCTTCTTCCTCTGAATGGCAACCGATCAGATACTTTCAGACTCTTTTCCGGTAAGAGTTCTTTATGCAGCAAGTCCCATGGATATCAGATTGATTCATCAACACTGGCAGTCTTACTTCAGAAAGAAAATCGTCCTTTTGCTGATAAGCTGGTCATCCAACTTTTTGAACTCCCTTCTCTTGTTCCAAAGAACTCCATAGAAACAGATTATCCTTCAGATAAAGCGATGAAGACCAATGGGGGATTTTCTTTCAGAACGATTCCAGAAAATTATAATCGTGACACTGGAAAAGTTATGATTGAGGGGGAGCCTTTCATTTATCATGAAAAAGACTTTCCTCAATGGATGACTTACTCCCGGGATGGATTCAGCATTAATAAGAAACTAACTTATGAGAATTCTCCCTGGAAGAAAGCCTTCAAGGACGAAAAGGACTTCTATTCCACGGCTGCCTGGGATCCTAAGGAGAAAAAGTTTTCAAAGCTCACAATCTACGTCGCCATTAACCACAAGCTTAAAAAACAATGCCTTCTTTTTATTGAAATGAAGCAGAAACCGGCCGGAAATGAAACCTGGAGATGTCACGGATTATAGGCCGTATAAATTGAGAAGAGCTCCTCTAGTTTTCCCTCGTATTGAAGATCCAGCCATAAATGCCGGTCAGCTATAATTCTCTTGGTGAACTTACCTCTTACGACAACTTTCACCGGGCGTTTTTCTGATACCTTCTGAATTTGGAATAAGGTGTGGTTGATATGTTCGACCTGTCCGTAATCATAAATGAAATAGACGTCTGCTTCCGGTAATTCAAATTCCGGGTCCGCTAAATCCTGCTGAATGAGGTTACAGCGATGAAAGCCAAGTTCCTTTAAAACCCGGTTTCCTTCGTCCACTCTGCCTTTTACATACTCATATCCGGTAAATGTGTTTTTAATGTAGAGTCCGCCGATCACAATTCCCATCCTTCCATAAGCAGCCCCAAGGTCGATGAGATGCTGATAAGGTTTAATCTTGAGTAATTGCAGAATTCGGAGACATTCAGAATAGGGTGTCTGTAGTGTCTGAAGATCAAGGCCCACCCAGGTCTGGATACCTTTATGCATGGAGGGACCCCAGGTTTCATGGGAGCCTTCCGGTTCAAATCCACGGGCCTCGGCCACAAGCATTTCCTCTATGTATTTTTGTCGGAAGCCCAGGATCCTGTCCACCATTTGTGAATGCTGTCTTCTTATGACGTCATTGGCCTTGGGAGTGGAATAGAACTGAATATGAGAGGCAAGTAGTTTACGATCAGAAAGAGAAAGCGAATGGGACTCCAGACGCTGAAAGTCTGAAAGGGATTTGAATTCCGTCCTTGGAAAAAACTCTAGTTGCAGCACACTTAATCCTTAAGTTCGCCTCTTTAAAAGATTATTTCATTTTTTCAGGGGTATAGCCAATTTCTTTTAACAGGAAGAGAACTCTATCATCGGTAAGATTTTCCACAGTCACTGTCTTATCCTTAAGATTAACATCGACCTTAACTTTAGGATCACCTTTAGAAAGCTCCTGCTTGATGGCCTTTTCACAATGACCACAGGTCATGTCTTCAACTTTAAAAATTCCCATATACACCTCTAATGATAATCTGGCTTATTCTGAGGGTCTTCATCCGCCCTCGATTCTTTTTCCACATCTTCCAAGAACTTCCGGAGGCGCTGAACACCGGTAATGATCGCCTCTTCAGCACTATACTGACGATAAATGATATCCACGTGCTTGAAGATCTTATGGGACTCCCGGTGAATGATATCCACTTCCGCGTGATAGTCCTCTTTGACCTGATGAACAGTAATCCGACCTAAAAGATAAGGATTGTTTTCAAGCTCTATGTATTTTTCTACCGGATAGTCAGTCATAAAATCTCATATATCATATTTAAATAACCGAAAAGTCAACGAACCAACAAAAGGACATGACAAATGAGACTTACGTTAACTGTGATTTTTATGCTTTTACTCTCGGTGGCCTGCAACAATAAAAATGGCCAGGATAAAGGTAGTGAACAAGTGACCACTGATACTATGGAAAGCACGGAAACTGCCGAGGGGCATGATAAAGAGCATACCCATGTTTCCGGTGAAGAAGTGGACCATGAACACGCTGAAGAACATCATGGGGACCATGACCACAAGGCCCATCACCCGGAGCATGCTGAGTAATTTAAATTTTAAAGGAGTGTGAGGTATGAATTCATTACAACAGATGTTTCCCAGCCTCACTCTCTTTTCTGATCTGGACTGGGAAGCCGTCACCCAGGAATACGAATCTCAATACATTGATCTCTCTTTTCCAGAGTATCTTCAGCAGAAAGCTTTAGACGGTGACTGTCCTCCTTATTTATTTGAGCTCGCTTATTATGAACTCGCTCTTTTTGATGCCAGAACATCGGTGGAGCCTTTTCCCTTTAAGCCGGGAGTTTATCTCAATCCTACTGCCCTCTTTTTAAAACTTGAGTTCGACGTAAAAAGAATGATTGATGATGCAGTCAACGGAAATGTTGAAGTGTATGAAAAACCCCATGTCCTCTGCCTCTACCGGGATCAGAAAGATAAAATTCATGCCATGGAAATGAGTGATGAAGACCTCTCTCTCCTGCAAAATCTTGAAGATGGGCCCCAGAGCGACAGGAACTTCGTGGAAAAGAAAAATGAAAGGCACTTTAAACAATTTAAAGAAGAGGGCCTTATCCTGGATCTTCTTTCAGCTTAACTTTCGAAATTTTGCGAATTCAAACTCTTCCAGCCCCAGTTCACTAGCATTAAATCTCCAGCCGATTTCTGTCGCCACTCCTAAGGGCCAGGGTTTGCCAAAGGGCTCAACATTAAAATTTCCGGCAGTGATTCTTCCTTGAGTGCCGATGATATAGAAACCACCCGGAGTAAGCTTATTCCAAAGCTTTTCATCTATTGAGTTCTCTCCGAAGACGACAACCTGTTCATAGGTCAGACTTTCTGAAGCAGGATTATGAGGAAGATACTCTTCCTGGTACTTCAGGAATTCTTTTTGATTCTCCTCATGAATGACTTTTTCCCCTGAGAAAAAATGCACTCCCAGAGTCCCCAAGGGACCCAGATTCTTACAGAATGCTTCCGCCTTATTCACCTGAGAAACAGTAAAGGCCACTTTCGGATCCAGCATGAGAAAGGGAGAAAGACTGACGTTATTACTCAGGTCAAGCAACACCGAAAAGGAAAAGTCATGACCTGGATACAGACAATTAGGAGACCAGAAACTCTCAACAAGTCCTTTTGGTTCAATCTCAGGAGTAAAAGGGTTTTTTACTAATACTTGCATAGGCTTAGCCGAAAAGACTTCTGTAGGAGTCTATTTATGATGAAAGTTTTTTTCGTCCTCTTTTTTATTGTAACTGTTTTTACTTCCCAAGCCCATGCAAAAACCATGGAACTTAAAAAGAACAGCGGTTCCATTTTTGTTGAAGAAAAACAGGACTGGACACTGGGTAAAGATTTATTCGGAATGCCCTTCATTTATTTCTCCCCTCAGGTGAATGGACAAAGATCAAACATTTCCTTCACGGATACTGGAGCCGAGCTGGAGCTCGACATTAAGGCCCTGGCCAGGACTCAGGAGAAGTACCAGGAAGGAAGAAAAAAGTGGGCAGAAAAAGTGGGAGCACTTCCCCTTGCCTTCAGACCCTACGAAGTCAAAATCAACCAGCACGGGCACAGGGTTCACAACATCGGATTCAGTTACAGCCACGAAGGTAAGACTTATTTTGAAAAATCCTATTACATAGAGTGCCGTGGGAAGATTCTCTTTTCAAAGTCGCTCCGTCTTAAAGAAAACGAGCAACACGAAAAGGACTTTTCTGAACTCATAAGCACCCTCGATTGCGGAGGGGTGTAAAGTGAAAAAGGTCATCGCCCTAAAACTCTCCTTCCTCCTCCTTTTTTCTGCCCTGTCCACATTAGGTCCCGTTGCTACGGCCCGGGCACAGGAACAGTCAACCTGTGAGAACGGTGAGTGTATAGAAGGGATCATTGACCGGCTTCAGGATCTGGGGAGTCTTTATCAAAAAGAATGCCTTCCTTCTGAAGGGCTCAAAGCGGATCTTGAAGAGTACCATGAAGAGAACGGCCTCACCGAAAGATGCTGGCAACTTATTACAGAAATCAATCACCTTGAATCTGAACTGGAAAAACATAAAACCCGACTTGAGGGAAGACTTGGCTGTGACTCCGGTGACTGTAAACTTCCCGATCAGTCCACCGGCCTCAACTTCCAGCTCAATGCTCTGACAAAAGTCGAGAAGAATCTAAGCTGTACGGAACCGAAGAAAAAAGAAATACGCGGGAAATGTCCTGAAGACATGAACTGCGTCCTAGCCTCAACGGCACTAGGCATGGGTGGTTACATTGCGGAAATGATGCTACCTCAGAATTTTAAACCAAAGAACTGTCATCTCGGAAACGACAGTTGTATGACCCAGCTTGCAACTGGCTTTTTAAAAGCGGCCGTTAATTTTTTTGATGGTGCCTGGGACCTGCTTAAAATGGCAGGCAGGGCCACTAAGAAAAAGATGGGGGAATTCTGGGACTGGGTAACAGGAGCGGAAGATCACTCCTCCACTTCACAACTTGCTCTCGCTAAAGCCTCTGAGGATCCCGGTTTCTTCGACATGCTCCTGAAAGACTTTCCGGGGACAATGAAGAAAATCTGGCAGGCCCTGGTTGCTTCCATCAAAGAGTGGCTCAAGAATGATATCTTCTGTCAGAAGTGGCAGGGAGTTCCTCACTTTTCAAAATGTCTCCAGCCTACTGAAAACTTCGACTGCATTCCATGTAAAACAATGGTGAACGGTCTTTGTGCCGTTTCAGGAACCCTGGTAGCGGAAATTGTTCCGGCCTTTTTAACCGGTGGACTGATCACGGCGGCCAAGCACGGAATCAATGGTGCCGCGAAAATCTCCAAACTCTTCAAGGTCTCAAGCAAAAGTATTCAGGCCATAAAAAATTCCCGGGTGGGAAAAATTGCCGTCAGCGCTTCACAAAAAGTTGATGATGCACTCAGAGTCTCCAAGGGAGTCAGAGCGGCCAAGGTTGCTGTGGAAGCAGCACTCAAGGGAATTGGCAGATACCTTCTTTCCCCAACAAGAAAAGTCCTTAAACAGTCTTTTGCGGCCCTGACTAAGGCCCTTAAGAACGGTACTGCCTATGTGGCCAAAACCAAAGCTGGAAAAGTTCTGATCTTCGGTGGAAAGTCGGCAAAGCTAACTGGAAAAATCATTATCTATCCGATAGAGAATCCGATGACGACTTTCGCTTTCAAAGCAGGTCAAAGGACTTTCGATAAGGCCTTCAAACTGGGAGCAGCAAAACTTGTCACCAAAGGTGCCGTCGCCGCAACCATGGTTAAAAGTGACAGTGCGGTTTCATCTGCTCTCACTCACGTTGAAGAAGCGCGAATTGTACCCAAAAAGACAAAATCCCTCCTGGAGCTTGAAGAAGAACTTCTTAAAAGTGTTGAACCAAAGAGGGCCAGACTTCTGGAAGATATCCTGGAAGAAAATAAAGTTGAATTTTCTGAAATCATCAGAAATCTTTATCCTGAACTCCAGTATGGAGATCTCGCCAGAAAACTTCCACCGGAAAAGATCCTGGCCGCAGAGAAGGAACTCTTCCTTCAGATAAGCGCCATGTCTGATGGTCCAGTGAAAAAGGCGCTCCTTAAGAGATATGATTCCCACATCCTTCAGGGTGAGGCCCGGGTCAGGATTGTCGGAAATAAATCTCCGACCTATAAAGAAATCCTGGCAAACTCAAAGCTCGATGACAAGAAAAGGCTCGAAGCAGCTCTTACCATCACCAACAGAAAGAATATATCTCCTGCTGAAAAACAAAAACTTGCAAAGACACTTCAGGAAGCTCATTTAATCGGCCCTGATAATGGGATATTCGAGTACAGCTGGAAAGAAATCAAGGATAAATACGATACTCTCGTTAGAGGCGGCTTCACTAAAGATGAAGCGGACATCCTCATCCGCTCAGGGCTGGCCGGGAGACCTCCGGTCAGAGAACTCGTAAAACCAGGGGACACACTCTTCAGTGGTTTTGCCGAAGATATCGTTGATGGAAATTTCCTGAAGAAAAGAGACGAACTGTTTGAGTTAATCAAATCCGCAAATCCTGAAAAGAAGCAAGGCCTTTTCAGAAGAATGATCGCAGGAAAATCTCCTTCAGAAGCTCAGAAGTTGATTGATAATTACGAGTCACTTTACTTCATAGACTATCAGCATGCCATTCCCGAGTTAGAGAACATTCTTCAGGGGACAAAACAAGTCAATAAGGCCGCTCTTTCTCAGCAGTATGAAAAGATGGCCTTTAATAATTTCAAGGATGCGAGGAAGTATCTTCTTGATGAAATGCCGGAACTTAACAAAGACACCCTGCTTGAAGTTCACAAACGCATGATGACCGGCGGAGTTGAAAATGTAAAAGCTGCAGATCTGGGAAAAATCCGGAATGGTCATTGGTATGGAAATGTTCCTGTCTCTCGGCCTATTAATGATGAAATCATTAAAGTCATTGATGAAAATCCTTACCTCACCTGGGTTGAACAAGGCAGGACTGCTAATGGATCGGCCTACGGTCAAATTCAGTATCCGAACTCTGATTTTGTAAGAAAAGAAGGCCTCGATCTTATCAGGAAGAATCATCCTGAACTTGTGTCAGAAATTGAAAGGTACCAGGAACTGCAAAAACTTATCCGCTCTCCTCAGGGCCTCAAAGATGACCTTCTGAAAGAGTACGATGCCCTCGCTAAAAACAAGCTGAAGATGACGGAGAATCTGGTCAATGCCATGACCGACGATTTGATGGATTGGTTCACTAGACAAAGAACTCTCATCGGTGACATTAGCTCTCCCGAAAAACTTGATGAATATGTTAACCTGGTATCAAAATTTCAACGTGACCTTGTCTCTATCCATCCACTTGCCAACGGAAACGGAAGAAGCACCAGAGAGTTCGCACTCTCTTATGCCTTGATGAAGGAAGGCTTGCCGCCTCCGCGAATCATTGATCCGAACGCAGATATTTATCGCAGTCTCGATGACTGGAAAAAGATGGTGAAGCACGGAGTGCTTGCCAGTGATTTTCTTGTAGATGACATGATTGAAAGAGTGAAGTTCGGTCTGCCTTTAGAAAACTCTATGGATTTCGCAACTCCTTATACCCGTCCTCCTGTACAGATGGCGCTTAAAGGGCAGAAAAAAGTCCAGCACATGGATGGGGTGGAATACATTGATCCACGTTTCTATCGGGAAATTTTAAAACGTGAAATCACCTCGAATCCTGCTCTGAAAACTGAATTGCAGTCCAATCCCGTTGAGGCCTGGGATAAACTTCATAAAAGAGCAGAAGAAGTCTTCGCCAAAAATAATATCTATTACAAGCACCCTAAGAAAGGCGTTGAGAGAGTTGCACTGGGATACGTAGATGACGATTTTAAGCTTCTGTATGGTAAGCCGAGCTTCAATAATAAAGAGCTTTACGACTTCAAAATGAAAACATGGTACTCGGAAGACATTACCTGGAGAGGCCTTGCCTCAAAACATGCGGAAAAATCAGAAGGTGAAATCATCCAGATGTTTGAAGAACTAACTTCCCACAATGCTTCCAACGCTGTTGTTGGAAAAGTGAGAGGGGGAAATAATCCGGAGGCGATTAGAAAAGCGGCGCTGGAAGACTTTGAAAAATACAACAATGATGTATTCGGTGATGGGCTCGTTAAAATGGCAAAAGACCATTCTGAAACAGGACCGATGTACGGCATCAGCTATGGCTACTCTACTTCAAAAAATCGTGAAGTTGGTAAAGCTTTCGCCATGGGAGCGATGGTCGTGGGAGAATATGGTGCTCACAAAGCACCTGAACTACAGGCCCTCTTGAAATCAAGGGTGCTGGTGGGAGCACGCCGGGCCCACAAGGATGTTGATCTCGGAAGACTAAAACAACTAAGAGAAGAGTTCTCTTATAAGTATGGTCGACAGCAGGAAGTAATGGGAATCGGTGCCAGTGATCCGGATGCCATTACTATCGTGCAGACCATTGATGCTGAAGGTGAAGTGATGCTCAGCTACCTACGAAATAAAAGTAATCCGAAAGAAGTTCTGGTGATCAAAGGTGAAATTGAGCCGGACGCAGTTCCGACACCTGACCAGATAGTTAAGAGGATCACTTTAGGTCAGTAAAGAATCAATTGTTCGAGCTTAACTGGGGATAATTTTCAAAGGCCCAAAATCGTGTCTTACGCCTAGCGCTTTGAAAACACTTGTTTCATTTAAGACACGAAATTACTCAAAGCTATTTCTGTATCGCAGCGTCCTCAAGTCAATTTTGTTTGAATACTCTAACTCTGCAGTTCGGACTTGTTTGGGCCTTTGAAAATCCTTGAAACCCTGTTCATTTTCATCCACAGTTAACGTCGAACAATTTAAAGAATAGACAAATATGAGACAAAACGAGGAAGGCCCTGTTTCAGGGCCTTTTCTTTTGGGAAAATCCATTCATGTCTTCACTATGCTGGCTTCGAAGAGACCTGCGCTTACACGACCACGCTGCCCTATCCGCTTCGCTTGCCGAGGGCGAGACCACTCTTGTTTTTATTTTTGATACGCAAATACTCGGGCATCTCACAGATAAGAGTGACCGCAGGATAACTTTCATCATTCAGTCCCTGATGGAGATGGAAAAGGAAGTTCATAAATACGGTTCATCCATCATCATCAGATATGGTGACCCCATTCATGAAATTCCGAAACTCGCCCGGGAACTTAAAGTTAAGAAAGTCCATTGCAATCGGGACTATGAACCCTATGCCAAAAAACGCGACAACGAGATCGAGGAGATTCTCACGACACAGGGAATTGGATTTTATCACTATAAGGATCAGGTTATTTTTGAAAAACATGAAACTCAGAAGAACCAGGGCGGGATTTATCAGGTTTTTACTCCCTATAAAAATAAGTGGCTCAAGGTGTTTGAAGAGTCAGGGAAAAATGTTTCTGATTATGAGTGCCGCTTAAAAAATCTCCGGAAGTTTACAAACAAGAAGAACATTCTTGAGAAAGACTGGTACCGGGAAACAGGATTCGTCAAAAATCCTCCTCTTCTTGAAGGTGGAACGAAAGCTGCCAGAGAAAGGTTAAAAATCTTTGAAACAAAAATAAAAGAATATGACCATGATCGGGACTTCCCGGCCATTCAGGGAACATCTCTTCTTTCTGTTTATATTCGATTTGGAAATATCTCTATCCGGGACATGCTAAGAGCAGGATCTTCCCATAAAAATGAAGGTGCCAAGACATGGATTATAGAACTCATCTGGAGAGATTTTTATCAGATGATTCTTGATGCTTATCCTGAGGTTGAAAAGGTGGCCTTTAACCCCGCCTACAGGAAAATAAACTGGAGAGGAAATGAAAAAAACTTCATCGCCTGGTGTGAGGGAAGAACTGGATATCCTTTGATCGATGCCGCTATGAGGTGCCTCAATGACACGGGTCTCATGCATAATCGGTTGCGGATGATTGTGGCCTCATTTCTTACTAAAACTCTTCTCATTAACTGGCAAAAAGGAGAACGCTATTTTGCCAGCGCTCTTCTGGATTATGATCTCGCGGCCAATAACGGTGGCTGGCAATGGGCCGCCAGTACCGGATGTGATGCTCAACCATACTTCCGCATATTCAATCCCTATTCCCAGAGTAAAAAGTTTGATCCGGAAGGAAAATTCATACGGAAGTGGGTGCCGGAACTGGCCCATCTTTCAAATAAAGAAATTCATGAACCAAATTCTTCAATAGCTCCTGATTACCCAAAACCAATTGTGAACTACCAACTTAATCGGGAGCGGGCCCTTCTCATGTACTCATCTTCGAAGACTTTTTTGCATAAAGCCAAATAAGGCAAAAAATGTCTTACTAAGATGGGAAATTATCCCCGAGAAAAATCCATTTCTAACCTGACAACTCGTGCAAATCTGGTACATTGAGAGAGTAAAATCTAAGACATATACCTTACTTTTTTTACTTCGAAAGGGAGCTCTTTTGTATGATGACCGCTGCTGTTAATCATTACTTCCGATCTTCCATTGGTAGAAAACATCTGGTCGCCATCACAGGACTCCTCCTTTGCGGATTTCTTGTGAGTCACCTGGCCGGTAACCTTCTGCTTTTGGTTGGATCTGATGCCTTCAACATTTACGCCAGTAAGCTCGCGAGCCTCGGTTCGCTACTCTATGTCGCCGAAGCTGGTCTTCTGGTCATTTTTCTGGTCCACCTCTACCTTGCGGTTCGCCTGACTTTTGAAAACAAAAAGGCAAAGGGAAAGTACGAGCTGAAAAAACGCACAGGTCGTGGAACAACTATTTTTTCCATTACCATGCCTTACACCGGTATCATCCTTCTGATTTTCACTATCCTGCATCTGATGAATCTTAAGTTCGGAACTTATTATGAAATAGAAGTTGGTGGCGTGGTCATGAGAGACATGTACCGCACGACCATGGAATACTTCCAGAATCCGGTTCACGTAATCTGGTATGCATTCGCCATGATTTGCGCTGGTATGCACACCGCTCATGGTTTTGCATCGGCTTTCCAGTCGCTCGGACTTAACTTTCCGAAGTACTATCCAAAAATAAAATTCATCAGCTACCTGTATGCCATTGTGATTGGAGGAGGCTTCGCCTTCTTGTCAACATGGGCATACTTCAAGGGAGTGTAATATGACACTTAAACTCGACTCAAAAATCCCAAGCGGTCCCCTCTCAGAGAAATGGGACAAACATAAGTTTGAATCAAAGCGCGTTAACCCGGCCAACAAAAGAAAGTTCACTGTTATCGTAGTCGGAACTGGTCTTGCCGGAGGTTCAGCCGCTGCAACACTGGCAGAACTTGGCTATAACGTTCTTTCTTTCTGTATCCAGGATTCTCCAAGACGAGCTCACTCCATCGCGGCTCAAGGTGGTATCAACGCTGCCAAGAACTATCCAAACGATGGTGACTCTGTAAAAAACCTTTTCTACGACACCATCAAGGGCGGAGACTATCGTGCACGTGAAGCAAACGTTTATCGTCTTGCTCAGGTTGCCAATAACATTATCGACCAAATGGTCGCTCAGGGTGTTCCTTTCGCCCGTGAATACGGCGGTTACCTCGATAACCGTTCTTTCGGTGGTGCTCAGGTCTCTCGTACATTCTACGCCCGGGGACAAACCGGTCAGCAGCTTCTTCTTGGTGCCTACTCGGGTATGATGAAGATGGTTGCGAAGGGAAAAATCAAGCAGTTCAACCGCCGCGAGATGATGGATCTGGTGATTGTTAACGGTAAGGCCCGTGGGATTATCGTCCGCAATCTCTTAACCGGTGAACTTGAAAGATACGCGGCGGATGCTGTTCTTCTTTGTACAGGTGGATACGGAAACGTTTTCTATCTTTCCACAAACGCTCAATTCTCAAACGGATCAGCGGCCTGGAGATGCTATAAGCGTGGTGCTGGCTTTGCCAACCCTTGCTTTACACAGATTCACCCTACGTGCATTCCTGTTCATGGAGATTATCAGTCAAAGTTAACTCTCATGTCTGAATCACTTCGAAACGATGGTCGAGTGTGGGTGCCTAAGAAACAAGGCGATACTCGTAAACCTGAAGACATTCCTGAAGAAGAAAGAGACTACTACCTTGAGCGCGTTTACCCTTCATTTGGTAACCTCGCTCCAAGAGACGTATCGAGCCGTCAGGCAAAATTCCGTTGTGACGAAGGTCTGGGAGTTGGTCCAACCAAGCAGGCGGTTTACCTTGATTTCCGTGATGCTATTAAGCGTGATGGAAAAGAAGTGATTGCTGCCAAGTATGGTAACCTTTTTGAAATGTATGAAAGGATCACCGCTGATGATCCTTACAAAACACCGATGATGATTTACCCAGCTGTTCACTACACGATGGGTGGTCTTTGGGTTGATTACAATCTTCAAAGTACAATTCCAGGACTCCATGTCCTGGGAGAAGCCAACTTCTCAGATCACGGGGCCAACCGTCTCGGTGCCTCTGCTCTTATGCAGGGACTCGCTGATGGTTACTTTGTGATTCCTTACACCATCGGTAACTACCTTGCTTCCACACCGCTTGAAAAAGTAACCATTGAAGACAATGCCTTCAAGGACGCTGAACAAGCTGTTGTTCTTCAGACTTCAAAGCTTCTGGGAATTAAAGGCAATAAGACCGCCACAGAATTCCACCGCCAACTTGGCCACTATATGTGGGACTATGTGGGAATGAGCCGTAACGAAGATGGTCTTAAGAAGGCCATCGATGGAATCAGAAAACTTCGTGAAGAATTCTGGCATGACCTGAAGCTTACGGGAGATTCAAGTAACTATAACCTTGAGCTTCACAGAGCAAGTCGTGTTGCGGACTATCTCGAGCTTGGAGAGCTAATGGCCCTCGATGCTCTCGAGAGAAAAGAGTCATGTGGTGGACACTTCCGTGAGGAGTACCAGACGCCTGATAACGAAGCAAAACGTGACGATGAGAACTTTACCCACGTAGCAGTTTGGGAATACACCGGTCAGAATTCTAGCCCGATCCGAAACACGGAAGAGCTGAAGTATGAAAACGTTCAACTTGCTACACGTTCGTACAAATAATAGGAGCTGTTTATGGCATCTACAGAAAATATGACGTTAAATTTAAAGATCTGGCGTCAAAAAGATTCAAATTCCGAGGGGAAACTTGTTGATTACAGAGTTGAGAATGTTTCACCTGATATGTCTTTCCTTGAAATGATCGACGTTCTTAACGAACAACTTCTCAGAAAAGGTGAAGATACCATTGCCTTTGATCACGACTGTCGTGAAGGTATCTGCGGTATGTGTTCAATGAACATCAATGGTAAGGCCCACGGTGGTTTCAAGAACACAACTACTTGCCAGGTACACATGAGAATGTACAAGAACGGTGAGACCATCGTGATTGAGCCGTTCCGTGCAGCTGCTTTCCCGATCATCAAGGATCTTACTGTTGATCGCAAAGCGATGGATCAGGTCATGGCCGCCGGTGGTTATGTTTCGGCCAACACTGGTAATGCTCCTGATGCCAACGCCATTCTCATTCCAAAGCCAATTGCTGATGAGGCCATGGACGCCGCTGCCTGTATTGGTTGCGGAGCTTGCGTCGCCTCATGTCCGAATGGTTCAGGAATGCTTTTCATGGGTGCTAAGGTTTCTCAACTTGCTCTGCTTCCGCAAGGTAAGGTTGAATCTCCGAAACGCGCTCTCAGTATGGTTCATACTCATGACGAGCTTGGTTTTGGAAACTGTACCACTCACGCTGAATGTGAAGCCACTTGTCCGAAAGGAATTTCCATTGAGCACATTTCCCGCATGAACAGGGAGTATCTCAAGGCCGCGTTTACTTTCCATGAAAAGAAACGATCCGAAGGTGGCGCTTAAATAACTTTCCCAAGGCCCTCCGAAGAGGGCCTTTTTATTTTATGCTTAAATCTATCTTACTCCTCCTCCTTTCCATGCTCTCCATACAGTTTGCCGCTTCCCAGGCAAAACAACTCTTTGCTATTTTCGGTGTGGCCGGAACTTCCACCTTACGTCTGGTTTTTGCGGGTCTCATGCTTGCTATGGTTTTCAAACCCTGGCGGGTTAAACCAGGAAAGACCCTTCTCCTTTATGGTTTTTCACTGGGTCTCATGAACTTAACTTTTTATTTTGCTCTTCAAAGAATCCCTCTTGGGATTGCCGTGGCCCTGGAATTCATTGGCCCTCTGTCTGTTGCTATCTTTTACTCACGCAAGAAAGTTGATTTCATTTGGGCCATGCTTGCGACTCTTGGAATTATCCTTATTCTTCCCAAAACAGATACTCCTGCTGCCCTGGACCCCATGGGTATTTTCCTTGCTCTCCTGGCCGGTCTTTTCTGGGGTCTCTACATCATCTTTGGAAAACGAACAGGCAACGCCATCAAAGGTGGAGCTGCTGCCAGTGCTGGAATGATCTATGCAGCTTTAATTGTTCTTCCAGTTGGTGTTGGTCTCGATGCAGACAAATTATATGAAGTCTCTGCGTTTCCTCTGGCCCTCATGGTTGCCTTTTTTGGAAGCGCTCTTCCCTACTCCCTGGAAATGGTGGCACTCCGAAACCTTCCCTCTCAGACTTTTGGCGTTCTTATGAGTCTCGAGCCAGCGATTGCTGCTCTCATGGGTCTGTACTTTTTGAATGAAACCTTAACCATTAATCAGTGGATTGCTGTTTTTTGTGTCATTATTTCCTCACTCGGAAGTACCCTTACAGCTTCTATGAAAAAGACTGTAGTAAACAAGTAAAGAATGACACGTGCGACTTTTTATCCTGAAAAATAAAGGTCATGATTTTCCTGCCGGAGGAGAACATCATGATTTTTACTCTTATCCTGCTCCTGTCCTTTCAGCTCTATGCCAATGACTCCCACACCCTGAAAAGATTTGTTTTTGGTTCCTGTAATGATCAGAACCGCCCACAGCCCCTGTGGAAAGAAATGTTGAAACAAAAACCCGACCTCTTTATCTGGGGCGGAGACAACGTTTATTCGGATAAAGAAAAACCAACCAACTTAAGACTTGCATTCGAAAAGCAAAATAGAAATCCTGACTACCAGCTGTTTAAATCAAAAGTAAAAATCATCGGTACCTGGGATGACCATGATTTTGGCGGTAATAATACAACAGGGCGCTACTCACGAAAAAAAGAAGCTCAAAAGTTGTTCCTGGATTTTCTGGGAGAACCTCGAAACTCACCTCGAAGGAAGCAGGAAGGAATTTATACATCCTATACCTTTGGTAAAGTGAAGTTTATCCTGCTAGATAACCGCTACTTTATGGATCTTGATCCACGGGCCTCTCTCCTCGGCGAAAAGCAATGGCAATGGCTTGAGAAGGAACTTAAAAACAATAAGGCCAAAGTTACTTTTATCATGTCCGGTCTCTCTATCCTTTCCCCAGTGCATCCCCTATCTGATGGAGCCTGGCCAAACTATCCAACTGAAAGAGACAGGCTACTGGAGCTGGTTGAAAGACAAGGAACAGGAGGAGTTGTTTTTTTAACTGGTGATATGCATTTTTCATCCATCTTCAGACGGCGAGGCCATCTGGAATTTCTTTCAAGCGGGTTAACTCACAGAGTCCCAAGAGTATTCTGGTGGTATCTGGGAAGAAGATATGAGACTTCATTTTTTGGTTTGAATTATGGCCAGGTTGACATCGCCTGGGATAACGACACGCCGATCCTTACGATGTCTATTCGCGACAGATATGGGGCCCAGTTTCATAAGAGAACCTTCAGACTCGATGGCAATGAGTGGGTTCAGTTGTATCCATTAGAAATGTATTAACTTTTCGCTGCCGGCCGGAAAGTCACACCATTCAATTTATTTTTTAGTATGAGAAAATACCTGCCAATGGAGGTATCCATGCAATCAGCTCTTGCCTTGCTTCTCATCCTTTTCACTTTATCTTCTCATGCTCAGTCCAATCAGCAGAAACTTAAATCTATAACAGAACTTAAAAGGATTGCTTTTGGCTCCTGTAGCAATGAAAACGATTATCAACCTCTATGGAAAGATGTCATCCGGCAAAAACCTGATCTCTGGATATGGGGTGGAGATAATGTTTATGCAGACTGGGGAAAATCAGATTCTGTTGCCAGAGCCTATCAAAAGCAAAATGCTCATCCCGATTATGCTCTTTTAAAATCCACAACTCCCATCATCGGAACATGGGATGACCATGACTACGCCTGGGACAATGCCGGAGGGGACCTGAGCTTCAAGCAGATGAGCCAAAAACTTCATCTGGATTTTATGGATGTACCAGTCGATTCTCCCCGAAAAAAACAGGAGGGCATATATACCAGTTTCAATTTTGGAGAAGGAGATCAGAAGATCAAGATTATCATTCTGGATAACCGCTACTTCAAGGACATAGAAGATGATGCCCCAATGCTTGGAAACCAGCAGTGGGTATGGCTCGAGAATGAATTTAAGAACTCAAAGGCCAATCTGCACTTCATTATCGGTGGGCTTTCCGTTTTCTCGCCGACCATCCCTTACTCAGAAGAATGGTGGCATTATCCGATTGAAGTCAAGCGTATGAGGAAGCTTCTGCAGACTTATGAAGTGAAAGCGCCAGTCTTTCTCACCGGGGATAAGCATTTCTCGACTATCTTCAAATACTGGGGACAGTTGGAGTTCATGTCCAGCGGACTTACTCACACTGCCCCCAGAAGAACATGGTGGTATCTGGCAAGGAAGTATCCCATCACTTACTTCGGCATTTCCTATGGAATCGTGGACATTGAATGGGAAGGATCAACGCCTAAACTTAAAATGACCATCAGGAATGGAGAGAGAGATGTCTTTATAAGAAACGTTGTCTGGAAAAACAAAACCTGGAACTTCTTTTAAGTTACCAATAGTAACCAAAACCCACTGAGTATCGCCGATCAACGTGTTGGTCATACTTCATTCTTATATCCCATTTACGATTGGAGCCCAAACGACCCTCCACAGAAAAAATATCCTCTGAAATGCTTTCTTTATTTAGATAAAATCTTTTTCCTCCAGTTGAATGAAGCCTGAAATTTTCAGAAAGGGTCAGTAGTAATCCGAGACTTGGAGTAGCCGATAAATGGCCGTGGTCTTTATATTCGGACTGAATCCTTGGATCCAGCATGGTAAACAGAGTAAAGTTATTTGTTAGCTCCCAAGCTTTCCCAACTCCTGCTTCAAAAAGAGCAACTGTACATGTATTACATGCAAGGTTCACCTGCTCTGCTCCTAACCGAAACCGCCAAGCAAATCCTCCGTCTTTATACAGCCCTGTCTTGGAGATATTGAGCGTTTCAACAGACATTAATGTAAATCGATTTAACCATATCCTCTCATCATTGAAGTTCAGCTCGACATCAAACGCAGACAGAGCTGAAAAGTGAGGTCTTCCGGTATCAGGAGAAATGAGATCATAAAAGGCAGGCCGAAACCTGAAACTTCCGGAGCTTTTGAACTTTTCACTGTAAAAATAACCCCATTGAGTAAGAACAGGTCTTTGCGCTTCATGGGGAGGATGTTGAGTAATAGTCTGCCAGCGGGATCTCCCAGGAGGAAGTGCAAATCTCTCTTTTAGTATTGCTCTTTTAGCAAGCTTAAGCTTCTCCTTATCTTCATCAAGGATCAGTCGATAGGAAAAGTAATCAAGTCCTGCCTCAAGAATTCTCGCTCTCTTCTTAGCACTCAGTTTCTTAAAGGACTCATCCTGAAGATGATTAACATCCTCGGTAAGTAAAGTTAGGTGTGATTTTTCAGAAGCTTTCAGAGAAAAAACTTTTTCTCTGAGCCTGGTTTGCCTGGAGGGAAGAAGCTTTATATTTTTAACGAGACCATTCTCATGTATTCTGTGGAAAAGAGTTGCAGGGATAGCATATGGTACAGATTTAGATATCAGCTGCTTGTCCAGGACCAACTCCAGAAGTTCCGAAATCCGAAAAGCACAATTATCACTGAAAAAATAATAGGGGATCTTCGCCCTCTGCATTTCCCAGACATGATTGACAACTTCCGCTACCTGCTCGTCATCCAGAAGAAGTTCATATTCCCAGAGATCTCTGAGTTCAAGTTCAGAATAATTATTTTTGTGAAAGAAGAAATCTGCGGAAGTGAATCCCGCTTCGAAGCCTCCAAAGATTCCGTAGAAGGCATATGGAATTGCTCCAATCTCGGGAGGAGTAAAAGCTCCATAGTTTATGGCCGTATCCAGCAAATCAAGGGGACTCCTCTCATCCTTAAAATTAAATTTGATTAAGGGATGCCCAAAATAAGAAGCCGGATTGCCGAGAAATCCTGATGCGAAAATCAGACTTATGGACTTAATTGAATGTCCCCTTGTCCATTCCTCAAAAGCAGAACACTCTCTTTGAGGAAAGCTAAATCCTTTTTTCTCCAGCCATTTTCTTCGGGCAGGATAGTTGCAATATGTTTCATCTGATTCTCTCAGGCCTTTAATCGTGGCCAAGAGTTCAGACTTTGAATTAGTCTTACCATCTTTTCCCAGAAAAAAGTGCGATGACAGGACATCCGATGAAGGTTTTCCTATCAAGGGTTTAGAGTAATGTAAAAGTTTGTACCAATGAGGATGTTTGGATAGTTCGTTTAAATTCTCTCGCTCATGAGATAAGGCCCATGAGCAAGAGAATAGGATAAAGAAAATTAAGAAAGTTGGCACTGAGTAGAATAACTGGACTCAATCACGTTCATCAGGTTGTTAAAATAAGCTTCATCGCTCTGAGTTCCAGCTTCAATTTCTTGAGCAAAGTTTGAACGGACAGAATTGATGATCTCACCATGAGAGCCATTTTTGCAATTAAGAATATTCAGAACAGTGGCAAGATGATCTCCGGCCCCGGTTGCAGTCTCTTCTTCGAGAACAGCATAGTTTTGATGAATGAATTTAGCGGCAGTAGAGGCACGGCCGGCACACTGAGATTCAGAAGAACTAGAAGAGGTTGTTGCTGTAATACCTAAATCCCATATGAGATTTGAAGTAACGGCTGCCCAACCGGTCTTAGGAAAAATCATGGCCCCGATTCCGCACTGGCGCCAGGCATTCTTAGCGGCAAAGGCAGGAAAGGACAGAAAAGCGACGAGAGTAAGAAATGCTAACCTTGACGATAACTTCATACCTTCTCCTTGGTATTTTTTGGTCAAAAGATGGACTCAGTGATTTCTCGGCAGGATGGATATCTTTATGAAACTGTTTAATCTAAAGATTTACTCAATTCCTGACTTGTATGATCAAGGGATTCCAGAAGTTTTATGAAGTCATCCCGATAAGGCTTCTTTGGGTCGTGGTAGACCTCAAGATGGCCGGTTTTTGGAATATTCCAGAACCATTTCTTAGGAGTGGTTAGTGTTTGGTAAATTTCTTTCCCGAACTTAGGATCAACGACCTTGTCGTTTTCA
Source organism: Bacteriovoracia bacterium (assembly GCA_046566385.1). Taxonomy (GTDB): domain Bacteria; phylum Bdellovibrionota; class Bacteriovoracia; order Bacteriovoracales; family Bacteriovoracaceae; genus Peredibacter. The sequence goes on along the minus strand of JBKHWS010000020.1, from coordinate 22,130 downwards.
GCAACAATGACCAGAGTTGGCCTGGTCAATCGTTTTACAAATTTTGTCGTCGCATACTTATCAGAAACTAATACATAAGAGAGTGGACTAAAAGGAAATAGGAGGCTGTATTTAAGCTTATGAAAACCAATGTCTTGATAGGACATGAAAGTAGATTCTTGCACCACCAGATCCACAAGTGAGCTGTCTTTATAGTCTTCCAGGGCCTTCATAGCGATCGCACCACCCAGACTTTGACCATAAATAATAAATTTCCCTTTCCCATTTTTACTCCAAAGGTCTCTGCCTTTCTCTAAAGCGGCAAGAGAGTCCTGGTACACTCCGTCCGGATCCGGAGAGCCATCTGAGATTCCATATCCTCGGTAATCAAATACGAAGAGGTTATATCCCCTATCCATGATCCAGGATAAGGTCAGGAAATGGGCAGACATGTTTTGTGCATTTCCATGAAACTGAACTACGGTACCAAGAACATTTTTGGTCTTGGCCGGGAAAAACCATCCAATCAGTTCAGTTCCGTCTTGTGGATGGAAAGTTATTTCCTCATAGGTAAAGTTATACCTTTCCGGCTGAACGTATAGGATGCGGTCTGGATAATAAAATAACGAGCTACACCCTGCGAGTAAGGTCAGCATCAGAATCTTCAACAAAGAGGGGCCTCCACTTGAATAAAAGTTATATCGGCTTTTGAAGAATAATCTTTCGTTCAAAAGACGAAGCGATTCACTCGGAAATTTAAACCTTAAGATTAGACGGAATCAGTACTTAAATATTCCAAAAAAATCAGATTCTTTTAGACTTAAATTATGTTCTTCCTCCTTCCCTTATTTTTACTTCTTCCAGGCTTGGCCAAGGCTGACTTTGTTGCAAGTGCCGGTCTAGTGGGTGGTTCTTTTGAAAGCAAGGAAGAATCCCTTGCAGGCAACCCACTTTTGGAAGTTTCCAGCTACTTTGGATTCAGAGGTGGAGCCGAATTTGGAAATTCTTACGTCTCTCTCTTTGGAACCTTTGATCTTGGGAAGGGAAATGGCAACACCGAGTATGACTATGAAAATCCCGACAACTCTTCGGATCAGGCACAGGTAAGCAATCTTGATACGGCCATGTGGTTAAGCAGGGCCTCTGGTGGTCTAAGATTAAGATTTATAAAGCTCAAGACCTTTCGCATGTATACAGGAGCGGGGCTAGAGTATGGTGTTATGAATCTTGTTTATGATAAGGAAGATTTTAAATCAAAAAGAAGTTCTACGACGGGTTTTGAAGAAGGCGAAAAGAGGAACTTTCGTGGCTGGTTTGGACAATTAGGCATGGAGTTCATCTTAGATTCAGATACCGGATTTCGCCTTCAAGTTCAAAAAGATTATTTTCGGACTGATGCGTTTGAAACTCTCAATCAGAAGAAATTAAATTTCGAAACGACAACATTTTCACTTAGCTTCATGCAATACATTGACATGTAAAAGCACCCCCGGAGCTAACCCTCCGGAGGTGCCAAAAGGGAGTGCACTTTTCGTGCTTTTACTCCAGCTCTACGAACGTTCCTTCGTACAACTTAGAGTTCTCTGGTTTCTTTTCGTTCATCAGAGTTCCACGAAGGTTTAACTCAGACGAAAGTTTTAGCGTCAGAAGCATATTTTTGCTTTCAAGATCTCTCTTCAGAGCCTCTGTAAGGTCAATGCTTAGTGCCGCTTTATTTTCAACCTGACCCAGTTCAACTTTTTCACTTGGGTAAGAAGCTTTCATCTCAGCGATGGTTTTCTTACGAGTAAAGAAAGTGTCATGAGTTATTTTGAAATCCACTTCTCCAAGTGCGGAAACAGGACCTTCAAGTACGATCACCATCTTTTTGGTTTTTTCATCAACTGTAGCTTTTAAGATCTCAGTCGGGAAAGATACCGGTAACATTTCCTGAGAAAGGACTTCCAGCACCAGTTCACCTTTTAGAACAATTTCTTTTTCAGTGTTAGAAGCGATCTTCACTTCTTTCTTTTTCAGCACCACGAATACCGATGGCTCTTTCATCAGCTTCGCCTCAATAGTGAAAGCGCTGAACTGAGAATTTGATTCTTTAATTGAAACAGCGACCGGGAACTCCTCAACCAGACCGTTTGTAATAATTTGAACATTGGTTTCAGCTTTAAGATCTTTATGGGCGGTTCTGTTAACAGTTTCTGTTCGAGTACAGGCATAAGTTTCAGTCTCATACTGAGTTTCCATGCGGCACACGCGCTCAGGGTAAGGAACGCTATGGCACTCATTTCTTCCCGGAACGGTTTCACAACGACGACGTGTTACCCAATCGCAATCCTGATCAGTATAAGTGACAGTACGGCAATGTCTCTCTCCCGGAACAGTCCGGCAGTCACGCCCCCCACCAACTTCTGTACAATGAGTTCCCCCACCTACAGTAGTACAGTGTTGTCTCCCATCAGGTCGTGTCGTACACACTCTACGAGTTGGTCTTTCTGTACATACTCTGCGGCTTGGTCTGTCAGTACAGACCTGACGACTTGGAGATGTTGAGCACTCCTGGCGAGTGCGTGTAACAGGACGGCAAACTCTGTCGCGGTCATCCCAGCAGCGCTGAGAAGAAGGAATCCATGAACACTCCTGGCGGTAACGGGTTTCATTGCGACAAACTTCTCTTTCTCCAACCGGAACCTGACGGGTACATGTGCTTGGCACCTGAACCGTTTCAGCAGTAACGATGGTGATCTTTTTTTCAGCGTTCAAAACTTCAGCGTTTTGACCATTGAAAGTGAACTCGGAATTTAATTGTGCATTCGTTATTGAAGGCACAAGCATAAACAGAAACAACGCAATGTTGCGAATCATAGTGACACTCCTTGTGTTTGAACTTGAGCGTAATTGTGCAATTAAAGTGCCATGAAATTTTTTCAGATTGCAATCACTTGATGCGAGACACATTGTTACCAGTGCCATAGGTTCCAACACACTTTTGGTTATGCAGTGCCTATCCAAAAGTGTGTTGGAACCAAAAAAAAAAGGCCTTCGAAAGAAGGCCTTTTCATGAATTTATTTTTTTAATTAATTATTGCTCAGAAGGTTTAACCGCATAACAATTTACTTCTGCGGCTACTTCATTAACTGCATCGATAAGATGCCCTTCAAGCTTAGCTTCCATGGTGCAAGACTTTAAGATAACCTGGTAACCCAGGGCCCTTCCATCAAAACGAACTTGTTTACCAAAGTGTCCACATCTCACGCGGGATTTTTCCAAAGGGATTTCCAGCTCTTTATTGATGATCAGACTTTCATCCGTCATTTGAATGCTCTCCACTCCCTCCACAGATAGTTCTTTGAACTTGCAGTCCAGAGTAGCAGCGAAAGAATTCGTCTGTAGAACTGACAGAATAAATAAAAGTACCGAAGCAGTCATAAGCTTGTTCATTCCCATCCTCCCTCATGTGGCATTGGAATATTTAAGGAATAACATAATGATTTCACTCGCGTAATGAGTGCTTTTTGGCACCATGTATTTTTTTTTACTGGTTTCCTTTTGGCCCTGAATGGCCTTTTTCACCTATGAAAACTCTTAGAATTACTCGTAACCTGAAGTTGTCCTGAAGGATAAAGAAGCGTAAAATGAGGCATGTTTATTTACGATTCAACCTCTGCAGCCTTTATTCAGAAAGCGGAAGCTTTCTTAAAAGAAATTCTTGTAGAAGCAGGATTCGCCGTTAAAAAGAGCCGCTTTCTGTTCAATGGTTTTCTCTATCCCATTAATGTGGTGGTGTTTGAAGGAAAAGAATGGGGACATTTCAATGGTCCCTACTTGCAGATTGCTCTTAACCGTAAACTTATTTATCTCGCCAAGGATAGTGTCGTCAGAGACATCCTGAAACACGAACTCGCCCACTACTTTACCTATATCGTTTCTCCCAATGCCAGGCCACACGGAGCTGAGTTCCATGAGGTCTGCAGGCGTTTTGGTTTTCCTTCCGAGGTCTCAGAGGCCACCATGAATCTTGAAGAAAGTAACATGGATAAGGTCGGAGACATTGAAGCTGAAAGGATCCTGGAGAAAGTAAAAAAGCTCTTAATGCTGGCCCAAAGTTCAAACGCCCATGAAGCTGAACTGGCGACAATTAAGGCCAATGATATTCTTCTTCGTCACAATCTTGATTACGTAAAAGATAAGCAGGAAGCGATTTACCTGGATCGCCTTCTGATGAGAAAGAGAAAAGATTCCAAGATCTCGGCCATCTACGCCATATTGAAGCACTTTATTGTTAGACCAGTCATCAGTCAGGGGAAAGACGCCTGCTGTCTGGAGGTTTCAGGAACTCTCACGAATGTGAAACTTGCTGGCTATGTGGCAAATTTCCTCGACAAGGAACTTGATCATCTCTGGGAGTCGGCAAAGGAAGAGCATAACTTCAAAGGGATTCAGGCGAAGAACTCCTTCTTTCTCGGGGTTGCTGAAGGCTTTCATCACAAAATGACTGCGGCAAAAATGAGATACAGTGAAGAAGATAAAAAGGCCCTCATTGTGGTTGAGAAGAATCTGGAAACCACCACACAGATGATTTACAAAAGACTGGGTAATAGCCGCTCCGGGCATCAGACTGACTATGAAGCCTCTCTCGCAGGTCATGAAAAAGGTTTAAGCCTTACAATCCGGAATGCTGTCGAGGGCAAGGGGAAGAATCTTTACCTCCCAGGACGATAGAAGTATGCTTATGGCATGCAGGACTTTGTAGAGCTTTTTAAATCCATTAATAAATACGATCAGGACAATGATATGAGGCTCGAGGTTCACTCTCCCGGCTCCATCACTTATAAGATGAAGATCCAGGAGAAACACCTCTCCTCTCCGAATATCGCGCATGGTGCTGCAATAGCAGGGCTCATGGACTGCGTTCTCGGACTTTCAGCTCTTTCCATGGCCGTGACTGAAGACAATCTCACCTCCACTGTTGAATTCAAAATAAACTATCTGCGCCCTGTAAAACTGGGTGAAGAGCTTTATGGAAACGGAAAAGTTGTTCATAAAGGTAAAAGCCTCATCATCAGTTCAGGTGAAATAAGAGTCTCAGGGTCCAACGAACTTGTGGCCATGGGACAAGGAACATTTAATACATATCCATTCGCAAAAAAGGATTTCCTCCGTGACTTTACATCCGCTGGCTAAAAGGGCCCTGGTTCTAGGCTCAGGACTTCTCGCACTTGCCGTTTTGATCGGAGCATTTGGCGCTCATGGACTTAAGAACATGGTCCAGCCTGATAAGCTTGTGACCTTCGAAACCGGAGTTCGTTATCACTTTTACCATGGATTCGCTGTTCTGGTGCTGGGACTTATTCAGCAGAGTTTCCAGCAGCTGAAGCTTGAAGTTCCCCACTGGTCTTTTTTTGTAGGAATTCTTCTTTTCTCATTCAATTGCTACTTCTATGTTCTCACGGATATAAAAATGTTTGCCATGATCGTCCCCGTAGGAGGGACTCTATTTATCCTGGGATGGGTGGTATTAATGGTGAAACTCTTAAAACTTCGGTAACTCGAAGCCACAGTTTTTTATCAGATACTCATCAAATTCCTGATCAGTTGTGAATTTGAATTCAACGGGTGAGACATCGAGGGGTTCCCAAAAATCAGACTTCGGTCTGCGGCAGCGCTCTCCGGTTGTTCCGTTGATGAGAAGGACTTCCGCTGAACCTTTAAGACCAAACTCTGTATCGATCTTAGTTGTTTCATACTGGCCTAGTTGGGGTGCTTGTCCACGAGCATTCACTCTGAGAACTACTCCCCGTCCATTATACTTTAAGTCTGGATAGTGCCTTTTATGTCTATCCCCACTCACATCAACAGGACCTTCTGTGAAAATCCCTGCCACGATTTCTTTTGAGTGCTTTTGGAAAATGATTTTCTCTCCATTGGGAAGAGTTACATCAATGGTACCAGTCAACTGCTCCACGACCGGAAGCTGCTTTCTCGGGAAGAACATGAAAATAGAATGCATGGTGTGTGAGACTGTGCCATTAGGAGAATCATCCACCTGCAGAGCAAGATTCTGTCTTGCCTGCTCGAGATAATCAAAATGAAAGACACGCTGTGAAGCTTTATAGCGGGTGGAATCAACGATCCGGTTATCTCCCATGTTCTCGATTGAGAATCCTTCCGTGGCTTTCTCAGAGGAAGCGCTTCCACGTGAAACGTTAATTTCACCTAAGCTCCTCGATTGAAAATACTCATGGTTCAGAGGAAGAAGAGCGTCTTTCAGAGGAGCAACGGTTGTTTTAAGAACGATTTCAGGACTTAAAACCTTCTCCTGCCACTCAACTCGCATCCTGATGCTTTTACTCTTAACTCGCGGAAGAATCTCGGCCTTATAAACTCCCTGCTTTCGCACAAAGGGCTTGGCCTCAACGTCTTCACTGGTAGAAAGTATGAGGTCACTGGGATCTACATCAGTTAGCAGGTTTCCATCTTTATCAAAGAGTTTTACGACTAGATAAGTTGAATCCATCCCACTGGCAAAAAGGACCTCTTCTTTTAACTCACCTTCTATGCGTGCCACAACAACATCATCCCGGGTGAGACTTGCAAGATAGCGCTTGGATGAAGAATATTTATACTTCAAAGGAGTTGAGCAACTAACGAGGAGTAGAAGGAGCAGTACGCGCATGAATCACTTATCGGAAAAATAAGTGATAACTAAAATCTGATCAGACTTGTCTTGTTTCCGGTCCATAGACCCACTTGTGCTGCTGACCTATGACTCTGAAAGGAAGTCCGAACTTCTCATTTAATTGAACAACCTGCTGAAATCTGTTCATGGGAAAGGCCTCTCCAGGTTCAAAGCAAGGAGTGAGACACCAAGGGACTGAAGGGGCCTTAGCAGCTTTCACAAAATGGAAAGCATCGTAAGTCGCCTCGAAATCCTTTTTATCTGACACCACCGCCTTAATCTGAGATTTCTGCGAGTATTCCTGGATAAACTTCAGGAGAAGATCTTTGGAAGTTTTGACGGTGGTTGAAGGTGTTTTATAGTCATAGGAAATGAAATCCACCTGATCAAAAACCTCTTTCACAATTCTTGTTCCGGCTGCTTCAATATTTATGAAATAACCCCTGCCCTTTAACTCACGAACAAGCTCAAGCAGAGAAGGAATATGAGAAGGATGAAGAGGATCACCACCAGTAATTGAAACTCTTTTAATGATGTCCTGTGAGAGTGTCTCCACTTCTTCCATGACTTCATCGAGTGACTTGGTATAAACCGGATCAAACTCCCAGGTTTCCTTGGTATCGCAGTTAATACACCCCACGTGACATCCCTGAAAACGAACAAATATCTGAGGCGTTCCGATGTGGACACCTTCGCCTTCTGTGGCCCGGTAAATGGAGTTAATTAACAGTGTAGTCATGGGCCGGGAGTATAGCATTTTCGCACCGGGAAGAAAACCCGGAGTTTCCACTACTTAAGGCCCACGTAAATTTTACAAAACCACTCCTTATTCCTACTATTTAAAGATGGAATTACATAATATAAGGCTTCGTTATGAATAAATTTGTCACCCTTTTCATACCTCTATCCCTAGTATTCCTGGCCAGTTGCCAGGACGTGAGTTCAAATCGCCGTCAGGGACAAAACCGCAGTCCTGAAAGAAGTAATCCGGAACTTGGTACTGAAGGCCGGGACGAAGTCCGGTCTCAACTTCACCGTGAAAAAGGAAGCCCGGTTCTTTCCTATGCAGAGGAAATTTCAAAAACTCTTTCAAATGATCTATCAGATCGCCTTTATAGAATTATTCCGGATATGGACAAGGATGATGAGGGCTCTTTCAGAAATGTCATCACCATGAATGATCTGGGAAGACCCAACGTCAATTGTGGACTGGGTTCCGCATTTAGTGGAATTGATGCCAGAATTACTGATTGTTTTCAGAAAAACGGAAACAGATCCATCTGGGAAGGCGAAAAATACGGAGCCGCCGGAGAAGGTCTATGGAAGCTCGTCTCTTTAAATGGAACAGGTAAAGAAATCTGGTTTGATGGCAGAACAGGTATGGTCTGGTCCTACATCCGGACAAATTCTGAGAGTGAAAACCTGGTTAACTGGTGCCAGGCATCTGGTAATGATGAAAATCAGACAAACACAGCTACCGTTGATTGTAATGACCTTGCTGAAGGTGAAAGTCTTTGTGCCCGTGAAGTACTTTCGGAAGTGGGGACCCAGGTCAAGTGGCGACTTCCAACCAGGAATGATTACCTACAGGCCGACATCAATGGCTTCAGATTTGTTCTTCCTCATGAAGGTGAGCAAGGCCTTTGGACGGCCACCATCCGCGCCGCTGCTAGCGGAAGAAATGAAGCCTGGGTTTATCGCTCCACCGAAGGCACATTATCTGCTGCGGCTCTTTCAAGTAATCACTACGTCAGGTGTATTGGTACACCTTCCCGCTAAATGAAGCTGGAATCCTTTTATCAAAAAATTATTTCAGAAATCAATCAGGGTCATCGTGGACTTGTGAGACTTAATGATGATGAACTGGAAGATTTAAACTCAGAGCTTGTGGCTTCTCTTAATTCCCCGGAAGAACTGGAAAAGGTTCTTTGTGTAGTAGAGCACTCCTCTTCCCTTTACATAAAATTTGAAAAAAACATTCTCACCGTTCTGAATGCTGACATTCCCGATCCACTTATCATATTTGCTCTTAATTGTGCGAGAAAACACATTGTTGAGGCCCGGTTTCAGAAAGGAATGAGGCTCGACTTTGAGTTTCTTGAGACTCTGAAAAAGCTTCTCCATCACTCCAATCCTGAAGTAGTCGAGTGGACCCTTCGATTGATTGAAGGATGTGGTAATCAAGGTATATATTTTTTGAAGGAATTTGATAAAATTAAACCACCCCCCTGGAAATGGTTTAATGCTCATCAAAGGGCGGTAAGAGAAATTATCGCTCTCCTTGAGAGAAGATGGAGTCCCTTTGAAAAATCCTGAAATCGATCCCAATCGCGCTCTGGAAGTCATCCGTGAAATTGAAAACATGGCCGGCCAGCCGAATTTTGATCTGGAAGAGCGCGAAGATATTAAAGTCCAGATAAGAGTCAACGAAGAAGTTGGTCCCGCTATGTTCCGCGCCGATCCTTTAATTCCCGGTGGCTACATTGCCAACTCACTCACCATCAGGGCCATGCGTCCTGATATTTTTGTCCTGGGAGATTCTCTGGAAGACTTCAGCGCTCCCTATGAATGCAGTTGCGGGAAGGAACTTGATGTCCAGTTCTGGAAACTCTGCCCTTTTTGTGGAAGAAATATCAAAGTTTGATTAATGGCCCGGTTAAATAGTCAGGCCTTTGACTCTCCTGAAAAAAAAGTTCACAATTAACTATGCTAATGGTTCAAAAATTCCATTCAATTCATGAGATTGATCCGGAATTTATACCTAATATAGAAGTCCTCCTGCAGGAGGACGTTGCGAGCTTTGAAACTCTTGTTCAAAGGCACGATGGTGCTCCGGATGGACACGTCTTCACTTATTTTCTCTTTTTTGGCCCCACTCAGAACGCTCCCATTGGTTTTGCTCAATTGTGCCTGAAGCCTGTCCGCTCTGAATTCATTCCGCTCTGGAAAAAAATGGCCTTCTGGAACAAAGACCATGAACATTGGAAACAAGTTACTTGGGAAATTGGAGATGGCAGCCCGGGCCTGTATGTTTTCGATGCGAAATATACGAGATCAGGTAAAGAGAAGATCCAGGAACTGATTTCTGAATATGAAGAGCGGCCTGATGTCATGGCCAGTGAAACCTTTTGTGTGAAAGGGCTTCAGGACATTAACAGCAAGTGGACTGTTGATAACGTTTGGTCCAGAGAAGCCTATGTTTTAGAGGCACTAACCAAGGCATCCAAAACATATCAGGATTACCTTGATGGTCTTGATGAAGATGTAAAAAAGTTTGTACGCAAGAGCTGGAAAGATCTTCATAAAAAAGACAAGGTAGAATTAGGAGATTATCCTTCTCCACTTGAAACTCCTAACACCTTACCTATCCCTGCTGAACAACTTCAAATCTGGGCAAAGTGGGGAGCGCAGGTACTGACTTTCGAAAAAGATCTGAAGGTCCTTGGATGTTTACTTGTGCTGAAAGGTAAAAACGGCAACGTTTTCTTTGAGCCTTTTCCTTTTGAGCCGGAGAATGAATCTCTGGTTAATGATCAACTTTATACCCAGTATGCCCTGCTTAAGTTCTTTGAAATGCCAGAGGCCAGAAAATGCCACCTGATGAAATTCGGGTCAAAGCTCGTTTTCGAAGAAAAAGAAGATCTGAAGTTTTTTCAAGCACAGGGTTTTCAGTCAAAGACAATCGTCCGCAAATTCCAGTCACGTCTTAAAGAACTCCAGCGGCCTCTATGAATCAGAATCAATGGATTTTCGACGTCGTTCATTCTTTTTATGACAAGGCCAGGTTTGATGTCCTGATTGGCTACCATTTCCGGAACATTCAGGACTTTGATGAACATATTCCCAGAATAGCCTCTTTCTGGGAGCTGCAGCTTCTGGGCAAATCTTCACGTCCCATCAAGGAACCTTTTGACGTCATGAAAGTTCATGTCCCTCTTGGAATTAAAAAAGGTGAGCTGGGAAGATGGCTACTGCTTTTCAGAAAAACACTTGATGAACAGGTGGCATTGCACCCGGAGATGCAGGAACTTAAAGAGCTTTGGGAATCAAGACTTAAGGTTTTTGAGGGAATCTTCTCAAGGTTTTTTGGCTTCTAATTTTTCAGTCACAAACTTTTCAAGAATAGGTTCCCCTCTCACATCATCGAAGAACCAGTTTCTGGCGTAAAACCCTCTGAACTTTTTAGCGGCGTAAAGTGCGCTGGCCTCCTTATCAAATTCAACCGCAATGAAGTCCAGCTTCTGGACTCTCACGATATGGGCCGACAGGCATCCTTCTGTATATTCAGTACAGGAAACCCCGGTTGTAATGCTGTCGGGAAGAATCAATGTGACCGTGGAATCTGCCTGCTGAGCTTTCTTAAGGAGCTCCTCTTTGTTATACTTGAGTTCTTTTGTGCAAGATGCGCCAAGTATGGACAGCCCTATGACAATAAGAGGAAATAAAATAGTTTTCATAAGTAAAGTGTAGTCGATTCTTCTTCAAGGACAAGTATGTTTAAACTGCCAACTCATATTCCCGTAACATTCAAGAGCTCTCAAGGTAAGTTTGTGGATCTCCTTTCCCCTAATGACGGAAAGCTTCTCTGTAAAGTTCAGGAAACTACTCAGGAAGACATCGATTTTCTCCTCCAGGAAACTCCAAAGATCCAGCAGGATATAAAAAAGATGTATCCCTATGAGAGAGCTGCCATCTTAAAAAAAGCAGCATCAAACATTTCTGAAAATTCCGATTTCCATGCCTGGCTGATTGCTTCAGAAGGTGGAAAGCCATTGAAGGATGCCATCATAGAAGTTTCCCGGGCCGTGTCCACACTTGAATTATGTGCCGAAGAAACATTAAGACTCGAAGGTGAAGTGGTTCCCATGGAAAGAACTCCCGCCGGCAAGGATCATCTGGCCTTTACTTTAAGAGAACCAATCGGTCCGGTTCTCGCCATCTCTGCCTTCAATCATCCTTTAAATCTCATCGCCCATCAGGTTGGCGCTGCTCTCGCCAGCGGGTGTAGTGTTGTTTTAAAACCTGCTCCTGCGACTCCACTTTCTGCTTACTTCATGGAAGACGCTTTTCGAAAAGCAGGACTTCCTGAAAAGTTTTTGAGAGTGGTGAACGCTGAGATACCTTTAGTCGAGCAACTGGTTTCATCTTCTCATTTTGATTTTGTGAGCTTTATCGGTTCTGCCAGTGTGGGCTGGGAACTGAGAAAGAAAATTGCCCCTGGAACTCGTTTGGCACTGGAGCATGGTGGCCAGGCCCCTGCCATCATCAGAGAAGACGCTGATCTTTCTCTTGCCACTTCTGCCCTTGTAAAAGGAGCTTTTTATCACGCTGGACAAGTGTGCATTTCAACCCAGGCCATCTTTGTCCATGAGTCACTAAAAGAACAATTTCTCGCACGATTAACTGCGCTTGCGACGAAACTGAAAGTAGGCCCAGCCACCGAAGAGGATACGGATGTGGGCCCTCTGATAAGACCGGCGGAAGTGGTGAGATTACAAAAGGCCATTAAAGAAGCTACTGACAGAGGAGCAAAAGTCATTCTTGGAAATGAAGTTTCAGGAAATGCAGGCCAATATCTTTCCCCGACGATCCTTACAGATGTGCCGGTTGATACATCAATCATGAAGGATGAAGCTTTCGGACCAGTTGTTTGTGTTAATTCCTACCAGGACGAAGAAGAACTCTTGGACTACCTGAATGCCAAAGATTACATCTTTGAGGCTTCACTTTTCACTCAGGACATATCAAGGGCCATGAGAATTGCAAGAGAGCTTTCTACCATGACCTTGGTTATAAATAACCACACTGCTTTCAGGGTGGATCAAATGCCTTTTGGCGGTCACAAGAAATCAGGTCTTGGAATGGGAGGAATAAAATACGCCATGGAAGAAATGACCAGAACCAAACAGGTGATTGTTAGATTCTAGTAATAACTGCCCGACTACAGTGGTGTTACTTCATAAGTGAAAAGGTACTTCTCTCGCCTCAATTCATGAACTTATTCTACAAAAATTGATATTCGTTGTGACATTCCGGGAAACAAGTTTCCCGGAATGCTCGTTCGAAAAGTTAACTCGTAGGAATCGCTGACATTTAGAGAACGAAAAAGCACGCTCAACACCATTGTAGTCGGGCAGTTTAAATCTAGTAAGCAGTTTCTTTAAGGGCCATTTCCAGAGTCGGATACTTATATCTGAAATTATTCATCTTAAAGTTCACAGGCAGGACTTTTTGTCCTTCCAGTAAAACCTGGGACATTTCCCCAAATATCAGTTTCACTCCGAATGCCGGCACTGGCATGAAAGCACGTCGATGTAGTGCCTTTCCCAGAGCATAGGTGAATTCTTTATTCTTTGCGGGATAAGGAGCTGTTCCATTATAGACGCCTTCAATGGATGAATTTTTCAAGGCCTCCACATACATGCTGGCAAGATCATCCACATGAATCCAGCTCATAAATTGCTCACCTGAACCAAGCGGCCCGCCCGCCCCTATCTTAAAAACAGGAAGCATCTTTTTCAGGGCCCCGCCCCCGCGACCCAATACAACTCCAGTTCTGATAACACTTACTCGCAAACCGTGTTCACGGGCCTTAAAGGCTTCGGCCTCCCACTCTTTGCAGATCTGGGCAAGAAAGTCTTCCCCTACAGGAGAAGCTTCAGTTATTTCTTCGTCCCCCCGGTTTCCATAGATTCCCACTGCTGATGCGGACACAAAAACTTTTGGTTTTTGAGAAAGCTTTCCAATGGCCTCAATCAGATTACGGGTACTGATGATTCTTGAATCATGGATAATTTTTTTCTGCTCTTCGCTCCATCTTCTTTCAGCAATCCCCTCACCCATGAGATTGACAACTCCATCCACACCCTTAAAGGCTTCAAGGGGAGGAAGGCTTTTAGTATCAATCCATTGAAAGTATTCACATTTACTTCCTAGACGAAGAGCTCCCTTGGCCACGTTCCGGCTTAAAACAACAACCTGATGCCCTTCGGCCAGAAGCTGCTTCACAACTCTTTGTCCTACGAAACCTGTTGCACCTGTAATCAAAACTCTCATCGTGTACACCTTTTATACTTATCCCTTGTATTCTAACTCTTATGGAGGCAACGGTTAAGTAGAAATAAGTTGAATAAGGTTTGATTCATGCAGAAGTTACAGTGCATAATAGGTTTATGAGCAGAAAACTAGGCCTGGTCATGACCGGTGGAGGCGCCAGAGCGGCCTTCCAGGTCGGAGTGGTGCGGGCATTATATGAAATTCTGGGAAAAAAGAACAATCTCTTTGATGTTATTTCCGGAAATTCCGCAGGTGCAATTAACTCAACATATCTTGCTGCAAATTGTGAAAACTGGGATGTTGCTACTCATAATCTTACGGAACTCTGGTCCAGAGTTAAGCCTCAGAACATTTATGACTTAAGAAAAAGAACTATTTCTGACCTGGGACTCAAATGGGTTTCAGGAACTGTCCTCGGTGGATTGACTCCTAAAGGAAGTTCCGTCAATCATTTACTCGATACTGCTCCCTTGAAGTCTCTGGCCGAGAAGGAAGTGGATTTTTCTCATATCAGTAAAAATATTTCAGAAAAATTTCTTCATGCTGTTTCACTATCAGTTACCAGCTATAACACTGGAAGCAGTGTCATCTATTATGAATGTGAAGACAGCATTAAGGACTGGACCCGCTCTGACCGATTTTCCTGCAAAACCAAGCTTCAGGTTGAACATCTCATGGCCTCTGCTTCGATCCCTTTCTTCTTTCCTCCTGTGAAAATTGGTGATTCTTTTTATGGCGATGGATGCATCAGACAAACGACTCCTCTTTCTCCTGCAATTCATTTGGGAGCAAAAAAACTCATCGCGGTTGGGGTCCGCCATTCCAGAGACATCAGCTCTATCTCTGCGCAAACCTTTTCACCTTTTCCTGACCCCACTATGGGACAAGTAGCTGGGGTGATGCTGAATGCGATATTTCTTGATTCACTTGATGCTGATGTCGAAAGACTAAAGAGGATAAATGAGCTCGTATCTGAAGGGGCGCACCCGGAGTTGAAGACGATTCCGATTCTTCTTATCCGGCCTTCCCGTGACCTGGGAAAAATGACCAGTGATATCAGCTCAGAACTTCCGGCCATTCTTCGGTATTTATTGAAAGGGATTGGTGTCAGTGGTCAGGAAGGGCTGGATCTATTAAGTTATCTCGCCTTCGATCCTTCATATACCAAGCCCCTTATCGAGCTTGGTTATGAAGATACTTATAAAATGAAAGATGAAATTCTGAAGTTTAACGACGTCTTCTGATGCCCCGGTTTCTTTTCGGGCGCTCCATCTCCTGACCTTTGCCGGGACGCCTTTTAGCGTTTTCTTTTCCTCTGAAGGCCGCAGGTTTTGGTGCAATGACTTTCTTAACAACTTTCTTATCGGCCTTCATCTTCTCTTCCGGAATGATGTCGAGATTGAGATGCCGCTGGTTCATAATCGCTTCATTGATCTGAGAGATCATTTTGGAATCATGTGAGGCCACGAGATTATAAACGATTCCTTTCTTGCCACCTCTTGCTACCCTTCCGCAACGGTGAAGATAGTAAATGCCGGTTTTAGGCAGACCGTAGTTTAAGACCCAGACAAGATCCTGGATATCAATCCCACGGGCAGCGACGTCAGTTGCGATCAGAATTTGCGCCTTCTTCTCAACAAAAGAACGAATGGCAGATTCTCTTTCCTTCTTCTCGAGATCTCCGTGCAAAAGTTTCATTTTAAGTTTTGGCATCTTCTCAGAAAGATACTTGTACAGATCTTCCGCCTGATTCTTCTGATTAGTAAAAATAATTCCCCGGCCCTGGGCCTGCTTTTCCAGGAACATTTTTACCACCATGTCTTTTTCAGAAGGTGTCACTTTTACGTTGTAAGTTTCTATGCGGGTTTGAGGCGCATGAGAAGCATCGGAAGCTATCTTTGTGAAATCTGTTTCAGGAAATTTTTCGAGGATATAATCTTCTACTTCCCGAGGAAGTGTGGCGGTAATGAAACCAAACTGGACATTGTTCATGTCAAAGTACTCGATCATGAAATCGAGATCTTTTTTAAATCCCATGTCGAAGAGCTGATCAGCTTCGTCGAAAATGACGTACTGGAGTTGGTTAAAGCTTAATTCTTTTTTCTGAATGGCGCTTTTGATCCTCGAAGGAGTCGCCACCAGGATTTCATAAGAAGTTGCGGCCACCGACTTCATCTTCGCATGAGTGTCCCCACCGGTAAGATCTCTCACTCTCACTTTTGCATGGTAAGAAATACTTTTGATGACTCCATGAATCTGTGTGGCCAGTTCCCTGGTTGGCGCCACGATCAGAGCATAAGGAGATCCTTTCAAAGTGTTCTTCACACCACTATCTTCTTTTTCCTTAATCTTACTTACGATGGGAAGGGCATAGGACAGTGTTTTTCCGGATCCGGTTTCTGATAAAACGATCAATGATTTCCGATTAAGGATCTCAGGGATAACTCTTTTCTGTACCAGGGTAGGTGTTTTTAACCCCTGCTCTTTAAAAAATCCTTCAAGAGAAGGATGTAAATCACCTTTAAGAAACGACATATTGGCCTTTTAACTATTGTTTTTACAAGATCACAGGTGTTTATCACGTGGACCTACCTTTGTCAGGGGAAGAGGTAAAAAATTCTGAATTCCCCGGGGAAAAGAACCCCTCTAGAATGGAAGTAACGATTAGCACCCTCCGGAAAGGAATCCATGAAAAAATACCTATTAACTCTTGCCTACTTAGCCTTCGCGATCTATTCCACGGAATCCTCCGCACAGATCTTTCGCCTAAGAGTTACTGATTATGGGGCAGGGGCAGGAAATGCCACATTTGAAAATTTTGTTAATACTGAAATTCAAAAGATTGAAAATGACATAAATAAGGACCTCCCGAGTGCTCCTCCACAAAGACTTATGGAAGGTATGGCAAATTCCTCGGTTATGGCGGGAAAAGGCATCGGCTCAGATTATGCCTCAAATATGCAGGTGTTCCTTCTGGGAGCAGGTGTTGGTGTTGGGGCCGATCTGGAAAAAGATGACAGCACAGACAGTGATATCAGCGGTGTTGGTATAGCTCCAGGCGTGATTATTGGGGCCAATCTCGGTTTTCTGAACACATCAAGAATTCTCGGAATGGACACTAATCGACTGAATCTTTACCTTAACTTCATGAGCTACTCCCATAAGCAAACAATTGATGATGACCCGGGAAAAGAATCAGATGCGGAGCTCGATATGACAGCAATGGGAATTCATTTCCGTTATGACTGGATTAAAGGCAGCGGTAGCAAACTCTTCGGCTGGGGTGGCGTAAAGTTTCACTTTGGCTATGAATACAATAAAACTGACATCACCTTTAACAGCAGCATCAGTGAAACAGTAACTGAAACAAGTAGCGGAGGAGAAACCATCTCTGGAACTATTACCGGAAGCCCAAGTGCCACAATCCTTGTAAACACACATTCAATACCGCTGGAAATTTCAACTGATGTTCAATTGCTCTATATCCTGAGTCTTTATGGAGGTCTCGGGGCAGATTATAGTTTTGGACAAGCAAAAGGAAACGGCTCATTGAACGCAAGTGAATCTCCAATTACCTGTACTGGAGGAGCCTGCGGTGGGGGAACAACTGTTCAAGTTAAACCTGAGGCCAATATTGATGCTACAGGAAAGGTAGATCCTTTTACATTCCGAGGTTTTGCCGGAGTTCAGATAAATCTTCCTTACATAAGGATATTCGGACAAGTTGATAAATCACTGGGCAGTGAAGTCATTGGCGCGACTGCCGGTGTGCGCCTCGTTTACTGATTTTTCTCCAGATTTTTGGCTGGATGATTCCGCCATATTTCCAAAGGCCACTTCTTGTGGCCTTTGCTTTTTTCAGCGCCTTGAGATACCTGAACTTTTCACCTTCGGATTCAAAAACGGCATGAGGATAAAGAGAGGCACAGCCTAGTTCAATCATCCTGAAACTTACTTCATTGATATCTCCCAAAATCCTTTTATAAACATCCTCTTTTTCAATGGACAGGATGAGCTGGTGCTCCCTGGAAAGGAATCTCTTCAGGCAATGGCCTGAAAAAAGACCCGCATCCCCTTTTCCATTAAGAAAAGGCTGCCCTTTCTCAGGAGAATCAATTTTTGCAAGCCGGACTTTCATCTGATAGCTACCATGCCGGACTAAAACGGTGTCACCATCGTAAACTTTGACCACTTCCACCGGCATTTTCAGGGGAAAGAGGTCTGTAAGATCTACTCTCACCAGAAATATGCTCAACAAAGGAAGAAGAATCTGATAGTGTCCGCCCATACTATTCCTTTACTGGAAACGCCGGGGCCCAGGCCCGTGGAAAAGACTTTTGCCAAAGGATAATTCTCTTATGAACGTTCGTTCCGAAGTTAACAAACACTTTAAATTTACTCTTCAACATGTAGATAAGCATTGTGGTGCCCGTGCTGGAGTTATTGAAACACCCCATGGACCTATTGAAACTCCCGTCTTCATGCCGGTTGGTACTCACGGGGCCATCAAGGCCCTTCAGCCAAAAGAATTGATAGACCTCTCGATTCAAATCCTTTTGTCGAATACATATCATCTCCATCTTACTCCGGGATCGGAGCTGATTGCCAAGGCCGGCGGCCTTCATAAATTTATGGGATGGGACAGGGCGATCCTGACCGACTCAGGGGGCTTCCAGGTTTTCTCTCTTCAAAAGAATTCTATTACTGAGGAAGGGGCCAATTTCAAGGGAGCTAAAGGAGAAAATGTTCTTCTCACTCCCGAAATTTCCATCCAGGTTCAGCAGAATCTCGGCTCAGACATCATGATGGCCTTTGATGAATGTATCCCTTATCCCGCTACTGAGAAATATGTTGAGAACTCCATTGCAAGAACTCATCGCTGGCTTGATCGCTGTATTGAGGCCTGGAAAAAACCGGAACAGGCCCTCTTTGGTATTATTCAGGGAGGAGTCTATGAAAAGTACCGGAAGATTTGTCTGGAAGAAGTCGTGAAAAGGGATCTTCCGGGTTATGCCATAGGTGGTGTTTCCGTTGGCGAAGGCCCTGAGCATATGGAACATATCGTGAAGTTCACAGCTCCTCTCATGCCAAAAGATAAACCACGCTATGTTATGGGTGTTGGTATGCCCGAGGATCTTCTTATGATCTGGGAACATGGGGTAGACATGAGTGACTGTATCATTCCGACTAAATTTGCCCGCGGTGGAACCCTCTTTACCAATCGTGGAAAAATCAGAATTGAGCACAAAAATTACAGAAGGGATTTCTTTCCTATTGAACCGAACCTCAAAGACTATGTGAATACCAATTTCACTCGTGCCTATATCAAGCACTTGTTTGATTCCAATGAAATCCTGGGACAAATTCTCGCGACTGCCCATAACATCGCTTTCTATAAATCAATGGCCGTAAGAGCGAGGGAAGCGATCTTTGAAGACCGCTTCCTGGATTTCAAGAAAGAATTTCTTGAAGGATATAAGATTTAGTTGAAGTGCTCTTTGATGATTCTTAGCTGAAGCCTTCTGCGGTTTATTTCAAGTTTATCCTGCAGAACTTCACTGGAGATCTGTAATTTGATCACAACGGGATCAGCGGAGGCTTCTTTCAGGACTTTGCTTTCCATAGACGGCCACTCATCCATCAGACAGGCCTCTCTTTGCT
Source organism: Bacteriovoracia bacterium (assembly GCA_046566385.1). Taxonomy (GTDB): domain Bacteria; phylum Bdellovibrionota; class Bacteriovoracia; order Bacteriovoracales; family Bacteriovoracaceae; genus Peredibacter. The sequence continues at coordinate 2,763 of JBKHWS010000020.1, read as the reverse complement.
TCCGGTATCGCAGTTTGGAGATGACAGAGTTCATAGGATATTTCTCAAGACATTTTCCGGCCTGAAGGACAGCAAGTTCAGTCACTTTACTTTCCAATCCGGATAGAACTTTTTCGTTAAATTCTTCCTTGGAGCTTGAAAGCCACTTATTAAATTCATTCGTACTGTGAATGTTAAGACAGGCGCTCTTCTCCAGATAAGATGAAAAGAGCTCTGACTTAAGATGATAAAGGGCCGGAAATGGCAGAAGCCTGTATCCTTCTTTTTTACAGTCAGACATAATCTGATTCTGGTCAACGATATTTGTCACCCAGCTAAAGTCTGAAAGAAGTTTACTTCTCACCTGGCCTTTATCACTGGCAATGACTTCAACTGAAGCTTTCTCCTCTTTTTGTTTTTCATCAGAATACTTTTCTTTCAGCATACTGATAATCTGAGGCTTAACAAAATGATGGAGGATGACCTCTTCTTTCGGATGTTGAATCTTAAACCCATCTACTGAAATATTGCGGACGGCTTCTGTTATCGTCTGAGGCAGATTCAGGTTTATGCAGTTATAAAAAGAACTGATCATGTATCCAGAACCGACTTGAAAGAGATTTCCTGTCGGAGTTTCATCATCATTGTGATTAATGGAATGACACCCTTCCCAGATTGAATCAGCTTCCCTTCTCATCATATCATTGTTGGAAGAAACAAAAATCTGATAGTGCTTCAGTGTGTCCTCCCGGGTTGCCTGAAAAGAGTGATAGCTTACATACATTTCGGCCATTTCTTTTGTCTGTGTTTCAGGTAACCCCAATGTCAGAGCATTATCGAAGGCGTCGCTACGGAGTTTTTCCTGGAAACAGTTCTCTTCATCTGACTCCCCGAAACAATTAACATAAGCATTTCTGGCGATCGTTTTATCAGATACTTGTTTATAATACTTATCAATGCGGGCCAGATATTCTTTATCTTTACTTAACTCTTTAAGATACTGGTCAAAGCTGATCTTAAGATGATCTTTCATCAGGGAGTTCCATAAATCCTGAGACGATTTTTCGTTTTTTCTCAGACACCCTTCAGGCTCATATAGGGTAGCTTTTGCCCTTAAAGTATTACTGATTTCCACAGCTTTATGACCTATGCAATTTATCATTCCCGGAAGAACCGGATATGAGAAATCGCTGTTCTTGAAGTAGCTGGACTTCGGCGTGGCCGGTTCTTTACTGCAATCAACCACTGCTTTAAAGACGGCCTTACTTGCATCAGAGGAATAGTTCTGGATCCAGGACGCAATCAACGCTTCTTTATGGAAGGCCCTGTTCTGGTAATAATCATTGGAGACGAAAGTATAATGTTCATCCGTCACATTCTTTTTTGCCTTATCCCCGTCTACACGGAAGACAGCAATAGACTCCGCAAAATTCTCTTCAGGTGAAGTCCCGGCATAGCTACTTACGAGTTTGATACCGGGTTTATGCTCCCATTGCCTTTGGGTTTTCCCTTCTTCATCGACGAATTCTTTAAGGAACATCCCCGCCAGGGTTAAGTAATCATCCTTATGGGAGCGGTAAAACTTCCGGGACCCTCTCCCCTGTTCAAAATCCACCTGGTGAGTAAGTTCATGAGTGACGGCCTGGTAAAGGAACCCGTCGTCCTTATTGTATTCATAGACTGTAAGACAGCCATCATTCAAAAGGATCCACCCCTGACTGTAGGCAAGTCCACAGGCCATTTCATAGCCCTTCCCTTCAAACCTCTGACCTCTTGGGATACGTTGAACTTCTTTCAGATAACTAAGAGTGGTATGCGGTGTTCTTAGCATCAGGCTCAGGCGCCAGAGCCCATATAGTTCTTTCCGGTCAAACAGATAATCTTTCAGAGGAAAAACTTTTCCATTATATTCGCCGGCAATTTTTGAACTTTGAACGGGACTAAGGTTATCAGCAGATAACATATTTCCGAATTTCAGGTACCACAAATAGTGCACATATCCGGCGACATCATTATTCTTTTCATAGATTTTATTATAGATACAAGGAACATCTTCACAGGAAGAATAATCAATCGAATCTGGATTACGAAGATCTCCGATTTTATCCCCATAAGCTTTCAGGAAGTTCGCCTGTGGGACCGGAAGATCCTGCAGGTTCAGATGTTTCCAGGTTCCTTTGACTTTTTCTGCATGGGCGTACTTTCTTTCAAGTTCAATCACTTCTGCTTTAAGAGTTTCAACTGAAAAGATGTCATTTAAACACTGGCCACTGGCAGAACTAGCAAGTTTTCTTTCGACAACATTATCTTCACTTACTTTCTTCTCCCATCTTGAGATGAGTGTCTCAGGCTTTTTCTGAATACAACCTGTTAAAAGTAAAACAACTGCGAGGATATATGGATTACTGTTTTTCATGTTCGATTACCCTTGAAACAAAATCACTGCCTTCAGTAAAAATAACTGTTACCCCATCTTCAGGGCATTTTAATTCATACTCAGGAAGTTCGTGCCCTTTAGGTTCTGAGATTTTTCGTGTGCTGGTATTGCAGTCTTTAAACTTATGCTTCCAGTAGAGAACGGACTTTTCATCCCCCTTCGGATCCTTAAAGCCGTGAGTAACGATGTCATCTCTGATCTGAAACTTTTCGTTCCCTGAGAAATGAAGAACCTTGGAATCCTTCACTGGGATTATTTGTTCCTCAAGGGGCTCACCTTTTAGTGCCACGAGATCGGCCACAGTTGTTTTTCCGTAATCAACAGAAGAATGTTTCACACCACAGGCC
>JBKHWS010000019.1:0-47711 GCA_046566385.1 Bacteriovoracia bacterium | reverse complement strand
GCGACCGCCATGTTGATGACACCGATGATGGTTAGCTCTATTGCTGGTAAAGGTCTTGTTGGCATGTCCACTGCGATTGGGGCGGCAGCAGTTACTGCCATGACTGCGGCTCCGGCCAAAGCTTTGACAATGGCAAAGACATCTCGTTCGGCGATTGGTTCCATGGGAGATTATACAAAAAACTTTGGAGTAACTGATGGATCGGCAAAAAAAATGATGAATCAAAAAACATCTCATTCTAACAGGTAAGGAATCAGAATTATGCAAAAAGAAAAATCATTAAATCTTCAAAATGCTCGTTTTCCTAAGATGCTCGGAGAAGTAATGCACTCAAATCAATTTCTGAAAGTCTTTTCACTTTCAGCTTTGGTTATCGTCTTTATGGTCTTGGGTACGGTTATGGTCATGGCAACCAAAGAGCCCCTTGTTATAACCCTAGGGCCTGACGGGAAAGCATTAGAGAGAATTCTTGTTCCCAAGGTTGAAGATCAAGTACGAGAAGGAATTAAGTATTATCTTGAAAAACGCTATCAGTGGGAACCTGAAAATGTGAAACAAAAGCTCAAAGAGACTGAGAACTTCATTGATCCATCAACTTTGAAATTCTTCAAAGCTGCTGTCTCCAATATTGAAAAGTTCTCTATCGAAAAAATCGTTTCACAAAGGGTTTATCCACAAAACATTGAAGTTAATTTAAGCAAAAAAACTGCTCTTATTACAGGTGACAGAATCACTACGATTCAAGGACTGAAAGCAGCAGGAAATTTGAAACTTGAACTTTATTTTGAATTAGGATCACGCACAGAGGCCAATCCTTGGGGCCTTTATATTGTAAAAGAAATTGAAGAGTAAAAACTTAAAACTAATTTGCGCGTTCATTTGATTCTCCCCCTTTTTGCAAAGGAGAATCATGAAATTAAAAATTTCATTGCTTTTGGCCCTAATACTGGCGACTGCCAACATCAATGCTGCTCAACGAGTACGTCGCGTTGAGGTCCATGCCGATCAGATCGTCACAGTAAAGACAAGTCTTGGCATTGCCACGATTATTCAAGTTCCCGATAGACCTAACAGCGTCGTGGTTGGAGATCAGGATGCTTTCAAGGTGGAATACCTCGATCAAGCAATTACGATTAAACCTCTCGCTGGTGGATCGAAGAGTAATCTCTACATCTACACGGACTGGAAACGCTACAACGTAGAGCTTATTTCAGGAACGGAAGCCGCTGCTGATTATGTAGTCTATCTGGAAACGCCTAAAGAGAAACCTATAGTTTCAAAAGTAAAATCCAACATTAGCTGGATGAAGTTCTCGAATACGCTACGGAACGACAATCTCACCTTAAATGTAAAACGAGTTGGAAAAACAAAAGAAGGTATCTTGCTGGTGGAATTTACTGTCACAAGCAAAACCAAGGAAACATTCAGACCAGAATGGCTTTGGCTTACTCAAGATGAGGCAGTCAAACCTATACACAATCTTTTCCTATCGGCATTGGAGGTTACACCAAAAAGATCATTGGCAGGAGTTCTTCAATTAAAAGCGATCGACATTGATCCAGGCCAATCCATGCGACTTGAGATGAGAAGAAATCGAATGTCTTATCTGACAATCACCAAGGCCCATTCATGGAGGCCGTAATAAAGGGGGTGCATGTGGGAAGTTTAAAAGAATACTTCTTAATGGAGGCCAAACCCTTTACTGCTAAACGTGAAGTAAATTGGGGCAAAGCCAAAATTGCAGCCTTGTTTCTAGTTGCTGTTCTTATTTGTGTCCTTCTTTTTTTACCTTCAGGTGGTGAAGAGCGAAAAGACTTTCATCAGAAGGCAGATAAAGGAACTCTTACAACAGCACAAGCGGTTGAAAGTGACCCAACTCAAGAAACGATTAAGCAGCTTCAAGAATCTCAAGTTTCAATGAGGCAAGTTCATGGATCACTGGATCACCTCTACCGTCCTGATACTCCTTCAATGGGTTCTGGTGGTCGAGGTGGAAGCACTGATAGAAATTCTTCCATGATTCTCAGTCGCGGAGGAACAGACACTAAAACCCAGCTTTCATCAGGAACGAGAATAGCAGTGAGACTCACTGAAAAAGTGACAGTTGCAAACCAACCTATGCCAGTGGTGGGAATCGTTTCAAAAGACGTCTCAGTGGAAAGTGGAACCGCCATTCCAGGTGGATCAAAAGTCTTAGGTGACGTTTCTTTTGATGAAGAAAATGAGCGTGCCTCAATTTCATGGAGATCTATTATTCTCCCTGATGGAAGAGAGAGACCTTTTTCAGCAATCGGCGTCGGACGTGATGGACAAATTGGAGTCAACGGGAAAGTTCAATCTGATGGCGTGAAAAATGCTGTTGGCCAAACTCTCACACGATTTGTTGGGGCCTATGCTTCTGGATCTATGAACACAGGGGCATTTGGAGCCAATCAAGGAGGTCATGTCAACGGAATGAGAAATGCTATCGCCCAGACTGCAACAGATCAGGCCAATGCTATGGGCGAAGATATGCAGAAAGAGCGTAAGTGGATTGAGCTTAATGGTGGGGCCGAGACAATCGCAGTTTTAAACCAGCCGTTCACTTTTAGAGATGCAGGGGCCATCTATGGTCGATGAAACGCAAGGACTCCAAGGAAGCGACAGAATCATCATTGCTGTTTTGGGTTTTGTTTTCATTATAAAGTTTCATGAATGGTTCATGGCATGGGTTGAGGTACGCCGTCACCAGTTTCTGCTGGCAGGACTGCTTCTTATTGTGGGTATCCCTGTTGGGATTTATCTCTGGTACAAATTAGCAAAGATCAGGGATAAAAATCTTTTTGAGAAATCTGTAACGGCTAAAGAAGATGATTCAGTCTTTTGTGGAACGACAGATAATAAGGAGGAAATTTGGGTTAAGCCAAGTCAAAGGGCCATGCACACTCAAGTCATTGGGACAACCAATGCTGGTAAAACTGAAAGTGTCATCCTACCTTGGGCGATTCAAGACATTCACGCTGGAAAAGGACTGCTTCTTATTGACGGGAAAGCGGACAACTCTCTAATTGATAAGTTGTGGTCCTATACAGTTCTCAAAGGAAGGCAGAAAGACTTTAAGCTTTTTAGCTTAAGTCGCAGAGAGCAGTCCTTTCAGTTCAATCCTCTTTTGGGTGGAACTGCTGAAGAAATTACTGAACGAGTCTTTAATGCCTTTGAGTTCGAAAATCCTTACTACCGATCTCTCCAATATGAAGTGATGAATCAGGTCATGAGAATTTTTGAGGCCACTGAAACCGTGCCGACATTTCAGAGACTCCATCAAGCTATTAGTCAGCCTAAAGTCTTAGAGGAGTTAGCTTCTAAGGTTAAAGACGATACTTTAAGACAGTGGGTAATGTTTTATTTATCGTTTTCACCATCTGACAGAGAGGAAAGAACCAGTGGATTACTGACTGCCATTGGGCACTTTGCTTTTGGCTCAAATGCAGCCTTATTTAATCCCGAAGACGGGGCTATCACTATTGATGAAGCATTGAGATCAAATCAAATTGTTTATTTTCAATTGCCAGTTCTCCTTTCTCCATTTCTTGGGAAGGCAACAGGAAAGCTTGTTCTCCAATCTCTGCAAGCAGCAGTGGCCAATCGTCACCGACTGGCACACGGAGAAGAGAAGAAGTTTTTCAGCGTCTTTCTAGATGATTTTTCTGAATACCTTTATGAAGGTTTTGTCACAATCTTGAATAAATCAAGATCAGCGAATGTGGGGATCGTCTTCGCTCATCAAGCACTTGGAGACATTACAGTCTTAGGTGATCCGGTGGCCAACTCAATTCTGACTAACGCTAATATGAAAGTTTTCATGAGAGGTAATGATCCTGACTCAGCAGAATATTTCTCTAAAGTCATCGGAACTCTTTCTTCAACGAAATATACCGAAAGACAAAAGAAAGGTTTTCTTGGAGTTGATAAGAGTGGTGACGTTTCGGCAAGGGAGGTTGAGGAATTTGACGTTCACCCAAATGAGTTTAAAAAGAACTTAGGAGTCGGTGAGGCCATCATGCTTGTTCCTCATCCACGAGGTGTAAAAAATATCAGAATAAAATTCAATAAGCTCGATGATCTTGAACCGAAAGAAATTCCAACTGTTCAAAAAACAACCATGAAGCTATTAGAAGCTAAAAAAGAAGTAGTCACAAAAGATAAGATGAACCGCCCAACTGAAGTACCAGTTAATCAATTAGTTCAGTGGGAGGCAGCATGAATATCAAGAAAAACATTCAACAACCATCAGTCTTTTTACTTTTGATCGTTCTTTCATTCGCAACAGGTTGTGCGACTCAAGGAAGAAGTATCGGACTTGGAGGAGTTATTGGAGCAGGAACCGGAGCCGTTCTTGGAGGAATTATTAATCCTGGAAAGAATGGTCAATACCGCACACGGAACGTCATTATCGGTGCGGCAGCAGGAGGGATTGCTGGATCAGTGGCAGGGGCAGCTATTCATGAAAACACTGAACGCGAAAAAGAGATTGCCTACCTTAAAGGCCGAGAAAGCAAAAGTTCTGAATCAAAGCCTAAAACTATGCCATCTTTGCAACAGCCTAAAGTCGAAGCAGTCTGGGTCGAAAGTAAGGTAGTCGGCAACCGTTATGTCGAAGGACACTTTGAATATATCATCACTGAGCCTACTCGATGGGAAGCTCCTTAATGGAAATGGTTTATAAAAATGGCAAGACCATATCTCCAAATGTTCAACAGGCCCTGAAATATATTTCAAAAGTTGGAGTTATGACTAAGGAGGTTTGGTGTGAAAGCTTTTGCCAAGGAACGAAACGCTGGAAGAATAAGCAATTCCAAATCCTTTTGGAGAATCGTTTATTGAAGACTCACACTTGCGGTCTAGGAAACTTCTATGTTCTGGGAGATCGGGGAACTGAGCTTGCTAGAGGCATGGAATGGAGTCTCGTAGAGCCAGTGACTCCAAGGCAAATCCGACATGATGAGTTCGTAGCTCATGGTCTTTTGAAGTTAGAGAGGAATCGCCTTTGCAAAAATTGGCTTACTGAAAAGGAACTTAAGATGAGAAGTGTCGGAAGTTTTCTTATTAAAGATCAGGGAGAACAAACAAAATATCCCGACTCTATTTTTGAAGCATATTTAGGAGGAAAGTTTCGGTTAGTGGCATTGGAGTATGAGCGGAATGGAAAAACAATTCCACGTTATCGCTCAATTCTATGGAGCTATAACAAAGTCTCACAGCTCTCAATGGTTCTATTCATTGTAGAAGATGAAACTATAAAAAAGCGAATTAAGTATTCTCTGCGCTACTTAGGTCGAGTTTCACTTCTTGAACAAATTGCCTTCATGGATGCGAAAGAATGGAAGAATAACCCGATGAAAGGAACCATTGAACTAAGCTCAACTCGCACAAGTTTTGAAAAGCTGAGCCTAGCAAGTTAATTGAAAACAGTGTTCCTAGCAGTGTTCTCGCTGGGAACACTGTCCATTTGAGATTCAAGTTGATTTTGAATGGGAAAAGCATTTTAAAATCAGAGGTTTCCCCACCGCCGCCTTTATAAAAACGTCCCCTGTTTATCCGTAACCCCTCCCCCCCAACGAGTTGAGAGGAAGGGGTTACGGATGGGGACAAAAACTAAAGGCGGCGGTGGGGAAAGGAAGGAGTAAAGGAATATGGAAAAAAAAATAAGTAAGAAGGAAGAAGAGAGAGAAGAAGAAAAAATAGAAACAGAAGGGAACAAAAATGGGAATGGGATCGGGAACGGGGAAGAAATACAAAGAATCACAGTATCGAGAGATGCACAGGCAGCTTTGGGTAACATAGTAGATCGGGTTAATGACGGGTTCACAGGAGGAAAAGTAAATCGCACTCAGATGGCAAATTGGATTCTATTGCGATTTAATAGTGAGCTTAATGAAGCTCAAATCAAAGAGATTCGAGCAGAACACTTCGACGAAGTGGCCATGCTCGAAAGCATTTTACGTCAAGCCAAAGAGACTGGAAAGATTCCATTAGATTTCAAGGCTTTACTTCAAAAGCAATTAGGTATTGAAGAAGTCGGAAGGAAAAAACGCTCCGGGCCTTGACCCTTATAACATCATTGATGTTACAATGGATTCATGAAAGAAACTCGTCTGAAACCAGATAAGATAAAAGATATCCGACAAAAATTTGATTATTCGAGAGAGGAATTTGCCGAGATTCTTTGCCTTTCAAGCTTTCAGAGCATGGCAAATATTGAATCTGGCTTTAGAAAACCTAGTAAGCTTACAGTGAGGTTTTTACGATATCTCGATTCTCTCTCTGATGCTCGCGCAAAGGCTTTCATTAAGGAATTTACTGCTCATGCAAATGAATAAAATCATCCATCTTTGGAGAAAAATTATGGCACGCAATAAGATCAAGGATGGCAATAAGCCATCTAAAGATCCAATGCGCGTTCATTTGAAAAAATCTGTTTCGGATAAGCAATCATCAACAGAAAGAAAGGAAATTGCACAAAAGATTTTGGCCCTTATGTTTGCTTCTACCCACAAACGAGGAAGGCCAACTCTAAATCAGGAAGAAAAAGCTTATGTCATATAAAATCGGTCTCTACATTCGTGTCAGTACAGAAGAGCAGGCTTTGCGGACAGAGGGATCACTTGATTCGCAAATGCACCGTCTGACTGGCTATGTTGATATTAAAAATATGCAACAAACTAATTGGGGTTCAATTATTGAAAAATATATTGATGACGGATTCTCTGCGAAAGACACTAATCGACCGGCACTACAAAGACTTTTGAAAGACCTTAGGAAAGGCAAGATCAACATGATCTTGGTAACTGACTTATCTCGCCTCTCACGCAGCATTCGTGACTTCTGTGGCTTGATTGATCTTTTCAAAGAGACAAAGGGACAGTTTCTCTCACTCAAAGAGCAATTTGATACAACCACTGCCGCTGGTGAAATGATGCTTTTTAATATGATTAACCTGGCACAGTTCGAGCGTCGTCAAATCTCTGAAAGAGTGTCATTGAATTTCCACTCCAGATCAATGAGAGGATTGAGAAACGGCGGAACAGTTCCACTTGGCTTCAAACTTGATCACCAGAATAAAGCTACCCTTCTTGTCGATAACGATGAAGCCACGTATGTAAAAACTATTTTCGATACATACCTCTCCGAAGGCTCTCTTTATAAAGCGGCGGCGAAACTAAGGGAGATGGGGATTCCAAGTAAATCCAAATCCTCGCGGTGGTCAGTTACATCAACAACAGAATGGAGTTCTCCTATGTTGCTTGGAACACTCCGAAACTTTTTTTATATTGGCATGCGTGAAGTAAATAAACGCAACAAAGACACCCCTAAGAATGAACTTAAGTCACATGAACATTACCAATTAGTGAAGGCCAGTTGGCCGGCCATTATTGATGAAACAACCTTTTATGTTGTTCAAAGAATGCTGGATGAGAACTCAAAAAATGAACGCACACGCCGCTCATCCGGTGAAACAAGATTTTATCTTTTGTCAGGTCTCCTTACTTGCACGGAATGTGGACGTTCCATGGTGGGAGCAGCAGGACATGGAAGAGACCAAGTTTTCCGCTACTATGTCCATCGTCCAATAGAAGGAAAAAAAACTAAATGCATGATTAAAACAATTCGTGCTGATGAACTTGAAGAAACAGTTGTTAATCACTTGGCGAGAGTCGTTTCTGAAGAAGGTTATTTCGATAACCTTGAAGACAAAATTTCTGAGATTCAAGCGACAGGACACACAACTCTCTTAAGTCAAAAGCGTGAAGCTGAAAAGGCGTTGTCACAAACCGACTTGGACATTCGTGGAGTCATCCGCTTGCAAACAGAAACCGAAGATAGGATTGCTCTCAAACTATATGGTGAAAGACTTAATGAGCTTCATCTCCTTAGAAATGAACAAAAAAGTCAGCTTGCAATCGTTTCCAACAAATTCGAGGAATGCCCGAATCCAATTGAGTTGAGAAAAAATATCGAAACGAACATCAAGCGTTTCCATAAAGCATGGCCCAAAACACCAACAGCTTTACGAAAGAAACTCATTCAAACTGTGTTTGATAAACTTTTGATTGAATCTGATGGAATTCATGTTTTTTATTTTGCTGAAGAAACTGCAAAACCAAATCAATCCACGGGGGCAACCCCTGTGGATTTAAGTATTTATCGTGGAAATAAAAAGATTGAAATCGCTTCTCATAATGAGAAGGTTGCTGGTTTCGATATTGTTAGATTTGGTTGCGGGAGCAGGATTTGAACCTACGACCTTCGGGTTATGAGCCCGACGAGCTACCAGACTGCTCCATCCCGCGATTGATTAGAAAGTCTTGAAAATTAAGGTAGTTATACTCCCCCCCTGGCGCAATGTAAAGCTAAAACCCGTAATCTTTTAGTCCAGCATAAATAGCTAAATTTCCTAGGGATTATCCCGATAAAGACTTTGAAAGGACCCTTAATAAGGAAAAAATATGCAAAGCTTGAGTCAGAAAAATCACGAACTTCTTCTTAAAGTGAACACTGAAGAACTCACCCCTACTCAAGTGCGCCTGATCAAAACAATCCACTCTTTACTCGCGAACGTCATCACAGCTGATGAAGAGTCGGAGTTCTTTGAAACGAGTTCTGAGCTGATGAAAAAGACAGCGGAGATTATAAAGCATTCAACTTTTGCAGCTGAAAATACACAAATGGCCTATGGTGATCAGGCCGTGGAGTTCGCTGTTGATACTCTTAATGAGTCCATGGACGAAAATAAGATCCAGAATCTTGATAACTAGGAAGTTAAACTAGTTATAGATAAGGTTGTACACAAACGGCACAACTTCTATCGCGATCAAAATCACAATGATAATTTCCAGCATCTGATTCCGCGACTCGTTCACTTCTGAGTGAAGAAGTTTTGAGACCTCTGCCAGATTCCCCAGCTTTTCATTCACACTTTTTTCCCAGTCATTAAAACGGAAACGTCGTGATGAAGCACGGAAGATTGTGGCGAGATAAAAATCCCCTACTGCCTTGAATGAGTTCTCTACGTTTTCCACGAACTCCGAAATTTCGAGATAGATTTGTCCCGCTTCTTCCGCTAGCTGCGAGTACTTGTTGGAGAAGAGGCCTTTCTTTTTCCCCACGACTTCGTTGTAGAGAGTATTGAGTCGCTGATCGAGGAGATCGTCGTAGTAGCGCATCTCGAGCAACTGGTTCAGGGCAAACTCGATGACCAGCGGAACGTCCATTGAACCGTTAGGTTCTATTACCAAAGCCGAGTTCCAGTCCACGACCACGAGGTCGTCTTTGGAGTATTGATAGACGTTTTCAAGAATGCCTTTCTTCATATAATCAGAAAGGGCTTCTTTTGATTCGGCAAGAATAAGAGCCGGGATGTCTACTTTTTCTGAAAGAGTTGAAAGAGGGCCATTCAGCCCATCCAGCTCCTGAATGAAGTAAGTGATGTAGTCTTCATTCATTATCCATTCACTGGGAATGGAAATGGCTTCTTTTATGTCCGTCTGGAACCGCTTGGAGGTGTCCCTTGCGAGAAGCTCAATCTGATCATCTTTTTCAATCCAGTTGGCCGTCCTAACCAGATCGGTCCAGGTGGTTCCCTCTTCTATTGGTAACTGGAAGCAAAGGGAGACCGTTCCGAAATGCCAGACTTTTGCAATGACGTCGGCGATGACTCTTTTGTCGAGGAGTTGCATTTCAATGGAGCCAAGCTGCACAGAGACCGGCGAACTTGAAATGATGAGTGACATGTTGTGCTTTCGATCCAATCGAAAACGCTCTTTGAGTTTTTTGTCCTCAAAGAGCGCTTCAACTTTATCGAGGTTAATTTCAGTACCGATGTCATAGACCCGGTAGACTAAAATTTTCCCTTTTTTAATTTTGATTTCCATAACCTTTTCTGGAAGATGGCTTCATTGTTTTAGCAAAGCGGGCAGCTTTTTCAGCAGCTTCAGTTTCGGCCATCTTTGTGGCCTCTTCTTCCGCCTGTCTCATCTTCAGATCCTTTATAGATGCAACTGTCTCATAATAACTTTCCTTTCGGAAGCTGTGAAACTTCTTATCATCAGCAGGACGAGCTGTTTTAGAAACAATTTTTGCGACCTTGGCAACGTTAAGCGTTTTCTTAGAGGAAACAAACTTACGTAGAGTAACCTTCTCTCCATGTTCATTAAGACCAAGGGCCTTTAAAAGCTCTTTTCTGGTTGTGAACATGTACTGGCCGACTGGAAGTGACTGAATGTTTAACCCTTCAATCGCAACCCTTCTGAGCTTATCCACTGTCAGGTCGACAGCATCACAGATTTTTCTGATCTCTCTGTTCTTCCCTTCATTCAGGCGGAACTCGAGCCAGGTTTTATTCGGAAGCTGCTCAATGACTCGAACAGATTTTGGTTTCATAAGACCGTCTTCGGTCATGACCCCTCTTCTGATTTTTGCCAGAAGAGCTTCATTAACATGGCCAAAAACTTTTACTTCATACACTTTCTCAACTTCATACTTCGGGTGCATGATCATGTTCGCAAGATCACCATCGTTAGTAAGGATGAGAAGACCTTCAGAAAGATAATCAAGACGGCCAACAGGGAAGATTCTCTGCTTAACTCCGTAGATCAGTTCCATGACCGTTGGACGGCCTTCAGGATCGGAAAGTGTGGTGATGTAAGCACGAGGCTTATTCATCACAATGTAGACCTTATCAATGGCCGAGAACTCTAACGTGCTTCCATCAACTTCTACGGTATCAGTTTTTGGGTTAACTTTCGTTCCTAGCTCAGTGACAATCTTGCCATTGACCGTGACTCGTCCATCAAGAATATAGCCTTCAGCTTTTCTTCTTGAAGCAACTCCACAATCGGCCATGAATTTTTGTAAACGAATAGAAATGTCTTGTGACTTTTTCATTTGAAACTCCTATCTGCCTCCCGGCAGTTATATATGTAAAAACAGAGAAGGAGGGCGATTCCTAAAACTAGGAATCAGATTCGCCCTCAGTCTCTATAGCTGGTACTGATACTTCGTTTAGGAACGCCAGGTCAAGACCAAAGTCTTTACCCATGAGAATTGCTTCGTTTATTGATAGATCTAAGTTGTCGATATTGCTATCAACATCAAAATCCATCTCGCCTTCTGTAATTTTTTCCCCAGTTAACTGCTCAAATGCCAGGTCCAGGGCCTTTTCCAACTCTTCCGCTTCTTTTGCCAGATTTTCAGCATGAGCATCAGCGATATCTTTCGCTCTCAAGGCTTCAAATTCTTCATCAATCTCAGGAGCATTATAAATCGCTCCTTCCACTGAGATATCTACCACCTTAGGCTCAACAACATTCATGAGAGTTTCAGAAGTGATGGCCGCAAGGTTTTGCCTTAGTGACTCTTCACGGTTCACGAAGTCTTCAAGAATATCGAAGGCAGATTTACGGACAAGAGTCTCGCCATCTGTCTTTCTCTTCTCTTCAGTCTTTAAAAGAGATGTGAAGCTGGTATCAGGGGAAATGAGGTTAATGCTTTCTGAAAGCTGATCAAGCTCTTCAGTTTCATCGACACTGAATTTTTTCAGGTGCTCACCACGGAAGACAACGGATTTGATGTCAGCAATTGTACCGATGGTATTTTTTGTCGCCATTTCTTCGAGCTCATACTCAGGAGGAAGTCCTGAGATATCAGCAAGGTTGAAGACTTCAAGGAATTCTTCAGTTGTACCAAAGAGAGATGGTCGACCAAGCTCTTCAGAGCGGCCGGTGATTTTCACCAGGCGCTTATCCATAAGAGCACGAATGATATGAGAAGAATCCACTCCTCTGATTTTTTCAACTTCTGTTTTAGAAACCGGCTGTTTGTAGGCGATGATCGCAAGGACTTCCAGGGCAGTCGGAGTCAGAACCAGAGAGTTCACTTTAAAGAGATTCTGAACAAACTTTGAATAAGTTGCTTTAGTACGGAATTGATACCCTTCTGCAACTTCAACCAGACGGACACCGTGGTGCTTTTCTTCGTATCCAAGTTGTAATTTAGAAAGAGATTCATGAATCACACGCAAAGGAAGTTCGTTATCAATCTGGGCCTTGATCTTCTGAATGGAGATAGGTTTATCTGACATGAAAATGATTGTTTCAATGGCGCCACAAAGAGTGTCAGGATTGAGACCGGTTCTTGCCTGCCAAAGCATGTCTTCCTGGGCCTTCTCATCATAATGATTCAGCTCAAGAACGAACTCTCCTACATCAGGAGCGACTACTGCAATTTCATTAGCAGCGGCTTCTTCAACTGAAAGATCCCATTCATAGTTAATGTCGTTGTTCATAGAATCCATAACACTTCCTTATTGGATCGGAGCTTCTGCTGTCGCAGGAGCGCTAACTGCATTTGTTTCACCTTCAGGCTCAAAACCATTTGCCGTCTCAGGGTCGAAGGAATCTAAGCTTTCCTTTACCTCGATGTAAATGTTGCCCTTATCTTCATTCTGGAAGATTTGTAATTTTTTCAAGCGGGCAAGCTCAAGAAGGGAAATAAACGTTATAACTTTATCAATAATTCCTGTTTCATTTTCATCAAGAAGCTTATCAAACTGAGTTGTCTCGCCTTCCTTAAGAAGAGACTTAAGGCGCACCAGTTTCTCTTTAATTGAAAGACGGTCGCGCTTAACAACAGCATATTTCTTTTTCTCACGACGGATAAGATCCATCATGGTTTCAGTTAATTGTTGAAGATCAATCGGTGTGAGAATGGAGTTCTCGATGGCCTTACGGTCAACTTTTGGTTTTACAAAAATCTCGTGACCTTTTTTAGGAAGCCCCCACAGTCTTTGACCAAGGCGCTGGTAGCGCTCAAGTTCCTCAAGACGCTTGATTAACTCTCCCTTAGTCTGAATTTCCAGCCCCATCTCTCCTGCCTGAATCTTAATCAGGTTCTGATCCTGGGATTCGTCAGCGATGGTTTGTGACTTTAGGTACAGAAGAGTTGCGGCCATGAATAGGTATTCACCTGCCACGTCAAAGTTCAGGTCCTGCATTTTCTGCAGGTATTCAAGGTACTGATTGGTAATGGTGTTAAGTTCCAGATCCTGAATACGCATTTCTTCTTTCTGAACCAGGTGGAGAAGGAGTGCGAGGGGACCGTCGAAGCGATCAATCTTTACCAGAATTTCATTTTCGGTCATCCGATACCTCCGAAGATTCCAAGGAAAGAGAACATAAGATAATTCGCAAGAGTCTGGGCAGGCAACAGTACATAGCCGAGCGTATGAATTCCCATCATGCTAAGTACAACAACCAGAAGAAAGATCATCGGAGTGTACTGAGCTATGCTTTCGTATTTATAGAGCGCTCGTCCTTTTAGGAAAGATGAAATCATTTTGGATCCATCCAGTGGAGGAAGCGGAATCAGATTAAAGAATGCGAGAATGAAGTTAATAAAAACTGAGAATCGGAGCATCTTGATCGTAATCATGTAGAAGTCCCAGTCATTGGGAACCTGGGTGGCAACGATCGCAAGAAGAAGAGCTGATAAAGTACCAAGGATAAGATTGGAAAGAGGTCCCGCGAAACTTACCCAGAAAATACCGGATCTGATATTCTTGAAATTTCTCACTTCTATCGGAACCGGTCTGGCCCATCCAATCATAGCAAAACCAGTAAAGGCCCCCAACAATGGGAAGAACACAGTTCCCCATGGATCATAGTGGGCCGCCGGATTTAACGTGAGACGACCTTGATTTTTAGCAGTTGGATCACCGAATCGATTTGCCATCCAGGCATGGGATGCTTCGTGCACGACAATTGCCAACAGAAAGCCAGGCAATGACTGTGCTATCGTAAGAATTATTGCATTGAAATCATTCATCCCTTTTACATATCAAATTGAGAGATATGACGCAATTTATAAGTTGAGTTAGTGAGTCGGCTACGCAGAGCAAACTCCTTAAAATCTCACTAGAGATTTTGGACATTCCTGATCTTGTCGCTCATAATAAATCATGGCGAATAAAACAAAAAAAGCTCAGATGGTTCTAGCAGCGATTGACGAAGCTAGTCATTCTTTTCATTTTTTACTACTTCAAACCAATGAACGGCGGGGGCTATTCTGGCAAAACGTTACGGGAAAGTTGGAAGAGAAGGAAAGCTTTGAAGAAGGGGGCCTTCGTGAGGCAATGGAGGAGACGAATCTTCCCCTGGATAAAATTGTCGACATCATAAATCTTAATCTTCGTTTTGATTTCATAGATCTAAGAGAACGCAATGTGCATGAAGAAAGCTTTCTCATCGTCCTGGATGGAAAATGGGAAGTTAAACTGGATGGCCATGAACATTCTAACTTCAGGTGGGTTCCTCTGAGTGAGATCAAGGAAGGGATTGTTAAGTTTGAATCCAACTTTGAAGCTCTCCAGAAGTCAGTTAACCTTCTGAAGAAATGGGATAAAGAGTGATTTGGTTTTTACCACTTCTCATCACTACGGCATATGCTCAGGTTGATTTATCCGCCATAAAGGAACTTGATGAAGAGTTACCTGAATTCCAGGGCTACTCTATGTCAGGAGAGGATGTGGATTATCAAAGACAAAACCGCAGGTTTCTACCACCGAAAAGAGTTATTTCACTCGATGAAATTAAAGACAGCGGCGTTTCTTATGGGGCCATAAAAGAAAGCGCAACTCTAAGCCATATCCCTGACAATAAACTCTATCAGACTTCCCGGATGATCTACGTGAAGTATTTCAATAAGGAAGATGAGCAGGGTTTTAAATATCTCCGGGAAGTTGATGGTGAGGTGAAATGGAAAATAAGAGGTGAAGCAGTTGAACCTCTGAAGGAAGAACTCACCCTCTACGTTCCTCCACACCGCTATACTCCCGCCCCGGACAACATCGTGCGGGCAGAATATGACAAAAAACTTTCAATTCCTCCTGAAGCTTCATTTTATGCCGGTTTCGTTCAGGGTGATTACATGAGCGACCTGTTAAATGACAATGCGGCAAGGAGCGGGATCAGTAATCAATTCGGACTTCATTTTTTCACTCAGTGGAAACTTCCCATCAAGGCGGGAGGTGTCCTTCATTATGAAAAAGCTTCCTATGAATTAAGTTCAGGGGGACAGATTCTTTACTCTTCCTTTTCTTTTGGCCCTCAGTTTAAAACCAGGGAATTTGATATCGCTGGTCATCCTCTGAGATTTCAGACGCAATTCCGGGTTAGCCCTCTTTCCAGGGCATCGGCCGAAACCACTGCAGGAAGTGTCACGTTTAAATTTAACTCTGCTGATCTTCTTGTTTCAGTTGAGAGACCGATTAAAAATCGCTACGGAGAATTCGTCCTGGGCCTTTATCTGCAGTCGCAGTGGCTGAACCTCAAAGATCAAACAGCTCCAGTCCAGGTAGAGGCCTCCAATGAAACGAATAAATCTTTTGGTCTGTCATTTGCCCAGGTGTTTGAATGAAAAAGTACTTACTCTTGTTTTTCTTCATTGCTCCTTCTGCATTTGCGCTTGAAGCCGTTGTGACAGTTCTTGAAGCTCCCATGTTTAAGCACCCGGCTTACGATGCTTCCGTTGTTCAGTATTTAAGAAAGGGTGATGTTATCAAAGTGCATCCCTCGATCGGAAATGATCCGGCCATGGATCAGTATGCTCCTGCTCCTGAAAAGCTTGCCGAACTGAAAAAACAGTTAAAAAAGACCTCTGAATATAATGAAGATCCACTGTTTCAAGGAGAGAGTAAGAACACTTATTATGTTGAAGATGAATTCATCCCGACCATAGACCGGCAAGGTCAGACTGTTTATGTTTTATCGGAACATGTTTATGTCTACTTTGAAGACTCGCGGGAATTCGGCCAGAAAATCACCGCCCATGATCCAACCGATTATCGCCTCGAGGAACCTCTTCCAAGAAATTACCCACTGAAAAATCCATCCGGTTACCGCGGGCAATTCATTGCAGGAATTACCCAGCCCTCATTTGAAAGCTATCCTTACAGTGACCCGATAACAAGGAAAGGTTACGCCAGTCCGGTAGAAGTTAATTTCACTCTGATGAAAGAGGCCCCTGGTGATTACAACAACAGACTCTTCATCGGTGGAACATTTGGCTACAGGACTTATTCAAACTCTTTTTCCTTTCCTGACAGGAAGTTTTCGGAAGAAGAAGTGTTGAAATTGGGCATAGGTCCCACTATCAGTTACGATGCCTTCAAGGGAGAGAAAAACCGCGTAAATCTCTCCGGTACCATCATGATCTATCTTTACGATCGTTATCACATCACTCAGTCCCTGGATGAAAGAAAAGATGGACGCGTTTATGCAGGTTATTCAGTGGCCCCTCAGCTTAACTTTCAGTATCACCGGAAACAGATTCTTGAGGATCTGGATTTTGTCCTTGGAACAGCTTTGGTGGTAGGGCTCCCAACGACCTATACTGCCCAGGACGGAGGCAGCCAGACCGGCTGGTGGCAAAGTCTTGCGGATGATGAGTTTACCACTCGTACAACCTACACCATGGGTGCCTATATCGGGATCCAGTCCGCCTACTGATTTAGTCAGGAAATCTGCCAAAAAATTTTTCATTTTTTTTATAAAGTGCCTAAAGTTTCTACACCGCCCTCCGAGAAGTCATTCACATGAGCTAACAGGATGTGAGCTCACCTAAAAGAAAAACCATGGAGGGTTTATGACAACTTCAAGAAATTCAAAAAACACAAAAACAGTTCAAAACTCAGTTAAGGATGTTCTATTCCAGAAGATTGGAAATCAGTGGTTCATCTTTTCTGAGGTGAACAATGAAGTTGTCTATTCTGTTATGCCTCAGGGGATGGATCCAAAGACCACCAAGCTTGAGCTATATGAAATCATCGAAGAGCATATGACGAAAGTTGCTGCTCACAAACGTCGTGCTCCGGAAGCTGTTGCTTAATTTTTATGGCAGTCCCAAAAATTGTCTGGGAGAAACAAAAAGACTCTCCCCTCCAGGATAAAAAAAAAGTTGAGGTGCTCATAGAGCGCCTCAACCAGAAAATTCAAACTAATCCTGAGATTGCAAAGAAGGCCGCCCTTATCATCGAGCAGTGGCTGAAAAAACCTAAGCCTTGAACTGATTTACTTTTTCAATGACGTAATCAATCTCTTCCTGCTTCATGTAAGCAAAGCACGGAAGATTGATGATGGATTTCGCTATCCATTCAGCGTGACCATGAGAAATTTTCCCACCGAGATGAGCTGTTGCTCCCGGCTGAGCACTCATCGCTCCCGGATAGACAGTTCCGTATCCAATGTCGTTTTTCTTTAAATATTCAATGAAGGCCGGGCGGGTTTCGGGAGTCATCAGAGCAACTGAAAGATATCCGTTTTCCCAGACGTCTGCTGATGGAGATAAGAATTTCAGAGCAGGATTTTTTATTTTCTCTCTGTACTCCTGGCATGCATGACGACGGCTTTCAATGCGTGCATCAAGATGTTTAAGAGCTTCAATCATGAATGCAGCTTCATAGGCGCCAAGACGGGAGTTCCATCCTATCAGGCCGTGGTCATAGTGACCAGTGCGTCCGTGGTTCAAAAGTATTTTGCATGTTTCGGCAACTTTCTGATCATTTGTGAAAATCCCGCCGGCATCACCGCTGGCCCCAAGAACCTTCGCCGGATAATAACTGGTGGTGGCCACATGAGCATTGGTGAGAAGGCTTTCTCCCTTGATTTTAACTCCAATCGCCTGAGCACAATCTTCAATGAGAAGAACGTTCTTCTCTTTGCAGTAATTTCTGATTTCATTTGTTTCAGGACAGGCCCATCCATAGAGATGGACCATGAGCAGGGCCTTTGGATTGAACTTTTCAACACCCTCTTTCACAGAGGCCAGAGTCAGGTGAAGAGTTTCTTTGGACACGTCGATGGTATAAGGAACAGCGCCAACGTTAACGATCGCTTCGAAGGTCGCCCAGAAGGTCATGTCCGGAAGAAGGACCTTATCATTTTTTTCAACTCCTGCTGCACGAAGAGCAAGCTGAATGGCATCTGTCCCATTGGCACAACCGAGAGAGTATTTGGTCTTAGTGTAGTCTTTAACGGCTGCCTCAAACTCTCCGACCACTGGCCCGCCCACGAAGTGACCATTCTTGATTAACTCTGCAGTCTTGCTGGTAACAGTTTCATAGAAATTATTTTCATAACGAAGGATATCAATGAAGGGAACTTTCATTCTTGCTCTCTTGAATAAGGGAATTTCGTGCAATTTTACTTAAGTTAAAAGAAATCGTCGAGAAATGGCCCGGAAGGAGTGGAAAAATTCTTTTTAAAAGATAAATATTGTTAACAACACTCTAACATGGCCGACACATCTCATCAGACTCTCTTTAAATTTCTCTCTCTTATAAATACTCAACAAAATCACTCTGTTTATTTTCCCCTTTTTGCCGGAAAAATATTCCTCATGAAGGATAAAAACGCACCGAAAAGCTTGGTCAACAACGCTTCATCATGGTGATGAGGCAATAAAACAACAAATGGCATGGTTGCCTAATGATGGAACTGAACACTCCATCATCTGACTGGGAGGTTGGAATGATTTTTACCGGAGGATAGTCTATGGGATTCAGAATTAACACAAACGTTGCTTCACTTCAGGCGCAGACGTCATTAAACAAGGTGACAAGAGAATCGCAGGAAAGTTTCTCGAAACTTTCTTCGGGTTCCCGAATCACAAAGTCGGCCGATGATGCAGCTGGATTAGCAATCTCAGAGAAAATGAAAGCTGAGATTCGTTCGGCCCAACAGGCGAACAGAAACGCGAATGATGGTATCTCTATGGTTCAGGTGGCAGAAGGTGGATTGAATGAAACATCAAACATTCTTACCCGTATGCGCGAACTAGCGATCCAATCGTCTTCTGATACTGTGGGTGATACTGAAAGAGGATTGGCGAATTTGGAATATCAGCAACTGAAGTCAGAGATGGAGCGTATTTCCCAGGTGACAGAGTTCAACGGGAAGAAACTTCTGAACGGCGACGGTGACAAGTATGAGTTCCAGATTGGTACAAAAGGTAACGAGTTCGAAGATAGAATCGGATTTGAGGCCAGCCAACTGAATTCAGGAATCGAATCTCTCGGTGTAAGTTCAGTCGAAATTGCCAGCAAAGAAGGTGCTCAGGAATCTCTTGCGAATCTCGACGGTGCGATTGAAAAAGTTTCGGGTCAAAGAGCGGTTCTAGGTTCACTCCAGAACAGATTGATCTCGACCTCGAATAACTTGCAGACTTATGCTGAGAATATGAGTGCAGCTAATAGCCGTATCCGCGATGTGGATTATGCTGAGGAAACTGCTAAGCAAGCTCGTAACCAGATCCTTTCTGCTGCAGGCTCTTCTGTACTGGCGCAGGCCAACATGAGCGGTCAGGCAGCTCTGAAACTGATCGGCTAAGACGTTAGAATCTGATTAACCAGGCCTTCCCGTAAAAAGGAAGGCCTTTTTTATGGTTCCAACACACTTTTGGATAGGCAGTGCAGAATAAATTATGCTCCGCCTATCCAAAAGTGTGTTGGAACCTTTAAACCTTTACTGCACCATGTTTTTTTGTTATTTCCCCTCTATGACAACCACAAAATTAAAGAAAACTATCGACGATAACTTTTGTTATCGCCCGGATTTTAAATACACCCACGACAATCCTTACCACGACAAACTGGAAGTATTCGAAACTTTCGTCCTTCGGGACGAAGAGGCCGAGAGCAATGTGGGCAAATGGAATCAGTTATTCAAAAACGATAAACCTATCGAAGTTGAGATCGGAACCGGTTACGGAGAATTCATGATGGAGTACTCTCAGAAGTATCCGGACGTGAATTTTATCGGACTTGATCACAGGTTTAAACGGAGTTTTTCAGTCGCCAAGAAACTGGACAAACTCGAACATAAGAACTTCCGTTACCTGCGTGCCCGGGGCGAAAGACTGGAGTTCATGTTCGGCGAGAATGAAGTTCAGAGCGTCTTTTACTTTTTTCCGGACCCGTGGCCTAAAACCAGGCACCATAAAAAAAGACTTTTTCAAAAACCATTTTTGAATGCCTGCCATAAAGTTTTAAAACCTGGTGGAACCTTGTTCGTAAAAACTGATCATGATGGTTACTATGAGTGGATGCTCAAACACATCGAGGGAGATGAAAGATTCGAAGTACTCCTTCAGTCACGGGACCTGCGGAAGGAATACCCAGAGCATTTCCTCTCGCAATTTACCACAAAGTTTGAAAAAATATTCCTATCGCAGGGAACATTAATTAAATCGATCGTACTCAGAAAAATCTGAAAGGATAAGGTGTGGCCTACGAGCAACTGAAAGACCGGATTAAAGAGTCGCCAGTCTCAGTGGTGGTAAGCAACTATATCTCGCTCACAAAAAGAGGAGCGAGTCTTCTTGCTATTTGTCCTTTTCATTCTGATACCAAACCTTCACTGAATGTCAGCGACGCCAAAGGCATGTACAAGTGTTTTGCCTGTGGCGCAGGCGGCGACTCCATTACCTTTGTCATGAACTACAAGAAGCTTGAGTTCGTGGATGCCCTCAAAGAAATTTGCGGGATCCTGGGAATTCCCTTTGAGGAATATCATAAAGAAAAAAAGAAAAACCCGAAGGTGGAGATGGCCTTCAGGGTTTTGAACGCCTCTGTAAAGCTCTACAAAAAAGTGGCCTCTCACAATCCACTTCCGTACTCAGAGTTTCTGCAGAAACGTAAACTGAGTCCTGAAACTGTGGAGAAATGGCAGATCGGATATGCCCCGGGTAACAATGCTCTTTTTCACTATCTCGATTCTCTTCCTGGGGCCGATGGAAACATGGCCCGCACAGTTGCAAAAGAAATAGGCATCATCCGCTATAATGAAAACCGTGACAGCCATTATGACTTTTACCGGGACCGCGTGATGTTTCCCATTCACGATCACTCAGGTCAGATTAGAGGTTACAGTTCCCGTGCCGTTCTTCCAGATCAGGTTCCGAAATATTTAAATTCCGGCGAATCCTTTGCCTTCGATAAAGGATCAATCCTCTTTGGTTTTTACTTTGGTAAAAATTCCATCCGCCAGGCCGATCAGGTGATTGTTGTGGAAGGAAACATGGACGTGATCATGATGCACCAGTTTGGGTTAGAGCAAACTGTGGGAACCATGGGAACGGCCTTGTCCGAACACTCAGTACGGCTTCTTTCGAACATGACCAAAAATATTTATCTTGGAATGGACTCGGATCTTGCAGGTAAAAAGGCCATGGAAAGAATCAATGCAGACTTCATGCACGTAGGAATTCTTCCGAAGTATTTGAGTTTTGAACCTCATAAGGATCCTGATGAATTCCTAATAAACGAAGGCCGACTGGCCCTCATCGAGCGCATCGAGAAGGCACCCATCTACCTGGACGTGGTGATCGAGGAACTTTTCCCCTCCCCGATCCCGGAAAATACCGATTTAAAACTCAATACTCTGCATCAGATATTTGAATTGGTATCGCCTTTGAAGGAGCACCTTTCTGCCACAGAAAGAGTGGTGAATGCGGCCAAAAGATTAGGACTTCGTTCTGATTCGGCTACAATTTTAGAAAGCTACAAAGAGCACTTAAGTCGTCAAAAAGAAAAGATTCACTTCAAAGAAGAGCGTCCAAAACTAGAAGTCATTGAAGAAAATCTTGCACCAAAAGAGCAAGAGGCCCGAAATTTGCATGATGAAAGTACAAGTCAAGTGGTGGTGCCTCTCACTAGTAGCGAGAAGCTAATTTTGAAGGAATTTCTCTGTCATCCCGAGTTCTTGACGCACTTGAAAGTGGACGAATTTCTTGCCACTATCGGGCATGATGAGGTAAAAAGACTAATTCAATGGCTCGTTAAAATTTATTTGGAAATCGACGACGCTGAATACGTTTCCATCGTTCAGGACGAAATCCAGTACGGTGGTTACAGTAAAGAAGTTATCGATGTGGGAACAGCGGCCCTGTTTCAGTATGGAAATAAATATAACGATAAGGTAATTCAGCGGATGCTTAAGGATTACCACTTGATGCTACGGATGGATCAGTTAAGGCAACAAAGAAAAGAACTGGTTGCTAAACAACAGTCCTCGCCTACGCAAAATGAAGTTGATTTGATTTTGAGTGAAATCTCAAAACTAGATAAAGAGATTTTGAATCTCAAAAATACAGTGACCTGAAAATCCAGGCACTGCGTGCTAGGAGATACTATGTCAGTTGTCGTCGCCTTTTTAAACTCACGGGAATTCTCTCGTCTCGTCATGAAAGGAAAGGATCAGTCCTACCTTACTCCTGAAGAGATCAATGACGCCATTCCAGCAAATATTGTGGACCCGGCTTCTATTGACCAGATCATGGAGAAAATTGAAGAGGCCCGAATTCAGGTTAAATCCCCTGAACTCGATGAAGAAGAATCAGAAAAGGGCAGCACTGAAGTCGCAGAAGACCCTCTTACTGTTGATGAGGAAGCAGAACTTCGCGCCTCTTCAAGTGACCCTGTTAAGCTATACCTTAAAAAGATGGGTTCCGTTGCCCTCCTTACTCGTGAAGGCGAAGTAAAAATCGCCAAAGAAATCGAAGAAGGTGAAAAAGAAATCGTTCTTTCTTGTCTTAAGTCGAAGCACGCCCTCGAAGAGATCGTGAAACTTAAGAACAAAGTGGTTCAGGCAGAAGAGCAGAATGAATTCGTGAAAGACCTGGTTCGTGGTCTTGATGATGAATCCACTGAAAAAGAAATCCATGAAACCCGCGACAGAATCTTCGCAGTGGTTGAGCACGTGAAAGATCTTCTGACACAAATCGTGAACGAAGACGGCACACTCAAGAAGATGGAAAAAGATGAGCAGAACATCATGGACAAAGTGGGCGACGAGCTCGTTGACCTCACTTTCAACCGTAAGATCATCAACTCTTTCACAGAGCCGGTAAAATCTTACTATCTCCAGTTCCGTGAGCTCTATGAGCAGCAGGAACGTATCTACAAGTTCCTCGAAGTAAACACGGACGATGAATACAAAGTCCTTTACGACCGTCTTCTTGAAGATGACGGTTTCAAGCGTGAGCTTGCCCGTAACCTTTTCACTACTGATGCCAAGATCGAGCAAATGATCCGTACGCAGGAAGATATCCTTCGTAAGCTCCGCCGTCTAGCCATTGACGCCGGGATGGCCTTCGAAGATATCGAGAACGTTTACAACATCATCACTAAAGGGGAAGAAAAAGCGGATAAAGCGAAGTCTCAATTAGTTGAAGCGAACCTTCGTCTCGTTGTTTCGATCTCTAAAAAGTATACCAACCGCGGTCTTCAGTTCCTGGATCTGATTCAGGAAGGAAACATCGGTCTTATGAAAGCTGTTGATAAGTTCGAGTACCGTCGTGGTTATAAGTTCTCTACTTATGCTACCTGGTGGATTCGTCAGGCGATCACACGTGCCATCGCGGATCAGGGTCGTACGATCCGTATTCCGGTTCACATGATCGAAACGATTAACAAGCTGGCCCGTACTTCAAGACAACTCATTCAGGAACTTGGACGTGAACCAACCCCTGAAGAAATTGCCGAAAAGATGGAACTTTCAGTGGATAAAGTGAAGAAAGTCTTCAAAATCTCTAAAGAGCCTATCTCTCTTGAAACTCCAATCGGGGAAGAAGAAGATTCATCTCTTGGAGACTTCATTGAAGACAAAAAGATCATCTCTCCGGCCGACGCTGTGATGAGTGTGACTCTTTCTGAACAGACCCGTTCTGTCCTTTCAACACTTACTCCGAGAGAAGAAAAAGTTCTTCGTATGCGTTTCGGTATCGGTGAAAAATCAGACCACACTCTTGAAGAAGTGGGTCAGGATTTCTTCGTAACTCGTGAACGTATCCGTCAGATCGAAGCGAAAGCACTTCGCAAGCTTCGCCATCCATCGAGAGCGAAACTCTTAAAGTCATATCTTGATAACTAATAAAGGGCCCTCGCAAGAGGGCTTTTTTGTTTGAGCATTTTACTTTCTACCATCCTTTTAACTGCCAATTTGGTGAAAAACCCCTATACTAATATTTTGGAAAATAGCTAATGACGGAATATACGCATAAATCGACATCGATACAGGATCTGCTGCAGAAGTTCTATGATCCTGCCGTGGTTTTTCTTGGCCAGAAGATGGTGGAACAAGGAAGGGTTTCTCTTTCTTTCATGAAAGGCACCTTTGAAACTTATTTCATCGTGTCCGGAATTGTTGCTGAAAACAATACCAACTATGAAGCCAAGGTGAGTTTCAAGAGAATTGAGGAAGAGGAGAAAATCTCTACTCAGTGTTCTTGTAATCTCCCGCAACCTTGTCATCACACCGGAAGTCTTCTGATTAAGTTCTCTGAGCTACAGAATAAGCAGGACCAAAGACCGGGCCAGCCGATTTCTCTGAGCCTCATGGCCCAGGAAGGCGTGCACGTCGATCGGTATGGGACGCTGTTAAAAGCTGCTCCTCAGATTCCTGGTGCGAAGATGAACTCGACCTTCAGTTCTTTGCAGTACACTCTTACCAATAGAAAAGTTGTGAACTTTCCGGCGCCTTCGCCGTGGAAAGGAAAGCTTCTTGTGAACCTCATTAAGGCCTCGGAGCTTGAAGAGTACCAGGAGCTTTTATATGTTGAAGAAAAGTACGCTTATCGTTTCAGCTGGCTTCAGGACGATGAAGTAACAAAAGAAGTTTCCATCTTTGATGTGCTTTATCTCTTTAACTGGAAGACCGGCGAAGCTTATGATCAGCCAAATGAATTGCGTGATCTGGTTTCGAGGCTGAAGCTCGTGGATCAGGTTGGCGACATTCAGGATTTCATCAGACTCTTCCTGCCGCTTCGGCAGAAGGGCATTCTTGATCTTCTGATTGAGGGCGAGTCCTGGGATAGTTTTCCCGTTGAAGACATGGAGTATCGCTTTTCCATTAATCCCGCCTCGAGAAAGAGCTTCTTAAATCTTGAGCTGGAGCTTTTTACTCCTGACCAGAAAATGGTTCCGATGCCGTCTCCCTTTCTTCTCTTTGTGAGTGAGCAGGGATGGGCCGGAAGTTTCCGTACCAAAAACGATGCCCTCCTTTTCTTTAAGACCCTGATTGAAGATTTTGATCGGGAGACTTTTTTCCACAAGAAGTATCTCCACTCCGCTTCCCGCAAGGCGATCATGACAGAATGGATTAATCTCATCATGAAAGATGATGAGCTGCCTTTCTTCGATCCGACTTTCCGGAAAGTTTTCATGCTGAATACCAAAGTGTTCCGAAAAGTCTTCATGGCCTTTCTGGATAGCTTCACTGAAATTGGATTCAAGACTTCGTTTTATTATAAGGATGAAAGAAAAGTTATTTTCCAGATTCCGAAGAACAATCTCCTGGAAGGTGTGACGAATTTTTACCAGCAGCTCACGCCACTGAAGATTCCCATCTTCTATGACCAGCAACAGATCCGGACATGGAAGAGCACGATTCGTTTTGAGAGGAATAAAGAGAAACTGGACTGGTTCCAGCTCGACCTCGTAGTCAGTGATGACGATCTCGACGTGATCAAGAATGCTGAGATCACGGATAATTTCCTTCTGTCGAGTAAAGGATTAGTCCTTCTTTCTGACGAACAGAAAGATCTTCTGCGCTTCATGAAGCGTTACACGAAGTTTGAAGGCGAAAAGAAGGAGCATAACAAGGGTCTTTCCCGGTTTGGTCTCTTCCTTCAACGGTCCCGGATATTTGAACTTTTTGAATTGAAGCGCCTGGGTATCGAAGGAGCTCTAACTCCTGAAGAGGAAAAATTCTGCGAAAAGATCATGACTATGCAGGATATGCCTCAATATGATGTGGATCCTCGCTACAAAGAAATTTCCCGTCCCTATCAGCTCGCTGGCTACAACTGGTTAAGGTTTTTATACGAGCACAAATTCGGGGCCTGTCTCGCTGATGATATGGGTCTTGGTAAAACTCTCCAGACCATCATGCTTCTTCAGACTCTGAAGGATAAGGTGAAAAAAATTCTCATTATCTGCCCGGTGAGTATCCTTCATAACTGGCGCAACGAACTCGAGAAATTCTCCGATCTCACCTACTCTATTTATTATGGTGATGACCGTGACTTTAAAACCGATGCCAAGGTCATTCTCACTTCCTATGGTCTCATGAAGAAAGAGTCTTTCTCCACATTAGGAGAGGATGAGTTCGACATTCTGATCTTCGATGAAGTTCAACACTTAAAGAACATCCGATCACTGGGTGCCAATGCAGCAAGACAGCTCAAGGCCAAGTTCAGAATCTGTTTGACCGGTACTCCCGTTGAAAATGATCTATCGGAGTTTTACAACATCATGGACCTTTGTGTTCCTGGAGTCTGGGGAGATCTCGGAGTTGTGAGATCAACTTCCAAGAACAAGAACCGGCTTCTCGCCAGAAGAACCGTGAAACCATTCATCCTTCGAAGAACCAAAGATCAGGTGTTAAAAGAGCTTCCGGAAAAGATTGAAAACCACGTCTTCCTTGATTTCACGGATGAGGAAAGAAATTTCTACCAGCAAAAGCTCAACGCCGTCCGCGCCAACATGCTGGCCCCGGGGGCAAAACGCTACGGCGAAGTTCTGAAGTCGCTGCTGGAAATGAGACAGCTTTGCCTGTGGCAAAAGCAGCCTGAGCTTCATTCAACTAAAGTGGATTTTCTGATGGAAAATCTGGAGCAACTTGTGAATGAAGGACATAAGACCCTGGTCTTCTCCCAGTTCACGACTTATCTGGACATGATAGAAAATAAGATCCGTGTTGCCGGGTGGAAACATGCCCGTATCGACGGATCTCAGACCATCAAGAAAAGATCTGAGCAGGTTGAACTGTTTCAAAACGGTGACGCCCAGATCTTCCTCATTTCACTCAAGGCCGGGGGCTTCGGACTTAACTTAACTGCTGCGAGTTACATTTTCCTCATGGATCCATGGTGGAACCCGGCCGTCGAAAGACAGGCCATTGACCGTGCTCACAGGATTGGACAGGAAAACAAACTCACTGTCTACCGCCCTATCATTAAAGAATCCGTGGAAGAAAAAGTTCTTGTTCTTCAGCAGAGTAAGCGGGAACTTTTCCGCGACCTCATGGCCGAGGACGATGACCAGTACTTCAGCGGTAAGTTATCCATGGATGATTTTCAACATCTGTTGAGTTAAGGGTAAATGGCTGGATCAATTCCCTTAGCTTTCCAGTCTTGCCATTCAGGATGTCTCTTTTCAAAATTTTCACAATCTCCAAAATATCCGATACATTTTTCATCAGATTTAATTAACTCCCAACTTGAAGAATAGGATTTTTGCTTATTACTGTCTTTTAAAGCTCCATTGCCTATAATTTCAACGGTCTTACTGTCAGAAATCAGCTTTCTGATTTTGAGGACGTGGTGAAGGCATGTTGAATAAGGTAAAGCTCTTCTCGTGACGAAATGAAATTCTTCTACTGGTGTTTTGACCTCAATCCAACAAATTGATAATCCGTCCTTAGGATGACTTAAGCGAGCTTTTACGAAATTGGTTGAACTTTTTATCCACATGAATCTGCGATTCATGTAATTAACTTTTACTGTTGCAAAAGCTACGTTTAAAGAAAGAAAGATTAAACTAAAGATTCCCATCTGGTACCAACTTCAAATACTCTTCTTTGAATCTATCTCTTATACGATTACTTACAGGTCCTCTCTGATTTCTGATACCCTTATATTCTTCTATTACATCAAACCAGGTTATGTCCTTTTTCCTTTTAATAATTTCATATTTTCTAAAAATCCATCTTATCGAAGCTGCAATGTTAACATTTGGATCAAAAGCATCTTTCTTTGATATTTCAACATAATGATCTTTGAGTTCTTTTGATCTTGAAGATAAATAAGTAATTGTCTTAGGCATCAACTGAGTTATCCCAATAGCAGTACGCCCTGCCGTTCGCTTTGGATTTTCTTCAAAACTTGACTCGGTGGCAATTAAAGCTTTTACAATATTGGGGTCAATCTTTAAATCTGGCTTTAGAGTTTCATTCCAATAAGCACACCATCCATTAATATAATAATCATACTTTTTATCCTTACCTCTAAATCCCATATCATTTGAAGAAGCTTTAACAGGAGGATTTTTAAATATTTCTAATTCAGAGATCTTTATGATTTCATCCGACTTTAAAATATCCTTTCCTGAAGGATTCCTTCTACAATGAGGGTCCGTAGAATCCTTGTTACCTGATTTTAAATGTTCTTTCACCCAATGATATCCCACAGGACACAATCTCCAGGGGGAAGTAATTATGATATCTTTTTCGGACCAAAAAACTTTTTTTTCTTTTTTTATCTGTGGCATGTATGCCTGAAGAATTTCATTCCAGTTAATCAAATCGAATTTATAGGGCAAGCTTGACTCTTCAAGCTTATTTTTCAATAAAGATATTTTCTTATTGATCTCTTTGTCTTTTGATTTAAAGGCTAGATCGATATCGGAAAATTTTCTATTTTTTCCTGTCGCCCTTGAGCCAAAGATATAAACCCTCAAGTCTTTATCAGGTCCAAAAACTGATTGAATCGCATTTTTAATGAGTTTAATTTGGTCTGGTGACAGCCCAAAATTACTCATTGATTTTTTCCTTAAGACTGTTCAATAACTTTTCAGAGTCTCCAATGAATTTTCCAATGACTGAAAAAATGCGACTAGCAACTTCTTCATTGTAGATATGGCTCGTCTCGTTCCTTTTATCAATATAATCAATCCAATCTTCAGGATTATCAATCCAGTCCAGGTTG
Source organism: Bacteriovoracia bacterium (assembly GCA_046566385.1). Classification (GTDB taxonomy): domain Bacteria; phylum Bdellovibrionota; class Bacteriovoracia; order Bacteriovoracales; family Bacteriovoracaceae; genus Peredibacter. The sequence continues at coordinate 18,917 of JBKHWS010000019.1, read as the reverse complement.
GCCAACTCTCTGACAACATTTTTAGGTGAATCAACCTGAATGCCTGAATTTAAAAGTACTTTTTTAGCTGTTTTCCAACATAGTTCCACGGAATATTCAAACCTCTGAATGAGTCCATCTCTTTCCAACTCGGAAGGATTCAACTTATAACCTTGCTTCAATGTGCCAAGAGCTTTTTCAAGTCGATCTAAAGAAATTTTCGACATTTGTCACCTCGTTCCCGGTTCTATAAAATGATAAGGTTAGGTTTTAAAATTGTCTTCTTAATATATCTCAATCCGGGAGAAAATGAATGGAAAACCCTTCCGAAATTTTTACCAAAGCTCCTGATTTTCACTACTCAGAAGAAATGAATGCTACTTCACCGGAAGAATTCGGGAAAATCATTCAGAACCGCAGATCGATCAGAGTCTTCACTGATGAGAAAGTTCCTCAAGCTGTAATGGAGCAGGTCCTTGATTGGGCACTCCTTGCACCGAACTCTTCTAATCTTCAATGCTGGGAATTCTACTGGGTAAAAGATCCACAAAAAAAATCTGAGCTGGTTAAGGCATGTCTCAATCAGCCGGCCGCCAGAACCGCGCAGGAACTCATCGTATGTGTGGCCCGTCTGAACAGTTGGAAGCGAGTAAGAAAAGAAATGATCGCTTATTTCAAAAAGCAGGAAAAAGTTCCTGCTCCGGCCATCGCCTATTATGAAAAGCTGGTTCCAGTCGCATACTCACAGGGGCCATTAAGTATCTTCGGATTTGGGAAGAGAATCTTTGCCACCCTCGTTGGACTATTTCGTCCTATTCCCAGAGAGCCTATGTCCCGGGCGGATATGAGAGTATGGGCCCATAAAACGACGGCCCTTGCCTGTCAGAATATCATGATGGGATTTTCCGCTCACGGTTTCGACACTTGCCCCATGGAAGGCCTTGACTCCTGCAGAGTTAAAAACATTCTTGGCCTGGGAAGGAACGCAGAAATTGTCATGGGCATTGCGGTAGGGAAACGTGACAAGAAAGGGCTCTACGGGCCCAGAATCCGGATGCCAAAAGAAGAATTTATTAAAGTCATCTGAAGAAGCCCCGCAAGGGGCTTTTTTTCTTTGGAAATGCTAGAGTACGTGCATGAAAAACATTATTACTCTCGCATTCTTTCTGGTTCTACTCTTTTCCTTTAACTCTTTTAGTGACGACTATAAAACTGAGATTTTCGCTACTCAGGAAAAAGTCATCTGGGGATTTGATTTTCTAAAAGATGGAAAAGTTGTTTTTTCTGAGAAAAGCGGAAACCTCTATCTTTTTGACCCTAAAACAAAAACCCTTACTTTGATTTCAGGTACGCCCAAAGTTCTGGATGAAGGGCAAGGGGGGCTTCTGGATGTGAAGGTTCATCCCACTAATGGTTATATCTATCTCACTTACTCTGAAAAAGTCGGAGAAGACAAATCCACGACAGCTCTTGGAAGAGGAAAGCTCGATGGAAGTGAGCTTACATTTGAAAAACTTTTTTCCGCCCAACCAGCGAGCTCCAACACCCATCACTATGGCTCGAGAGTGGTGTTTGATGGAAAGGGACATCTTTTTCTTTCAATCGGTGAAAGAGGAGAAAGACCCTGGGTGCAAAAACTTGATACTCACATCGGAAAGATCATACGTCTAAATGAAGATGGAAGTGTTCCGAAGGATAATCCCTATGTTGGTGTTAAGAACGCCTTACCTGAAATCTGGAGTTATGGTCACAGAAATCCTCAGGGGATGTCCATGAGGTCTGGCACAGAGGAACTTTGGGTGGCAGAAATGGGACCCAAAGGGGGAGATGAGATCAATCTTATTGAGCCTAAAAATAATTATGGATGGCCAGTGATCACATACGGAAGAGAATACACCGGTGGCAAGATCGGTGAAGGAAAAAAGAAAAAAGGAATGGAAGAACCTGTTCATTACTGGGTTCCATCCATCTCTCCGTCAGGTATGACTTTCTACACAGGGGATAAAATGCCTGAATGGAAAGGAAACATGTTCTTGGGACTTCTTTCAGGGGAACATATTCGAAGAGTTATTCTTGATGGAACGAAAGTGAAAGATCAGGAAGAACTTCTAAAAGACCTGGGCTGGAGATTTCGCCAGGTGAGAACAGGACCAGATGGATACCTGTGGTTTTCTACTGATGACGGGAAGCTTGGTCGCGTTCTGAAAAAATAATTTCTTTTTGGCCCATATCCAGCTGCAGCCTTGGGAGTCCGACAACTTCCATGGTTGAGCTCGCGACTTCAATTCCACGGCTTTCAAACTGTTCAATGATGCCTCTGGAAATCTGATCTTTCACATCCCTGATGCCGTGTTCTTCTGTGATGAACCGGACTGTGAGTTCCAGCCAATTATCAGTGAGCCGATAAAAGACTTTTGGCAGGATATCTTCTGTTCGAACACCGTATCTGCTTTCTAACAAGTACCTGTTGTCTTCGCTCTTCTCATAGGTTTCCTGGGTGTGCTTTTTTACTGTCTCGATCAAGATTTCTTCAACGGCCTTTCGATCGGCCGTATACTTTATCGGGATAGATATCTCCTCCCAGATATAAGGGAAATCTCTCGTGTAATTATAAACCGGTGTTTCAAAAATTTTATCGTTCGTGACGGTCACAATTCTTCCGGTAAATTGTCTTCCCCTCACCCACATGGCGGGATTGGCCCCCTGAACAGAAGGCGGCTGCCCCATCTCCATGATTGTGGTTTGCAGGAACCCGAGTGAAATGACATCCCCCCTGATTCCTCCCATGGTGATCCTCTCTCCGACGCTGAAAGTGTTTCCGCGCATAATGATGAGGTATCCGGCGAAAGAAGTCACAACTTTCTGTAGAGCAAAGGCGAGACCGGCGGTAACGAGACCAAGACCAGTGGTGAGTCTTCGGGGATCATCAAACCAAATGGATAAGAAAACAATGAGCATTGCCAGAGCAAAGAAGAGATTCAGGCCCTGTCTGGTCCAGAATCTTACTCTCTCTTTTTCTTTTTCCCGCGGAAGCTTGGTGATTTGATTATTTATGAGTCTCTTAATGAGGTACAAAATAGAAAGGGAGAAAAAAGTAAGGAGAAGTTTTTGTAAATTTTCAGGATTGAAGCCCACTAGTCTTATGCCGAAGAGTTCCATTACGATCTCCTTTTAGAGCATTCTGTCCTGCTTGATTCAACATAACAACATGCGGGCCTTAAACTAATGCAGAGATAAAAACTCCTGATTATAGCCATGAGAAATGCCATCTTATTTTGTGGAGTTAATATAAAACCCAATGAAAGTAAGATTTGCCTTATTACTGGAAAAGATTACGACCCACTTCTGGCTCATACCTGTAGCGATAACCATCTCTCTCATCGCCTTTTTGTATTATTTGATGCAATTTGAAATCGTCTCAAGGAATCTCTTCATTCAGGAATTATTCTTTTTAGAAGCTAGACCAGAGGCCGTGAGACTTTTATTAAGTTCAATTGCTACATCAATCATGACAGTTTTGGGCGTAGTCTTTTCTGTCATTGTCCTGGTCATTGAACAAATGTCACTGCAATACACTCCCAGAGTAGTTGCCAATTTTACCAGATCAAAGATGGCCCAGGTGGTGTTAGGAGTATTTGTCGGGACATTTGCCTACTGTCTGATTCTTCTGATGAATATCGGTCAGAACAATACAGCGGAGGATCCCATTCCCCGGCTTGCTGTGGCCTTCGCTGGTATTTTATCCATCGCATGTCTGTTGTTTCTTATTCTCTTCATTCATCACATCACCACCTCTATCCAATCAACTCAAATCATCAAGGATATTTATGATGAGACGCTTTCCTCTTTAAAAAACGTCATCAAGGACAGGGAACATTCTCACAAGGAGAGCGCCATAAGAACGAAAGCTTTTCCCTATTGTCAGATCCTTAAGGCCACAAAGGTTGGATACGTGGATGCTGTTAACTGGAAGCAGCTTTCTGAGAAGCTTAAAATTCCCAATTGGGAAATTCATTTTCATAAAGTGCCCGGGGATTACATTCAGAAAGATATGGAGCTTTTGAGTGTCTGGAGTGATAAGCCGATAAAGGATGAGACGATTGAAAGGCTGGAAAAAATAATCGAGATCTCTTCCTCCAGAACAATCTCCCAGGACCCAGGTTATGGGATTCAGAAGCTCTCGGATATTGCCTTGAAGGCCCTCTCTCCTGGAATTAACGATCCCTCTACCGCTATGGAGGCCATCCATTCCATTACCACCATCATGCTTGAGTACTTAAGGGAGGCGCCTATTCGTAACCGCGTTCACCTGGATGAAAATAAAGTTCTGATATTTATCCCGATGGACACACACCTACTCTTAAAGAAGGGATATGATCACATTCTTCGATTTTCCGAACAGCATGAAGTGGTAAAAGATTTAGTGCGACAAGATCTGCGTTTTATACAGGGAAGAATTCCTGAGCTCGAATTAAAACACTATCTGGAGGATAAAATCAGTTCTATTCAATTGTTGCACTGACTCGTGCGACATCAATATCTTCTGAACATTTAAAATGACCAAGAGGACATTCCTTATGCCCATGTAAACCACATGGGCGGCATTCAAGGCTCCCTACATCAATGACAACTGAGTCGTCGGCAAGAGGGGAATATCCAAATCCGGGAATGGTGGAGCAGAAGATGGCAGTAGTTTTAGCGTTCACACAACTCGCCAGATGAAGAGGAGCCGAATCATTCACAAAGACCCTGCGGGCATTTTTCATCAAGGCCGCTGAATCCAGAAGACTCAAGGCCCCGCAAAGATTCTCAGTTTCCGGAAGATCTTTCCGAATGCGATCGCAAAGCTCCTTATCTGAAGGAGCTCCAATGAAATAAACTTTCCCCAGTTTAACCAGATGAGTGGTTAATTCCCGATACTTCTTTTCACTCCAGGCCTTGGTAAACCAGACAGATGCCGGAGCAATGACAAAATAGCTATCTGTGATATAGGGAGAAACTTTATCAAAGTTCTTCTGGGATAGTGGAAGTTCCGGTTTGTAACTTTTGGAGTTATCCCCAATTTGAAATCCCGGGAGGAGCTCCAGATTTCTCTGAACCTCATGCCATCCCCGTGGATCAGGAATTTTATGATCAACTTTATGAGTATAAAAAAAGCTCAAGGGGTTCTGCTTAAATCCGGCCTTAAAGGGGGACTTCACCATCGCTGAAACTAGTCCGGAATTGAAATGCCGGTGCAAATTAAAAACCATGTCGAAATCAATTTTTCGAAGCTCCCCGATGAGCTTCATGAGATTTCTGGTTTTCCCACCCTGCTTATCCCAGATCCAGGTCTTTTCAATGGTCGAAAGACCCTGAATGACGGACTCATTCCCCTTTCGGAGGAAAAAGTGGATCTTTGACTCAGGATACTGCTCTTTGACAGCACGGGCAAAGTGGCTCGCAAGAATAGTATCTCCAATGAAAGCGGTCTGGATGATAAGAATATTTTTAGACGTGGTGTGTGTCATACGTTAAACTCATTGTATTAATACTATGCAAACTATGCAAAAAATCACAGCTATTATTCCGACATTCAACGAGGAATCAAACATCAAGGACGCCATTGAAAGCGTTTTATGGTGTGATGAAGTCATTGTAGTGGACTCTTTTTCCACGGATAAAACTGTGGAGATCGTAAAGACTTTTCCACAGGTCCGTCTGCTCCAGCACGAGTATGAGCATTCAGCGGCCCAGAAAAACTGGACTATTCCTCAGGCCTCTCACGAGTGGATATTTCTCCTGGATGCGGATGAAAGACCCACAAAGGAACTGGTGGAAGGAATCAAGGGCATCCTGAAGAGTGGAACAAAATATTCCGGCTTCTGGATCTACCGGCGCAATCACTTCATGGGGAAGAGAATTGATTACTCAGGATGGCAGTCGGATAAAGTCATCAGGCTCTTTAAAAAAGAGGAATGTCGCTATCAGAATAAGCATGTTCACGCCGAGATCGAATCAAAGGGTCCCATCAGTATCCTGAAGCACAAGCTCATTCATTACACCTATAAAGACGTGACATCTTATCTTAAAAAGGCCGATCGCTACACTACCTGGGGTGCCCTGGATCGTTATCATAAGTTCGAAAAATCCGGCCGCAGGATTGGGATCCTCTACCTCTTTTTCCGCCCCTTCGGACGCTTCTTAAGACACTATTTCTGGCGATTGGGTATTCTGGATGGGACACATGGATTTGTGGTTTCTGCACTCGCTGCCTACAATGTTTTCATCCGCGCTGTGAAAATCTGGCGACTTCAGAACGGTGAAAAGATTGAAGATCCCTTTAAAAAATAAGTTCTAGAAAGTCCCTGAAAAAGAAGCAAAAGAGGGTTACTTTCGTTCCAAGTAAAACAAATGATGCTATTTGTGCTGCATTCTTCATAGGGCCGGATTATGCCTGTTTGATTATTATTGGTGGTGGAAAAGTTCCAAAGCTGGTAATTATTACTGAAAAAGACGAGGTATAAACCTATGAAACTTCAAGACCACATCGACTCCACTCAACTCGACATGCCTGAAATGCAAGTTAAGGCCTTCATGCTAGGCGCCCTCTGTGCTGAAAAGCCTATGCCTTTTGAAAAGGCCTTTGAAGAAATCGTGGCGGAAAATCCTGAAGCGGTAGATGTTCTGAAAGCTCCCATGAATGAAATGTGGAATTACCTCAAAACTAATCTTAAAAGTGAATTGGAAAAAATGTTTCCAACTGATGAGACTGACATTCATAACTTCATTGAAGTCGCCAAAGACCAGCTGGACTTTTTCCTGACTGGTATGAGCCTCTCCGGAACAAACCTGGATTCCTGTGATGATAAAGAGCTGTGCGAACTCATCGATGAACTGGAAGACACTGTGGAAGACATGGATGACTTTCTCGCGGATTCAACGGCAACTCCTGAGGACGGAGAAGATTTCAAAGAATTTCTTCTCGATACCTGGAAAGAATTTGTAGCGTCAAAATAATGAAGATCTTTTTTCCGCTTACAATACTCTTCATTTCCCTAATGGCAGAAGCTTTTGAAACGGATCGTCCCACCAAGACCCGGACACCATTCGTCGCTGGTGTAGATAACGTTATCCTCGAAAGTGAGTTTGCTAACTATGGTTTGAACGATGAAGAAAGGCTCTACACTAATAAGCTCTTTCAGTTCTTAATCCGCTATGGTCTCAGTGAAAAATCAGAGCTGGTTTTCAGCTCCCTTCCTTACCTCAATGAAAGAACGAAATCAGGCCGGGAGTGGAAAGAGAAAACGGGAATTTCAAATTCCCTCTTGGGATACAAATACTCTCTTCAGAATGAAAGCCTGGCCATTGGTCTCTTGCCTTATCTTATCCTTCCAACATCATCCGCTGATCTTGGAAGCCAGAGAGTTGCCTACGGATTTTCTATGCCGGTTGCTTTCAAGCTTCCAGGCAAATGGGGCGGCAATGCCATGCTGGAAATAAATAATGAACGACAGGAAGAAAATCTAAACTGGCAGGCCAATTACATAACCACCCTTTCCATCAATCATCCTCTCACCAAAAGCCTTCTGGGCTATGTGGAGATTTTTAATGAGAAGCGAGGGAATGAATTGAGTAACATCACAACCCTGGATTTGGCCTTACAGTATGAAGTAACAAATAATGTGAAATTAGATGCAGGAACCTTCATAGGACTTAGTCCTGCCGCCAATGATGAAGAATACTTCATCGGAGGATCATTTCTTTTCTAAGCGATGAGATTGAGAATTTTTGCTTTATAAGAATACTTCACTTCCGGATGCTCAAGACTAAAAACTTTAAGCCCCTCATTGCGAAGTTTACAGGCCGGGCATTTTAAGCAGCCCTCTTTCTCAATCCCCTCGTAACAAGTAATGGTCTTCTCCAGAAGATACTCGATCACTCCCAGTTCTAACCCCAGCTCCATTGTCTCAATCTTAGTCATCTTCACCAGGGGAGTGCGTATTTCGAAAGAAGGATCGGCAAAATCGATCCGAAGAGCAGTCTGAACGATATCCATATAAGAGCGGGAACAATCGCGATAACCGGAATTGGCCTCTTCAAGTTCCATCACACCCATATATATGCAATGGGCCCCAAGAGAGTGAGCATGAATCGCTGCCACTCTTGCCATCAATCCATTTCTCCCCACAACAAGAGTATTTGGTGCCTCGCCTTTCTTGTGCTCAATTTTTTTACTGCTGCCAATCAGGGCCGACTCGGTAATTTTTGAAAGGCAGCTCAAATCAAGTTCTACATGATCCACTTTAAAATGTTTTGAAATCTCAGTGGCCCTTTCAAGCTCAACCGAATGGCGTTGATTATAGGTAAAGGAAACAGAGAGAACATTTTCCGGACCAAATTCTTTAGCTGCGAGGGCCAGACACAAACTGGAATCCATGCCCCCTGAATGTACTATGATCGCTTTCTTTTTCATCAGTATGGCCGCTTTTTTTCCCACTCGTAGGCAGACTTGATAATGGTATTAAGATCATCGTACTTCGGTGACCAACCAATGACCTTACGTATCTTATCGGCCCTGGCCGTCAGACTGGCAGGATCTCCGGGACGCCTTGGGGAATCAATGATTTTAATCTTCACTCCCGTAATCTCAATCACCCGGTCCAAGACTTCTCTCACGGAAAAACCATGGCCATAACCGCAGTTCAACACCTGTGAATCGCCACCCTTTTCAAGGAACTGGAGAGCTTTCACATGAGCATCAGCGAGATCAGAAATATGAATATAATCACGCACACAAGTTCCATCAGCTGTCGGATAATCCGTACCGAAAACTTTTATGTGATCACGCTTACCACAAGCTGTTTCGCAGGCGACTTTAATCAAGTGAGTAGCTTCAGGAAAAGACTGGCCGATTTTTCCCTCGGGATCAGCTCCCGAAACATTGAAGTAGCGAAGGGCCACATAACGAAACTTTGAAGCATATGAAAGATCCTTCAACATCATTTCGGTCATGAGTTTAGAAGTGCCATAAGGATTAATCGGCGAGAGAGGCGACTCCTCACTGCAAATTCCGTCTTGAGGCATTCCGTAAACAGCAGCAGTGGAAGAAAAAATGAACTTATCCACATTATGCTTCTGACATAAAGAGAGAAGGAAGTGGGAGTTTACGGTGTTATTCTGATAGTACCCAAGGGGATCAGAAACGCTGTCCGGAACCACGATACTGCCGGCAAAATGAAGAACAGCATCGAACTTTTTGGAAGAGAAAAGCTGATCAAGTTTATCCTTATCGGAAAGGTCGCCCACAACCAATTCTCCATAAGTCACCGCCTCCTTGTGACCAGTAGAAAGATTGTCATAAATAACCAGATTGTGTCCCAGAGGGCCTAGGGCCTTAACTACGTGAGAACCTATGTATCCTGCGCCGCCCGTAATAAGTAAATTCATATCCCCATTCTATGCGAACAGGGTCTATAATTAAACAATGAATATTAAGTTTGTGGCGATAGCCGCCCTGGGAAAAAACAGAGAAATCGGCCTTAACGGCAAAATCCCCTGGAACTATCCGGACGAATACCAACAGTACAAAGACAAAGTTAAGGGCCACTACGTCCTCGTGGGGCGCAAGAACTTTGAAATGAATGGCAGTGACATCGAAGGCACCATGCCCCTAGTCCTCACTAGATCATCCACCTTCTCCCATCCGAACGCTCTCACCTTCAGTTCTCCGGAAGAAGTAATCGACTATGCTAATGAGATGGAAATCGAAAAGATTTTCGTCATCGGAGGAGGCGAGATTTACAAACTCATGCTTCCCTACATCTCCGAGTTCTACTGCTCAATCGTTGATTACGAAGGGCCGGCCGACACCTACTTCCCTGAATACATGTTTTATGAGTGGGAAGTTCTGGATCAGGAAGTGCATGAGCACTGGACGCTTTATCATATGAAAAAGCATCCGGATTATGTAACTACTTCCAGCAAGGTTAATTAATTGTCGAAAAGGTAGCGTATACCTTTTCGACGTTTTCGACAAATTAGCGATACCAACAGCGCGGCCTCTCCGCATAGTTCTGGCCACAGCTATTCTTTTCATTGAGATCGAAGTCCTGCACCATGGGCTGATTTTCACTGCAAAGAGCTCCACTTAAAATTGTATCAAGGCGGCATTGGCGACCGGGATAGACATCTCTTATAAGTACTGGAGCAATCGAATCGTCGAACTTCTCGCAAGAAATGGGAAACTCAAAAACCAGTTTTAAGAAATCTTCGCCGGCCAGACCCGCTCGGAGACAACTCGTAAGCTCCTGGCCTTCATGTCCAGCCTCTTCTTGGCACTTACGCCTTAACCTCGGACCTACTCGACTAAAGTCAGGGCGAGATGATCCTGGGGATTCGATCTCGAGCATTTTTCTGAAACAAACAAGACTTGCATAATAATCCGCCTGGCCTTCCGAAGTCATGAAACTCATACCATCGGGAGCGACCGGGCCATCCCATTCCATTGGCACATTTCTTCGAGGGGCCCCGCCAAATAAATGGCCGAGCTCATGACAAATGACCATTCGAAGGCCATCCGGAGTGAGCCTCTTCGATTCAAGAAGGCCTTTATCAATAATCACTGCCAGATGATCTTCTCTATGATCAGCACTGGCACCTACTGACTGAGACTCATTTGTTTTAAAATAAATGGGCTTATTAAAAGCAATGATTGAAACGGGCGTATATATCGTCTTGGCGTCTTTAATAATCTGCTCCCTCCAGTCATTGGCGAAGGAATGGACAGCAAGAAGAAGCAAGCTTAAAAGGAAGAGGGATTTCATATAGGAAGTTTACCCTGGCCAGGAAAGCTTACAAGGGAACGTGTAATTATTCTCATTTCACTTTGAAAATAACTATCAAAAATCATTCAAATTCCATTCTCAAAGGTCTCCCTCTTCCAATAGAAGAAAAAAGTCTTCCTGACGCCCAATGAAGGGCGCCTTTACCAAAAGGATTTGTCATGGAAGACATGATCGGGGTGCTGACTCTGTTTAGTCTAGTTTTGCAGCTTATAGTTGCAATACTTGAACTAACTCGATGAGGCTTTAGGGGGAGTGAAACCAGCACTCCCCCACCTGATCATATTCAAAATTTTAGCAAATTCCACATATCCGTCAATGTCGAAAAGGTATACGCTACCTTTTCGACATAGTAATCTTAAGATCTTATGAATAAGACAATCGTTTTTTTTAATTCAAATAAGGCCTGGGGTGGCGGCGAGAAGTGGCATCTCACGACCTGTAAAGAATTTGCACGTCGCGGTTTCAAAACCATTATTATCTCCAATTATCACTCGCAACTTGCGGTGAAAGGCATTCAGGAAAAGCAGGACGTCTACCGTTTCAGAATCAGCAATCTGAGCTTTCTTAATCCTTTTAAGATCTTTGTCTTCTTTCTGTTCTTTAAAGTCAAAAAGGTAGATGCCGTTATCCTCAACTTACCGGCTGATCTTAAGGTAGCAGGGATTGCGGCCAAGCTCGCTGGCGTTCCCAAAATCATTTATCGTCGGGGCATGCCTCACCCACTTCGCAATACGGCCCTCAACCGCTTCCTCTTCACAAAAATCCTCACCCACGTTGTAGTGAACTCCAAAGAAATCGGCCGAAGCCTCAAAGAAGGCAATGAGTCCTGGTTCCCTGAAGAGAAGATGGTTCTGATTTATAACGGAATTGATACCAGTAAGCCTGTGGATAAAACCAGGAAGATGTTTCATAAACAAGGTGATGAAATCATTATCGGCAATGCTGGCCGCCTCACTGAACAGAAGGGCCAGAAATATCTGGTAGAACTTGCGAAGCTTCTTAAGGCCGATGGTATGAATTTCAAAATTCTCATTGCGGGCGAAGGAGAACTTCGAGGTGCACTTCAAAAGATGATCGAAGAAGCAGGAGTTCAGGATCAAGTAAAACTCATTGGTCACGTTGACGATATGACTGCTTTTTATAACTCTCTTGATGTTTTTGTTTTCACGAGTCTCTATGAAGGTTCCGCGAATACTTTGATTGAAGTCTTGTGGCATGGAGTTCCGACAGTGGCCTGGGATGTGAGTTCGAATCCGGAAGTTATTTTCAACAGTGAACTAGGACTGCTTGTAAAGAGTTTAGATTCTATTTCAATGAAAGAGGCTATTTTCAAGGTGATTGTGAAGAAAGAAAATTCATCAAATAGCTTACTTACTTTAAAAGAAAAGTTCGACTCATCTTCAAACTTGGATATTCTTTCTGAAATTATAAAAAGTTAGAATCTTAAACCATTCGAATCATACTTAGCTCTTCTTTTAGGCATTTAAGAAATAATATGGGGAAAAGAAGGAATGGTACCTTTTCCTCTTAGTTTAGGGTTTATATATCTCAAACTCCAATTATCAAAGAAAAGTTGCTGAGCTTCAGGTGAAATTGCTCTATAACAGAATAAGCCTTTCTGAAATTTTAAAGATTTAGGAACTTCTAATGAAGAATAGTAAATATTTTTTAAGGTTGGAACTTCACCCTCTTGTTTGCAACTATGCTTGTTCATTAAAAAGCTCAAAACATCTTTATCTCCACTATATTTCCAATATCGGTTAAAGCTCATTATATCATTATAAGTAATTCCTTGTACTTCAAGATGCTCCTCGGGGTGCTTTTCATAGTAGATGATATTAGGAATCATCTCTTCATATGATTTTAAAATAGCAGTGCTTACATTGGCAGAACATGAATGCGTAAAAAGAAACCCCCCGTTTGGTAATTGATCCACCGCCAAAACAACAAAGTATTTCCCGCATATCCAGTAGTGAAAACTTAACCGATGGCCATCTAATCCTAGTGAAATTTCACGCGGAACTTTTTCAATTTGTTTTGGTGGGATATTTAAATAAAGGCAAGAAAGAATTGTATGTCGCTCTATTAGCTCCATCAGTGCCGACTGCTTTGCCATAGAAGCTGAAGTTCCCATTCCTGCTCCATTTGAATTATCAGGATAGAGTAGTTCACATGGTACACAATGCTTGGTTGCAATTTCATTAAGTGACTGTGTTTTTGAAAAGAAACTTTTTTTAAAGTGAAGGCTACATGATTTCGAAAGCACTACTCTTTCTATTAACTCCATTAATGCTTTAAAAAAAGCGAGGTCTTTATTTTGGGATACCCCCCAAGACTCAAAAATTTTATCCTCAAATTTAAATTCGAGCCTTACAGACAATGGTAGGGTCAAATGATTTGAATCATTATAAATGTAATAATTTAATTCATTCTCAAGAGTCAATTTGTTGATAAAGTCTTTCAGTTGCATCTATTTTTTTTTCATTTTCCAGAAGTTGAAAATAAAAAGGTGATTCAAACCATCTAAATTAACTTTCTCTGAGTTATAAACATATGGAATAGCAGAGTGAAACAAAGGTATGACCTGATCTGATTGGACGAGATAAGAAGAAATTGTTTTTAAATGCTTTATCTCTTCAGATTCACCCTTAGCTTTTTGATAAGATTTAAAAGATTCTGCGATCAAGCCACCTTCATCATGAAGTGCACTTTCTGAAGAAAAAAATTCAAAGTTAATAGCCTCTACAGGGGTCCTAAAATCAGTAGACATAATATTCACGAAAATATCAAATCGACCTTCTTTCATGTCTTTCAAATAATTGGATGGATCTACAGTATCCTTTAATATTATTTTAACTCCAGGAATCTCTTCTAATAATTTTACGAGTGGTTCTAAAGTAACCTTGAAAGCAGTAGAATAAGTATGTATGACAATTTCAGAAGGAAAATCAGATGGCTTTACAATCTCAATTTTACTCAAGTCATTTTTAAGCTCATCCTCTTGCAAAAAAGCTTTAGATTCTGGAGGAAAGTATTGCTTAGCATTTCTAGCTATCCAGCCGTAACTTTTAGGAACATTAAAATTCTTGAGGATTACATTTTTTAACCAAAGACGATGGCTTTTTTTGTTGAATTTCTCTGAATACTTGTTGAAATACAAATAGGTCAAAGAACTAGATGGAACACCAATAACTCTAAGATTGTCTTTACTTGAAAATCTCTCTCGATTTTCCAAAAAATAATTAACACTAACCTTTCCTAAATCAGCATCCCCATTAAGTAACATCTCATGGGGAGCCTCTTTGAAATAATTCAAAAGCTTAACAGAATCAGGGTATGTTTTAGGGTGTACAAGATAATAGGAATTTTTGATTAAATAAAATTCCTCACCTTTCTTCGAATAAACAAAAGGCCCAGAGGAAACATGAGTAAAATCTGCTGCCTTTAAAGTATCCTTTGAGTATTGAGATTTGTGTAACACTCCCAGGTCAGGTAAAGATAGATAATATACAAAAGATTTATTTGGATATTTCAATCTGAAATGGATCTTTTTGCTCTTTATTTCAATATCTTCAAGGATTTCACTGAGTTTTACATGAGAGGAGTCAAACTTTTTTATTCTCAAAAAAGTTTGTTCTACATCCTGAAGAGTAATCAATTCTCCATTGCTAAAGTAAGTCTCTCTAATCTCTGCAGCATATTCAAGCTCGCTTACTTTTTCAAAGCTTGAAGCAAGCTCCATTTGGTAATTGCCTTTCTCGTCAAGTGAAAGTAGTCGCGTCGTTAAGTTTTCTAAAATATAAAAGTCATTAGTGTAAGGAATCGACTTCGTATCTAAATGCTGATCTAATCTTTTAGGATTTAGAAGTACTGACAACATGTTACCTTCTCTAGAACAACTAATCAGTGTAAGAGCTAATAAAATCAGACTCCTCATATTTGAAGTCTACTTTGTAATCACTGTATTTGAACCTGGTCTTTCTGTTCCAGAACACTCCCTGCATCCACTAGAAGCGCTATCAGTGGCCTCAAGTTTAGTAACGTTCTTGACAAAAAATTCTGCAGTGCCTGCATAAATTTTTGAAATCCCAAAGAACAAGAAAATATTAAGTAGAAATAATTTCATACTGTTACCCCGTAGCATAACTTTTAACTTAATATCCAACCAAGAGCAATATGAGTGAATTTATTATATGAATATTACATCAATTAGTAGAAGGGCCTATTTTGAAATTCTAAAAATTTCGCTTATTTACTCATTAGGCATAGTCGTTGTGATTATCTCTATAGCTTACCTTAATTTCAGAGAAGCTCATATTGCAACAATTGATAATGAGATAACTTCCGTTTTCAACTCTTACTATTCCAGTACTTCCTCGAAAAATTATCCATCTCTAGTCAAGACCATTCAGCAAAAAACTCGCCTTCAAGAGGTTTTCCTTTTCTCAAAGGATTGCACTCTATTAGCTTCTACATCACTTATGCAAATCAAGGACTGCCACAAAGAAGCATCTAAATTTGAGACAAAAGAAGTTGTATTCAGATCACTGCCAATTTATGTTTTCTATAAATTAAACGTTTCACTTACTACGTTTATAAAAAAGAATTTTTTCAACTTCACTTTACTTTATCTACTTATCTTGCTCGTGACTTCTTTGATTCTTTATTCTTTTTTTAAAATATCATTTCTTAATCCTTTAAAAAAGATTAAGTGGTCTATTGAAAATGATGAAATGTTCCTACCGTCAGAATTTAGTTTTTTTGGGTCAAAAATAATTGAACTAAAAAATACAATAGAGACAATAGAAAAAGAGAGGATGTTCTTTAATATTGCAAGGAGGGTAGTTCATGACATCAGAAACCCATTACTTTACTTGAAAATTATTTCCAATGAAAGAACCATTTCAAGTAAAGAGGTCCTTGAAAAAGTTGAAGAAATAGACTTTCACATTAACAGTTTGCTCTCGACTTCAAAAAGTAGCCAAAATGAAGTTAGACTGGGCATCTTTTTAGAAAACCTTAAAAGTGAGCTGGAAAAACTATTCCAACTTAATATAAGAATTGCAGCTAATAACGATTTTTCCTCTAATGTAAAAATTAAGATGCACCCATTGAATCTAAAAAATATCTTTTTAAATTTAGCAAGAAATTCATTTGAGGCTAAGGCTGAAAACATACAAATCAATCATATCATTTCAGCCACTGATATCACTTTTACTTTTTCAGATGATGGTGTTGGATTAGATAAAGACATGGAAAATAAAATCTTTAAAAAAGACTATACTACGAAGAAAAATGGGCACGGGATTGGGCTTAAAAGCATTTCAAGGTTCTTAACATCAATAGGTGGTTCAATATCAGTATCAAGCGCCATAAAAGGAGCAAGTTTTAGGATAATTATTCCGCTTAGTACCCATTTGTCAGGAAATGATGTTGTGCTAATCGACAACGATAAATTTATTCATATTGCCTGGAAAGCTATTTCAGAAAGAAAGGGGAAGCAACTACACAGCTTTTATTCTGTTGAAGAGTTCTTATCAAAATGTAATCTTTCTAAAGATACCCCTGTCTTCATTGATTCAGATCTAGGAGAGAAGCTTCCTGGTGAAGTATCATCAAAGATGATTTTTGAAAGGGGCTTCCGTAATATATTCTTGGCGACCAGTTATACTGACATCAATTTGGAAGAATATCCATGGATCAATTCACTTGTTTCAAAATCTAATCCATTTTTGAACTAGATTCTTTTACTTTATCGCCTTCCCAATCGCGTAATAAGTAAACCCTTGCTCCAACACCTTCTTCGTATTGTACAAGTTTCTACCATCGAAGATCACAGGCGCTTTTAGGCGTGACTTGATTTCGTCGAAATCAGGAGCTCGGTACTGTTTCCACTCGGTGAGGACAATGAGGCCGTCGGCGCCGTTGAGGGCGTCGTATTTGTTCTCGAACTGATCGACAGGGATTTCCATGCGGACCATGAGTTGCTCGAAGTGGTCGGCAGCTTCCGGATCGTGGATGCGGATTTTGGCGCCGGCCTTATGGAGTTCGACCGCAGTGTCGATGGCCGGAGTTTCGCGAATGTCGTCAGTGTTCGCTTTGAAGGCCGTTCCCCAAAGGACAAATGTTTTGCCTTTGAGATCGTCTCCGTAATGCTTCTTCACTTTTCCGACGATGTATTTTTTCTGCTCTTTGTTCACTTCTTCAACCGCTTCAACAATTTTGAAGTTTATGCCGTTTTCTTTAGCTGTAAAGACCAGGGCCTTCACGTCTTTAGGAAAGCAAGATCCGCCGTAACCCGGACCTGGGTATAAGAACTGTGAACCAATTCTTGAGTCAGTTGAGATTCCGTGACGAACTTCTTCCACGTCTGCTCCAGTGATGTCACAAAGACGAGCAACTTCGTTCATGAAAGAAATTTTCGTCGCAAGGAAACAGTTCGCCGCATACTTGGTCATTTCTGCAGAGATGTTACTCATACGAATGGTACGTTTGATTTGTCTGTTGAATGGCTCATATAGCTCTTCGATAACTTCAGCAGCATGGTCTTCTTGTGCACCGATGATGATTCGCTCAGGCTTCATGAAGTCTTCAACTGCTGAACCTTCTTTTAAGAATTCAGGATTGTTGACTACGTAAAATTTCTTTTTAGTTTTTGTTTTCAAATGCTCACGGACTTTATTTCCTGTTCCCACCGGGACAGTTGATTTCACAACGACAACTGATCCATCCTGAAGGAACGGAGCGATTGAGTCGCAAGCAGCAAAAACATATTTCAGATCCGCCTGACCATCATCAGAAGAAGGAGTTCCAACGGCCAAGAAAATCGCTTCAGCTTTTGTTACAGATTCGTAAGAATTATCGAAATGCAGACGGCCTTCAGCATGGTTAGTTTGCATTAAAGGCTCAAGCCCTGGTTCGAATATCGGACACTCACCATTTTTCATCCTCTCAACTTTCTTGGCATCGATATCGATACAGGTCACATCGTGACCCATCTCTGCAAAACAAGTTCCAGTAACAAGACCGACATATCCAGTCCCGATAATGCTTAGCTTCATAATTCGCTCCAAATAAGAATGAAAAGTGAGGACATTTTCTTTTAGGAGGAGGAAAATTACAAGGAAGAAAGGAGAAATTTATGACTGTAATTCTCTTCCTTTTGATCTCTTTTTCGGTCTTTGCTCAGGAACAGTTTGAGTACCGGATTGAGGGCTCTTTTAACTCTGAGGCCAACCTTGATTCCCCTCCGGCAGTAATAAATTATTCAATTCATTGGAATGAGACCCCCACTACTATACAGGGCATATATCGTGACAATTATTTCACTCAGGGAAGTCCTCGACCCATCTCTGGCGAAATTTCCGAAGATGGACGGAGATTTTCTGTTTTTCTCCCCGACCCAGTTTTTGGAGTTGAGTCTATCATATTGACCACTCCAAGAAGGATACCAGTCACAGGTGGAATTCCCATGACCATCGTTACACAAGACGCTATCGGAGGCGTGATCAAAACTGAATCAACAACCGCGCTCATGAGTATCCTGCCAGGAGCTATAGGAGATGCCACTCCGGATGAAGATGCATGCACAATTGGATTTGGAGTATTAACCGGCTATTGCGGGATGTACGGAGGGCGTTTTACTGAAACAGTTGATAGCGCTAACCGGTGTGATCTTGCACGAGGAAATACACTCCTCGAATTATCTTTTGATACTGTTTACCGTTTATACTTGAATTATATTCCTGGTGTGCCAAACCAACCTATGCACGTCATTGGAGCTTTTGCTCCTTCACCTGTTTCCAATTCCGTAAATATCACTGGTAGAAATTGCGGGCCGATGGATGGCACTACTTTTCCCGTTGATAATTGTAAGGTGATGAATCTATCAGGAATCTTTTTTGAACGGGCGCCGACGATTCAATTTACTGGCACCTATTCAGTTACAGATCAGGTTACGGGAGAAACTTGTAGTTATACCATGCTATTAAACAGAAATATTTCACTGTAAAGCAAGATGTCGAAAAGGTAGCGTGCTAGATTAACGTTGCCAGTGCAACTCGGCGGTTGAGAAAAGGGCCACCCTGCGATAAACCCTTTTAAAACCGCCAA
>JBKHWS010000018.1:0-48317 GCA_046566385.1 Bacteriovoracia bacterium | reverse complement strand
TAAAAATTAGTATTTCCAAAAAGACGGAACTGATTGTTAAAGGAGTGGAAAGTCCTGACAGGCATATTTGATCTTGTACCGTCACTGTTTACTTCGTTATCATCCCACTTCTTAATGGAAGGTCCTTGAGTTTCACTAAAATAGTTAATTTTAGTTCTCTCTCTCAGAGCTTTTAAGCTGAAAGACGGTAATTCGAATTGCGACGTGTTTGCAGCTGTGGTTGTTTCCGTCTGGGCAAAAGCCTGGGACGAGACTAATAAAAGAATCAATAACAGTTTCATGGATGGGCCTTCCTGAATGGGTTAATGTTGCTTCTTCCTATCGAAGAAATTTCTCACTTAAAAGGGCTTTTTTTATTTTCACTTAAGATATGACAATTTCTTCACACTCAGGGTCAAAAGGAAACCGGCTGGAGGGCATGGAAAGTGCAGTTTGTAAGGAAGTTTTTATGGACAGATTCGAGAAGAGCTATTTAGGCACCACCTTCTCAACTCCTGAATTTCAAGTGGATAGAATCCGTTCTTTTAATTCCTTTCCCTCTTGAGGTTACGTAATGACAAGTTCATGAGTTTTTAGTTAAAAGAGAGCCTGTAATTTTTACAAGGGGTTCTTATTTTATGAAGTTGTCTCTCCTCTTCCTCCTTATTTCCTTCACTGCGATTGCCGGAGATCTTAAGATTAAAGATTTTGAATGGCATCTCACTGATATTTCCGACAAAGGACTTACTAAAGAAAGTCTCTTCTCACGCATGGACAGGGACTTCATTGTTCCGAAGAGTTCCATTTGTTCAAACCGGGCCTTGATGTGGGCAAACAATTTTAAAAAGAATCAAAAGCTTGATACTGGAAAGATCTTCCTTTTTTATACCAAGAAAAAAGGGGAGATCAGTCTCAAGACCTGGTGGTATCATGTGGCCCCTGTGATCAACGAAAACGGCAATGTTTGGGTAATGGATGCCGGATTCCCGGGTTTTATTGACTCCCCTATCTCTACAAACGAATGGCTTTTGAAATTTTCCAGCAGCAATAACTGTAAAGAAATTCAATCTCATGAAACTGAGTTGGTTGAACTGATTTTTAAATCATGGACTTTTCCGCATAGAACGTCCTATGGGTACTATGATTGCTACTATAAAATCGTTCCGCACACACTCTGGACTCCCGAAATCGTGGCCATGAATATCCTCGGGAAAAATGCTTCAGGAGAACCAGTTCGTGTTGAAAGACACGAGATAGATAAAGATGAGCTCTATCAGGCCTGCCTCGAAGCAACTACTTCCAAATTAGGATATGCGCTCGGAACCAACAAAAAAGAATGCAAAGAGTACGCAGGCTTAGATTAAGGCCTGCTTGTTGCCTGAGAAACTGCAAAGTCTTTTTCCAGGCTATGCTAGCATCCTCCTGGTTATAAGACTTTCTCTCATCACAAAAGAATCCATGATCACTGTTTTCAAAAATATCAGCTTCAAAAGAAACTTTTGAAGCTGATAATTTCTTCTCTATTTCAATGATATCCGTACGGGGAATGCTGGCATCCATCCCTCCGAAAAAGAACAGGCAAGGGGCCTTAATTTTTTTCATCTCATCAATGAAGGGCGTAAGTCCCACTCCCTCTCTTGGCCTTACCATTCCTGCACCATAAAAAGAGACCATCTTTTTTACATTCATCTGGGTGGCACATAGAGCAGAAGAAAATCCACCGACACAAAAACCAAGAGTGCTGTAGTTATTTGTATCCGCAGTTGGAAGAACGTCGAGAAAATTTAAAGTTTCCCTGGCATCTTCAACAATTTCCTGATTTCTCATTTTTGCCAGAAGAGGCATGATAGACTTTCTCTCCGAGTAAGGAATTTCAATTCTTCGTCCCATCCTGTGGAAAAGATCGGGAGCTGCGGCAAGAAAACCTTCTTCCGCCAGCCTGTCACAAATGGAACGAATATGGGAATTCACGCCGAATGCTTCCTGGAAAACAAGAACGATAGGTAGCCTTATTCTGGTCTGCTGGCTTGAAACATAAATGTCCATCAGCCCCTTCTTAGTCTCACAAGTTAAAAAATTGCCCGTGATCATGAGATCTCCATTTTTTTGCGCGTTAGACTTTAGAATGATTTCATTTGGAACCGTTCCTATAACCCGGTATTCTCATTCTGACCGAAACCCAGAGAATGGCAACATGAATAAACATTTCAGTATCATCCATCTCTCAGATCTCCATTTCGGAAGGATTCAAAGGGAGATACTAGAAGATCTGGATGACTTTCTCATCAAAAGAAAAGATGAAATAGATCTTGGAATTCTTACAGGTGATCTGACTCAAAGAGCAAGAAGACGTGAATTTCTTGCTGCAAAAGAATTTCTCGATTCCCTTCATCATCCTCTATTTGTGGTGCCGGGAAATCATGATGTCCCTCTCTACAATGTTTTCCTTAGATGGTTTTATCCCTACAGAAAATTTTTGAAGCATATTGGGCCCACAGAAAATTACTTTGAAGATGAAAATGTAGCCGTCTTCGGACTTTGGACTGTAGACAATTTTGCTATACAGACCGGAAAGCTCCATAGATCAGATCTTTTGGCGATTGAAGAAAGGTTCCGTCAGGTAGCTGATGATAAAATCAAAATCATCGCTTGCCATCACCCTCTTCTCTCCATAAAAAAACCAAAAATTAAAGATGACATCAAAAGAATTATGGATCTGAAACCACATTTCATTTTATGGGGGCATGAACACCAAAGTTCCATTAGTCATTTAAGTGAAAATGAACTCTTTCCAATTATCCTGGCCTCAGGAACTGCGACATCCTCAAGACTCAGGAATGAGGCCAATAGCTTCAACTATATTCGGTTTAGAGGAAATGCTTTTGATGTTGAGACTTATCGCCATTCAAAAATTCTTGGAGCATTTGAATTGATTGATAAAAGAGAATTTGGACAAGGAGAGGAGGACTTCACCGTCCCCCTCTTTTGAATTGAGTTTAGGCTGCTTTTTTATTCTTTTCGTCACGGAAGGCATTCAGATCCACAACGTTTGTATTCTGACCTTTCGAGGCCATAAGCTTAGCGTGATTCAATGCCTTTAATTCCTTCTTCGTTAGTTTTTTCTTTTGTCCGTTAGCATTACCTTTATGACTCATACGTACCTCCAATAAAAGCAATTCTCGTGATGAGAGCTTTAAGACTTATCGGCATTCTCCTTTTAAATCTTGAGTAGTGCGATCAGATTTTTAGCGTCGTATTTTTAATGGGTTATGAAGTCAAAAGGGCTATCTCATCAATGTTTACGGGTGTAAAATAATCTCCTAGAGGTTTCACTTATGCACGAAAATCCAGTCCATCACAAGGTAGACAATTCAATAGCGGCCATATGGTCAATGATGCTTCCCGGCCTGGGCCAATTAATGAAAGGTCAGGTGATGCCGGGAATTTTTTGGGCATTAGGAGTAGGTTTCGGTTACTTCAGCTTTTTCTGGCCCGGTCTGATTCTGCATGCTCTTTGTATTCTCGATGCAGCTTTTAATAAGGGTGAAAATTCCTGGATTGGGTTTGATACGCTTCCTAAAAAGTTGATGTTTCTGGCACTCATCGCCGGCCTTCTGTTCTACATCGTTATCAGGAACTTCTAGCGCACTTCTGACAAATCTTATTTGTCAGTTAAGTTTCCCTGAACACATCTCTTTGTTATTTTGCAACAAAGAGGTGCCATATGAAAAAACTCAGCTTCTGTCTTTTGTTTCTTTCTTTAGGAATAGAGGCCCACACTATTACTCTCTCTGACTATAACTACTCCGTCAGAGATATTCGTGAAAAGAATCTCACGAAAGAAGACGTTTATCAGAAGATGAACAGAAAGCTGGTCCGTTCAAAAGATTCCATTTGCTCCAACCGGGCCCATGTTTGGGCATGGGATTTTCAGGTGAACAATATTGATTCTCCTAAAATATTTTTATTCTTTACTCCGAAAACAGGGACCTTTGATGGCTTTTCCTGGTGGTATCATGTTTCCCCACTGGTTAATGAAAATGGGAAACTTTGGGTAATGGATGCGGGGTATCCGAAGAAAGTTCAGGAACCTTTATCAATCAAGGAATGGATGAAAAGATTTAATGGTAAAGACTCTGTATGCAAAGAAATCAGAAGCCATCATAAAGACCTGATTGGATTTATGGCGCAAGAAACTGCCTTCCCTGAGGAAACGGAACACGGAAAATATAGCTGTTACTACAAAATCACTCCTCCCGGCTACTGGACTCCTGCTCAGATTGTGCGGAATCTCACCGGAGAAGAATTTAGCCGTGATGTGATGGAAGAAAGTGAAGTCATGCAGGCTTGTATTGAAACGTCGACTTCGCCTCTTGGCTGGTTGTTTAGAAGCACAAAAGAAAAATGCAGAGACTTTATAAGTAACGGGTCACTTAGAATTTAACTTCAGTATATTCGCAATTCTTCCACATCTTCCAGGGAGAGGTTTTTGCTTTCTGATCGTATTGCCGGTTGAGACCCGGCAGTGCGAGCCAGATTTTGGGAACGTCACCCATTTCTACTATCAGCCTCATGGAAGCACCGGAACTTTGTTCGTAGATCTTTTTATCTGAGTTCCAGATAGCGGTACCAGGATCAACAGAATGAGTATCTCCGACTCCTGCAATCTCCGGAGAGAACTTCCAGGAAGCGTTCTTAGATAAATGCGGGAATTGTAAGCGATGGAGCTGTCCCCATTTCCTTCCGTCAACTTCTTCAACCGCAAGTTTATAGTAACTTTTTAATTCGTTGATCTGCATTTCAGTTAACTTGTCGAGCATTCTGAATAAGGCATATTCATTTACCTGCCAGTTCTCCATGAGAATATCCATAAGACGTCGGTACACAGGTAGGGCCTTAGACTTGTCTTCAGCTACCATAGACCACTTCTTAAAATCATTCTCATCAAGGTACTTCTGTAGTTTATGAGCAAAGTACCTGGCATCTACAACCTGTCGGTCACACTGTATATTCTTGAATGTTTCAACTGTATGAGAATCTTTAACAAGTAACTCATCTATCCTGGAGGCCCTGAAAGAACTTTTATATCCCCTGCCTCCGTAGAACCTGGCATCTGAAGGCCAGTGTCTGTTATTAGCTGAATAAACATAGTTTCTAACTGGTTTTAAGACATGGGGCTTCTCATCACTTTCAAGAAACTTCTCATCAGTAAGTTCAGCTAAAGTCAGAGTTCGGATACCTAGCGGAAGTTTTTCTTCATGCTTATATGTCTTACCCACTACGCGGTAACCGATATCACCATTCCTGTCTGCGAAGACAAAGTTCCAGGAAGGGACACCCACTCTTGAAGTTATATCCTCCATTTCAGACACATCTTTTGCAGAGGCAAGGTTGAACATTGGATAGAAATCTTCCGGGGTGAGGCTGAAACCGGTCCAGCGAAGAACAAGTTTATCATCACTCTTAACATCCAGAGGGAGAACCCTATGACCTGTCTTTAACTTTTCAAAGCTTTTGAAAAAGAAAGGTATCTTAAAGAAGAGAAATTTAACATAAACAGTTGGCCGGATGGTCTCAATGTCTTCATCCTTTACGTCCTTTACAAATACGGCATCAGCTGACTTGAGATAAGAATTAGTCAGTCCCCAGACGACTTTTCCGTTCGTTCCACTTGCGATAACAGGAACACCGGGAACACTTCCGCCAATTATTTTTCCCTCAGGGGAAGTAAGTGAGATCCAATACCAAAACATAGGTGTTTTAAGATCAAGATGAGGATCGTTGGCAAAGATGGCCTTTCCTGTTTTTGATTTATCTTTACTTACTGCCCAGTTATTGGACCCAGTCTCCTGACCGAAAAGTGTGGGAAATTCTTCCCATAGTTTCACTTTTTTAGGAGATGAGACGAAACTTGTTTTCACAATGCTTTCTTTCTTGGGATATTCTCCGCTTTTTAAGATGGTGTTATTCCAGGGGACATCATCTTCATCAAACAGCGCCGAAGCAGACTCTCCCCACTGGTACTTCGTTTTTTCCTCTTCATAATCAGTGATGAATGTTTTTCTGGTCTGGTCGAAGGACTGCAGGAGAAGGACTAACAGGGAATGCTCAGGCTTCCACGGCTCTGGGGCATATTCAAGATCTCTAAATTCAAAAGACGTTTTACCTGTCTCAAATCCCTTGTTAACTCCTTCAGCATAAATCTCGAGCCATCTTTTCTGCTCAGGTGAAAAGCCGTTCCAGATCTTCTTTGCCTCAGATGGAAGATCAAGAAGCCTCATCATCAGATCGGACTTGAGATGAGCAAACCCATGTATTTCAGCATTCCTGCCTTCGGCCACTCTTCTAAAGTAATCCATCTCCCAGGCCCGGTCCTTTCCATGATGGAATCCGAAGCAGTAGTATTTCTCTTCAAGTGAAGAAGTTTCGACATAAGGGATGTCCAGCTCTCCGTACTGAGTTTTACATTCGAAGTTATTTTGCGCAAAAGCTGCTGAAGTAAGAAAGGCCAGAATTAAGTAGAACATGTTATTCCATTCGTGAACGAAGCTTATTAATAAAGCTTTCTTTTATCTCTTGAGAGATGAAATCGTAGCCCGAAGATAATTCATTTTCAATAACGTCCAATTCCTCGGAAGTAAGGGGTTTGAACTCGGATCTTTTACTCCAACCATTGCCCCATTTTTTATCAGGATATTTAACAGGTGAATAAGATCCAAGCCTTACAGCATAGTAGATCAATCTTGCCTGACTTCGTGCTCCCGTTTTTTCAATACAACTTCTGAGTTCGAGGTCGGATATATACCTGTCCTCTTTACTTCCTCCGGCCCAGAAGAACATGTCATGAGAGAGGCAACAGTGTTTCCACATCTGGGGATTGCTCCTGGTTCCTTCCGGATAATTTGTACAGTAATCAGTTTTGAAAGGTCGTAATTCCTCCAAGGAAGCGTGTAAATTCAGGGAAAGAAGTAAGACTGCTATCAAGAGCTTCACGGAAACCTCGCTATCCATTTCAGGTTAAAAAAGCATAGCATGTGGACCTTTAAATGCTTAAGGAACTATGCGTTGACCTGTGAAAAGGGCAGCCCTCTTTTCTTTCTCCTGTTGTTAAGGGACACTAGAAAAATGAAATACCTTCTCTTTATTGTTCTAGTGTTTCTTCTTAGCTGTGCTCATCGCCCAGCTAAGAAGGAAGAAGATCTTGTTTCTCTTGGGGCCGCTCTCATGCAGGCCCAGGCTTCCTATCTTAAAGGATGCGTAGATGCTCTTAAGCTCATCAAAGTCCCTCTCGCTTTCCACGGTTGCAGAGATATGAGCATCCTTCACCGTCAAGAGCTGGATGAAATCATGGATCAACCAATACAATAATCAGTCAGGAGAAAGAAATGAGAACTTTCAATCAGTGGATGGATGAGTATGGAGTCAGTCATCAGAATCCAACAAACCAGATGGTGCATAAAATCTGTGTCCCCCTCATCATGTTTTCAGTGATTGGTTTTCTCTGGAGTATCCCTACTCCTCAGATTTTTGAAAATATCTCCTTCTTAAACTGGGCAACCCTCTTCGTGGTTTATTGTCTGGGTTTTTACCTTTATCTCAATGTCATCATGTTTCTGGGAATGCTGGTTCAGACTCTAATCATGTGCTACGTGGCCCACCAGATCTATCAGACAGGGAATCTCCTTCTGATCTCTGCAGTTATTTTTGTCTTATCCTGGATTGGACAATTCTGGGGACACAAAGTAGAAGGCAAGAAGCCCTCTTTCCTTCAGGATATTGTTTTCCTGCTGATCGGACCATTGTGGGTTACGAGGTTTTTTTATAAAAAAATCGGTATCAATGTTTGAGATTGGTCATTCGCTCTGGCCGCACCCATTCATCGAATTGCTTATCAGTGACAAAGCCCAGCTCTATGGCAGCTTCTTTTAAGGTTTTATCTTCCTTATGGGCCTTTTTTGCAATCTGAGCAGCTTTATCATAGCCAATATACGGATTAAGGGCCGTAACCAGCATTAAAGACTTTCTCAGATGCTCTTCAATTTGTTTTGATCGCGGTTCAATACCTCGAACACAGAACTCCTCGAAGGAATAACAGCCATCAGATAAAAGCCTCACAGATTGAAGAAAATTATGGATCAGAAGAGGCTTAAAGACGTTGAGCTCAAAATTTCCTGATGCTCCGGCAAATCCAATGGCCGCATCATTCCCCATTACCTGGACACACAACATGGTAATGGCCTCTGATTGAGTAGGATTAACTTTACCGGGCATGATGGATGAACCCGGTTCATTTTCTGGTATCGCTATTTCTCCAAGTCCACTTCTGGGGCCGGAAGCAAGCCATCTGACATCATTAGCAATTTTAAACAAGGAAGCTGCAAGCCCCTTTAAAGCTCCATGGGCCTGCACAAGAGCATCATTGGCGGCGAGAGCTTCAAACTTATTCGGAGCTGATTTAAATTTGATCCCAGTGTATCCCGATATCACTTCCACCATCATTTCATCAAACCCGAAAGGTGCATTCAATCCTGTTCCGACAGCAGTTCCACCGATGGCAAGTTCCTGTAGATGAGATAAGGTCCTCTCGATGTGGTCCAGACTATGTTCAAGCTGAGAGACGTAACCTGAGAACTCCTGACCAAGAGTCAGGGGAGTAGCATCCATGAGGTGGGTTCTTCCAATCTTAGTGATTCCCATGAAAGAAATTGATTTATCTCGAAAAGTATCACGCAGCTTTGTAACTGAAGGAATGAGATCTCTCATTAATACAATGGCAGCTGCTATATTCATGGCGGTCGGAAAAACATCATTGGAACTCTGGCCCCTGTTTACATCATCATTAGGATGAATAAGCCTTCCCATTCCCCTTGTTCCACCCATCATTTCACTTGCTAAGTTCGCTAGTACTTCATTCACATTCATATTTGTCTGGGTGCCGCTTCCTGTCTGCCAGACCGAAAGCGGAAACTCATACATGTGACTACCATTAAGGATTTCATCAGCTGCTTTTTTTATAGCAACTGCTTTTTCTTTCGGAAGTGCTTCAATACCCTCATTCACATGAGCAGCGGATTTTTTAATAAGGACCAGAGCACGAATGAGTTCGTGATCCATTTTTTCTGTGGATATTTTGAAATGATGTAGAGATCTTGCGGTCTGGGCCCCCCAGAGGTTTCTCCTGGGGACCCGTATTTCACCAAAAGTATCTTTTTCTAACCGGAAATCTTCCATGGAAGATTAACGGGTCAGATCCATTTTACATCGCTTCTTGGTTCCATTGTAACTAACATCAATTTTCGGAGGATTTGCTTCAACATATGAAGGTTGAATGAATGTGTATTTAACTTCAGAAGATTTATCAGAAACAAACTCAGTCATTTTCATAGTATTTTCATGAAAGACGGAACCATCTTTTGGAAAGAGCTTGGTCACTTCATCGCCACTGACAGCCTTAACGTATTTTTCGCCTTCTTTAGCGAGAACCTGGATTTTTTGGTCACATGAAGTTGTCTCAGCTACCACTTTCCACTCCTGTGCGGAAAAAGCGAGAGAAGACAGAGATAAGATCGAGAGGAAAAAAAGCTGTTTCATTATAGACTCCTCATTGGGTTAATTTCAGAGAGGAATCTATCCTATTCAGAGAAAAAAGGTCTTTAACCAGAGTGTCAGGGAGACCTTAATTCTACCTTGAGATAACAGTTACACCAGTTGTTCCAATGCTCGTTTAATTCTTGTCACTGCTTCACGAATGATATCTTCAGAAGTCGCATAAGATAAACGGATGTAGTTTGGCGCACCAAAGGCCCCACCAGGAGTTAGTGCAACATGACCAGTGTTAAGGAGATACATACAAAGATCTTTTGCATCCTTCATAACCGTATCTCCGTGCTTCTTTCCAAAGTACCAGGAGACTTCAGGAAATAAATAAAAAGCTCCGCCAGGATTGTTACAACCCACATGAGGAATTTCTTTGAAAAGAGAAATGAGAAGATCCCTTCTTTTTTTAAAAGCAGCCTGCATCTCTTTTACAACTGAAGGATCAGCGTTAATGGCAGCAATGGCAGCTCTTTGAGAAATGGAGCTGGCGCCGGAAGTGAACTGTCCCTGAATCTTAACACAGGCCTTGGCGATTTCTTCAGGAGCACCCAGATAACCAAGTCTCCATCCGGTCATGGCAAATCCTTTGGAAAGACCATTCACTGTCACAGTTCTATTTGCAAGTTCCGGAATACTCCCAATGGAGAACATCTTGTCCTCAAAAGTGATGTATTCATAAATCTCGTCAGACACGATCAGAACATTCGGATGTTTTTTAAAAACTTCACCCAGAGCACGAAGCTCCTTTTCAGAATACATTGAGCCTGTAGGGTTACTTGGATTGGAAAAAAGAAACATTTTTGTTTTTGGAGTAATCGCCTTTTCAAGTTGGTCTGGGGTGATTTTAAAATCAGATTTGTAATCAGTATCTATGATGACTGCTTTCCCATCATTCAACTGAACCATTTCAATGTAACTAACCCAATAAGGAGCAGGAAGAATCACTTCATCACCGGGATTCACAGTGGCCATCACAACATTTATGATGGACTGCTTAGCGCCGGTGGAAACAACAATTTGTGAAGGCTTGTAATGAAGATTATTATCACGCTTGAACTTAGCTGAAATAGCTTCAAGCAGATCTTTGTAACCAGGTACAGGAGTGTAGTAGGAAAAGTTCTTATCAATGGCATCCTTAGCTGCCAGCTTAACAAAATCCGGTGTCGCAAAGTCTGGTTCACCCAGACTCATATTAATTACGTTTACACCTTTTTCTTTCAGCTCATTACCCAGACGGGCCATGGCGAGAGTTTCTGATTCGGCTAATTTTTGTACTCTTTGCGATAGAAAAGTCATGATTTTTATCCCTGGGAGAAGTTTGACCTCCCAAGGATAACAGAAATTACACCGAATGTGGAACGGTCTATTTGAAAGTTACCTGCAGTGGACAGTGATCAGAAACAGATTCAAAACTTACTCCCAGTTCTTCAGGAGTGGCCGGTCGACAATCAAGTTTTGAGCAGTGAGCAGCAATCCGGACACTTTCTACAGATTTTACAAGTTTATCCTGAATAATGATGTGATCAAGGATCGAAGGCTGATATTCAGATCCACCGGAAGTTCCAGTCCAGTAATTTGTGCATTCAATATTTTCAGTCATGGTTCTGAGTCCGGCACTGGAGATAAAATCCTCAAACTTCCGATAGTCTTCATTCTTAATGTTGTAACCGGTTGTATTCAAATCTCCTAACAAGATGAGATTCTTATTGTCATAATTCCGGGAAACTTTTTCCAGCTTCTCATACTGTTGCCATCTTTGAGCAAAGGCCCGCGGACTTCCTCCCGCCTTTAAATGGGCCGCTCCGAAAGTGTAAATCTGCTTGGAGGATCTATGGCGAAGCGTGACGAGAAAAAGTGGTCGTAGTGATCCGCAACCTGTGCTGCTACCGGATAATGACAAATCCTCTTCATGCTCGACGTATTCAAATGTTTTTTGATTGAAGACAACTGCGAGATTTTGTTTTCCAAATCCACCGCAACTGGAAACTTTATACTGATATCCTGGAAGATTCTTTCTGATCAGAGCATCAAAGGCCCTGCGATTGACAACTTCTTCAAAGGCCATGACATCACTTTGAACCTCTCGAATGATGCGGCCTAATTCATTAAGATCGGTTTGTCCCGCCTGGTAATCCTGATCAAAATTTCTGATATTATAAGTAGTGACACTCCACTTAGCCTCTGCCGGCTGTACCCATCCGTGAATACACAAGAGGAGGAGTAAAAAGGAAAACTTCATATACACATCCATGGTAAAAAGTTTTTTCCTATCAATTGAAGTATGGGCGCCAATTAATTGGCAATCATTATTTCCGTTAATATTTTGTATTAGAAATTTTTCTGACAGAGACTTACATCGTCAAAAAGATTGTTTCATCTTTTCAATAAGTTCATCTCTCTCTTCTTGTGACACTTTTGCACTTTCAAAGAGATGCATCTGAAGCCATGGTGGATTTGTGAAGTTCTGATCGTCTGCATAACGAGGGAAGAAATGCCAGTGAATATGATCAACCACATTACCAAGGCTGCACATATTCATTTTCTTAGGGCCAAAAGCTTTTTCAATAACCTCATGAGTCTTCATCATTTCCTGAAAAAACTCCTGTCGTAGGGGCAGTGGCAAATCAGTCATCTCCCTGAAGTGGCCTTTAGTCACGAGAACGCAGTAACCTTTATAGAATTGGTGCTCACCAAGATAGAGGAAGCTATTTTTAAACTCGTGAATCAGAAAGGGATAAGTACCGCTGTTAGTTTTCTCAACTCTTTGGCATAAAGAACATGTCATGGAAACCTCAATAGATAATCTTATTATGGATCCAACCGGTAAGACTTCTTCTCTCTTTTTTTGCGGCCCTCACTTCATGAGGATACTCATCGCTAAGAAAGCAAACAAAAGATCCCGGTAAAGAAAAAAAAGTTTCAACTTCTTTATCCTCCTGGTCATACATGACTAATTCTCCACCATCAGCAGGATCCCATTCCTTATTAAGATAAAATATAAATGAAAGTTTTCTTGATCCGTCTTTTTCAAAACGATCCAGGTGTTTCTTATAAAAAGTTCCGGGAGGATAAAAGGCAAGATGACATTCAAAATCCTGAAGGCCAAGAAAAAAGCGCTGGTTCAGTTTCTCTTTAAGTTCTTCAAGAAAGTTAAAAAGTTCAAGGAAAGGTTCTTTAGGTACAAGAGGATCAAGCCAATAAGTAAAGTCACCTCTGATGGAAGTAAGCCTTCTCTTATTATCAAGACTCCCAATCCGGGCCGCTTCAAATTGGGATTTCTTAGAATCAAAAAATGAATTTATTGCGACTAACTGCTCATCTCCCAGTAATCGAGGGATATAGCAGTAGCCTTCCTTTTCTAATTCCCGAAGAATTTTATCAACCATTCTCGCACCTGAGGCAAAACTCGCCTCCAATTGTATGAGTTCTTAAGTCCAGAGAGAATAGAAATATCTGAAAAAAGGAGATTTTTATGAAAGGCTTGCTCGCCCTGGCCCTTTTGGCCGGTTCTACTTTGGCTTTTGCTCACGACTGGAAGTCCGAAACAAAGAACATTCTAAAAGAGTATAAGAATGAATGCCGGACGACAGAAATCGTCGTAGACGAAATCGTAAAAAACTCCCATATCAAAGGACATGTTAAAGGATTACCGGTAGAGGCCTACGATAAATTTAAAGTTGTTTTTTATGTAAAAACCAATCGTTGGTATGTTCACCCCTACACCTACTATGAAGGACAGGAATCAGGATACAGCTATTCAAACCTCAATTCGAACGGAGGCTTTGAGGTGAAAACCGTCAGGAGAGACGTACCTTCACAAAAGCTGGCAGTAGTGGTCGTTCCATCGTCTTATAAAATTGTCTCTCAAAGATTCTGGTTGAAGCCGTTGTTTGGAATTTTTGGTGGCGTCCTTAAATACCAGTGCAATCACACTCTGGTTGAGGGGAACGGCGACTTTTTTAACTAGGCATATCTAACGGGGAGGGCCGGCAGTCCGGGTCTTCCCCTAACGAAGCAGAGGTCCTATAACTTCTTGCCATGAAGTACCTGGCCTCCATTTTGATCCTCTTCGTTTGCCAGTTCGTTCATGCAGCAACTCAATCCGGACTAGAAAGAATTAACTTTTATCCAAAAGTAAGTGCATATCTCACTTCTGCATATTCAAATCAGAATCTATCCATTACCACTCCACGGAATGCTGTCGATGATACAGAAGTCACAAATAATAGAAATGTATTTTCTTTAACCTACGCTTATTTTTTAAATAAACTCTTTCTGGGGGCGACTGTCATCTACGAAGCCGCTTCAGAAAGTGCGGCGAACTACGGAATTCCCTCTTCTAAGAATTACTCCAGCCAGGGTTTTAAAGAACCTGCGATTTTTATTCTCACGCGACTCCGTGAACAATCCGGATCTACCGGCAACATTGATTTTTATCTTTCTTTCACGAACAGTTTGGGTGCCAGAGAAATTGGAGGAAGCACTTCCAACCGACTCCACGGAAGGAACACTCTAACTTCTATCATTGGCCATGGGATGCTGGAAGACAAATGGGAATTCAAGAACGCTCTTCAATGGACTTTCTTTGATGAAGGTGATGAGCATAATAAAATTCAGGGAAAGCAATTTCAGCCAGGCTCCTACAATCTCATCAAATACTCTTTTACTGGCCAGTACCAAATCAATCCCTGGCTCTTTATCAATGCATCGGCCGAGTTTGAATACAGAACTGTTCAGAAGATCCGTGACGAAACTGGAACGACCAGAGAGATCCAGGCCGGTACCGGTAGTATTTTCAGCCTCGGCGCTAAAAAACCTTTAAGTGACTGGGCGGTGATCGAAATCAAGGGCGAGCTGGAAAGACATGACTACTTTATCCTGGGAGAAAATAATTTTGACGGAGAAGTTACACAGACCACTTACACACTTTCCTATGCTCAGGGCTTCTAGAACTTCTGCTTAAAGCCAAGAGCGAGAGAGAACTCATCTGCAACATTGATGACCTCAGCATTATTGATCAGATTTGTAATGGCAATGTCATTCAACCCTGCCTCCACATAGATAATTCGTGACTCTCTCTTATTGAACGTTGTTGCAAGTCCGAGATTTAATAAACCCCTGATAGAGCCGACTGGGTAATACCTATCAGGAACCTCTCCATAATCCTCAGTTCGGTACTGTATCCCCAAAACGTGGAAGATGTTGAGGCCTCCGTAGGCCGCAAGTCTTTGCCAGTGAAAAAAATCATAGGTCTGCCTTAATGTAATCGTCTCTATGAGAACTCCTCCGGAAACTTCTGTCGGGACAACTCCATACATTCCACCAATGGAGTAGCGTCTGAAATCCTTTCCAAGTCCCACCGATACGAGACCCACTTCTCCGGCAAACTGAGAATTAAAATGATTGATATATGTCACTCCCCGAGAATGAAAGCTCATTGCCAGTAAGGCACTAAAAATCAATTTTTTGATGGGTAATTCCTCCTGGTGTAACTAACAATTCAAAATAGGAGCCTTTATTGGGAGAACCAACGGTAATCTGGGAAGCATTTCCAAAAACTCCCTCTCCGGGATTATGGTTATGACCATTGATAATGTAGGACACTTCGAAGTTATTTAACATTGTTTCAAAGTCAGCTATCTGCTGATCCGTAAACCGATCACGATCCGCAGGATGAACATGGGCAATTAAAATTTTTTCAGCCGCTGCTGACTGTAATAGCTGCCTTTCAATCCATGCTCTGTCAGGAGTTGCTCCTGAGTTTTCCCAGTTGTTATTATCAAAAAAAATGAAGTCAATGTTCTTAAAGGTAAACTTGAAGTCGGATGCACCGAACATGCGGGGAAAGATTTCATCACCATTAGCGATTAAATCATGATTACCGACTGCTACAAGATAGGGATATTTCAGTTTATTCAGGAAGTCCCTGGCCTTTTCGTACTCTTCAAGGAGGCCGAGATTCGTGACGTCTCCACTCACGATGACAAAAGTATAAGGCCCTCTGGAATTAATGACGTCGATCAACTTCTCCAGTTCCTTATAATAATTATGTGTATCCGAAATCAAAGCAATCTTGAAAGTTGCTCCCGTAGCGGTCTCGGCTTCCTTGATCCTCGAGAGATGAACTTCATTTAATTTTTGTTCAGGTGTTTCGGCGGTGTAAGTTGAAAGCTTATATTTGCAACCATCAATTATGACAAAGAAAATTGTGAGAAGGATGATCTTCAACATTCGCTATTCATACCATTCTCCTTAGGTGAAGGAAATTTGAGAGCGTCAATTAACACATCCCTCTAGCCGCGGTTCTCTCCCCAGCAAAAGAGTTCCTGAATTAACATTAATTAAAGATTGAACCTGCTAAGCTATTCCGCATGAAGATTCTCGGCATGTTTCTTCCATTCTTCTTTTTTTTACAATCCTGTGGAAAACCTGAAGCGACAGTGTTTGAAGACAAACGTCTTGCTCAGGAAGAACTGGTAAAGATTTGCCTGACTGGGGATATGGGAAAAGACACTCAGATTCAGGAAGAAATGGCCAAGGCCCTGGGCCGGGAAAACTGTCATCGCATCTTTATGCTGGGAGATCTGGTCTATCCCAAAGGTATCAAATCCATTGAAGACCCCGAGCTTCAGAATAAATTTCTGAGCTACTATCAACCACTTCTCGAGAAGGACCCTGATCTCATCATCGGACTTATTCTGGGAAATCATGATCATAAAGGTAAGCCTGAAAGCTGGTTAAAGATTGACAGGAAACATGAGAGATTCTTCTTTCCGAACTACTACTACATGATTGATTATGGAGGCCTCTGTCTCGTCGCCATCGATACAAGTTTCTATTACTATGAAAGTAAGGTTAAAGAACTTACACAACAGACAAAGTGGATGACCCAGCTCCAATCCAGGCTCAAAGAGTGTGACGTCAAAGTGGCCCTCACTCATCACCCGCTAAAAGGTGACATGTTTCCTGATTGGGAGGGAGCGAGTGGAGCGCTGAAGTTATTCCTCGAAACATTCATCATCGGTAAATTTGATGTTCATGCTGCCGGACATGTTCATGTGTTGGCAGATGACGGGAAAGATGAAGGAACGAAACTTTTAATAAGCGGAACCGGAGGAGAAGTCTCCGGTGATGGCAAACCAGGATACATCGTCCTTACCTGGGAACCAAAAAATCCCAAACGACTTGGATACTTTCTGAGAGAAATTGATATTGATGTCAATGTTTATCAGGCACAGCAGGAACCACCTGAACAAGGTTATGCTCCTCCCATAGAGCGATCCTATGTAGAAACGAACTGGTTCAGGACGCTTTGGCTAAAGATAAAGGATCTTTTTTAAATTTTCCCAGCTTAGCCTTCAGGATAAAGGCAAGTAAACCTGCAACGATGGCAAGGGAGATGGCAAGTCCGATCCAGAACCCCTGCGCTTCAAGCCCGCCGTAAAAACCGAGATAATACCCAAGGGGAATTCCAATTAACCAGTATCCGGTAAAAATAGAAAAAGATGTTTCTTTAGTGATCGAAAGACCTCTCAGAATTCCTGCAATGGTAATCTGGGCCCCATCGAAGAGCTGAAAGCAAGCGATCCAGAAAAGAAGCTTCTTCGCCCAATCCAGAACGAGGGCATCATCTGTATAAAGAGACATTATAGGATGAGGAAAAAGATAGAAGATCGCACCCATAATGAGAGTGAATACGAAGGAAGCAAATAAGCTCACCTGACTGTAAACACCAACTGCTTCCATATTCTTTTCACCGTAAGCATGACCTACTTTTACAGAAACCGCAGCGGAAATAGAAAGGGGTATCATAAAGGCCAGTGAACCAATATTCAGAGCGAGATTATTAGCGGCCGTCTGAACTTCTGCAAACTTCCCGACAAACAATGTTACTGAACAGAAGGCCAGGATTTCAAAAAAAAGGGAGATACTTATTGGTCCTCCCACTCTTCCCATCTCTCTCATGAAATTCCAGTTAATGCTAAAAGGGCTCTTCCACCATTTAAAGGCAACGAAAAAAAGGAGGACTCCCATCAGCATTCTGACAGAGAGACTGGCCCAAGCAAGCCCCGCTTCCTCAAGCCTCATCATTCCGAATTCACCAAAAACAAAAATATAATTAAAGAGGAGATTAAAAGCAGCACCCAGGAGTGCCACCACATTGGCGGAAAAAGTTTTTTCTTCCGACTGAAAAAACTCCTTCATTCCCTGATAAAGGCAAAGTCCAACGGAAGAAAAACTGGTAATGATCAGGTACTCATAAATTATGCCGTTCAAGCTCTCGCTATAACCGAAGAATGGAACGATATAAATACTGAGATAAGTAAGTAACCCGGACACTAAAGAGATCAGGACACTGTAAAAAGTGACGGTCCAGAAGTAAGGAGCAATCGTCTCCCCATTCCCTCGTTTCTGGGCCAGTAGTGGGGAAATCGCAAACTGCATTCCGAGAAACGAAATCTGAATAGGATTAGCAATAGCAATGGCCAGACCTATGGCCGCCAGACACTCTCTTGAAAATCTTCCTGCGATGATCATATCGCCGGTATTGATCAACATAAGACCGATCTGTCCGATGATGATGGGAAGTGAAAACTTCAGGAGCTCTTTTAAGGCAATAGATTTAGAAGGCGTCGTCGTAGTCACTCAATTGTCCGTTCCTGGATAAACTCTTCAAACTCTTCCTGGTATGAAATCAGTTTGGAATCCTTGATCCGGTCAATGTAAAGAATGCCTTCAAGATGGTCAAGTTCATGCTGGAGAACTGTCGCCAGAAATCCTTCTGCCACAATCACCTGCTCCTTACCTTCTTTATCGAGGTACTCCACTTTTACTTTCTTTGGACGTTCAACGAATCCACGAAGACCTGGAACGGATAAACATCCTTCCCAGAATCCCTGGCGCTCCTCCGTTAAATAAGAAATCTTGGGATTAATGAAAACCGTAAGTGGAAGATTCACTTCCTCACCATAGCGGTTAAAACCCATGAGTTCAATAATGGCCACCTGTCGATCCACTCCAATCTGGGGAGCCGCAATCCCAATTCCACCGTAGTGCTTCATAGAATCAAGCATATGGGACATCAACTGACCAAACTCGTCAGATAAGAGAAAATCTTTAGGAATAATTTCAGCTTTTTTTCTTAAAATCGGATTTCCCATCCGGCATATTGGTCTGACCATTTTTTGATCCTCTGAGTTTTTTACTCATCTTTGGGTAAATTTTGCCGATACGAAGTCTGAACAAAGGTACAAGTTATGTTTCATCTCGTCTCGAAATTCGCACTGATTCTAATGATCAATTTCCTAATTTCCGTCCCTCTCTATGCCAGGACGGTAGAACATAAAACAGTGGACTTCCCGGTAAAAGCAGAAGCTTTACTCAACGGAGAAATCCATTACTTCTTTGCCATATTATCACCACGAAAATTAGCAGTCCAATATCCTATTGTCTTTGAACTCGATTCCCTATCCCTGCTTCAGGAAAACGACGTCATGATGGTGGTTACAAAAACCGTCAACCTCGTTAATAAACCAATTGGATTCTTTGAGGAGAAACAACTTCTTGATGAAAAGTACTTCTCTCATATTATGGGTGATCAGAAGATTAAAAAGCTCTCGTTAGACAGTTATCAAATCGAAGTTCCGGGAAAAGAAAGCTATACCTATAAAATTCAATCCTTCTTTGACTCTGATGACATTAGTACTCTTCCCAACTCCCGGATCATCAGAGCGGTGTCAGCGGCAAAGAAGCTCGATGTCATCTCCCAAAGCGCTTCAACCATCATGTTCACGGAAAAAACCAACTTCACCAAATACACCCATGGCGGAGTAACTGTTTCATCCTTCATTCCCATGAAAGAAAATAAAACACTGGTGATATCGTATAATCTCTGGGCAGTGAAAAAGAAGTTTGCCAATAAAGAATCTCTGAAAACATCTTTTATAAAAGAAATCGAAGCTGTGAAAAGTCTCCAGGAAGACTATAAGTAAGTTAAGCTGCAAACTTACGATGAACCCTTGCCTTCAGCTTTTTGTGATGATCCGACATACTTTTTACTGCCATATCCAGAGTGATGGAAAAAGACTCATACAAATTGTAGCCTATTGCTGAGAAAGTAAAATCCTGTCTCCGATCCTGAATACATATAGTCGACTTAAAACACTTACCATCAGCCTTTAAAGTGACGAGAACAGTTGAGGAAGCTCTTAAATAGCGATTAAGCTTACAAACTTTTTTCCTGATAAGCTGATCCATCCAAGGAGAGGATTCTGTTCCTTGAAATTGAATCCGGACTTGCATACGCGAAACTCCTGCCAATTTTGCCTGAAATCAATGGTAACAAACTTGGATAACTAAGAGTACGCGCAAGAGTTAAACACGGCCGGGCCTAAGTTTACTGTTGCATTTGCTATCGACAGAATTGATGAAAAAGCATCAATAACTGAATAAGTGCCTTTTTCATGTTTTTGTTTATTTCTGATGGAAGGGTGTCCTTCCGGTCACTTTTTCCCTTGTCCTGTGGGCCACTCCCATAGAATGGATTCTCTTCCTGCCCGACCCCGGTCTTCCTTCCCCCGGGCCTTCCTTTGTACAAAGAGGTTAAAATAAACGGCAGAAAGAAAAGGCCGGAGAAGTGAGTTTTGGCTGATATGAAAACTGCCTAAAGAGTAGACACCTGTATAGACTCTCCCCCCTTTTCTCCTCTCTAACCCCTTGTTTTCCGAAGCTCAAAATTGGCATCCAGCTTGTACTAAGAGAGGCACGAGGGGTGAAGTTAGGAAGACATCATCTTCAAACTAACAGGGGGAATTTATGAAAACAAAAACGCTATCACTTACTACGATCTTAGGCTTCCTGGGATTGATCCTTATGATCCATTCCATGAGTTCACATGCAGGAACAGGGGCTATTACTTGCTCTACTGCTTTTGGCGAAAAGTCTTTCACTATTGAAGACGAACGCATCTCTTTCCACAAAGAAGATGAATCCGGGGTTTCTCGATCTATCTCATCTGTAAATGGTGAATCTGTGCGAACGCATAAGAAACACCTTGGCTTTACTAAGACTCTTTACATCGATGGTAATAAACATCGAATTAACGTCCAGAACGTGAATAAGTTCTCGGAAGTTAACGACTACCTTTCCATAACAAGCCCTAAAGGCCACGAGATGACATACCCCCTCACGTGTCACTCGGTCTGATAGCGGTTATACCCCTGTGAAAAAAGGGACCAGCGCCGGATGCGTGAGGTACCTTTTTTATTTGTCGTTGCCAAAGCTTTTCTCTTAAAGATAATTTCCAGAAATGATTCTCAAGTTGCTCCCACTCTTAATTGTATTTTCAGCATTTGCTCGCCCTGAATATTATAACGAGCTTGTTGATTATGTTCAGCCTTCCCCTGATCAGGGAGAAGTGAATACGTGTTTATTTATGGCGAATACCGGGGCCATGGAACTTCTGGCAAATAAGCAAGCTGGAATCAAGAATCCAGTTAAGAATGGGCCTTATGATCTTTCTGAATCTTACTCCATGTGGGCCCGAAGTTCAGGAAATGAAATTTCCTTTTTCGATACACCGGTTCACCGTTTTAATGGAGAAGGCATTCATAACCAGGTCTGGCCTTTTGAGGCCTGGGTAAATGGAGAAATCAACTACGAAGTGTGGAATCGACATCCTGAAATGAATTCCCTGCCACGGGTAGAGCTTCCGGAAATTGAAACCATCAGGCTCTTCCAGTATGGCAACAAGTGGTCCACTTACGTTCTTGATGACTCACATGTTGAGATGATCAAAGAGGCCCTCTGGAAATATAAGAGCCCGATTCTGATTAATTATAACGATGATTATTTCTGGCATGTGATTTTGATTGTGGGTTATGACGATCGTCTCCCAGGTAGCTGCCATGACGCTGATCCCACTGAGTGCAGTGGGAAAGGATCCTTCTATGTCAGGGATTCATTCGGTATTCCGGTGGAAGTCCGGGATTATGGCTGGTTTCGAGTAAAGGGCAACGCCGCTTTCGTGGTTAAACTCAAATAACGCACCTCTACTTCCTTTAAAATAAAGACAAATTCCATTAAGCTATCAGCAGTTTCAACCTGAAGGATATGCAATGGAATACAACTTTTCTGAGATCGAACCAAAGTGGCAAAAGTTCTGGGAAGATCATCAAACTTTCAAGACTACAGAAGACACCTCCAAACCAAAATATTACGTTCTGGACATGTTTCCTTATCCATCAGGAGCGGGACTCCACGTTGGTCACCCTGAAGGGTATACGGCAACAGATATCATGGCCCGCTACAAAAGGATGAAAGGATTTAACGTACTTCATCCCATGGGTTGGGATTCTTTTGGTCTTCCTGCTGAAAACCATGCTGTAAAAACCGGCATTCATCCCAACATCACTACTCAAGACAACATTAAAACATTCAAGCGGCAGCTTAAGATGCTTGGTTTCTCCTATGACTGGGATCGCGAAGTAGCGACTTCCAATGTGGATTACTACAAATGGACTCAATGGATATTTGTTCAGCTTTTCAACAAGGGTCTCGCTTACGAGTCTCACATGATGGTGAACTGGTGCCCGAATCTCAAAACCGTTCTTGCTAATGAAGAAGTGGTTAATGGAAAGTCTGAAGTGGGAGGACATCCTGTCATCAGAAAACCAATGAAGCAGTGGATGCTCAGAATCACTGAGTACGCTGAGCGCCTCCTTCAGGATCTGGAACTTCTTGACTGGCCTGAATCAGTCAAAGAAATGCAGAGAGTGTGGATCGGAAAATCAGAAGGGGCAACGATCGAGTTCGACGTCGTCTTCAAGCATCCTGATAATCTGGAACTCACTAATCACAAGATTGAAGTTTTTACTTCCCGTCCAGATACGCTCTTCGGCGCGACCTATATGGTGCTTGCTCCCGAACATAAGCTGGTTGATCTCATCACGACTCCTGATCAGAAAGATGTCATTGCAGAATACCGAGAAACCACAGCTCTAAAATCTGATCTTGAAAGAACGGAACTTAACAAAGATAAGACCGGTGCCTTCACCGGGGCCTACGCCATTAATCCTGCAAACGGAAATCACATTCCTGTTTTCATCGCTGATTATGTTCTGAACACCTATGGAACAGGTGCCATCATGTCTGTTCCTGCTCACGACGAAAGAGACTGGGAGTTCGCTAAGAAGTTCAATCTTCCGATTGTGGAAGTTGTCGCCGGTGGTGAAATCGAAGAGGCTGCTTATACGGATGATGGCGTTCATGTGAATTCTGATTTCCTCGATGGCCTTCATAAAGCGGAAGCCATCAATAAAATGATCGACTGGCTTGAGGAAAAGAAAATAGGTACACGTAAAGTAAACTATAAGCTTCGTGACTGGCTCTTCTCACGCCAGCGTTACTGGGGTGAACCATTCCCTATCTTAAAATTCGAAGACGGATCGGTCCGCTGCCTTGATGCTGATGAACTACCGGTTACTCTTCCACCTGTAGAAAAATATGAACCATCGGGAACCGGCGAATCACCGCTTGCTACTATTGATGAGTGGGTAAATGTCATTGATCCGAAGACCGGCAAGAAAGCGAGACGGGAAACCAATACCATGCCTCAATGGGCGGGGTCATGCTGGTACTATCTTCGTTTCTGTGATCCTAAAAATCCTAAAGAGCCATGGAATTCAAAACTAGAAAACTACTGGATGCCAGTTGATCTTTATGTTGGTGGTGCAGAACATGCTGTTCTTCACCTTCTCTACTCTCGTTTTTGGCATAAAGTTCTTTATGATCTTGGATATGTTTCAACTAAGGAACCATTTCATAAGCTGGTGAACCAGGGAATGATCCTTGGTGAAGATGGCGAGAAGATGAGTAAGTCCCGCGGGAACGTGATTAATCCCGATCACGTCGTCAAAGAATACGGAGCGGATACTCTGCGCCTTTATGAGATGTTCATGGGACCTCTTGAGAAAACCAAGCCGTGGTCCATGAACGGGGTGAAAGGAGTTTATAACTTCCTTAACCGCGCTCATCGCTTGTTCCTCGATAAGGCCAACTATGTAGATGAAGCTTCA
This sequence comes from Bacteriovoracia bacterium, assembly GCA_046566385.1. Lineage (GTDB taxonomy): Bacteria > Bdellovibrionota > Bacteriovoracia > Bacteriovoracales > Bacteriovoracaceae > Peredibacter. The sequence continues at coordinate 24,666 of JBKHWS010000018.1, read as the reverse complement.
GAAGATGTGACGAACGTAAAAGAGCTTCATAAACTTATGAAAAAAGTCACTGAAGACATTGAGAACATGCGCTTTAACACTGCCATTTCCCAGATGATGATCTTCGTAAACCATCTTTATAAAACCGGAAAAGTTTCTCATCAATCGGCGGAAAAATTCGCCTTGGTACTTTCTCCATTTGCTCCTCACCTCGCTGAAGAGTTATGGGCCTTCCTGGGCCACACGGAAACCATTACCTATGAAAAATGGCCGGTCTTTAATCCTGAACTAGCCAAAGATGATCTCATCACAGTTGCTGTTCAGGTGAACGGGAAAACCCGTGGCACATTCGAAGTGAGTCCAGACATAACTAAGGATGAGCTCTTCCAGATTGTGAAGGCAGACGAAAAGATTGCGAAGTACCTCGCTGGAACGATTGTTAAAGAAATTTATGTACCAGGAAAAATTTGTAACTTTGTCGTGAAAGAGTAGTTTCTACTCTTTCACGGAAAGACAGTGACGTAATGATTAAGAAGTGTCAGTCCCAGACCCGAAAGAACAGGAATGGTAAGGTTGTCATCGATATTGAATGCTGAAGCTAATTCCGAAGCAGCACCGATCACTCCTGCTACAATTGAAAACACCAGAAGATGAGTTCCGAGTGTTGTCGTATTCATGGCATAAAAAAGTGTAATGAGATAACAAGTGAAAAATCCCGCCACTGCTCCCTGAAGGGACTTATTCGGCATGATTTTATCTTTCCCGTAAAGAACTCCGAAGAATGACGAAAGAGGATCAGAGAAGGCCAGGAACATACAGGAAACAATGGCAATGTCCCGCGAGTAGAAAAAGAGAGAAAGGGAAACTCCTAAAGCATAGAAAGGTAGTCCGGTAACTCCATCTCTTTCAGAGCGCCTCATGAGTGGCCCCATCATCCGGATAAAAAACCTGTTAAAAAGAGGAACCCGGCTGCGAATCATATCAATCGTAAAGCCAGTGATAGCTATGGCCAGGATCATGGCGGCCCACATATTTTGCGGAAGACTTGACTGAGTAAACAGGAATATTCCGAGAGAACCAGTCGAAATATGCCAAAGCTTTCTGAGAATGTGTAGATCTGAGCGCTTATGAAGAACAGTTTCTAGTGAAGAATCGTATTTTTGGGTATGAGATGTAGCCATCCCTGCTCCTTACTTGAGGGAATTAAACAAAAACTCCCTATGTTAACTAATAAACAGGCAGCTCTCAATTTAATGGATTCGACTCACGACGTCTAGTTCCGGGTGATTTTTACTCACTATGGCCAGTATCTGCCGAAAATCATTACTGAAAATAACCTTTCCAAAACTCCGCATTGGTTCATATAATTTTGTCATATGAACTTACTTAGTGAAGCGGAACTTCCGATTCCGAATATGAAAAAGATATGGGCCATTGGTGGCGGGAAAGGCGGCGTGGGTAAAAGCCTGGTATCTGCCAATGTCGCGATCGCACTTGCCCTCATGGGAAATAAGGTTGTTGCCGTAGACCTGGATCTCGGCGGGGCTAACCTCCATACATGCCTTGGATTGCCAATTCCAAGCGTGACCCTGTCTGACTACGTTTCGAGAAAAGTAACTAATTTTGAAGACCTCCTTGTTTCTACACCCATTAACAATCTTAAGATTATTTCCGGTGCCCAGGATGAGCTTGGCATGGCGAACTTAAAGCACATGCACAAGAATCAGATTATCAGAAAGCTGCACGAGCTTGATGCTGATTATATTCTTTTCGATCTAGGTGCCGGTACGGCCTTTAATACCATTGATTTCTTCATTACTGCGGACAAAGGAATTCTGGTCGTTCTCCCTGAGCCAACTTCCATTGAGAACACTTATCGTTTCATAAAGTCCGTGTTCTATCGCCGTTTAAAGATGGTCGATGGCGTTGGTGACATTGAACATCTCATTAACGAATCCATGAACGCCAAGCTTACTCCGGGGGGAACAACTTCCCCTTCTGATCTCATGAGAAGAATCTCTGAAATGAATCCGGAAGTTGGTCTAAGAATTAAAAATGAAATGGCACATTTCCGACCAAATCTCATCATGAATCAGGTGAGGTCTCAGGCGGACATTGATATCGGTTACTCTATCCAGAGTATTTGCAGAAAGTATTTTGGTATCGAAATGACTTTCCCCGGATATCTTGATTACGACCAGTCCGTCTGGCAGAGTGTCCGTAAGAGAAAACCATTGTTAATTGAATTTCCAAATTCAAAGTTAGTTTCAAACTTTGATAGAATAGTAAATCGTCTGATCGAATCTTAGAGGTAAAAATCAAGCATGGATGCAGAAAAAAAGAATTATTACGATGTCCTCGAGATCGAGCCAAATGCCAATCCACAACAAATTGAAAACGCTTACATAAGGGCCAGGAACGCCTACTCAGGTGATAGCGTTGCTCTTTATTCTTTAATGACGAAAGAAGAGTGTGAAAATATTCTCGGTCAAATTGAAGAGGCCTACTCGGTTCTCGGGTTTCCAGAAAAAAGACGTGAGTATGATCGTCTACGCGGGTTCAATCAGAGCGGCTTTGCCATCCCGACCCGGGAGCAGGCCCATGCAGCTGCTCATCAGGAAGACCGCAAAGAAAGTGTTCAGTATGAGAACTACGGTTCAAATCTCATAGAAGCAAAGGTCTCGAAAATCACGGCACAGAAAAAGTTTGGCCTTGAGTACAATGAAGACAGTGAAATGGATCGTAAGATCCGTGAGTGTACTGAGTTCAATGGTGCTTTCCTTAAGCAAATTCGCGAGTACAAGAATGTAACAATTGAAAGAATGGCAGAGATGACCAGAATTTCAAAAACTCACATCAATGCCATTGAGAATGAAGACATTTCAAAGCTTCCGGCAGATGTCTATGTTCGTGGATATGTTTATCAGTATGCCAAAGTGCTCAAACTCAATCCGGATCAGGTCGCTGCAAGTTATCTTTTAAATTTCAAGAAACTCAGAACTCAGAAGTAATGGTTTCCGAAACCGAAACAGCAGACACCGAAAACTACACGATCACTGTGACTGGTGAAGACCGTGAAGAGTTTAAGCGCCTCGATGTCTTCCTGGCAAAAAAACTTCCTCAATTTTCCCGATCTACAATAAAAAGACTTTTTGAAGATGAGGAAATTTCAGCGGATATTAAGCTCTCTTTGAACAAGATGCCCGCAGCAGGCACAGTCATTGAAGTTGAAGTTCCGCCACCTGTTCCTACAGATCTCAAGGCGGAAAACATTCCTCTCGAGATTCTCTTTGAAGACCAGCATCTTATTATCATCAATAAGCCAGCCGGCTTGGTTGTCCATCCGGCGCCGGGGCATTACACCGGAACTCTGGTTAATGCCATCCTCCACCACTGTCCTGACCTTAAAGGAATAGGTTCAGAGAAGAGACCTGGGATCGTTCATCGGCTGGACATGGGAACTTCAGGAGTGATGGTTGTGGCCAAAGATCAGCAAACTCATGAAGGACTGGTCAGTCTCTTTTCTGTCCATGACATCGAAAGAAAGTATGAAGCACTTGTAGGAGGAGCTCCCGCCACTCATTCAGGCACCATCACCTCCACTATTGGAAGACATCCGACACATCGTCAGAAGATGGCGGCCAATGTAAAAAACGGGAAGAAAGCAGTTACTCACTATAAAACTTTGAAGCAGTATGAGGGAGCAGCACATCTTGAACTTCGTCTTGAAACTGGTCGGACTCATCAGATCAGAGTTCACCTCTCCCAAATATTGCATACTCCCATCCTCTGTGACCCGGTCTATGGAGGAAGTGATTCTCATCTTAAGAGAACTCCTGAGTCTATCCGACAAAAATTGATGGAATATCCTTATCAATTGCTGCATGCAAAAGAGCTGGGCTTTATTCATCCCATTACTAAAGAGAAGCTGCATTTCCATGCTCCCCCTCCTGAAATATTTCAGTCAGCAATCCGTGCTTTCTCTGAGTAGTTTTTAGGGCTACAATAATCACCATGGATGTCGCTTTTTCCGAGAGTCTTAATCGCGGGCGCTTTGAGACCTGGACAAAAAAACCCGAAATGGAATTTATTCATGCCACTCAAGTGCATGGGACGGATATCGTTTCCCCGGAAACGCTGCCGGCCGAAGCCGACGGCATTATTGTTTCATGGGAGAATTTCGAAAAACCTCTCGCCATTAAAACCGCCGACTGCCTTCCTATCGTGATCGAAGGTGAAAAGGGCGTGATCTTTCTCCATGCGGGGTGGAGAGGACTCGCGAACGGGATCCTCAACAAACCAGAAATCGAAATGATCAATCCCCAGAGAGTTTTCATAGGTCCCAGCATTCATGAATGCTGTTTCGAAGTATCCAAAGACTTCAAAGATAACTTTCCCGATAGTCCGTTTTTTAAGAAAGTTAAGGATAAGTATTTTTTCAATCTTCAGGAAGAGGCAAAACGACAGCTGAGGGAGAAGTTTCCTTCGCTCCTTGTTCAATATGCCCCGGTCTGCACCTCATGTAATAATTCGCTCCACAGCTATCGAAGAGACAAGACTAAAGAGCGTAATTGGAATCTTTATATAAAAGGATAATGTTAATGGAACAGAAGCAAGGATTAACCCTTCAGGGAATCACGGGCAAGAACTTTTTCTTCATTCTGAACGCAGTGGGAATGATTGCTGTCGGTATTTACCTTACTAATCATTTTTACGAAGTGCTTTACCCGGTAAAATTAGGCGGACCAGGAAGCCTTTGCGATATTTCAAATTTCTTTAACTGTGATGCAGCCACTTATTCAATGATTTCAAACCTTGCGGGAATTCCAATTTCTTTTTTTGGAATCATCGTCGGACTGCTGTTCCTCTTTACGAGTTTAATGCCTAGTGAAGCTCTGGAAAGAACATCAAGTGCTGTTTCTAAGTATAACTTTATTGGATGTATCGTCTTATTCATCTACTCCATCACAGTTTTAGGAAGCCTTTGTCCATTCTGTACTCTCTACTACGTTCTTTCGGGTATCGCGGCTTTTCTTTTATGGAAACACGGAATTAACTCCTGGGTTCCGGACATGAAAGTGGCTGGCCTCTGGGGAGTGCTTCTTATCATCGGATCTTTTCTTATGTATCAAAACACAAAAGGTAAGGAAGATCTGAGCGAAAAGGTGAGCGCCAGTGTTGTTGAGCAATATCAGAAACTACCTGACCTGGGTGCTCCTGATATGGAATCACCTTATAAAATTCATATGGCGACTGAGAAATTCGCTGATGCTCCTATCAGAATCACAGTCTTCTCAGACTTCCAGTGCCCATACTGTAAAGTCGTTGCAGAACAAATGCCTCAACTCATCAGACGCTACTCGGATAAAATAAATGTTCAGTACATGTTCTATCCTCTGGATGCAAAATGTAACGCCAACGTAAAAGGCCGCTTTCATGATTCAGCGTGTGACGCTGCTTATCTGGCAGCATGTAACCCTGAAAAGTTTGAAGAAGTTCATGATGAGATCTTTGCCAATCAGGAAAAGCTTGGAAGTGCTTTAGGTGACATTGCTCAAAAGTATGACCTAAAAGGTTGTATGGACAATGCAGAAATCAAGAACAAGGTTATTGAGGCCATCAACCAGGGAACGAAGTACAACCTGAAATCGACTCCGACGATTATTCTTAACGGCAAAAAGATCGAAGGAACGATTCCCAACAGACAGTTCTTCGCCATCTTTGACCATATTTTAAGTACAAAATAAATGTTGATTGAAACTCACTGCCACCTTGATTATTTAAAGGCCCTCCCTCTGGAAGAAATTCGACAGAAAATTTCAGAGGCAGGGATCTCAAAGGTCATCACCATCGGTGTTGATCCTTTGAATCTTGATAAAGTCATGGCACTCGCTGACACCTATGATGAAGTCTACTTTACTCAAGGGATTCATCCTCATGACGCTAAGGATGCGGGTGACTACGAATACCAGAAGATCAGTGACAGAGCGGCCATGAGAAAAATGGTGGCAGTGGGTGAAATCGGCCTCGATTATCACTACAACAATTCACCTCAGGACATACAGAGACTAACCTTTGAAAGACAGCTGCAGATTGCGGTTGATAAGGACCTTCCTGTTGTCATTCATACCAGGGATGCGGAAGAGGACACGAAGGCCATTCTTAAGAACTTCGCTCCCCATCTCAAGAGAAAGGGAGTCGTTCATAGCTTCACTTCAAGTAAAGAGCTCGCAGAATTCGTTATCGCTGAAGGTTTTTATCTGGGCTTTAATGGGATTATTACTTTCAAGAAAGCTGAGAATGTACAGGAAGTCGTGAAGATCACTCCACCGGAAAGAATCCTTTTTGAAACAGACTCCCCCTTTCTCACGCCCGTTCCTCATCGTGGGAAAGAGAATGCCCCCTACTACCTTCCTTTCATCGCTGAAAAAATCGCAGAGCTCAAAAACCTGGATCTTGAAGAACTGAAAAAGCAGGTCTATCAGAACTCACTGAGTTGTTTCTATAAGCTGATCTAAATAAACATCCTGAAGAATTTCTGCATGAGAGTGTCCTGCGGATGCTGCCCCAATAAATAATTTTTCATATCATTAAGTTCGAGTTGATAGAGTTCGTGATGATCAGAAGGAATGTTTGTCGGCAACCGACCATCAAGTCTCGAGAAGTAGACTTCAAGTATTCTCCCTCTCTCAAATTTTTCTAAAACTTCCTTAGTACGTTGAGCATCAATAAGATCACGGGAATTTTCTGACATTAAGTTCAAAAACATAAATTCTCTCTTTGATGACAATGTAAATGTAGTGCTGATATTGCCGGAGACTCCGGCTTTCCAGAGAAGCTCATCACTTGTACTGTAAAAAATTTGAGAACAAAACACCTGTAAAACAATGTTAGATTTCTAACACTTTACCCTAAAGGTTCAATTTAGTTTTCACTTTCAACTATCACTCTCTCCGTGAAAGTGAATCTAACATCACAAGTCTTTCCACTATTCATAAAGGATGTTTTTTTCTTTGGTATTCATCAAAGGAGTCTCTATGAAACTTTTGATCTCTTTGTTACTTCTCTTTTCCTCAACCGCATTTGCTGACTGTGATATTGAACCTCTGAAGAAAGAAATCATTTCTCAGTATAAAAGCATTCTTCCGGTCTCCAACGAGAAAGGAGAAATCGGTCATGCGAAAGCAAAGAACTTCTCGGTTTCTGATTATTTGATTCGCATGAAGGCAGAAAACTTTCTCATTGCTAATTTTGATCTTGATATAAAATGGCTGACAGGGGCTAAGCAGACAGTCAAAACCCTGGTTGTGGCCACTGTTGACCTCGCTACCTGCACCATTGATTCCTATGAAAGCGGCGAAACCCTTGGCTCCTCCATGGCCTCTAAATAACCGATTTGTCGAAAAGGTAGCGTCTACCTTTTCGACACCCTTTTGAAATTGTTTCAACCACTCTCCCCGGAAAAAATCCATGAGGCATAATTTCCTTAAACAAGGAATGATCTCATGAAAGAACTATTACCAGCATTCGTAACTTTATTAGCTCTCTCAACTCATGCTTTTTCTGCTGAACAAAAACTTTTCTCCATGGAGAAGAATTACAATTCTGAAAACGTCATGATCATTCACACTCAAACGGATAAGGATTGCAAGTTCGTGACGAGCAACAAGAACAGCGAAAAAAATTATGTGGAGTTCTATTGGGTCATGGAAAACGGGAAGTACAACAAAGAAGTTCACTCCATGATTAGAAGTGAAATTAAAGACAGAGTGAAATTTGAAGGGATCAACAGCCGCAGAGATTCATTCAAAGTAAGACTCAATGATCTTTCAGAGGTTCGCCACGATCTGACTGATCCAACCATGGAAGTGGTAAGTGAATTGGTTAACGGTGAATGTACCGTTAAGTCCATTATCTCGCTTGGTGCTTCCGCCAAATATAAGAAGATCGACCTTCAAAAGACTTATTGTGAAGTGACGAAGAACTTTATTGGAGTTCCGAATGGCTGCAGATATATCGAGCTTGAAGGAAAAGATGTTGGAAGTGGTGAAACAGTCAAAGTGAGATTTAAACAGAAATAACCACTCCTAAGAGTGGTTATTTCTTCAGATAGATTATTTCTTAGCGTATTCTGTACAAACGTCCGAATAGCCGCAATAAGTGCGAGGAGGACCGTAACAAGTGTAACCCGGAGCTACCCAATTACCCCAAACGTCATAGCTATAACCGCCGGTAGTTGATCCACCAGAGTAGTAACAGTTGTCTTCCTGGTAGCAAACATATTGATCTTCCCAGGCCACGCACTCGTGAGAAGCATCCCACCAGATTGCATAAGCGATGGCGCCAACGATTACCAGACCGATAACAACTGAGAAAACGACTTGTCCATTCCAGCTCGCACCTTGAGAGTAAAGATCTTGGGAATACTCTTTTACGATGTTAGCTAGTTCCTCAACCGAAGCACCTTTCGAAAGGACAGAAAGCTTTAATTTAAGAGCTTCGAGGGCCTCTTTATTTTTTGTCTTAGCTTCAATCAGTCTGAGAATTTCACTTTTTGAAAGCCCATCTTCTTTAATGAGTTTCCCCATCTTTTCGAAGAAAGCTTTTGTTTGAGCTTCATAAAAGGCCTGGTCTTTCTGATCCCATTCAACGCTCAAAGCGTACTGGTAATCATCCATGTGCCTTTCTAGTTCCTGGATTGTTCCAGTACTGGCCATAACATTTAGTGAGAAACAGAAAGCGACAAGAAAAGAGATAATCCTCATTTCTAACTCCTTTTTAAATTTGGGCTTCTTCTAGCAAATAGAACCTGAACTGAAAACTATGTAAAAAGTTCAAAAGTCGTACTGCTATTCTTCAATTTTAAAGTTGCCGAGCATCTTACCAAGACTGGTTTTCGGCTCTGGAGCATGGCGCGTAGGCTTTGGAGTAGACTGAGTCCGCTTCTGATCAGGTTTTCTCTCGTCCTGCCCTTCATCTTCCTGATATTCCGGATAGAAAGGAAGTTCTGACTTATAAACGATTCGATCCAGATGTTTAATATAGCCAGACCAATTGCCGGTTGTGGCATCAGTTCTTCTGATTTGATCCATGGTACTCATTTTGGAGTCCATGAGATCGATCAGGTGAACAAGATAGGCCTCAGACGTTTGAGGGATCTTAGGTGACCCATATTCGTATTCTCCGTGATGGGAAAGCAGAATATGCTTAAGGTGCATTTTAAGGTAATGAGGAAAGTTTTTTATTTTATAGGAAAAGCGGTCAACGATCTCGAGCCCCTTCACCAGGTGGCCAACGAGCTTTCCTTCTTCAGTGTATTCAACGTTAATTCCATCGGTGAGTTCATAGATCTTGCACAGATCGTGGAGAATACATCCTGCGACTACATAGTTGTGATTGACTCTGTAATGCTTAGAAAGTGTCAGGGCAAGTTCAGTGCAGGAAAGAATATGTTCAAGAAGACCTGACTGATAGGCGTGATGAATGGTTTTCCCGGCCTGCCAGGTTTTTAGGCGACGGGCGATCTCACCGTCAGTGATGATATTTCTTAAGAGATCACGGATATACACATCGCTTAAGTCATCCACAATTTTAAGAAGTTTCTTATACATTACTTCAGGGTCTTCAGATGCCTTCATGATGAAATCATCCAGATTAACTTCACCTTGATCCAGTTTATGGATCTGAGTAACAATGAACTGTTTTCGTCCCTGATAGAAGTTGAGCTTACCTTTGACTTTCACAAAACTGTTCTTGGTGATGTTGCTTTCCACTTCCGGGGAATATTGCCAGAGGCGCGATTCCAGATCGCCGGTTGAATCCGTGAGGATGATGTTGAAGTACTTTTTACCGCTCTTATCTTCCATGGTATTGATGATTTTCACCAAAAAGATGGATTCAATTTCTTCTTTGCCCTGCAAATCGGAGATAAAAAGTTTTGTCATAGTAGAACTCGTGCGTTAAGTGCCTAAAAAGAGAATTTGAGACTACACTGATATCCCTGAATTCGCTACACAAAACCTCGCGCTTAGAGTATGTTCTAAACGCTTAAAATGTCTTAGTTTCGAATCTTATTGATAGTCACGTTCAGTGACATGAGGAGTCTTATGAAAACTGTAAAAATTGGGATCAATGGTGTTGGTCGTATCGGTCGTACAATTCTTCGCGCTTACTTCGGAAGGATTGCTAAAAATATTGATACTCACATTGAAATCGTTGCTGTTAACAATCCGGGTGAACCGAAGCCTTATATTCATTTGATGAAACATGACTCTCTTCACGGAAAGCTTCAGGGCGATTTTTCATTTGATAATGAAGCTCGCGAAATTTCCTACAATGGTAGAAAAATAAAATTCTTCTCTTGCCGTAACCCGGAAGAGATTCCTTGGTCTTCTGTTGGAGCCCAGGTCGTCATCGACTGTACGGGAATTTTTAAGGACAAAGCCAAGCTTGGTCTTCACATGAGAGAGACTGTTAAAAAAGTCATCATGTGTGCGCCTGGGAAAGACCTCGATGGTACTTTCGTCATGGGAATCAACAACGAAAACTATGACTCCAATAAACACCACATTATTTCCAACGCTTCTTGTACTACAAACTGTCTTTCTCCATTGGTAAAAGTGTTGATCGAGAACTTCGGAATCGTAAACGGTCTTATGACGACTGTTCACTCTTATACTTCAGATCAGAACCTTCTTGATAATGCTCACGATGATCTTCGTCGTGCCCGGGCTGCTAACCTTTCCATGATCCCGACCTCTACCGGTGCCGCTAAAGCTCTCGGCGAAGTGATTCCTGAGGTAAAAGGAAAGCTTGATGGGTATGCTGTTCGTGTACCAACCCCAGACGTTTCTATGGTTGACCTGACTGTTGTTCTTGAAAAGAAGGCCACAAAAGAAGAAGTGAACGCAGCGATGAAAAAAGCAGCTGAAACAAACCTTAAAGGCATTCTTGGCTACACAGAGGAAGAACTGGTTTCTCAGGATTTCATGGGAACAACTGAGTCCTCTATCCTTGATGCCAAGCTTACGAACGTGATCGGCAACACTGCTAAGATAGTGAGCTGGTATGACAACGAAGTCGGCTTTTCAAACCGAGTGATTGACCTGGCAAATTTCATTGGCCAGAAACTCTAAATTTTAATTCCTAACCGGGAGCCCTTATGCAACTCAAGTCACTTCAGGATGCAGACCTTAAAGGAAAAAAAGTTGTCGCTCGCTTTGACTTCAATGTGCCTTTATCGAAGACGGAACCAAGAGAGATTACTGATACCAGCCGTATTGATCTCGCTATTCCAACGATCAGAATGATCCTTGAAAAAGGTGCATCGAAACTGGTGATGATCAGCCATCTCGGTCGCCCCGATGGAAAACCAAATCCTAAGTACACCCTTGAGCCAGTAGCAGAATACCTCGCTTCTAAACTCGGCACAGATGTCATTCTTTCAGAATCGCCGGTTGATAACGGAGTAAAAAATCTTCTGCAACTTCCGGAAACAAAACTGGTTCTCCTTGAGAACGTACGTTTCCATCCAGGCGAAGAAAAGAATGATCTGGATCTCGCAGAGAAACTCTCTCAGTACGGGGAAGTCTATGTGAACGATGCTTTCGGGGCTGCTCACAGAAAGCACTCTTCCACTCATGCCATCAACGCTTTTTTCAAAGGCCGCTCTTATGCAGGTCTTCTTATGAAAAAAGAAATTGATTCACTTGGAAGCCTTCTGGAAAAACCTGCAAAACCATTCGTTGCTGTTATCGGTGGAGCGAAAGTTTCAGACAAGATCAAAACCATAGAAAAGATGCTGGTTCTTGTTGATAGTCTCCTGATCGGCGGCGCCATGGCCTATCCTTTTCTCAAGGCGAAAGGGGCCACTGTCGGTAAATCACTTTGTGGAGAAGAAGACGTTGCACTTGCAAAACAGCTTCTCATTGCAGACAAAGGGGGAAAGATTCAGCTTCCAAAAGATCACATTGTGGCCAGCGGTCTCGAAGGTGCACCAGAAGTCTGTCATGGAGTCAGTATTCCTGAGGATAAAATGGGTCTCGACATTGGTCCTGAAACTATCAAGTCATATGCTGATCATATCAAGACGGCTAAAACTATTTTCTGGAATGGTCCAATGGGTCTGTTTGAATCAAAGGACTTCGCCAAAGGAACGATGGCCATTGCACACACTATCGCAGAAACCAAAGCATTCTCTGTTGTTGGCGGTGGAGACTCAGTAGCTGCTGTTCAACAGTCAGGTGAAGCAGATAAGTTTTCTCACGTCTCTACCGGGGGCGGAGCCTCTCTTGAATACATCGAGAAAGGCGAGCTTCCAGGGGTACAAGCACTAAAGTTTGGAGTGTAAAATGAAAAAACTAATGGTTGGAAACTGGAAGATGAACCAGAATATTCATCAGATCGCAGAGTTCTTTAAAACTTTTAACGAAAAGTATTCCGGAAAGACTGATGCGTGGATTGCTCCTCAGGCCATTCATTTTGCTCTGGTGGAAGAATTAAAGACTACTTCCGTTCTGGCCGGACTTCAGAATTGCTCTGATCAGGTCGAAGGAGCTTTCACCGGAGAAGTTTCTCCCCGGGCTCTTAAAGAGATGAGAGGACACTTTGTTATTCTTGGTCACTCTGAAAGAAGACAATACTTCGGAGAAACCTCGAGAAGTCTTAATGCTAAAATCAAAACTGCCCTTAAAGAAGGCCTCACTGTCATTTATTGCGTTGGTGAAACATTAGCTGAAAGAGAAGCGGGTCAAACACTCGCTCTCATTGAAGACCAGCTCCATCAGGGTCTGAATGATCAGGCGCAAGTGAATCCAGAAAATCTTATCATTGCTTATGAACCTGTATGGGCCATTGGAACCGGTAAAACGGCCACTCCTGCCCAGGCCCAGGAAGTTCATGCTCATATCCGAAACATTCTTAAGGCTAAATTTCCGGCCTTCGGAAACAGGACAAGAATCCTCTATGGAGGGTCAGTTAAACCGGATAACGTGACTGAATTACTGGCACAAAAAGACATAGACGGGGGTCTGGTTGGAGGAGCGAGTCTCAAAGCAAAAGACTTTTTAGCCCTCTGCGGTGACAAATAAAGCTTTTTGATTTGCAAGTACCCAGAATTTTGCTAAAAATAGTGTCTTAATCGGAGACCACATTCTTATGACTACTTTCTTAATTGTTTTACACGTTGTTATTTGCGTTCTGCTCGTTGTGGCGGTTCTTCTTCAGTTCGGTAAAGGAGCTGAGATGGGTGCTATCATGGGTGGAGGTGCTTCTCAGGCAGTTTTCTCTAGCTCTGCTAAGGGGAACTTCATGACTAAAACAACTTCGATACTTGCTATCGCTTTCATGGTGAACTCAATTGTACTTACAACATTGAAGTCCCGTGAAGCAAAACGTTCACTCTTTGATACCGAAGCTCCAGTAGCAGCTCCGCTTAACAGCGATCAGGAAGGACTCAATACAAAAGGTCTTGAAACTGCTCCAGCTGGTGAACAAGCTCCTAGAGCTACAAATGAGCCAGCCGCTACAACAGCTGAACCAGCTGCACCGGTTCCGGCAACTAAACCAACCGTTAATCAATAAAGGTTCCAACACACTTTTGGATAGGCACAGCAGCACATAGTGATGCAACGCCTATCCAAAAGTGTGTTGGAACCTATTTTTTCTTCTTTTTCTTGAGGGGATCAACTACTTTGATCTTTCCGAAATCCATCTCTTTTTCGAATTTCTTGATTTCTTCAATAGGTAGTTTGGCATAAGGCAGAGTGGGATCAAAACTATCCGCCAGGCGAAGTTCTTTTGTACTTTCCGCACGGACATACCTGACCTGACGATCAAAGATATCGAAGATATCCGGATCAAGTTTTACCGCTCTAAATTTCCTCATGGTATTCATTGCGTCCTGAATGGAAAGAACTTCATTGTAGGAGCGCTTGGTAGTGATGGCATCGAAGAAATCAGCGATGGTGCAAACCCGGGCAAGAAGATGAATCTCCTCTTTGCCTTTTAATTTTTTAGGATAGCCGGTTCCATCAAAATTTTCGTGGTGTTCATGAACGACTCTGGCGATGATCTTGAGATCAATGTCTTCGCTTACTTCACAGTGTCCGTTTAGCAGGAGATCCAGACCGAAGTCCGGATGTTTTTTGATCGTGAGATAGTCTGCGTCCGACAGTCCTCCGGGATTATTCAGAATTTCAGTCGGAATTTTGATCTTCCCAAGGTCATGGAGAAGTCCTCCCAGGCCTGCATGCATCAGTTCTTTTCGGGTGGCCTTCGGATTAATGGCCTTATAAATCTGGATGCAGTACATGGAAACGTTGATGGAATGGTCATAAGTATAAAAGTCGTGAAAGCTTAGATTTCCGATAAGAGTGCGGAGAGAATCAATGTTATGATGGTCCAGAAGATCCACCATACTTTCCACCACCTCACGACAGCCTTCAATATTTTTTGCCAGTAGCTCCGTCGAAAATTCCTTCTCTTTATCGAAGATATTATGAAGATACTCCAATGCAGATTCTTTAATCACATTGGTTTTCTGGACCTCATCCACACTGGATCTTACAAGGCTTGTGAGATACTGCTTTCTTTGATCTTCGGGAACGTAAAGCTGGAAATACTTGCGGTGAAATTCCTCAAGCTCTTCTTTTACAAGAGTTCCGCCATTAGCAAAAATACGAATGAATTTCTCTTTTCCTTGAACGACAGATGAGTTGATGTAGAGATCAAACATCAGAGGTTGTCCGGTCTGAATGAGATCATACCGGACGGAAAAAAAACTGGGCTTCCTGTCCATTTGGCAATTGTACCACTTTCAAGGGGCCAAAGGATTAGGTATTTTTTAACCAAACCAGCTTTTAGATCATAAAAAGGCCCACTTACGTGGGCCTTCCTTAAGAATAAATTTTCTTTAGGGCCGGGACTAGAATGGGATGTCGTCAGCAGCAAAAGAAGCGTCTGAAGCGATCTGATACTCTGGCTGAGGGGCAGCTGGCTGAGCATAAGAATTATCCACGTTCTGGTTATTAGAAGTAGAAGCGGCTCCACCAATAAACTGAACTGTTGAGGCCAGAATTTCTGTTGTGTAGCGCTTGTTACCATCTTTATCGTCCCAAGAACGAGTCTGAAGGCGACCTTCTAAGAATGCCTGACGGCCTTTAGCAAGATACTGATTACAAAGTTCAGCAAGCTTTCCCCAGACAACAATACGATGCCATTCAGTCTTCTCTTGTTTCTGACCAGATTTATCTGTCCACGACTCAGTTGTGGCCAGAGAGAAGTTACAAACCGGTGAACCACCTGGAGTGTACTTAAGCTCCGGATCCTGTCCTAGTCTGCCTAATAAAATAACTTTGTTTACGCTCATACAAGTCTCCTTAGTCGCATAGGTTGCGAACAAAAAATAAGTAAGGTTTTCCTATCCTTCCTTCTTACCTCAGGTTGATATTGTTGGGAAAAGATTTTTCCTTTCCTTTCCTGACTCTCTCATAAGGAAAAAGGATGCCAAGGAGACTATCAAATAAGTTATGGAAATTGATGGAATGTAATGCAGACCTAAAAATTAATTCAGACGGGAATAAGGATTTTCTTCCTGACGAATCCTTCTCATGATAGGACTGTCCGGATTTTGTTTAAGGAATTCTTCCACTTTTTGACGGGCAAGCTTAACGTCTTTCTTGTACCACTTAGGATCAAAACCACAATAAGGACACTTTAAATCCTTACGATAGAGGGATTTGTGAATGCTCTCAAAAAGGCCCCATATAATAGGAAGAGACAAGGCCCCCTTCCATGCTAACCATGGAAATGTCACAAAAGAAAAAACCAAGGTGAGCACCAGAATCTGAGCGTAATTCATGCGAGAAAGATGGCGGGAGTACCTTAGTTTTCTAGGTGATCTACAAAGGGCACAGAAACATTCTTTTGAGCTCATTCTTTTCTCCTGTTTGTATTAGACCACATTCAGGCCCCAAACCTTGCCCCTGCACTTTTTGCCGCTTTCACCAGAGGGCGAGCCGCTAGGCATCCCGCGATGCCTAGGGAAGTGAAAGTTGGTGAAGTGCAAATCTTTTGTGGTGGGCTGCTAGGAGAGGCTTACCGAATTCTGCCAACGTACGACCTCCAAAGATCGGCACCCTTTGGATGCTTTACACGAGGCAAGACTCGTACCAAAATATGAATACGGATTTTCATAAGTTTAACCGACTAAAATTGGTGCCAGTGGCAAAACGAAACCCCATGTTGGCCCTGACTCAAAATGAGCAGGGACAAATCAGTATCTTCTTTTCAGCCTCTTTAGTGGTCATGATCACTATCGTTGCTTTTGTGATCAACGTTGGTTTGTTTGTGAAGGCGAAGGTCAATCTTCAGAATGCCACAGATGCCGCTGCTTATGCGGGAGCATCTGTTCAGGCGAGACAACTCTCAAAGATTGCCTACCTCAATTGGGAAATGAGAAACGTCTACAAAGAGTGGATGTATAAGTATTACGTCATTGGAAACCTCAATATTGAAGACGTGGAAAATCCGGGCTCTGACGGAACAATGAGTTTCACTCTTAAAGAGGACAGAAACGTTCTCTCTGGTGTCGTGACAAAGGACCAGTTTAATATTCCTACTGTGTGCATTCACATTGCCGGTTCACAAACCAATATCTGTAAGCGCTACTCAGTTCCCGGTCTTCCCGAGTTCGGTTCTTCTAACTTGCCCGGGGCTGAAGAAGCTTCCCGTGCCTTCATGGATACTCTCATTTCAACCAAGATCAATGACTGTATCGACAGAACCCGTCTCAATATGGCCGTGGCCAATACCTGGACGTACAACGTTCTTGGTAACAGTATGGATGAGTCCATTGCAGGAAGAGGACCAGCGATTCTTGCTGACAGACAGGGCGCCTGGCCCCGGGCCGTTGAACTTGCAATGCGAATCAGAAATCTAGAGTATGTCATGAACAGGCCAGCAATCACGACGGGGGTTTGTAATGGAGGTTCAACTGATCTCACCAGTTGTAAAACTTCCATCTCTGAAATCATTCAGGAGCGAAAGCTCGGGAATGAAAGAACCATCAAGGCCTTTTACACTGGTTACCGGAATCTCGGAAACCTAGATGACAATGAAATGAAAAATTCCTTTACCCTCACTGAGATACCACCGGAGAAAGTTTTCTCAGACAATGATGCTGATGCCAGTAACCTTCTTCTACCTTCTAATGATCCAAAGTTCAGAGAGAAGCAATGGGTGGATCTAAAACTCATGATGGTGAACTATGCCATCTTCTATGCGGCCCTCATTCCCAGAGCTGATGACAAAACTTCAGGGGCCTGTGATATTTCCAAAGTGGCCATTCCTGTTCCAGGTTATCCCATGGGCTTCTATAAGAATCCCGATGTCCTCACCTACTATGCTGTAAGGGGAGAAGCAGAATTTATCGGGATGTTCAATCCGTTTAAAAATCCCGCGGTGAAGATGACGGCCTATGCAGCGGCCAAGCCTTTCGGAGGCAGAATCGGTCCAATGCTCTTTGTTCAAAATCCAAATCAAAATTTTCTCGTGGGAAGAACAGATAACAACAAATTCCGCTCCCTGCCCTATATTACTTCCTACAATTTCAAAGGTGCGGCCATCAGAGGTGAAGTCTATGATGAAGATACGGTAAAGTTTATTCCGGGACTCCCTCTTCCAACAAACTCCAATCAGGATCCGGGACCATTCTGGCTCACAGACCCTTCTCAACCTCTGGGTGGGAGGGTTACGGACGCAGCAGGAGTTCAGTTTGGAGTTCCCAATCTGGTTTACGATTATGAAGTTCCTCATCGGATAACAAACTACTCTTCGTCCACCGCCCGTATTCACACCATAAACAGCGGCACCAGTTCCGGGGATGCCAAGATAGGTCTCTTCAGTAAGTATCAATTCAGCGCCTTCAAAGGGACTGCCCTCAATAACAATATCACTCCGGAAACCCTGGATGAAGAAATTGCCAGAGTCAGGGCCCCGACCTCTTATGATGCTGCCAACTATCTGGTTCCGACTCCCTTCGATTTTAATCTGGGGAACGGGCTTGACTCCTTTGGCTTCATCAGTGGAGAAGGTGATCCATTATCCAATGGTGTTAAACGTTATACGGCCTATGTTTATGCGCCTCTTTACAAGGCCAATGACCAGACAGATGTGATTTATGAGGATGAAGAAATCGTAAAGACTGCCATTTTTGATTTCATGCGTGCCCAAAGATCAGGGATCACCAAGTACCGTATGGCCCTTAACCGAGCAGCATTAAATATCTGGGAAAGAAGAAGCAAGATTACCTCTGGAGCCCAGGGCTCTGTTCCCGGTTATGAGAGAGCAGCTAAAGGCGTTTCGGATATCGATCTCAATAATCCTGACATCAAACAAATACCGCAATCCTGTAACAGTATTGCGGGTCAGTTCCTGCATTTTTATTATGGCGGTGAAATCGAGCCGGGGGATGCCCCTTCTGGTGGCAGCTGCGATCCGAAGGCCACTTTAGGGAATCTCATTCGGGAATACTTCAGCCGCTCTACCACTGATGTTGGATATGATCCAACTTATTACCGTTTAGATTTTTCCTGGAAAGGGGATCTTCCCCCTCAGGACAATATGAAGATGTTGAGTGCCTATATGCCAGGACCATTTACCGGAGCCCAGGACGATGGCACTCTAACCGTCCCTATTTCCGGTGGTCCCCCTGCGGACCTTATGCGTCGTAATACTTATTCAACAAAGTTCGTTACTCTTGATTCACTGCAGACCAATGGCTTTGAGAACTATGCGAATAAACAATTTCAGATTTATACCGAAGGGGATCCTGGTGCCACAACCCCCGATACCTCTCAAAAAGTGTTCAGAAATCCTCTAAATCCCACAGAAGTAAATGCTGATCTTACTTCTATTAAGTATTAATATTTCCTTACTTGAAAAGAGCCTCTTGGGGCCCTTATAATAGTGGAGTCTAAAACACACTTCACTTCTTCAAAAGGATCTTTTGTGGCTAAGAAAAAGACCAAAAAAGTAACAAAAAAAGCACCAGCTAAAAAAGCAACAAAGAAAGCCGCTCCAAAAAAAGCAGCGCCGAAGAAAGCGGCCAAGAAAGTAACAAAGAAAGCAGCTCCGAAAAAAGCAGCGAAAAAAGTTACCAAGAAGGCAGCTCCGAAAAAAGCGGCTCCAAAAAAAGCGACTAAAAAAGTAACCGCTAAGAAAGCAACTCCGAAAGCGAAAAAGCCGGTTGCTACTAAGAAAGCTCCGGCCAAAGGAACAAAGCCTGCCAAAGCAGCTCCTAAAGCTAAAGAGAAAAAAGTTCTTGAGCCAGAGGTTGTATCTCCGGCAACTCCTGCTCATGCAGCTGGATTTCAAGATGACTACGCTTCTGATTCCCTTAGCGACGATTTTGATGCTGAATTTGATGCTGATGAAGAAGAAGAGGGAGCAGCAAAACCAGCTGACGAACTTGCCGAAGAGGACGAAGAAGGAAGCTACGGTTACGGTTGGGGATATGAAGAGGGTCTTGATTCCCCTGAAGACGAGGATGATTTAGATGAATTGGATGAAGACGTTGAATATGTCAGAGGTCCAAAGAAAAAAACTGATGAAGAAGAAGATGAGGACGACGATTTCTAGGTCGATAAGAAAATGGCTCCGAGAGGAGCCATTTTTGTTTAAGAGGTGTTTATGAAAAAACTCGAACTTTACTACTACCCTCAGTGCCCTTATTGCCAGATTGTTTTGTCTGCTCTGAGAGTTACGGGACTGGAAGAATTTGTGACTTACTACCACACAATCGATGACCCTCATGCCAAAGAAAGACTGGTTAAGGTCACAGGAAGACAAACGGTTCCTTGTCTTTTCATTGATGGGAAACCTATGCATGAATCAAAAGACATCGCAGATTGGATCCATAAATACGCTAAAGAAGTGTCCCATGGCGGAGATAAAATAAGTGGAAATTAGAGACCCCGTACATGGTTCTATTGCCATCCATGATGCTGAGATAGAAATCCTTGAGCACCCTTTTTTCCAGCGGCTCCGAAATATAAAACAACTGGGTTTTTCCGAGTACGTTTTTCCGGGAGCAACTCACACCAGATATCTCCACTCCATCGGAGTGATGAATGTCTCTACGCTTGTCTTCAATAGTCTGTTCAAAGACCAGACGTCAGTTGAAGTTCAGCGCCTCCGGGAAAGCCTAAGGTTAGGCTGTCTCTTACACGACATCGGACATGCTCCTCTCAGCCATTCTACGGAATCAGTGATGCCAATGGTAAGTGCCCTAAAATTACCAAAGCAGTTCCAGAAAAATGACCGTCAGGCTTCCCATGAAGACTATACCATCAAGTCCATCACTGACTCTCCGTTCACCTCTTCATTCAAGGGAGTCATAAGGGAATTTGGAATTGATCCGACCGCCATCGCTGAACTGGTCATCGGGGAAACATCAAATCCCTCCTACTTCACCATCAAAGGTATTAATTATTTTCCCTTGCTCCATCAACTGGTCTCAAGTGAAATGGATTGCGACAGAATGGACTACCTTTTGCGGGATAGTTACTTTTGCGGAGTCAGTTACGGGAAGTTTGATCTGGACTGGATCATAGACAACCTGAAAATTTGCGTTGAAAACAACGAAGCTTTCCTGGGAATTTCAGAAAGGGCCATTTCAACCTTCGATGACTTTCTTCTATCGCGCTTCCATATGTTCATGATGGTATACTTCCATTACCGGGCCGTTTGCCTTGAACAAATGCTCTTGAGATATTTTGAAAGTGCCAAGAATGAGTATTCTATCCCGGCCGATATTGAATCTTACCTGGAACATGATGATTCCTTTCTTTACCGAATTCTCAAGAAATCCGACAATGTTTGGGCCAGACGAATTGTCATGAACAATATTCCTAAAAAGATTCTGGAAACTTTTGGCACCATCCATCTGAATCAGATGCATGAACTCGAAGATTTCCTGAAGTCGGAAAATATTGATTACATAAAGTGCTCCTCAACAGGAAGGCTTTCTAAATACTACAGCGCCAATTCTCCCCAGGATATTTACCCGATGAAGGTCATGAGAGAATCTTCACTCTCAAAAGACCACAGGACCATTAAGAATATCCAGGAAGCCACTGATTTGTTTGCGAAGTACAGCCAGTCACATGCTGTGAACAGAATCCACTGTGACTTTGATGAGCTTTCGAAGCCGCAGCAGAATCGGATTCTCGGGATCATTCAGGCCTGATATGTATAAATTTTTCCTCTATTCCATGCTGATCATCGTTTATCTGGGACTGGCCAAGGCCCTGTCACCTTCAGAGATAGGCGTCCATTACCTTCAGAATGAAAGAGGATTTTCGAAACTTATCCAGGCCCCGATGGCCACTGTTATCCTGGTTGATACCCACGCCACTGGTTTTCTCATTAAAACCTATTATCAGAAATACCGGGTCATCAGTGGCTATGAAAACGTCGAGGAACTCATCGTCCGGACCAGTAAAGAGTTTGCCAGAAAGAACCTTCCGCATATCGGTCTGTCCATTTACAGAAGAACTGATAACAAAGAAGAGTTCGTTCCTGCTCCCCCTGGATCTCTTTATCTGGGAAACAATGAGTTCGGTGAATGGAAGAATATGAAGAATGGAGAAAAGATCTGGAAGTTCAAAAAATCCTTCAAGAACTTTCCCCGGTACCTTGGTTGGGGGGACTACACTCCTGACGAGAATTTCTATAAAGATATGAAGATGCACGTTTCCATGAACAAGCCCTACTTCGGTCCAAAAAATGAGTTTGGCCCTCAGGGAGAGATTACAAGGGAAAACTTTCCTCATTTCTTCAAAGATGACAAAATGAAGAAAGTTGAATTGAAAACGCTTCTTATTGAATATTTAAAAGAGAACTTTTAAGGATACTTCATGGCCGAAATTTTTGACCGACTCGTAATCAGGCTGCTTCTCGCCGCATTTGTATGTCTGATGATTTATCTCTATCGTTACGCGCATGTGATTTTCTATCCAACTGTGAAACGCCAGGTCCTGAAAAAAATCCATCCAGCCGAAAACGCTGCTGACACTCTCCACTTATTTGCTCGGTTGATAGGAATTTCGATTATCTTTTCATCCATCACCTTCAATGAGACATCTGGTTTTTTCCTCAGCATTTTTCATTTCGCTGTCTGGGGAACTATTGCCATCGTTCTTTACCTTCTGTCCCTCTTCATCATCGAGTCCATTGTCTTCTACAACTTTGACTATACGGATGAAATTCTGAAGCGTAAGAACATGAGCTATGCCTTCATCAGTTTTTGTCACTCCATCGTTATCGCCTATCTGACCAGAACCGTGATGATTGAAGCCGAAAACTCACTCATCATCCTGCTCGTTCTCTGGCTCTACATGCTGGTGATTGTCGGATTCTCTGTTAAGTACTACACCTTCATCAGTAAGCTCTCCTTCAATCGTCTGCTGATTCAAAAAAACCTTTCATTATGTTTTTCATACGGAGGCTTTGCTCTGGGGGCAGGTTTCATCATTGCCAGTTGCTTCGATCAGGAACACTACGATATTACTGTCTACGTCATCCAGGTACTCTTAAAGACCATCCTTTCTCTCATCATTTTTCCTATCTTCAAGAAAGGTCTGGTTAAGATCTTCCCCATTAAAATCGGAGAAGAAAGAGGTCTGGAAGGACATATCGATACAGAAATGCAGAGTCTCGGTTATGGATTTTATGAAGGTTGCATCTTTGTCTCCGGGGCAATCCTGACTACAATGATCGTCAATCGCATCCAGTTCGGTACAATTTACCCATTTTTTTAGCATCGCCATCCTCTGGTAGAATCATTACCAGAGGAAGATATGGCCAAAAAATTTAATAATGTATTTGCGCAACTCCAGCACTTTGAAAACCAGATTGCCCGTCTGGAAGAGAAAGTCCTGCAATTGAATCAGAAGATTGAACAATTAGTTCAAATTGAGCGCAATCACCTCATCCGGGTAAAAAACCACGAAGAGCTTTCCGATGATTTCATAGAGCATGGCCGGAAGTATCAGGATCTTTCTCCTGAGAAGGCCTGGAAACTTTATTGTAATAAGGATTTCGACTTCATCCTGCTTGATGTGTCTTCAAAGAACTATGAGCCCATGAGAAAGATACCTGAGGCCCTCCATATTCCCTGGGAGGAGCTTCCGGAAAGATTTTATGAAATCTCCTCTAAAACCACTCCGATCCTGGTGATCTGTGAAGATGGAACCTCTTCAATCCTTGCCTGTGAATTCATGGTGAAAAGAGGGTTTTTCAATTGCAGTAACATTTCCGGAGGTTATAAACACTGGAAGGGTTTCCAACTGTCTGAAGTCAGATCAGCTTAAATTAAAGAACCCTTCTTTTGATTCTCAAGAAGCTCGCGATAAAGATTATCCAGCATCAGTTCTACCCTATCGAGCTCAACTTCCCCCAGCTTTGATGTGTATTGTCTCTCAAGGTCATTTGTGACTTGCAGGAGATTCAGCTTAAACTTCTCACCATAGTCAGTGAGAAAGACCAGCTGCTCACGTTTATCGTGCTCAGAATGAGCACGTTTAATATAGCCGCGTTTTTCCAGCTCATTGAGATGAGATGTCATGGTTTGTTTCTTGAGACCACAGGCCTTCCCAATCATCTTAATTGATGGCCCGTCGTGCTCAGAAAGATACATCAAAATTTCCAGGAAGCTTGGACGAAGATCATTGAATCCACTGGACTGCAGCTCTTTGATGAGCTCAACACTGTAGACCCGGTAAATTTTTTTAAGCAAACTTCCAATATTCGCAATTCGTTTCATGGTCGCCCCATATAGTATGACTATAATACTATAGGTTCGGATAAGATGGTATTACATTTTTCGCAAAGGACGTTCAATCTCTTCAGGAAGGACCTTCTGAGGGACCTTTTTCTTCTGTTGAGCAGGCACCAGGGGCCTGTCTTCGAGTCCGAAGGTCCACAAGTGCAAGCGCAGGCGCTCCTTAACACTCATAAAAGGTGAAGCCTGGGCGGAAAAAGTAGCCAGAAGAAAGAGCACGGAAAGTAGTTTCATCGTCAGTCCTTTTTTATTTCTTTCGCAAAAAAAAGGCCAAAGATAAGGACCTTAATTCAGAGGGATATGAACGAGTTAATGTCAATAAATTAGACGGCAGTCTAAGTAAATGTTAGTTAAAGAAGTTATGCCTTAAAGAGACATCGCGAACATTCTGATGAAATTTATCTGAGATCTTAAGGATTTAGGTGGATTTATTTAGAAAAGAGATAGCCTAGTAATTAGTTAAACACTTTAAAACTCACTACTTTTTTAAACCTTCAACTAAGGAAAGGCTATCTCATGGATGATTGTAATGAAGCTGTTTTAAAACGCCTACTGAAACTTAAAAGGCACCTCCGAGATCATGATCTTAAACTCAAATTAAATCTTTTTATTAGGGCCATAGAACTTAATAACGTCCATGAGGCCTGTCGGAGAATGGGATTTGGCAGGACCTTCTATTATAAATGGTGGGGCCGATTCAAGAAGTCGGGATTTAAGCTAAAATCTCTTCAAGAGAAGTCCCGTCGCCCAAAACGTTCACCAAATAAAACCCCTAAGAAACTCGAAGACAGGATCATAGAATATAGCTCAAACCGCTACGGCGCTTTGATGATTCAAGGTTATTT
>JBKHWS010000017.1:0-48923 GCA_046566385.1 Bacteriovoracia bacterium | reverse complement strand
CTCAACAAACCCGCATGAAGGAAATTCTGTCCCTGTGCTTTTTGTCCATGTTGGCCTGAATTTTAAAGATGAAGCCTGTGAACTCCGGATCGTTTGGTTCGATGGTTACCTTTTCAGCATTAGAGTCATAAGGCGCAAGGACCGCTTCTCTTGATTTCGGTGTAGGCGCGATCTCGGTAATGAGATCGAGAGTTTCTTTTACGCCAAAGTTTTTGAGTGCTGATCCAAAGAAGACAGGAGTTTGAATTCCCGCCTGATATTCATCCATTTTAAACTCAGGGATGAGGGTCTCCACCATTTCCAGTTCTTCCTTGAGCTTATCCACCAGGGCCTCTCCGATGGCACTTTTAAGAGCAGGGGAGTCCAGGTCAGAGGCATCAATAAGGCTGGGAGAAAAAGGATCTCTTGAATCTTTGAAGCTCAGGATTTGTTTGGTTTTAAAGTCATACACACCCTTAAAGTCCACTCCGTTACCAACGGGCCAGGTCATGGGAATACACTGAATTTTTAAAATGGATTCAATGTTATCCAGAAGAGCGAAAGGATCCATGGCTTCCCGGTCGAACTTGTTCATGAAGGTAACAATTGGCGTGTCCCTCATTCGGCAAACATCCATGAGCTTAATTGTCTGGGCCTCCACACCTTTGGCGGAATCAATCATCATGAGCACTGATTCAACGGCAGTGAGGGTTCTGTAGGTATCTTCCGAGAAATCTTTGTGGCCCGGAGTATCCAGGAGGTGGAGTGCGCGGTCATTATATTCAAAACTCATAACAGAAGATGTGATGGAAATACCTCTCTGCTTTTCCAGTTCCATCCAGTCGGATTTAGCGTAGTCTCCAGTTTTTGATTTCACCATTCCTGCTTCACGGACAACGCCACCAAACCATAATAGTTTTTCTGTCATGGTTGTTTTCCCCGCATCCGGGTGAGAAATAATGGCGAAGGTACAACGAGGCTTGAAGCTCATATTTTTACTATCCTGAGAAAGTTTGGCACTAAGTGTAAAATCTTGATATCAGTAAATGTAAGAAATGTATATTAAATACGTCTGTCGCTCTAAAGAATTAATTAAACTCACTGTAAGAAATTTACTGCCTACAATATTTCCATGATGAGCACGAATGAAATTATCTTCGCTTTTTCTTTATTCGTCACTTTCTTCATGTGCGCTCTTTCTTATCTTTCTTATAAAAAAGACAAAGAAAAGGAACTGGCCCACATGACAGAACTTTGGCTGTCTTTAGCAGTGAGTTCTATTTTCATTTATCTGTTTAGCAATCAGAATTCACCATTGGCCGCTCTTGCCATGATTGGTTGGGTATGGCCCCTTCGGACTCTCAAGTTTGTTCTGGAAGACATATCTGGAAAAAAAATCATGCATCGATGGCAGATCATCGTTCTAGGTGCCGGGGCCTTCATCACTTTTGCTCTTGGTGGATATGGTTTTTCTTTTACACTCTTTACTCTTCCGTTTTCTCTGGCAGTAGGGGGAGTAGGACTTTATGGCGTTTATGAAGCTTATCTCCATAAAAAAGAAGTGAACCTTTCTGCCTTTCATCTGGCCTCTTATGTCCTCATCGCTGTTTTCTTCCTTCGCCGTTTAACCTATCCCTTCTGGAGAGTGAATCCGACTTTCCAGGAATGGGGTCAGTATGTGGAACTTGCCTTCCTGATCGGTTTAGCGGGAACTGCGCTGTCAACATATCTGACGATGTTGAAAGAGCGGCATAATGAAAAACTTGAAAGGATTTTAAAAGAGCGAAGCGAGAAGTTCTTAGGTCAGGCAAAGTATTCTGAACTGGGAATGATGGCCGCAGGTATTGCTCATGAAATAAATAATCCCCTCGCTGTCATCCAGGCAAGAACAACCCAACTTCTCAGGATCTACCGGAAGCCGGAGAAACAAAAAGAACTGGCCGACGGGCTTCAGCAGATTCTTTACACGTCCGAGAGAATTAACAGGACCATTCAAGGAGTAAGAGAATTTGTTCATCACGATGAAAAGTCTCCTGCAACTGATATTGCCTTGAAAGATCTTTTTGACGACGTCCTGGCCTTCTGCGGGCAAAGAATGAAAAACCATGGAGTGAATCTGAGGTTCTACGGGTTAGAAAACTTTTCAGTCACAGGAAATAAAATCCAGCTCGAACAAGTGATTTTAAACCTCCTTAATAATTCCTTTGATGCCATTGAATTCCTCCCGGATAAATGGATTGAAGTAAGTTGTTACCAGAAAGGTCAGAAAATTCAGATCTACTTCAAGGACTCCGGACATGGAATTCCCCCTGAAATTGCAAACCGTATGATGGATCCGTTTTTTTCTACCAAGGCCATCGGGAAAGGCACCGGACTTGGTCTGGCCCTTGCGAAAGGAATTGTTGAAAAACATGGTGGGAGCTTACAGCATTTAAGTGAGGCACCCTACACGACTTTCTTGATGGAGCTTCCTAAGGCCCTTCATCAGGACTGGGGAATCCCTTTGCATTAAAGCAGTGGTAGTTTCAGGGTAAAAGTTGTGCCGTTACCTGGTTCACTTTGAACAGTGAGTTTTCCGTGATGAAGTTCTGAAATTTGTCTGGAAATATAAAGTCCGAGCCCAAGTCCTGTGATGGAATCCGCATTGGAAACTCTTTCAAACCTTTCAAAGATCTTTCCCTGGTCTTCTTTACTGATGCCAGGACCAAAATCCTGAACATCAATGGCCCCATATTGCCCATCTTCATAGACGCGCACAACGACAGGGGAGCCAGGAGCGTATTTTGCCGCATTGGTGAGAAGGTTTGTTATCACCTGCTCAATTCTGAATTTGTCCCATAATCCTGCCACCTTTTTTTCTACTTTGAGAGTGACGTTACATTCGGCCATTTCCATAAATGTTGAAAGCCTGTCGATAACCTCTCCGGCGAGCTTATCAAGCTCAACTTTCTCAAGGTTGAGGGACAACCTTCCTGTTGTCACTCTGGAAATATCAAGCATGTCATTTACCAGATGAATAATTCTTTCCACACTCCGGTCGGCCTGGCCCAAGAATTTTACCATGTTCTCCACGGAAAAAGCGACACCATCTCCTTTCTTATCTCGAAGGCGGTTTATGATCTGGATCTGCATCTTAAGGGATGTCAATGGAGTTTTGAGTTCGTGTGAGCAGATGGATAAAAACTCATCCCGACTTCTTAAGGCCTTTTTTAAATTGGTCTCAGTTTCTTCAATCTTTCTTAGCTTCTGTTGAAGCATGACTTTTTGACTGTAGAGCTCGAGGAAAATTCTAACCTTGCTGATAACAATCTGAGGGGACAGTGGTTTTAAAAGGAAATCAACTGCTCCCTTTTCATAACCTTCAAAAATCCTGTGGGAATCGGTGGAGGCGGCTGTTACAAAAATGAGGGGAATGGTTCTTGTCTTCTCCGTACTCCTCATGATCTCGGCGAGTTCAAATCCATCCATTCCCGGCATCTGAACATCGACAAGGGCTAGAGCAAAATCGTGTTCCAGCAATAGGGCAAGGGCCTCGACTCCGGACTGAGCAGAGAGAACTTCCATCTCTTCCTCATTGAGAAGACTTTTAAGAGCAATGATATTTTCTTTCAAGTCATCTACAATGAGGCACTTTGGTCTGGGCAATTTAGATCCACTCATCGCTGTGTCCTTTCTCTGCAAAGATTTGAAATAAGTGAAGCAATCTCATCGGAGGAAAGGATGAGATCCGGTTTCATTATTTTTAAGGCCGACTCCGGCATGAACTCATATTCAGCATCCGAAGGGTTTTGAACAATGGTTACTCCTCCTGCATCCTGGATCATTTTAAGGCCCCGGGCGCCATCTTCATTGGCCCCGGAAAGAAGGATCCCCGCAACTTTTTTTCCATAAGCATAGGCCGCAGACTCAAAGAGTAGATCAATTGAGGGACGGGAAAAATTAACTGGTTCTTCTGAGCTCAATGAAAAAGTTTCATCCGGCTCAACACACAGGTGGTAGTCCACCGGGGAAACGTAGATATGATCCGCTTTAATCTCCTCACCGGGGATGGCCTCAGAAATATCCAGTAAGCAAGAGTCTTTGTAAAGAGAAGGAATGAGATTAGGTCCCTCGGGAGGCATATGAATGACAAGGGCCACTTTATAATGAAAGGTCCGTTTAAAAGAAGGAAGAATTTTATTAAGGAGATCGATTCCCCCGGCGGAAGTTCCGATGACGAATAAATCTATCTTTGAAAGGATATCAAGCATGAATCTCCTTCTTCCTGTAGATTCTGTTTTCTTTATCAACTATCTCGAAACTGTCTTTTACTTCTGAAAACTGAATGGATTCCTTGTTTCCAAGGCCAAGAAAAGTTCCTCTGATAAGGGACTCTCTGAAAAGTTTTAAGGCACGGTCCTGAAGGGGACGGTCAAAGTAAATCAGAACATTTCTGCAGGAAATGAGATGAGTTTCAGAGAACACTGAATCAGTTGATAAACTATGATCTGAGAAGACCACGTTTTTCAAAAGGTCCTCATTAAAACGGACTGAGCTATAGGCCGTATCAAAATAATCTGACAGGGATCCTGATCCCCCGGCCAGTTGGTAGTTCTTACTGGCCTTTGAGATGGAATCAATGGGATAAATTCCTTTTTGTGCAACTTCCAGATTCATAGGATTGATGTCCGTTGCATAGATAAGAAACTTTTCAAATCCAGATTCCTTCAGGAGTATGGCGAAAGAGACAACTTCTTCTCCCGTACTGCATCCTGCTATCCAAATTTTTATGGAGGGAAAGGTCTTGAGAAAAGGGAAGACTCTTTCTTTTATGGATTTAAAATATCCGGGATCCCTGAACATTTCAGTCGTGTTGACTGTCAGGTAAGCAAGAAGTTTCGGAAAAAAGTCCTGCTCATGCAGAATCTTAACCTGAATCTCGCTGATGTTTTTAAGATTAAACTTCAGCATCGCCTGTTCCAAACGTCTTCTGAGAGAAGAGCGGGAATAATGGCGGAAGTCATAATGAAACTTTGAAAAGATCGCTTGTATTAAGAGCTCAATTTCAAGGTTAATGGTTTCAGCATCCACTAGTAGAAACTCCTCTTTTGTGGAAGCCAGACTCTGATAAGAGACATGAGCTTGTCGATCTCAATGGGTTTGGCCAGGTAGTCATTCGCCCCTGCTTCTATACACCTTTGTTTATCATCTCTCATGGCCTTGGCCGTAAGAGCAATGATAGGTAGTTCCACATAATTCTTATTTTCTCTGATCCTTCTCATGGCCTCATAGCCATCCATTTCAGGCATCATGATATCCATTAAAACAAGATCTATATCTGGGGCCAGTTTATCAAGAGCTTCTTTGCCATTGCGGGCAGTCTCAACTTTTGCGCCATTGTTTTCCAAGGCAGCAGTTAACGCGAAGATATTCCGGACATCGTCATCCACGATAAGAATAGTGCGGCCCTCAAGATTTTTCTCCCTGCTTCTTAAGTCTTTCAGCATCTTCTGACGCTCAGGGGGGAGTTCGTTTTCTACCTTATGCAGAAACAAAGTCACTTCGGATAAAAGTCTCTCCGGAGATTTTGCCCCTTTTATAATGATGCTTCCGGAATAAAGACGAAGTTTCTCTTCTTCTTCCGGAGTGAGGTCCCGTGCCGTATAGACTATGACAGGCGGGAAAGAATAAGTGGAACTATCATTAGAGAGGGTCGCTAATAGCTCATGGCCCGACATGTCCGGAAGGGTGAGATCCATGATCATGCAATCGAATGTCTTCTTGGCCAAAAGTTCCAGTGCCTCCCGGGAAGTTTCAACTGCGGTGACTTCGACTTCCTTATCAGTGATCAACTCAGATAAATGCTTCCTTTGAATCGGATCATCTTCAACGATCAGGACATGCTTTACCCCTTGTTCAAGAATCGAATTCATGTTCTGGAAGGCCACCTGAAGTTGCTCTTTTTTCACCGGTTTTAACATATATCCGATGGCCCCCATTTCCAGAGCAGAGCGGGAAAAATCCTCAGAAGAAATAACATGGACTGGGATGTGTCTGGTCCTGGCATCCATCTTGAGCTGATCCAGCACGATCATTCCGCTATGATCAGGTAGGTTGATATCAAGAACGATTGCATTGGGTTGAGATGACTTCGCAAGTGTTAAGCCTTCTTCGCCGGTTTCACAAACTATCGCTCCGAAGTTCATCTCGTGGGCCAGATCAAAGAGTATGAGGGCAAAGGCTTCGTCATCTTCAATAATGAGCATGCGGCGGGAGAAAGCTTCTATATTGTCCCGGTCATCCTTGAAAGTGAAAGTTTTCCTGACCTTTGTTGTGTCTGTGACAGTCTTTTCAACTACCGGAGAAGGAGCAGGGGGACGATAGGTTTGGGATCCTTTATCTTCATATTTAACGGGTATCTCGAGAATGAATGTGCTTCCTTTTCCCTTTTCACTGATGAGGTGAATTTCTCCTCCCAGGAGGTGGGCAAGCTCTTTTGAAATGGAAAGGCCCAGACCTGTTCCACCATACTTTCTGTTCGTAGTTCCATCGGCCTGTCTGAAAGCTTCAAAGATAAAGCTTTGCTCTTCGGGAGACATCCCTACTCCAGTGTCTTCAACTGAGAAGGTGATTTTATTCCCCTTCATTCCCACATGCAGAATGACTTCTCCTGCATGTGTAAACTTGAAGGAATTAGATAGAAAGTTCTTAAGAATCTGCTCCAGTCTTTGGCGATCTGTAATCAATTCATTAGGAATGTTCTGATCCAGTTTGATCTTAAACTCAAGGTGCTTTTGCTTTGCGATTGGCCTGAAGATCTTTTCAATTGATTTAGTTAAGTGGTCTATAAAAATGACCTCTGGATTCACGGTCATTTTACCAGCCTCAACTTTAGATAAATCAAGAATATCATTGATGAGGTTCAGAAGATCGTTGCCGGAATTGTAGATGATGTCTGCATACTCGACCTGTTCTTTGGTGAGATTACCGGGTTTGTTTTCCGCAAGTAGCTTGGCCAGGATCAATGAACTATTCAGAGGTGTCCTCAATTCGTGAGACATGTTCGCGAGAAACTCCGACTTGTAGCTACTTGATCTTTTTATTTCTTCATTCTTTGTTTCTAACTCTGCCTTCTGTCGGTCGAGAATGCTTTTCTGGTGTTCAAGCTCCTGGGTTTGCTCCTCTAGTTGCTGGTTACTTTGTTCCAGCTCGGCCTGCTGGTTTTCTAGTCGTGAGTGAGACTCTTTGAGTGCCCGGGACTGTTGTTCCAGTTCTTCGTTGATGACCCGAAGTTCTTCCTGCTGGGTCTGTAGTTGTTCGGCATGTTTCTGTGACTGTTGAAGAAGCTGCGCAAGCCTTGCCTTATGTTCAGCCGACTTTAAAGCACTGGCGCATTGATCGGCCACCTCTCTCAGGAGGTCTAGAGCAAGAGTTTCCGGTGCTGAGAGAAAAGCAACTTCAAGAACGGCTATGGTTTCATCATCTTTTATAAAGGGAACGACAACAATATGTCTGAGAGACCCGTCTCCCAGGGACGAAGTGGTTTTGACTGCGTAGTTATCTATAGGCGAGAGAATTTTCATTTCCTGATCAACGGCAGCTTGACCCAGAAATCCTTCTCTGGGAATAATCGTCTTCTTTTTTTCCTCAGGATCAAAGGCAAAGCCGCTCAAAAAACTTAAATGAATACTATCCTGTCGTTTTAAATAAAGGGCACCGACTTTAAAATCAAGAGTGTCAGCGAGAAATGACAAAATCCTGTCTCCCACTTCCTTGATTGAAAGTTCTCCTCGGATTTGAGTCGTGAGTTCAGTCGCTTCACTCTTAAGCCATGTATTAGATTCAACCTTATTTCTATTGGTGATAATTTGTTTTACCAGAAAGGCTATCGCCCACATTGCTATGATGGCATACACGCGATTGAGAACTGCAGTCTGGACGGATGCCGTAGAATCAGCGGAGAGGAAATAACCACCGGTAGAAAGAACCGTCAGTGAAAAAGAAGTGATGATCGGAAAATTTGGCCGATGGTGAAATACAGCAAGGGCCACGGGCAGAAAGTAAAAAATAAATTCCGCAGAACCCTTTGGTGTAAGCCAGTCAACGATGAGGATAATGAGGGAAGTAAGGGAGAGCACTGGGACAAGCCAGACTTTAGATTCGAGTTTCAACATATTGTGACCTTTCGGGGCATAATGCCTAAAACTTGCGAATTTTTAAACCCATGGAAGGGAATCTTTAGGAATCATTAAGATAAATATTAAGATCAAGTAAAAAAAAAGGCCCTTTCGGGCCCTCTTTACAAGGAATTATGATGGGCCTTAAGGATCAATTCACACAAGTCTCCAGGAGTGGAGTTCCTAAGCTTGTCCGCATCCACTCTGTCCGGAATGATATCTGGTAAATGAGCAGTGATTTTTTCACTGAGAACCGGATTCTTGTTGGCCTCTACTTCATTCACGCGATCAATCGGAGTGAAGTGAGGAACGGTTTTTAAGACTTCCGGGTGTTCGTTCACCAGTTGATGGATGGATTCCACAACATTGGCAAATTGGTCGAGCTCTTTTTTCGAGTAAGTTTCAGTTGGTTCAATCATAAGTCCGTACTGCTCAGGGAAGGCAACAGTTGGAGCATGGAAACCAAAATCAAGGAAGAGTTTTCCAATGCGAGCAATCGTATTGGCCTTCGGCGTTCCACTTGCTTCTATCTTTTTGAAGGTCTCCGGTGAAAGTGTCACGATGAACTCGTGCATGCGTGGGTTATTTCCTGCTTCGGCCGGTAAACAAGGATAGGTTTTTGAAAGTCGCTGATAGAGGTAACGGGCAGAGAGCACGGCAACTTCGCTCATCTTCCTGACTCCATCTGACCCCAGGGCCTTGATATAAGTGTAGGCACGAATTTTGTGAGCAAAGTTCCCGAAGTGACGATGGAAAGAGCCGCATGATTTTGGAGCTGTCTCAATATCAAACATGCCATTCTTTTTTACCACCTGAACTCCCGGCATAAAGTCCAGAAGCCTGTGTGAAACACCAACGATAGCATCTCCTGGTCCGCCACCTCCGTGAGGAATGGTCCAGGTTTTATGAAGGTTGTTGTGAACAGCATCCACGCCGAGTTTATTTAAATCCAGAATACCGGCAATGGCGTTCATGTTAGCGCCATCCATATACACAAGGCCTCCCACTGCGTGGATAAGAGCGCTCATTTCCTTGAATTGAGTTTCAAAGATTCCTGCTGTATTGGGATTTGTGACCATCACACCGGCAACTCTATGACCGTCAGTCTTTAAAAATTCTTTGATTTGCCCGAGATTCATTTCTCCATTCGGAAGGGCGTCCACACTATAGATTCCGTAAACCTGACCATCCACTACTTTGGATTGATA
Organism: Bacteriovoracia bacterium; assembly: GCA_046566385.1. Taxonomy (GTDB): domain Bacteria; phylum Bdellovibrionota; class Bacteriovoracia; order Bacteriovoracales; family Bacteriovoracaceae; genus Peredibacter. Next base: position 39,580 of record JBKHWS010000017.1, on the reverse strand, counting down.
GCCGGCCATGGAGGCCGTGGCCGGATTTGTTCCATGGGCCGAGCGTGGAATGATGATGACATTTCTCTTATCACCTTCGCCGCGATCACGGTGGTAGGCCTGAAACATTTTAAGTCCCACAAGTTCCCCTTGTGCACCGGCAACTGCCTGAGTGACAACTCCGGGAAGACCGGTGATGGCCTTAAACTGTTCCTGTATTTCATAAAGGATTTCCAGGCATCCCTGAACGTCTTCAACCGGTGCTTCAGGATGAACATTGGTAAAGCCAGGAAGTGAAGCTGCGTAGTCGTTGATGTAAGGGTTATACTTCATGGTACAAGACCCAAGAGGATAGATCCCATCATCAGGAGAGAGATTCTGTTCACCAAGCTTACGGTAGTAACCAATGATGTCCTCCGATTCAAGTCTTGGAATCTCTGGAGCATCAGAGCGGGTCATGACTGAATTTATTTTCGGTGCCGGAGTGCCGTTCTTGGTTTTAGAAAATTCACCGGCGAAGAAAGTGATAAGAGCATCAATATCTTCGTCCGTATGGATGTCAGAGAAACTCATGAGAAGAAGATTTTCATCGGTTATTTCCGGATGGCGGTGAGAAACATCTACGCCGACTTGAATTCCTGCGGCACTTGCTTTCCGGATGAACTCTTTTACGTTCACTGGTAGCTTAAGAGTGAACTCATTAAAAAAGGCCGATCCTTTGAATTTTAATTCCACACCTTCAAAGGCAGTCAAAGCGAGGGCCGCTTTTTCCGCATGAGAGCGGGAAACACTTAGTGTCTGTTCAAATCCTTCATCACCACGTCTTAGCATGGAAGCCCCGGCAATAGTTGCAACGAAAGACTGGTTAGAACAAATATTTGAAGTCGCTTTCTCACGACGGATGTGTTGTTCGCGGGTAGAAAGAATGAGGGCCTTACATTCACGGCCTTTAAGATCTTTAGTTTTTCCGACATATCTTCCGGCGGTAGAGCGGATAGATGTTTTATCCTGATCATTGTAACGGATGCCGAAAATTCCAAGCCCGGGGCCTCCAAAGTTCGGACCGATAGCAAGATGCTGGCCCTCGGCCACTACCATGTCCGCTCCCTGCATTCGTGTTCCGAATTTTACCGGGGCCTTGAGACCGCCTTTTCCAAGGAGCATGGGATCCACAACAGCAATGGATTTCACATTATTTTGCGAACAAAGATCAACGATCTCATCGACTGATTCAATGTTCCCCAGATTATTCACCTGAGGAAAAGCAACGGCAGCAATGTGTGGAGTGGTATTAAGGATCCTCTTCAGGGCCTCAATATCAGTTTTCCCTGATCCGGAGTTCACCGGAACCCGGAGAATTTTCATTCCTGTTTCTTTAGCGTGAGTTTCGAGAACTTCGATATCTCCCGGATAAAGAGTATTTGAAACAACGATACTGGTTGAATCTTTTACCAGTCGAAGGGCGCAGTTCATGGCCTCATACAAACAAGTTGAGCGATCATAAAGAGAAGCATTCACGGCTTCAAAACCGGTGAGTTGAGAAATCAGTGACTGGTAAATCCATAAAGTCTGAAGTGTTCCCTGAGAGCGCTCCGGCTGGTATGGGGTGTATGCCGTGGTTAGTCCACGGATATCACAGACAGGCCCCACCACATCTGTCACTTTATACTGAGGAAGACCGTCACCCAGAAAAGAAATTTTTAATTTATTTTTTTTAGCGACGTCATTCACGTGAGCAATCAGTTCTTCATAGCTCATGTGAGGATGAATCGGAACTGTTGTCATTTTCACGTTGTCGTCAATGTGTGAGTAAAGGTCAGATAGACTCGAGAGTCCCAGGGCCTTCAGCATCTCCTGAATATCTTTTTCATCAGCTCCTATATAGAAAGGTTTTAATTCCCGCTTCAGCTTTTCGGGATGATAATTAAGAGGGACGTGTGAGCTCTTCATGGTAATAATTCCTTGGCCCTTTGACCGATAATTGTGTGCCAGACTATCCTAGTTCCCGGCCCTTGGTTTGTTAAGATGTCTAAAGAGAAAAATGCAGTTGGTCATCTAAAGTTGAATGAACTAAACTCAATTTGAATGGCACTTAAACTGATTAAAGAAGGAAGTCTTCTTCCTGTCGATGACCCCGAACTTCTCGAACTAAATAAGTTTTCCTCTGGTCAGGAGGAAATCCTTATGGAATGGATAAATGGTCAGTTTTGGCTCCACTCAGACAATCCCAAAGAAAGACCTATTGGAATAGGAATTGATCGGGAACTTCTCCGGCACGAGGAATTTTTTAAAAAATCGAGTATTCAAAAAGAACTTCTGGCCCGGGCCATTGGTATTAAGGGGTCTTACCGGCCTAAAGTCCTGGATCTCACCGGGGGAATGCTGGGGGATTCACTTCTTCTTTTAAGTTTTGGTTGTGAAGTCTGGACCTCAGAGAGGCATCCCGTGATGCGCTTTCTGATTGAGAGTGCGTTGCAAAATTCCTCACATCCGAGGCTCAAAAACTTCCATTTTCTGGGAGGAGATGCTTTGTCCCTCTTGCAAAATCCTCCTTCTGTCGATGTTATTTATTTTGATCCCATGTTCGAAGATCCCAATGAAAAGACCTCTCCTCGTAAAGAGATGCGGATATTCCGAAATCTGGTTGGAAAGGACCTGGATGCAATTGAAGTTTTTAAAGAAGCACGAAAAGTGGGTCCAAAAAGGCTGGTTGTGAAACGGCCACGGCTCTCTGATTTTCTGCTGGAAAAACCTTCTGTTGAGTATCAGGGAAAATCTACCAGATATGATGTGTATTTTTCGCTTTAAAACTATTAAAGTAGGGAGCTCAGATTTAAGAGGGCCCCTTCATGACTAAAAAGTACGATGTTTATGCTATCGGTAATGCGCTTGTGGATATGGAATACGAAGTCCACGATGAGTTTTTCAAAAAACACCAGATTGATAAAGGTCTCATGACCCTGGTGGATGAAGAAAGACAAAACTACCTTCTCGGCGCCCTGGGAACTGCCCCTAAAAAACAACAGTGCGGAGGTTCGGCCGCCAATACCGCCATCGCCACCGCTCAATTTGGGGCAAAAACTTTTTACTCCTGCAAAGTCGCTAAGGATCCTATCGGGAATTTTTATTTTCAGGACCTGTTGGATAATGGTGTTCACTCGAACATGATGCATCAGGATAGGGAAGATGGAGTAACTGGAAAGTGTCTGGTTCTTATTACTCCGGATGCGGAAAGAACCATGAATACTTTTTTAGGGATAACTTCCAGTATCTCTAAAACTCAGGTCGATCCTGAGGCCATTCGTCATTCTAAGTATATGTACATGGAGGGTTATCTTGTGGCCTCTCCAACCGGAAGAGAAGCGGCTGTTCATGCCCGGAAGATTGCTGAGGCCGCAGGTGTGAAAACGGCCCTTACTTTCTCTGATGTTAACATGGTGAGATTTTTTAAAGAGGGACTTCGGGAAATGATGGGCGAGGGTATTGATCTTCTCTTCTGTAATGAATCCGAGGCCTGTGCCTATACCGGTACCGAGGACCTGATGGTGGCCAGAGAGAAAATAAAGGATATTGCAAAAACATTTGTTATTACTTTAGGTGAAAACGGCGCCATGATCTATGACGGCCAGACCTTCATTGATATAGAACCTTATCCCGTTAAGGCCGTGGACTCTAACGGGGCCGGAGATATGTATGCGGGGGCCTTTTTGTATGCGATCACTCACAATCATAGTTATGCTTCTGCGGGAAAGCTTGCAAGCATGGCCGCCAGCCGGGTTGTCTCTCAATTCGGTCCGCGTTTAAAAACACAAGTTGCCTTAGAAATAAAAAAGAAAGTTCTCGGATAGGACCACGAGGGAGTAAATATGTCTCAGTATCTTCTCATTAAGAAAGTCTATGAAACAAAGCCGGTTGATCAGACTGTTATTGTTAAAGGTTGGGTGAAGTCCCTTCGTCAGTCGAAGAAATTCTCCTTTCTTGTCTTAAATGACGGCACAACTCAGAAGGATCTTCAGATCATCGTAGATGCCAACCTTTCAAATTACGAAGAGGCCGTTAAACTTACAATTGGTTCATCAGTTGAAGTGGAGGGCCTTATTGTTGCTTCACAGGGAAAACAACCCGTAGAAATGCAGGCCAAGCGTGTTCATATCTTCTGCATCAACGGTGAGGACTATCCTCTGCAGAAGAAAGAAACATCTCTGGAGTACTTAAGAGAAAACGCTCACCTTCGTTCACGCACCAATACTTTTTCTGCGGTTTTCCGTCTCCGTCATGTCCTTGCTCAGGCAACCCATGAGTTCTTTACCAATGAAAGCTTCACGTATCTTCATACTCCGATCATTACTGCTTCTGACGCTGAAGGTGCAGGTGAGATGTTCAGAGTCTCAACGCTTCATCTGGATAAGCTTCCTAAAAATGAAAAGGGACAGATCGATTTTAAGCAGGACTACTTTGGAAGAGAAACATTTCTCTCCGTGTCCGGGCAACTTGAAGCTGAAACTTTCGCCGTCGGTGGCCTTGGTCGTGTGTATACTTTCGGTCCGACGTTTCGTTCTGAAAACTCCAATACGGCAAGACACCTTTCAGAGTTCTGGATGGTGGAGCCAGAGGCGGCCTTCAATACTCTTGAAGACAACGCCCAGCTTGCTACCAGTTATGTGAAGCATCTTATCCGCAAGGCCACTGAGCAGTGTGGGGACGAGCTGGAATTTCTGGCGAGCCGATATGCTCCTGAAAATTTAAAAACTCTTGAGCACGTGATGACATCGCCCTTTGAGATCGTGAGCTACACCAAGGCCATCGAAATCCTTCAGGAAGTTTCAAAAACTCATAAATTTGATTTCCCGGTTTCCTGGGGAATGGATCTTCAAACTGAGCATGAACGTTTCCTTGCTGAACAGTATTTCAAACGCCCAACCATCGTGACTGATTATCCAAAAGATATTAAGGCCTTCTACATGAAGCAGAATGATGATGGAAAAACAGTCCGTGCTATGGATGTCCTGGTTCCGGGAGTTGGTGAACTCATTGGTGGATCCCAGCGTGAAGACAACTACCAAAAGCTTGTGGCACGCATGGAAGAAATGAAAATGGATGTGAATAACTACTGGTGGTACCTGGATCTCAGAAAGTTTGGCTCAGTTCCACATTCAGGATTTGGTTTGGGTTTTGAAAGAGCAGTGATGTACATCTCCGGCATGTCCAACATCCGTGATGTGATTCCATTTCCAAGAACTCCTAAGAACGCCGAATTCTAAAATAGGTTCCAACACACTTTTGGATAGGCATTGCATCATGTCTGCTGCATCGCCTATCCAAAAGTGTGTTGGAACCTTAGAGGACGAAATCTTTACAGGCATTCGGGCGTGGATCGTTTTTTGATCTCTGCTTATAGGCCTCGGAATAAACCTTTTGAAGTTCACGTGAAACTTTCACCGAGAGATCCCAGGTCTTTTTATTCAGATCAGGAAGGGATTTGAAGTAGTCCTTGTATTTTTCGTACTCGGGATTTTTCGAGAGAAGCTCCTGCTTTTTTATTTTCAGCTTTTTAAGATTCTCCAGGTAAGCATTACTCCAGGTCTGGTCTTTTTGTGTGAGTTTCTCTTTTTTCTTTTCCACTGAAACCATTTCCGCATCTATATCAAGGAGCATGATTTCCTTTAAGGACCAGGTGTTACAACTAGTGTGAAAGTAAGGCTTATTTTTAATCCTGAGATATTCAAACTCTGTGCAGACTTTTTCTTTATGGGTGTTCATCTTAGGCAGTTCCATGCGAATGAGGTCGTCTTTTACTGACTTTTGGAAAGAGTAATACTCATTCAAGACTTCTCTGAAGGGTTCAAAATTAACTTTACGGTTTTTCTCTTTAAGGACTTCCTCCATGTCTTTACTTAGACGGAGGATCTCCTGGTGTTGGAGATCATTTTGCTCACACTTATTTTCCAGCACCTGAGTTTCTATATAGTTTCTGAATTTGTCACTCGAAGGTTTCTCATTCCAGTAATACAGGTAGGGGGACATAAGTGCATACAGTTCGTCCTGGAGTTCCATCCCCACTGGCGACGAGATCATAGGAAACGCAGGTTCCCAGCGATTGACAAAAGTCTCAAGGAAAATTTCTTCCAGGTTTTTGCCTTTTTTCATTCCATCAGCAAATCTTTTTCCCCAGGATGTGAATCCGAAATGATCGGGCCCGCTAGCGGTGATAATACAGACATTAGTATTATGGAGGGCAAGAGTGCTTCCTGAATGACAACTAAAATCCATCAGGGCAAGTTTAACGCCTTTTTGTTCAGCCAGATTGATGAGATCCCCGAGGCGATCAAGGTTAACGTTCTTGCCACCGGATAAGGTGTTTAAATCAGCGGCGTGAGCTCCCGTAGTGGCGATCTGGTGAGTTTTTTCCTGGGAGCTCTTTTTCGCTCCGTGGGTTGTAATGTAAACCAGAAGTTTCTCCCCACTTTGAATTTCACCGCTTTTAATCTTCTCTTCATATTGTGAAAGAGCATCATTAAAAGTTTCTTCAGTGAAGTGACCCACATTGAGGGAATTCTTTTTGAGTTTATTTTCAATGATCTTCTCAGTGTCTTCATGGCCCCCGTTAAAATAAACCTCTGCTTTCCATTCCTTGTTTTTATTCAGGAAGGTTCCCACATTTTCAACTTCTTTATCGAAGATGGTCGTCTCTTTATCCTGAGGTTCTCCACCGCCACCCATAAAGAGGAGACTTTGGGCCCCAGTATTTTTTAAGGGAATTAAAATGAGTAGGGCGAGGATTAAAGCTTTGGACATGGAACATCCTTTAGCTTTTTTATGACCGTACTTTCATTTTGGTTCAGGGGATCAGGAAGGGAGTCAGTGATTTTTTTTATGGAGAGAATTTTCTTTGAATCAAGGATGAACTCCCCTTTGACATGGATGTCTCGGTAGGGTGCTGCCTTGGGACGTGCCCTGAGATCAATTGGATAAACTTTCTCCGACATGGTTTTCGATGCCACAACGAGTTCAAGATCCCCATCGTTTTCACGAATGGTTCCAGCAAGTTCAAGCAGTGAACATTTATCGGCCGCCATAGCAGGCAGGGTGATGATTAATGACAAGGTCAGGATGAGTTTTATCACACCAATCTTATCGGAATATCAGGGGAAATATTGAGGACTTTTTATTCCAGAAGATCCGGATTATTCATATACTTTTTAATGAGATAGCTCATTTTTGCCCCGCGGGCGCCGTCCATGATCCGGTGATCGAAGGTAAAGCACAGGGCCACTTGTTCCTCTGAGACTACACTTCCATCCGGACGACTGACTGGTACGAGCTCGGTTTTACCCAGGGCCAGGATCAGTGGAATGCGTGAATAAGGAGAAAGGGGGACAAAGGCCTGAGTAAATCCCAGGCTTCCGATATTCGTGATCATCATACTTCCGAAGCAGTCCTGAGGAACTCCGGATCCTTTGATGTTCAGGTTTAAGCTGTAGCTCACAAAACCAATGAGATCGAGAACGTACCTCGCCAGAATTCCCGGAATGAAGTTCCAGGAGTCCTTGATCTTTTTAAAACTCACGTCTTCGCCTTTTTTAATGGTGAGGGCCGTGTCTGTGAGTTCCTTTGATATCTCAGAACAATTTTTCTTATCAATTTGTCTTACGACAAATCCTGATAATTCTGTTTCATCATAAACCACATGGAAAAAGATATCCACATGCTTCCGGGGATAGATGTTCCCGAATCTCACTATGGCATTGAGATCCGGAACTTCAGCGAGAACTTTCCCCATCACCTTCCCCATGAAGTGGGTCATGGTGATCTTACTGTCCGTATTCTGATTGAGTTCTTTTATTTTTTTAAGTGCCGGTTCAGCATTTATTCTTAGTTCCGCATACACCTGGGAATCCCCATTGGGTCTCCAGGAGCCAAGAGAGATTTTTCTCCAGGCACTGAGTTTTCGGGGTGGAAGAAGTTCTACATTTTTCTTAATCATAGTTTCATGAGCTTTAAGATCTTTGAGCTCTTTCCTTTTTCCGTTCTCTCTTTCACTTCTTTATAGTGGGCCTCATACTCAGGGTGGTTGGTACCGCAGATTTTGTCCCAGAAGTTGTAATAGATACTGTAGTTACCCTTGTGAAACTTGTGGTGAATGTTGTGATGAGTGGGAGTGTTGAGGATTTTTAGTATTGGATGAGTCATAAGATCACGGTGCCAGAATTCAAAGCTCGTGTGCCCCCACATATTGATATAAAACATAAAAGTATAAAAACCAAAAAGCCAGAAGAGGGGCATGGGAATCAAAAAGGCAATGATGACCCAGTAAAAGCCCTGGATAAAAGCTTCCACCGGATGGAAAGAGAGGGCGGAATAAGGAGTGGGAGGAGTGGATTCATGATGAACCCAGTGATACTTTCTAAGGGGTTTCCACTCATGCATGAGACGATGGGTCCAGTAGAAATAAGCATCATGGAGCTGATGCATGATGAAGTAGCTTAAGAAAAAATAAATGATGCCCCTTTCATCCCAGGAGGTATAGATCTGGGTCCACCCTTTCTGATAGAAAAAGTAAATGCTCATCCCGATAACAAAAAACATGATCTGAGTATGAAAGGATCTCTTCTTTTCTTCTTTCATCTGTTTTGCGGAAGCATCTTTTAAAAGAATTTTCCTGTGTTCAATACCAGGTCCAAGATAGGTATAAAAAAACCAGTATCCGCCATAGGCGAAGACCAGGTAGTTCAGGACCAGGAAGAGGGCGAAGAGTCCTGCGAAGTCAAAGAGCGCTAAGTTATTAAACATAGATAAATTTTAGGTTCACGGGGCGTAGGTATCAAGATATTTTACACCCCGGTGTAAAACGTACCCACTGTCTTGTTCCTGGTCACCCCCGGACTTACAATTTAAGCCTATGAAACGAAGCCAATTTATGATTATGGATTACCCAGAGCTCGTGAAGTATTTTGCTTCTAAAAATCCTCTGCAGCTCCTCTTGTTTGTGACTCCTTTATGGGGCACCAGCGCCTGGTTTATCCTCAATTCTTCCGTTTCTCTCCTGACCATCCTCATTTCTGTGGCAGTCGGAGTGGTTTACTGGACTTTCCTTGAGTACGCAATTCACCGTTGGGCCTATCACACTCATTTTAAGTCCAGGATCATCAATTATTTTCTGGGATCCTTTCACCTTTATCATCACAAAGACATGAGTGACCGGAGAGTCTATAATGCCGGTTTTCTGATGATCTACGGCCTTGTCCCGATGGTTCTTTCTCCATTGCTGTTACTCACTTCCAATAAGGGAATCATTGCTTCCGTCATCCTGGGTCTTTCCATGGCCTATTATTTTTATGAATGGGTGCATTTTATTCTGCATTATAAAGTTCATGAAAAAGGCTATCTGAACTACATTCAGAAATATCATTTTTATCATCACGATAAGGCACCCCTTAAAAACTTTGGTAACACTTCTCATTTCTGGGATGCTTTATTTGGAACTTACGATGCCCGATACAAGAATCATGTTCTGCCGGAGAGCTCGGTTAAAACCATGATTACTTCCCAGGAAAAGGATATGCAGTATGCTGAACTCCTCAGCAAATAGTTATCAGTATCTTTTTTTAGGTGGAATTCTGGGAGAAGTTCTGGAGCTTCCGATGGTGGGTAATTACCTCAAGGAAAATGAGAGGATTCTCCGGGATATGGGAATCACTGACATTAAGTGCCTTACCTTAAACTCCATCAATTCCGCTCATCGAAACGCTAAAAAACTCATCGAGATCATGCAGAAGGAGTTTGCAAAAACGAACAAGAAATTCATCATCTTCTCTCACAGTAAGGCCTGTCTTGAAACCCTTCTTGCCTTAAAGAGAGATTTCTCTTTCTTTGAAAAAACCGTAGAAAGGATTATCTGTGTTCAGCCTCCCTTTCAGGGATCGGGAGTCCTGGATAAACCCCTCTTTTCACCTCTCCTTAAGGCGTGGCCGGGACTAAAATCTCTTAAAAAAGGTTTCTACACGGATCACCTTCAGAAAGAACTGGTGGATAATGAAAAGCACCACAGGTTTCTTAAAGAAAAAGTTCTGGTGATTAAAACTTATAAGCGTCGTTCCCGGGATGTTTCGTGGATCATCAGACCCGTGCATTTTGTGATGAAAAGAGCGGGATCTAAGAGCGATGGCCTTCTGGCCCTGCATGAACAGGTTCTGCCTTTTGCTGAGTACTCAGAAATCACCATGGAGCTTGACCACTCAGATCTGTTCACTTCAGAAAGGCTCTCAAAGAAGAAGAGAGAATTCAGGCAGGACATGATGGTTCAGCTGATCAATGCCTCTATCGACAGAGTTGAAAGTGAAGTCTTATCTTCTGGTACCGAGAATATAATCCCAACTCGGTTCAACAATTCCGAAATTCACCTTGTCACTTAATTTGGAGTGATGGCCCACGTGATGCTTCCGAAGGGCCCTCATGAAAGGAATCTTCATCGTCACGTGATCCGGTGGTAAGTGCTCGATCCAGTGAATGAGTTCATAAAGGCCATACCAGAAAGTAAGTCCGAAGATGAAAGGGAAAACCACTTCATCATGAAAGACCATGCCCACGATGAAAGTCAGGGCCGGTAGATAAACCACATAATAAAAGATCTGAATCCACGGAGGCATGAGGAGCATGTAGACATCATTGAGGGAATCGTACTCCATATGAGAAGACTTATAGAAAGTATGATGCCAGTGATGCATCTTATGGGCCCACCTAAAACCGGGAACCGGGCGATGAAGAAGAAAGCGGTGAAGGAAATAAGTGAAGGTGGTGGCGTAAACAAGAGTGAGAAAAACAATCCCCAGGGCCTTAAGTGACCAGGAAACTTTGAGGCCCATAAATACAATGGCCACTAACTGGATCAGGGCGAAAAGCAGAACGTGCAGGGCCCCGCTATAGTAACGGGGAATGACTTTCTCCCTGAAGGCCTTCCGATATCTTTCCATACTTATTTAGTGAAGGAGCTTTTCTGAAGCATCTAAAACGGCTTCCAGGATGAGGGACATGTAATTGTAATTCAGTCTCTCATCAACCACGTCACATCTTGAATGATAACAGGGATCCGCATCTCCACCAAAAAAATTCTCCGAAATCACGATGGCCGGAATATTATGGCGCCAGAAAGAGGCATGATCCGAGCGGTTCGTACAGGTTTTCACCACGTGGAGATCGAGCCCCAGGTTTTGAATGGAATTCTTTACTTCCTGGGATAAAAACTCTGATTCCAGACGAGGTTTATTAAAAATGAAAGGTCTCTCACAATCAATGAGATGAAAGCCCCCGTCATTTTTTTTGTGGTATCCCATCATTTCGAAATTAATGTCTCCGATGATATTTTTCTTATCGGCCAGCGAGGCCACATAGGCATCAGATCCCAGAAGACCTCTTTCCTCACGGTCAAAACCCAGAACTCTGATGGTAAAGGCATAGTCCTTCTTCGCCAGTTCCCGAGCAACGGCCAGAACTCCGATGGTGCCGGTGCCATTATCATTGGCCCCTTTGTTCCCCACTGAATCGATGTGAGAAGAAAGGATCAGGATTTTTTCAGGAGAAATCACTCCCTTCTTTTCAGCGATAAAATTTGTTCCGGTACCAAAAGGATGGAAGCTTACCTCAAAACCGATCTTCTCATATTCAGTTTTAAGCAACTCTCTGGATTTATCCAGACTCTCGTTAGACTTTCTTTCAATAGCAGCAAACGAAGAGAGCTTCTCCTTGAAAAACTCCATATCAATGCGCTTAACAGAGGTGCGGAAAACTTTTGTCTTCAGGGGATTATCTACAACGACAGAAAGATAGGCCTCATAATCTTCCCGCCAGTCATGACCATCGTGGGCGAAAGCTGAGAGCGAAAAGAGAAGAACAAGAAGTGTCTTCATTTCTTATAGGCCTCTTTAAGTTCTAGATAAATTCTTTCCTTCATGTTTCCGGCACGGGAACACATGAGGTCAGTCACATCGAGCTGGTAGTTCACATAGGCCCGGGCCTTAACATCGTAGAACTCATGGTAACAATCCGGAAGCCCAATCACGTGACCAAACTCGTGGCGAATGGTCCACTGGGACTCATACTCTTCGATGGGCTGATTGGAATCCATGATGATCTGATTTCCACCAAGACCATTTACGTGGGGAACAGCTCCGGCCTCGAATTTTAAAAGAGGACCATTAGGATATGATCCGAACGTTAACTTCAATGCCCAACCTTTCCAGCGGAACTCATCTTCAATATTATCTTTCAAATACGGGCCGAACTTTGGAATCTTGGGAGTGTTAAAGGGCACAGTAGTCACTCCATCCGACCAGTTCACATCCTTTCTTCGGGCCGAAACGGGAATCTTGAAGAAGGAATCCCAATTTCTTTTCGCACTCAGAATGAACTTCTTATAGAAAAGACCCACTTTGTTTTCTTTAAAGGCCATTTCCACCTCGCTCCTGCAAACCTTCGCCTCAGCGGTGGCGTTAAGACAAACCAGAGACAGGGCCTCTTTGATGGGTTTTACTTTCGAACGGGGAATAAGAGAAACATCACGAAGATCATAGGCGGTGATCTTATTGTGGGTGAGGTAGTAGTAACCCCGAACATCCTTTCTTGCGGCTTCAATGTAGTAGCTACGAAATTCATCCACCGCCTTATAGCGGGCCGCGGACTGGTAGTTCTTATCAATTTTTCTTGCAAACTTAATGAAGGTTTCATCATCCAGAGGAATGTCGGTCGGAAGTTCACCAGTACCGAGAAGAACATCACTCATTTCCTTAGGGAGATCTGAGAAAATGGAACGTGTCTCAGTCTGAATCGTGGAAGGAGAGTATTGGTTTGGTTTATCGATCGGAATTCCACGTCTGGCAGTGGCCGAAGTGAGACGTATGGCCGTCTCTGGAGTGCGTCCAGAATTCACAAGAGCAATCCACTTACTTAAACGCGAACCAATGGCCAGGGCCTCAGTGATGGCCGGATCATCGGCCTTCATATTCTTATTCATGGACTGGGATTTTTTCTCAAGAAGGAGCTTGTACTCCTCACTGGTCATTTCAAGATCCATATGAAGAGGACCCGCAAAGGACACACCTAATGTGGACAGTGAAAAGAAAAGGGCCATGAATTTCATAACTTTATATCCTTAAATATGATTAGGGACGTGAGTTTAGGGCCTTTAAACATCATTTGTGAATTTTTATCATCTCTAATCCCCTCAGAATGAAGTTTTGACACGGTCCTAAGAAGCCTAAGGCCTTACTAATTCATGGGTGTGAGACTTTATGAGACTTATCGGGCCTCCTCAATTCACCCTCTTTGTGTGAAATAAACAGCATGAAAACATTCATTCTATTGGGCATCCTTCTTGGAACCCTTTCCTGCGGGAAAAACAATTCATCCGGATCAAAGTCTCTTTCTCCTTACCGTGAGGAGCTCCGGACCGGGGCACTTGAAAGAGATTATTTTCTTCTCATGAATTCTCATCGCGCGACTCTTGGTCTTCCGGCCCTTCAATACTCAATGTCAGTTGAAGAAGTCGCTGCCGAACATAGTTCCTATATGTCACAAGGACCTGGTCGCTTCGGACACCGGGGCTGGAAAGACAGATGCCAGAGACTCAATGTGGCCCACGGATCCGTTAACTGCGGCGAGATCGTGGCCATGGGGCAGGACACTTCCCAGAAAGTCCTGAACTCCTGGATCAATTCCCCATCTCATCGTGCCATGATTGAAAACAGGGATTTCACTCACACCGGAGTGGGGATGAGAAAAAATGAACGAGGAGTTCTTTATTGGACTCAGATGTTTATAGAAAAGCGCTAGTTCTTCACCATCGATACTGTCGAAGTTCCATCCTGCTTCTTAGTGAGAACCAGGTTCACGGGAATGGCATTAGTTAAAGTTTTGATGTGGGAGATGATTCCCACCATGAGTCCCCGGGTCTGAATTTGCTGAAGCATATCGAGCACGTCTTCCAGGGAGTCCTGATCCAAAGTTCCAAAGCCTTCATCGATAAAAAGAGAATCAATTTCCGCCTGACCACGGGTCATTTCCGCAAGTCCCAGGGCCATGGCAAGGGATACCATGAAGGTTTCGCCACCGGAGAGAGTGGAGACTTTTCTTTTTCCCCCTTCACGGAACTTATCCAGAATGAAAAACTCCGGAGTCATTTTCATGGACTTAGTTTGGTGGATGATTTCGTAGCGGCCCTGGCAGAGCTTTCCGAGTTCTTCATTAGTTTGATGAATGAGGTTTTCTTCCACTAAGGAGAGGACAAAAGTTCTGAGTTCGTCTTTCCCGAGAACTTCAAACAGGCGAAGTTTGCGGCCAAGTTGTTCATTGATGTCTCGGGCCTTGAATTCAAGGATCTGGATCTTATCCTGGAGCTTTTCCCAGGCGGAGAGTTTTTCTGAAATACTCGCAAACTTCATCCTGCAGTCATTGGCCGCGTCTTTAAATTGAGTGCGCTCTGTCTTGATGTAATCTTCCAGTGGGATAAAGAGTTCCTGGGGAGATTGGAAACCAAGATCAAGCTTACTGATCTTATCCAGAAGAGACTGGGTCTCAAGTCTTTTGGTTTCAAATGAACCCAGGTCTTTTAATATGTGGAGCTCTTTAGTGAATTGAAGATCGAAGTCTTTAGTGAGTTCATCCAGAGTGTAGAGTTTTCCCTGGAAGTTCTTAAGGGTTTGTTCCTGCTTATTCTGCTCTTCCAGGTGCTTGGTCCACTGTTCCCGGGCCTCTTTCAGGAGATCATTAAGTCTCTGAATGAGGACTGATGCTTTTTCTCCCTTAAGAGCTGCTTCCAGTTCTTTCTGAAGCTCTGTGATTCGATCTGAGTGTTCTTTTTCAGAGGCCTTGATGTTTTCAAGTTCCTTTGAGTTATCGGCCTTTTTTTCCTGGAGGAATGATTTTTCCCGGGTGATCTTCTGAAGATGGGCCTCTTCTTCACAGTAAGTGTTAAAGACTCTCAGCATGGCCTTGAGGTCCCGGATTTTATCCCGGTTGACCTCAGGAATAAGATTTTTAACTTCCTCTGAGAGCTTTAAAAGTCTATCACCTTTAACGCTGAAGGCTTCTTCTCTAAGACTTAGTTCATCCCGGATTTTCTTGAACTGAATGCGGAGTTGATCGCGCTCGCTCATTTTGGCCTCGGTTTCTTTTTTGAGCTGGGCAAGTTCCAGGGCCTTCTTTCTGATGTTATCGAGTTCCTGATCCAGGTCGGTGGAAGAGGGGATTTCGATCTTGGTAGATTCTTCCAGTTTTAAAAGTTCCCTTTGTTTTTTCTTAAGAAGGTCCTCTTCATTTTTGAGTCTTCCTTGAAAGAGGGAGACCTCCTGCTCACTTTTTAAGATGAGGTGAGAGCCTTCTTCAAATTTTTTCCTGATGATTTTAAAGTCAGTGGCGGCGAGTTTTTGTTTAAGTTGACTCCACTTACTTTCCGGGACTTCAGTTTCGCAGACGGGGCAGATATCCTGTCCCTGGGCCAGGGCATGCTCGACACAGACTTGGGTGGCATTTAAGAGCTCAGCAAGCTTCAGAGTGGTTTCATAAGGAAGGATCTCTTCCTTGGTTTGAGCGATGATGATGTTAAGGGAAGTGATCTTCTCTTGCAGTACTCTCATCTCAGACTTTGAAGTCGTAATTTGATTCTTAAGCTCTTCCAGGGCTATGAAGGCCCTTTGCTTTTCGTCGGCCTTCTTCTGGAGTTCATTTTTTTTCTTCAGGATATCTTTTTCCAGATCCAGGGCATTTGCCGGTAAGAGGGCCATGGTTTTGTCGAGATCTTCAATGTCTTTATTAAGTTCAGTGCCTTTCTTTCCCAGTTCAGAGAGCTTTTCTTTTTTGCCTTTAATTTCTTCAGTAAGAAGTTCTTTTTCCCCAAAGAGATCAAAGAGTTCCTGAAGCTTGTGCCTGGAGGCCTTAAGTTCTTCTATGGGAAGAGTGATGTCCTGGGAGAGAGTGGTAAGCTTACCTTTACCTTCCCGTTCTTCACTTTCTTTTTCCTGGATTTTACTTTCGAGGTCTTTCAAGATTTTGTCTAGTTCAGACAATCTCGTTTTTATTTTACTGTGGGTCTCCTGAAGGAGTTTTAAGGAGCCTTCTTTTTCTAGGTAAGTCTGAAGTACCGGCACTTCCGAATCGAACTTCTGTTTTATGGCCTCGTGTTTTTCATGAAGGCCCTCTCCGGTTTTTAAGAGGACGTTGTACTTAGTGGTCTCTAAGGAGAGCTCATCTTTTATCTGCTTTTTTCTCTGTTCGTTTTCATTGTATCTCTTGTGATAACTAAAAAGACTTGTGAAATGGTACTCAAGCTTTTCAAAATGTGCCGAGGTCTTCTCAAGATGACCTAGTTCCTGTTCCAGCTTTTCTTTTTCCTCTTTCAGGTGATCTCCGGACTGATTGTCTCCCTTGAGGGTTTGGAGTTCAATGTCGAGCTCATGCTTGGATTTTTCCAGAGATTTTTTCTCGAGATCCAGTTCCCGGGAAATATTATCCAGGAGTTCACCGGGATAGAGTTTTTCCAGGATGTCTTTTCTGTCACTGAAAGAACTCGTGAGAAATCTCGCGAACTCACCCTGGTTTAAGATGATGCATTTACAGAATTGATCAAAATCGAGGTTTAAGAGTTCAGGACTTGATACTTCTGAAATTATTCTTGGTGAAGAAAACTCTGGTTCCTCGAGGATGTAGAGATTTCTTATGGGAGTCTGAGGAGTGGAATAGGGCTCACCGTTTTGTTTTCTTACTCGGGCCTTCCAGTCGGCGAGATAGAATTTATCTTTTACCTGGAAGATGAGTTCGATGGAGCCGTCTTTTTCACCCAGGGTCACCACATCCAGTTGATTGACGTTTTTTTTATAGATCTGGCCATAGAGGGCAAGCCCAATGCTGTTTAAGACAGAAGATTTCCCGGATCCTGTTTCACCGGTGATGGCAAAAAGAGAGCTGCTTCTTTGAATCTCAAGGAAGTCTATTTCATGCTCTCCCTTAAGGGAGGCGATATTTCGAACCTTAAGACGGATGAGACGCATCTTTCACCTTCTGCAGGAGTCCTGCAAAGTCCGCTCTTAAGTCCTCCGGAACTCCATCGGACTCGGGATACTTCGCTTTATAGAACTCTTCAAAGAGCTCCAGTGGCGAGAGCTCATAGATTTTTTCATTCTTTCTCTTGGCCTTCTCCGAGGTCTGGTAAAAAGGCATAAAGGAGAGAAGCTCCATGCCCTTATCTGTGAGGATGCTTTTTATCTCGTCGACTAATCCTGAGCGGGGCTCCGTGAGCTCAATCTGAACTTCCACCATGGGAGTTAGATCTGCTGAGGCACTGAGGTTACTTAAGTCAGACCTGAAGTCATTCTCATTGGTTTTAACGATGAAGAAATTTCTGAACTGAGGGATGGGATGAATGACGGAGGTGAGTTTTCCCTCTTTTACATCCACGATCACGACACTCTTTTTAGCGGTTTCAGAAAAACGCAATGGAATAGGGGAGCCGGAGTAGTAACACTCGTTTCCGATCCTCTGAGGTTTATGAATATGCCCCAGGGCCACGTAGTCAAAACTCTTTAACAGATCTGAAGGAATGGAATCAACACCGGATAAGGAAATGACTTGTTCCGATCCTGCTGCCTCAAACATTCCGGCCAGGTGGTGAAGCATGAGAATCTGAGGACGAATTCTCTCTTTTTCCAGATATTTTGTAAGAGCAGTGATAGCGTCCCCTTCTCCCTGAGGAAGAAGTTCGTAAGAACGGAAGAAGGGAATGGCACAAAGATCGATGTCTTTAATTGTGATCCAGTGCTCTTCCGGATTGGGAGAGAGTTTCCCCCAGACTTTTACCCGGTGAGAGGCAAGGATTCCCGCCGGGGCCTCCAGGAGAAGTCCTGAATCATGATTGCCAGCGATAATAAAAGTTTGAGTTTTCGTCCCAATAGAGACCCGGTGAAGAAAGTGATAAAAAGTTTCTAAGCTTTGATGAGGAGGCGTGGGCGTATCAAAGATATCTCCCGCTATGAGCAGAAGATCTATTTCCTGATCCACCAGGGTCTTAATGAGCCAATCAAGGAAGAGCTTATGCTCTTCACTTCGATCCAGTTTAAAAAGACGTTTTCCAAGATGCCAGTCAGAGGTATGAAGAATCCTCATGAATTATCTCGGTGGTCGATTTCGTCCCTGATTCGGATTTGGTTGTCCTCCACCTTGAGGACGACTTTGTTGTTGTGGACGACCTTTTTGATCGCCTCTTGGAGGTCCGCGATGATCCCGGCGCTGATTTCTGTTGCGGTTGTCACGACGAGGACCCCGGTCCTGTCTATCTTGTCGGTCCTGACGAGGTCCCCGTGAATCGCGGGAGTCACGATCCAACAGATCAACTCTTGTTCTTACAGGCTCATGATCTACGATATCTTCCTGCTCGTCTTCAGGCAGCATTTCATCCTCTGAAGGCTGATAGAAAATTTCTTCTTCTTCATCAGGAGTTTTAATTTGCGATTTGGTTCCCCCCACTTCTTCCACTTCCGGCAGAGAGTAGTCGAGAGTTTTATCACCGAAAAGTGACTCAAAGATTCCTTCAGCAAAGGACTTACTCTTTTCTTTGTAAGTTCTCACTTCAGATTCAAATGTCTTCACTTTTCTTGCCTCGGCTTCATCCATACCGATGACTTTATGAGTTTCATCGGAGACGGAATCAAATTCTTTCGGGAAATTGGCCGACTCTCTATCAAGTGTTTCCTTGAAGAGGTCAACCACGTAGCGCTTTCTCACTCCACGATTTGTCATCATGACAAACTGTTCGCTCAGAAGGTGAAGACGATCCACCCGACCCATTTCCCCTGTGTGAGTGGAAATAAAGTCACCTTCTTTCGGAAGGCGGGCGCGTTTTTCACGGTAGACATCATCTTCATACTGAAGGCAGCACTTAAGCTGGCCGCAAACTCCGTTGAGCTTGGAGAAATTTAAAGTGAGGTCCTGGTTTTTGGCCATCTTGATGCCGACGTTTCCATACTTAGTAAGGAATGAAGAGCAACAAAGCTCCCTTCCGCATGGACCGATGCCGCCAATAGAGGCAGAACGGTCCCGGACTGAAATCTGGCGCAGCTCAATTCGGGTTTTAAGTTTTCCCACGAGGTCTCTCACGAGATCCCGGAAATCCACCCGGGCCGGAGCGATAAAATAGAAGACTGCTTTTTTTCCGAAGGAAGTAAATTCCACATGGGTCAGCTGCATATCTAGCTTGAACTGTTCGATCAGTTCATTACAAATGTTCTCGGCGTCTTTTTGCTGACGGTAGGCCTGTTGGTCTTTTTCAATGTCTTCAAGGGTTGCAACTTTAGCGATACTTCGAACCGGCAGCATACTTTTGTTGAAAGGGACTTCATAAGGAAAGGAGTTCACGTATCCCACCGCCATACCGCGATCGGACATGGCCATTACTTTCTGGCCGTACTCGATTCTTCTTTTACCAATGAGAAAGGGGAATGAACGAGCATTACCAGGGAAGCGGACTCGAACAAAGCGCAGTATCTGGCCTTCTTTGAATCTGTTTTCGTCCCGGTTCTCTTTTTCTTCAGATGATTGATCATCTAAATTTTCTGAAGTCTCGGCTTCAGAAATTATTTCATCCGCAGTGAGTTTCTCATCACCTGCGATTAGCTCTTGAGTCATTCAGGTATTGTCAAAGAAACCCTGTGGTATGTCAACGAATCCACAAGGTTCCAACACACTTTTGGATAGGCAGTGCAGAATAAATTATGCAACGCCTATCCAAAAGTGTGTTGGAACCTAGGGAGGAAGGAACCTAGGGAGGAACCTAGGGAGGACGTTTTCACGGAGGTGGGAATAAAAGAGGGTCCACTTTGTTGCGGTAGGTTGATGAAAGACCTCCATTTCCTGGAAGGTTTTAAGCCAATTACCTAATTTATCTTTGGCCGTGGCATCATCTGTCTGTTCCGATTCCCAGCGAATAAGCTCATTCACCCAAAAAGAAAGGTTCTGATCTCGGTAGTTTTCCAGAAATTGGGACAGCGTCATTTTGTTTACATCGTTGATAAAATCATTCCACTCGGAAAATTCCGGAGCATTGGCATCTCCAGGAAGTCGCAAATGGATCGCCCGGGAATGAATAGTGGGAAGAAGCTGGCCTCTTCTTGGATTCAATAAAAAGATAGTGGAAATCCCATGTGGCTCCTCAAAGAGCTTAAGCCACTTGTTGGCGACGATGGTGTTGATCCTGTGACCTTCAGTTACCACGGCAAACTTTCTTAGTCCCTGAACAGGTTTATATTCAAAAAAACGGGACAGGGCCTCGGCCTCTTCTACCTTGAAGAACTTTTCATTCTTTTCTTCTTCATCGTGGAGATTTCCCAGGACGTAGACGTCTGGATGATCCATGAGGTTAGCAAGGCTTTGCTTGTGTCCTTCAACTTTCTGGTAATAATCCCGGATAAAAGAATGAACAAAAGTCAGAAGTTTTTCATGGGCCTCATGTGGAGGAGCAGAGGTTTCCACTACATAAAAGTGCCCGAGTTCCTGTTTCATGGCCTTTTTCAGGAGCACATCATGGAGAATCATGAGATGAATCTCTCAAGATCTTTTTTTATCACAAGACTCACTTCTTCGGGTGTTGCCTCAGCATTTACTTTCATGATCCGCTCTGGAAAAAGCCCTGAAAGCTCACGATATCCGTCTACCAGATTCTGGTAGAATTCATTTTTCTCCTGCTCAAAATAATCTTTGGCATTTCCCCGGATTTTTTGTCTGTTCATGGATGTCTCAAGAGAGATATCCAGAAAATAAGTTCGGTGAGGGAGAAGATTTAATGGATCATGCTGATGAAGAGTCAGAACCGTTTCGTAACCAAGCTTTCTCGCCTTGCCCTGATAGGCCAGGGTCGAATCCACGTAGCGATCCAGAATGACGACTGACTTTGGCTGCAAAAGGAAAGGGAGAATCTTTTCGTGCAAAAGCTGGGCACGACTCGAGAGAAACAAATGGCACTCCGCCAGTGGATGGAGGGGCGACTGTGAGGTGAGGATGGCCTCACGAAGCTTTTCCCCAAAACCAGTTCCACCGGGCTCACGTAATGTTAAGACCCGGTAGCCTTTTTGAGTCACTACTTTTTCAATCTCTTTAATCTGAGTCGTTTTTCCCGAACCTTCAATTCCTTCAAGTGAAAGAAAAAAACTGCCCGGAGTTTCAGGGGAACGGTAAAGAGATTTTAGTGATTCTAATGAAGTTGTCACATGGGGATGATAGCTAAGGGAGAGCGTCTAATCAACAGATTAAAAATCCGAGACTTCTTCCACAACCGGCTGATCCGGAACGGGATTTTCAATCACAGGTTCTGGGCCAGTCATCGCAGCATCGAGAGATTGATCATCCCGAGGGCCGAAGTTATCAACCAGGGAATGTTCTTCGGCCGGTCGTTCCATGTCTGATACGGGACCTTCGAGTGCATCTCTGTCTTGGTAAGCAGGTTCCTGATAATGTTCTTCATGGGTTTCAATATGGGTCGGATACCTTGAAGCACTTTCCTGTCTGGAAGGAGTGGGACTTGGTTGAGTGTAACCAACACTTGCTGGTTTTCGAATGGATGGTTGTCTTGCAGAAGGGATCACTGCTCTCGGTGTAACAGGACTCTCTTTTATTGCCATTTTCTTTTGATAAAAAAGAGTTTCTTCCTTTACATCAACGTCTGCCAGGTCGACATCATCTGATGAGAACAAAAAGTAGCCACTCGTCACAACTGTTAAAATCAACGCTGCTGCAGTCGGGACGGCCCACTTAACGGCCGCACTGACTTCAGTCTGTTGTTGTTGAGTTAAAGTCATCTCTTCAATTTTAAACTGAAGAACTTTGGCACTGTTCTGGCCTTGCCAGGCCATTTCCGCCAGTCCATCAAGAGGATTGGCATGCTGGGTTTCCAGCTTTTCCACCAGAGCAAGTTTTGCTTTCTGGAAACTGTTCTCATAGGGAGCAATCGGAAGATCATCGGGATTGAGACTTCTTCTGTCAAAGCCCTCAATCTGAAATACTTTAATCCAGGTATGACCTTCATCGATGGAAATGTGATCCGTCATCGACAGGATTTCCATTTCCAATTTTTTATCAATTTCACGTAAAGAAAAAGGACCAACCTTAAGACCGTGGTCAATGATCCAGAAAGGGCCTTCGTAAACTTCTCCCTGGATAACCTGCGGCTTTCTGCGCTGGAACTGAGTGTGCTCCCAGAATGACTTCCATTCTGTTTCATCCGCTCGTGAGGCGAGGGCCGTTTCAAAGAGATGCTCATTATCATGGACGTAATGTTTTAAGGATTCGGTTTCATATGGACCGAAGACAACGGAACCAATTTTTACTAACCATAAATCATGGTTGTTGTATCCCATCTGGGCGATGGTTTCTTCCGATAGGGGTTTTAAATCAATGCTGATGACCATTGTAGTCCACCTCTACCCATCTTTTCGGTGCGAAGGATCAAAAGCTTTAATTGAGGGGGGAGTTAGAAGACTGAATTTTATTGAGTTTTTTGACTATCCCCGCTCCCGGGAGCATACTGGATCACCTAAGCAGGGGAAGTTACGTGAATATGCAGGATCGGATCACTCAGGTTAAAGAACGCTTTCTTCAGTACAAAGATTGGGAAGATCGTTACAAGGAACTCATTCAAATAGGAAAAACTCTGGAGAGTTATCCGGAAGATAAGCGTGAAGATAAATTCAAGGTAAAGGGTTGCCAGAGTCAGGTATGGCTTTATCCCGAGTTTAAAGAGGGAAGAGTTTACTTCTATGCTGATTCTGATGCCGTCTTAGTGAAGGGAATCGTGGGTCTTCTGGTGAGTGTTTATTCCGATGCTACTCCCGATGAGATTCTTTCTACCAAACCGGAATTTTTAAAAGAAGTTGGAATTACTGAGCATCTTTCAATGAATCGTTCAAATGGTCTTGCGGCCATGATGAAACAAATGCAGATGTATGCTCTGGTTTATAAATCTATGAAGTAAGGTCACATTCTATGTTTATCCGTCCCCGAAGAAATCGTCAGAACGAAGTCATCAGATCCATGGTGAGAGAAAGTTACCTTTCTCCCGATCATCTCATTGCACCTTTGTTTGTCATTGAGGGAAAAAATCAAACCATTCCTATTAAGTCCATGCCAGGTCACTCCAGGCTTTCCATCGATGAGATGGTGAAAGAAGCAAAAGAGCTTCATTCCCTGGGAGTGAAATGTGTGGCCCTTTTCCCTGCGATTGATGAAAAACTTAAAACACCGGATGCAAGAGAGGCCTATAATCGTGATGGTCTCAATGCCCGTGCCATTCGTGCCATTAAAGAATCCGTTCCGGGTATGCTGGTGATGGGAGATATTGCTCTTGATCCTTATTCTTCAGAGGGACATGACGGTTTAGTAGATCCTGAAACCGGTGAAATATTAAATGATCCGACTCTTGAAGTTCTGGCCAGGCAAGCTCTGTGTGAAGCAGAAGCTGGTGTGGATATCATTGGCCCTTCAGACATGATGGATGGAAGAGTGGGGTACATTCGCCGAGCTCTGGATGAATCCCGTTTCCACAATACCATGATCATGAGTTATACGGCTAAATATGCCTCTGCCTACTATGGCCCCTTCCGGGAGGCCCTGGATTCTGCCCCGAAAAAGGGTGATAAAAAAACCTATCAGATGGATCCCGCCAATTCCACGGAAGCTCTTCGTGAAGCAGAACTTGATACCGAAGAGGGAGCGGATATATTGATGGTGAAGCCAGGTCTTCCTTATCTGGATATCATCTACCGCCTGAAAGAAATCAGTACGCTTCCCATCGCGGCCTACAATGTGAGCGGAGAGTACGCTATGGTGAAGGCCGCTGCTCAGAATGGCTGGATTGATAATGATAAAGTGATCCTTGAAACTCTGACTTGTTTCCGGCGCGCTGGTGCTGATATCATACTTACATATTTTGCAAAAGAAGCAGCAAGGCTCCTCAACAAATGAAAATTCTTTTAGCGATAAGTTTAGTCACGAATATTGTTCTGGGATATGTCCTCATCTCCAGGAAGCCGGAAAAAGAAGTTGTGGAAAGACTTATCATAGAAACTCATCCAAAAACGTCACAGGCAGAGGAGAGCTCCGTTACCACCAAAGCAGCTGCTCCTGCAGTTAAACCAGTGGCGAAAGGGAAGGAAGAAAAGAAAAAACAGGTCGATCCTCCGGAATTTGTGAATATGGATTCCTATGAGCTCCAGGATGCCGGTGAAAAGATGGAAAGTGACCGAATGGACTTTCTAACTGTTCAGCTTGGTTTAAGTCAGGAAAAAATCTCCGAGCATAACCGCATCCGGGATCAGTTTTACAAAGAATCTTCTAAGTTCTGGCAGAAAAACCCCATGAGAGAGCTCTCTTTCAAGGAAAGACGGGAAATGCTGGAAATGGAAGAGGAGTTTCATTCAAAGCTAGAAAAGCTCTACGGAAAGGAAAACTGGAAGCGCTATCAGAAATATCGGGAAGACTACAACTCCAAGGGGTACCAGAAGCAGATGGAAGACGGACAACCTTTCATATTTATGGGATTGTGACTTCAACTCGTCGAAAGTATAATTTTAAAATGCATATTCTCTTAGTCCGCTTCTCCAGTATGGGGGACGTGGTTCTTCAAACTGCCACCGTCAACTGGCTTCGATCCCTTTTGGGAAAAGAGGCGCGCTTTTCTTTTGTCACTTCCTCTGAGTTTGTTTCTCTCATTGATCATCATCCTGAAATAAAAAATGTCATCGGCTTTGACCGCAGAAACGGAGAGAAGTGGGGAGATCTCATAAAAAAAATCGATGGGATCGATAACTCAGATCCCATTGACCTTATCCTAGATCTCCACGCCACCTTGAGATCTTTCAGACTCAAGCTCTCATACTGGAACATACCGGCCTTGACGGTTGATAAGCGGCGCTGGGAGAGATTCCTTTTAACTAAAATCAAAAGTCTAAGGTTGAAGAGATTTTTTGATAAAAAAGTTTTTGGCCTTGAACCTCAGGTGGAAAGAATCCTGAATGACTTTGAAGGAATCTTCTTTGACAGCAGGGCCAGACGAAGGACAGCTGAGTTCAGAAAGGGACCCCATGATGAACTCACAAGTCTTTCAGAGCTTCCTGTCTATCCGGTTCCCGGACCTTATATCGTTGTGGCCCCTTCTGCATCTTTTGAGTTTAAAAGATGGCCCATTGAAAGATTTGTTGATCTCACGAGAAGTCTTCTTGAGGAAACCCAGTTTCATGTGGTCGTCCTGGCGGGACCGCAGGATAATTTTTGCGAAGCCTTCAAAGACCTCTCATCAGAAAGGCTCCATAACCTTCAGGGGAAAACTTCCTTGAAGGAAAGTATGAGTCTCATTGCTTCCTCAAAACTTTGTGTGGGCAATGATTCCGGCATGAATCACATTGCTGAAGCCTACGGAGTTCCTTGTTTGACTCTCTTCGGGCCCACTGATCCACGATTTGGCTTTGCTCCTCACGGAACAAAATCCCGATACCTTTCAAAAGAAATGTTCTGCAAACCTTGTTCAACCACGGGGAAGACGCCCTGTTACCGTGACCGGCACTATTGCATGGAAGAGATTTCAGTTGAAGAGGTGAAAAATAATGCCCTGGAGATTCTTAAGCCATGAGATATATTTTCTGGTTTCTTTTCTGGTTCCTCTATTTCCCTCTCATGCGTCTAGCGACCTTGTTCCTTTTCTGGAATTCCAAGGTTGAAGAAAGAGAGAGGTTTGAAAAGAGGAATAAGTTTGAGTTCCTGGCCCATTCCTTCCGTGAAAAGAATCTCAAGGCCGATCTTTGTTTTGAGTTTTCCTCTGAAGGTGAGTTCCAGCAGGTCGCTCCTCTGATTGAAGACGCTCTAAAAGCGGGAAAGCGGATTGAGCTGGTGTTTTTTTCTCCGAGTGTGGAAAAGGCCGTCATGAGACTGGCCCAAAGCTATCCAGCCCAGGTTCGTTACCTACGTTACCCCTTTGTCCGGCTCTTTCCTTTTATTGCCCGACGTTCTTTCACTCACTGGGTTACCTCCAGTACTCTTGTGATGGTACGCTACGACCTGTTCCCGGAATTTCTCTTATGGTCCATGCAGGAAGGTCATGAACTAAAGATGCTCTGGATTACATTCAAGAAGGAAAGATCAAAGGGGCAAAAAACGTCCTTCTGGAAAAAGCTCTTCCTGAAGAATGCCAGTGGAATTGTTTATGCCGTCAATGAGGATGAAAAAACCGGAAGTGATCTGAAGTTACCGGGAAAGGTCTTCGATTTCCGGATGGTTCAGATACAAAGAAGGATTGAAACAAGGGAAGAAAAACTTCAAAGACTTTTTCCTCTGTATCCGGATTTTCAAAACCATCTGAAAAAGTTCAATCAGGCGGTGATCCTGGGAAATGCGTGGCCCAAAGATCTTTTTCTTCTGAAAGATGTTCCTCCTGAGGTTCTGATTGTCATTGTTCCCCATCTTCTGACTCATGATATTTTGAATAAGTTCTCATCGACCCTGGAAGAGATGGGCAGAAGGGTTTTTGAGATAGATGATTTTTCCAATGAAATGAAAGCATCCTCAACCATTCTCATCAATAAGAAGGGAATTCTGTGTGAGTTATATAAAGACTTCACACATTCCTACGTTGGTGGAGGATTTGAAAGAAGCATCCACTCCGTGCTCGAACCCCTGGTGGCCGGGTCTCAGTATTTGTCCTGTGGGCCAGTGCATTTCAGGTCTACTGAGTTTGATTTGGCGATGGAGATGAACCGGATAACCGAGGTGAATACTCCGGAACAGTTCCTGGAATGGCTTAATAAGAATGATAAAAATCCCCATCATGATAAAATGAATTCACTCTTAAAAGAGTATGAAAGAATGAGGGAGTTTGTGATCTCATGTTAAAAAACAAATATCAGGAAATTCTCGTTGGTATGGGAATCATGTCCCTGGTTAGAGGAATTATTTCTCTCCGGAGGAATCGCTCGACTCTTCTGATCGATGATGAGCGCTTCAAGGTTGATTCTCATCCGGGCCTCTTTCTTTCTGAATTGGAAGTTCTCTCTTTTCTCAGACTCGCTAAGAAGTATGACATTCCTGAACTGGGGGATATAAGACAGTTTCTCGCCCCTGCCACAGTCGAGTTTGTCACTAAAGAGAGGAGGCTCCATCTGGGGGCATCTCCCCTGGAAAACTTCAAGGAAATGCTCCGAAAGTTTCCGGAACTCCTGGACCCCTCTGACTATGATCAGCTTTATGGTGAACATGAAGAAGAGTTCAGGAAATATTTTTTATCCGAGCTCTCAAGGTACGAGGCCCTGGCCCACGAGGGGAGTCTTCGTCCAAAGAGTTACCGCTTTGAACTTCAGGGCCCGAAGTGGCTCAGAGTTTTCTATCTGCGCTTTGGAGAACTCCTTAATAAAGAGTATGAACAATCTAAAAGTCTGAAGTACCAGTCCTTACTTCATCTTCTGGGCCTCTCTCACGAAGAGAAGTTAAAGACCTCTTTAGGGGCAGAAGAAATTCCCTATTATTTCTTCCGAACCTTTTCTCCCATTTATCGACTGCAGGATTTTTTTCTCTCCACTCAGTTAAAAAGGCGACTGGTTCTTTTGGGGGGGGATTACAAGGAAAGCACGGTTCAGTACTGGCAGTTTCATGAAAATAAATTTGAAAACCTTCTCCTGGCAAGTTTTGAAGGAGTCATTTCCGGTGAGAGAGTCCTCTTCTTTTCCCACTTACCGGAAGACGTCTCCTTTCATGTCACTTCGCCTTTCGGTCTTTTCCGGACAACTCAGTTAACTCCCGTTAAACGAATCTCTTCTCCCTTTCCACCTTCAAATCTTACTTACTTTGCTGACGTTGATCTCATGGGGTCTGAAAGACCACACCGGGTGTTGGCAAGAGGAGGTGAATTTGCTTTTTATGAATGGCCTTATCTGGAGCTACCTGGATCAAAAGCCGAGTTTTATGCAGAAGACTTGAATGCTGCCTTTGCTTCTGATTCGGCTTCTCTGCCTTTCAAGGCCGGACCTACCGAGGTCACACCTTCCAATAGTGTGACCCTGGACATGCGCTCTCTTAAGGCCGACAAAAAATATGAGTCGCCAATTCTCCAGCAGTTGCCACTTGAAATCACGTCCGAGGAACATCCTATCAAGGGGTTCGAGTACTGGGGCCCGTTCAGGTACCGATCCCTGGGAGTTTTGGCCCTGTCTTATGGAATCGAAGGAATTTAGGGTATAATAAGGACATGTGGCGTCGAATTCTCAAATCCAAACAAGGTCAAACCTCCGTTGAATACCTGCTTTTAATAGCGGTCGCGATCTCTTTTGGGCTCACTTTCATGAAAAAAATGGACGAGTATGTGATTAATAATCCTAACGGATTGATTGGTAAGCCATTGAAAACATTCAAAGATAAGATATCTCAAGACCCTACCAATCGCTACCGGGTCTATCCCATCGGTCCCATTGCCAAATAAGTGTCTTTTATTGATACACCCTATGTAACATTTACCATCAACCTACCATCAGGCCTCTTCCACCTTTATTATTAATGCAAAATGTCATGTCCTTTCGAGGAGGAGTGTATGAAAACAAAAACCCTTATGGTGCTGGCCCTGACTGTGTCTTTTGCCACCGCCTATGCTCAGTCCGAAGAGCAAGTTCTAAATTCGGCCCCAATCAATGTGGACGGTTATCTTCATGAAGACAAGCCAGTGACAGATGCTGAGCTTGAGTCATTGAAGAGTACTGTTAACAAGTACAAAACTGAAAACAAGCTTTATAAGGAAAAGTCAAAAGTCCTCAATAAAGTAACTTCTGAAGCTGAAAAAATCGGCGAGAATGCAGAAGAAAAAATCATGGCCCAGGTTGAAGCGAAAAAAGCTGAAACAAAAGCTATGGAAAAAATCAAAAAAGCAGAAGCAAAACTTAAGTGTCTTCTTGAAGAAAACAGAGCTTCAGAAGATTGCGCTGGGTTCAATACAGAAGAGGCGAAAGTTGAACAACAGGTTCAGGTTCAGCAGGCAGCTCCGGTAGTTTCAACTGCCGAGATCGCTCCGGTTGCAACTGATGGCGCCTTTGAATCAATCAAGCTTCTTCCTTACGCCGGTGCTACATCGTTCAATGGCGAAGTAGAGCAGCTTGAAACTGAGCTTTCAGCTGGTCTAAGGCTAGAATCAAATATCACAACCAGATTCTCCATGGGTATCGGATTTAAGTTTGATCAGTTAAAGACAAACGATTTCGCTAACGGTGCCAACTACATGACCCCCAACTACTACGGTATGTATGGTACGAAAGGTAGAGAAATTCAGTACCGTGGCATGGGCCTTGATATCTACGGAAAGTTCTTCATCACAAATGGTGAGAGGTTCCGTCCTTATCTTGGAGCAGGCATCGGTTATAACCGTGCAACTTTAAAGTATAACGATAACGATCCTTTCTACGATCAGATGAACGCTTATAACTTTGGTTCTGAAGAATACAATACGAGCTTCGTGAATGGTCAGTTGATGCTTGGTTCGGAAGTTATGATCACGAAAATGTTTGGTCTTAACATCGAAGCCGCTTACTCAACAGGTCTTGGTGACAGTCTTTCTTCAAAGTCTGCCAAGAATGGAGGAACTTCTCCGGATCAGGCAAGACTTCGTGATCTTGGTGAAGAGATCATCAATGCAAACGCTCTTTCAATCTTTGCAGGTGCAGTAGTAAATTTCTAATTGCATCTGAAATACCCCCCTCGAAAAAAGCCCCAGCAAAGAATGCTGGGGCTTTTTTATTCTGTTCCTATTCTGTTCCAACACACTTTTGGATAGGCACCGCATCCTTCTGAAGTGAAAAAAAAGAACCCTGCTTTTGAATAAAAATGGTTTTCTGAAAATGGGTTGATTAAAACGGCGGACATGCCAAGAAAACCCATTATACGCTCAAACGAGCACTACTACCACATCACCGCCCGTTCCAATAACAAAGAGGACTTTTATCTCCCACTTCCGGATCTTTGGCAGGTTTTTACAGGTGGACTCGGGAGCCTTCAAAAAGAATTTAAAATACAGATTTGTGCCTTTGTTTTAATGCATAATCATTTTCATCTACTCATCATGACCCCAGACGAAGACATAGACCGGATCATGTACTTTTTTATGAAGAAAACAACTCTTGAAATTCAGAAGAGGACAGGAAGGATCAATAAAATTTTCGGAGGCCGTTATAAAGGAAGTATCATTGAGAATCATCAGTATCTGCTGAATGTTTATAAATACATCTATAGGAATCCGGTTGCTGCCGGAATTTGCCAGAGAGCAGAGGACTACGAGTTCAGTACACTCTTTTCTGGCATTCACGAAAGGAAACAGTTTTTTAACTTGGAATCAGTTTTCGAAGGTCCCCAGCTTGAATGGATTAATCAGAGCTTTAAGGAAAGGGAAGCCCAGAGCATTCAGTTAGGATTGAGAAAGACTATTTTTGAGTACAAAAAGGAGAGGATATCGAGAAAGGAAATCTGTCCTACTTAATGCGATGCCTATCCATAAGTGTGTTGGAACAAAAGGGACATAGTTGTTAGATTTTCCTGAAGGGTAGGATACTTTCCCCCTTTCAAGGCCTGGTAAATGACTTCTACGTAGCCTTCAATCCATCCAAGTCCATGATGAGGCCAGTGTCCGGAACCGATGTCAGTTCTTTTTCTGGTGATAAAGCTTCTGGTTGAACCTTCGGAAACTTCCAGGAGGTCTTGTTTTAAAAAATTCCAGGCTGCATATTTTTTGCTTCCAATGATGTTTATTTCGAAGTGGTTCGGGGCCCCATGAACTGTTTTAGATACCGATGCCATGGCCCGAAGATCATCAGGAAAAATCATATTGAGATGGACATGAGTGTCCCTGTGAGGGGCCTCAGCATTGATAAAAGTTCGCCAGACAGAAACCTCTCGCGGTTTCTTTCCCGCAAGAAAAACAGCAGCATCAACCCAATGGCTGGCAAGATCTGCCAGGACGTCGGAGTGGCCACTTAGTTCCGGATTGTTTTTCCAGCTGTCAGTTTGTAATTTGTGAATGGCCTTCTCTGCACTGGAAGATTGCCAGTATCTTCCTTCAATGGAAATGATATCTCCCAATTCACCCTCATCGATCATTTCTTTTAAGGTTTGAATGCCCCAGGTCTGGCGATACACGTGGAGAACAGCGACAGGAATCTTTACCATTTTGAGAGCGTGAATCTGCTCAATATTTATTGCTGCTGGCTTTTCGCAAACGATCAATTTAAAGCCAGCTTTTTCTCCCTGAATAATGGCCTTTGCATGCAGAGCATGGGGATTGGCAATAAAGAGAACAGGGTGAGTCACATTTTTTACATCAGGGAATTCTTCATTTCTTTTAAGTCTTACGGGAGGAAAAAAAGTAAGTTCCGGATGAATGGTCTCAATGACACGGAGACTTTCTATAATGGCAGTTGCCGCTTTTCCGGATCCAAGAATGAAGGGAGTGATTTCCATGCAAATATATTATCCGACAAAAATGCTTTTGTCTTAATCTATCACAAGTTCTCCATTAAAATATTCGGGACATTCAAAAATTCCCCCGTCGAAAAGGAACTTAAATATGAAACCAGTCTATCTCGTTGATGGTAAACGTACTCCTCAGGTCAAGGCCGGTGGTGAACTTAAAGAAATCGCCGCTCCTTATTTAGGTCATTATCTTATTCGTCATATCGTGGATAAATTCGGCCTTCCCTATGATCAAATTGATGAAGTCATTACTGGAAACACTGGAACTCCAGCAAAATATCCAAACGTCGGACGTGTGATCGCTCTTGAGGCCGGTCTTCACAAGAAGACATCCGGATACTCAGTTCACAGAAACTGTGCTTCCGGGATGGAGGCCCTCTCCCAGGCCTATGATAAAATTTCAAGCGGGCGTTCAGATTTAATTTTTGCCGGTGGTGTGGAGAGTATGTCTCAAATGCCACTGATGTTTAATAAGCAGATGACGGAGTTCTTTGTTGAACTGATGAAGGCAAAAACTCCTGCCCAAAAGCTAAAAGTCATCACAACTTTCCGCCCTCAGTTTCTTGCTCCGGTGATTGCCATTGAGCAGGGTCTCACTGATCCTTTCTGCGGAAGAAACATGGGACAAACTGCGGAAACTCTCGCTCGAGAACTTGGAATTTCTCGTCATGAGCAAGATGAGTTTGCCAATCTTTCTCACCATAAAGCGGCGGCCGCAACAAAAGAAGGAAAGTTTCGTGAGGAAATCCTTCCTATTACCGCCGGTGAGAAGCTGGATAAAATGATTGCTGATGATATCGGTTTCCGTGCTAATTCAACAGTTGAAGGACTTGGAAAACTTAAACCATATTTTGAAAGAGAAACCGGAACTGTGACTGTCGGTAATGCCTGTCCCATCACTGACGGTGGATCCATGTGGCTTCTGGCGAGTGAAGAAGCGGTCAATAAATATAACCTTGATCCTATGGCCCGCATGCTTGATTACCACTTCCATGGTCTTGAGCCGGAGAGAATGGGACTTGGGCCGGTCCTGGCCACTCACGGAGTATTAAAGCGCACTGGTCTCAAGCTTTCACAGATGAATCTCATTGAGCTGAACGAAGCTTTCGCTGCTCAGGTGATCGGTTGCATGAAAGTCATGAGAGATAAATCCCTTTCCAGCAAGTGGGGAATTGACGAGGAGATCGGAGAAATTCCTCTCGAAAGACTAAATGTGAATGGCGGAGGTATCGCTCTTGGGCATCCGGTTGGTTCAACCGGATCACGTCTGGTTGTGACACTCGCTCATGAGTTAAAGCGCCGTAAGGAGAGATATGGTCTGGCGACCCTTTGTATTGGCGGGGGCCAGGGTGGAGCGGTTGTGATTGAGAACTTAAAAGTTTAATCGGAGTTCATATGAATTATCAGAATCTTACTGTTGAGACAAAAGACGATTTACTCTGGGTCGGCTTTGGAAAATATGAAAAAAAATCCATGACAACTTTTACCCGTGAAACTCTGGAAGAGTTAAAAACGGTTGTTCTGGAAGCGGTGGAACTTGATAAGAGAAACGCCGTAAAAGGAATAGTCTTTTTCTCTCATAAACCTGGAGTTTTTCTTGCTGGTGTGGATATTTCCGTTATTAACAGTTTAAAAACGGAATCGGAAGCTCTCCGTGCACTTGATGAGGCCCATTCCATTTTTAATGCTTTGGATGATGTGAAAATGCCGACGGTCGCCCTGGTTGATGGTATATGTCTCGGAGGCGGACTGGAACTGGCCCTTACCTGTAAAAAGATTTTTATTTCTGATAATCCAAAAACTTCCCTTGGTCTTCCGGAAGTCATGCTGGGAGTTCTTCCAGGATTCGGCGGAACCTATCGTTTACCGAGGAAAGTAGGATTGACGACGGCAATGGATATGATTCTTACCGGAAGGCAAATTAAGGGTAAGAATGCTTTAAGAATCGGTCTGGCGGATGCCATGCTACCGACAGAAAGAATGCAGGAGCTAGCTAAAACCTATCTTCTTGAGAAGAAAACCGGAAAAAAGCGATCCATGAAAGAGGAAGTTCAGAGTGCAGCTATTGATAACTTCCTTACGCGAAAAATTATTTTCCAGAAGGCCCGGGAAAAAGTTCTGGAAACTTCCAAAGGTTTTTATCCGGCCCCCCTTAAGATTCTTGAAGTTCTTGAAAGCGGATCCGGTAAGAGCAGGGGAGATTATCTGGCCATTGAAGCTCAAGCCTTTGCTGAACTTTCTCAAAGTGTGCAATCCAAAAACCTCCAGCATATTTTCTTTCTGACTGATGCTTCCAAGAAACTGGATAACAAAGACCAGCTTCCTTCTGTCAGGAGAGGGGCCGTCCTTGGGGCCGGAGTCATGGGTGGCGGGATTGCCTGGTTGTTTGCGGAAAACAATCAATCTCCTCTGATGAAAGATCTGACTCCCGAGGCCCTTGAACTAGGCTTGAAGCAGGCCTCGCAGAACTTTTCTGCCAAGGTGAAAAGGCGTCGCATGACCCAGGATGAGTTTCAAAGGAAGATGCGCTCAATTGAGCCGACTCTGAACTTTGAAGGTTTCAGGGCGGTAGACCTGGTCGTTGAAGCAGTCGTTGAAAATATGGACATTAAGAAAAAAGTTTTTGCTGAGATTGAAGGATACGTCCGTCCTGATTGTCTGCTCACTTCAAACACCTCATCTCTTTCTGTTGAAGAAATGAGTAAGGCCCTGAAGAATCCTGAACGCTTTGCCGGTCTTCATTTCTTTAACCCGGTCAACAAGATGCCACTGGTTGAAATCATTACTCATGAAAGAGCTTCCAAGGAAACTATCGATACTCTTGTGAAGTGGGTTCTGGATGTGAAAAAAACGCCGATCGTAGTTAAGGATGGCCCGGGATTTCTGGTGAACCGTATCCTTGCTCCTTATCTTAATGAGGCTGCCTACCTCCTTGAAGAAGGTGTAACGGTTGAGGCCCTGGATGAAGCGGCCCTTAATTTCGGGATGCCGATGGGGCCATGCCGCCTTATGGATGAGATTGGCCTTGATGTGTGTGTGAAAGTGGGAAAAATCATGCATGATGGATTAGGTGAAAGGGCGAATCCTAGTTCCCTTTCGACTAAACTTTACGATGCTAAACTTCTTGGAAAGAAGAATGGAAAAGGATTTTATCTCTATGATGATAAAGGCAAGGTCTTCGGGAAGAATCCGGAAATCTCAAAACTTCTCCCTTCCAAAAAGAACCGCAAAGATGAGATGGAAATACAAATGAGGCTCTTCCTTCCTATGGTGAATGAAGCGGCCTACATCTTTGCAGACAAGATTGTTGATAAGGCCTCCACTGTTGATATCGGGATGATTTATGGAACAGGATTCCCTCCGTTTCGTGGGGGACTTTGTAAGTGGGCCGATCAGGAAGGACTGGATCAGATTGCTGAGCGACTGAATAATTTTGCCAAAGATGTGAGCGCGGAACGCTATCAGATGGCACCTTTTCTTGCCATGATGATTAACGACAAGAAGAAGTTTTACGACCTGTGAAGTCCTGGCCCTTTTTTAGTTATTTCTTTCGCTATATTTTGAAGGCAAAGACCCGGCAGCGCTTATTGTTTATCGCTGTCCTGGGTCTTTTCCTGTCGGCCTTCAGTCTTCTGGTGATCCAGGGGATTATGGGGGGACTGCAGAAAGGACTTATTGCCCGTTCTAAGAGTATTCATGGTTCTTACCTCATCACTTTTGACCAGGTGACTGATGAAAACCTGGTTGAGTTAAAAGACATACTAAGAAAAGAGGCCATCCCTTTTTATTCAGAGCTTGAAGTTGAAGTGATGATGAAAAAAAGAAACTTCATCGCACCGGCAAAGCTCCATGGAATCAACCTGGGAGATGAGAGACCTCCCTTTCTTATGGATAAGGACTTTGATGGTCTGGTGATGGGGAGTGAGCTTGCGGCGAAAATCAAGTTACAATTCCTGGATGAGGTTCAGATTATCGCTCCGGGTGTTACTGACGCCTTAATGGGAGAAGTCCCGCGCTTTGTTTCTGAAACTCTCTCTGATTATCTTTATACCGAACTTCCCGAAGTGGATGACTTCGAAGTGTGGTCAAGACTAGGACTGGTTCAGAATCTGGTAAGGCAGGCAGGTATAAACCAGATAAGGCTCTATGGAGAAGTTCCTCCTGAAGTCATTAAGCGCATTGATCTCTATGAAACTGATGTTCCCAAGAGAATTCTTAGCTGGGAGAAAATGAATGAGGCCCTGGTCTGGTCACTAAATCTGGAAACAAAAGTCATGCTGTTTCTCTTCATCAGTATGAGTTTTCTGGTTGCCATTGCCATTACCTCAGGGCTTCTGATTTTTTATTCCAAAATCAGAAGGGATTTGATGAGCTTCTGGATTCTGGGAATGTCTCAGAAAAAGCTTATTAAACTTTGCTTTCGCTTTACTCTCATCCTGTCAGCAGTGACGGTTGTGGTAGGAGGAATTTTTGGCCTTGGAACGTTGAAGGTAATTGAGTTTTATGGTCATGCAATTATGCCGGACGTCTTTGTGGAAAGACAGCTTCCCGTTGACTTAGATTTCAAGCACATACTTATAAGTCTGATTATACCTTTCGGAATTTCGGTTATTTTCAGCTTTTTCTCCTTTTTGAACTTCAGAAAGGAAAATCAATCATTTGTCTCCATTGTCAGAAGCCTCGGATAATTAAGTTTAAAATTCTTAATTAAAGTACCGACCTAAGTTAAAATGGATATCAGGATTCAGGAAGAATCTCCTATAGTTAAGAGGAACTTATGGCCCTTCAGAACATCACTCAGCTTTTTTCTCCTTCGTTTTTAAATGAATCATCCCTGACTAAAACTTTAGGGGAAGAATTTGTTTTATGTGACAACGGGAATATGGTTTTTCACTGGGCGGATTTTTTTGAAACCTGTGACTTTATCAAGGGCCAGCTTGAGAGTGACCCGGTTTTGATGGGTGATTTTAAAAACCGTGAAAACGCTCTTCAAAGACTCTCTCTGATCCCGGTTTGGATCAAAACAGAAAAACAAATTCAACAAACCACCATGTTTGATTTGTATGAGAAATACATCCTCAATCAGATTCACCTGGTGGGAGGAATTGATCCCTTCTGTCCTCTGGATATTTCCTTCATTTCAGGCACCGGCCCCTATAAGTCCATGTCCGTCGCAGAGTGCTTCAATAAGACGACCTATAGGGATTTTGTCATTGTCTATCTGATCCAAGGAAAACTTCCCAGAAGAGATTTCAGGATTCGATTAAAGAGTAAGATCCTGCTCGAATACGGGAACAGTTTCCGGAACGCGGAACTGGTTGCCCTGGAGCAATTAACCATGAACGGCATGCTTTTTTCCATCGAAGCCGATGCCTACATGAAGAAGGTTTCGTCAGAAGAATATGTTCGCATTCTGATTAATTCCAGAATGCTTTCAGATGCGGGCGGTAAAAACCTTGAAGAGCTTAAGGCCCATCTTTCCCAGTATGCTTTTAATCTTCTCTATTCCTCCAATAAGGAAGACGCCCTCACTGTGGCGCTTAAGGATTTTTCAGTTCAATCAAGTTTTGATTTTTCCAGAAACAAAAGAGTCTTTCTTTTTATCAGCTATGACAAGATCGCCGAAACTCATCCGGCCTCTATCAAAGTCGTCAGAGACTTTATCACTCTGACAAAAACTCTTGTGAAAGATCACTATCAGAAGGAAGCAGAGAAGCAGAAAACTGCTTAGGCATTTTTTTTGCGAGAAAAATCCACCTGGTAGGCCGCACTCTTATCCAGATTCTTTCTTCTTTTATCGTACCGTTCTGTTGTTGTGATGTTGGCGTGTCCCGCGAAGGTGGCGACATCTCTTATGGCCGCATGCTGGGTATCCAGAAGGTGAGAAATGACAGTCGCCCGACAGGAGTGAGGGGAGACGGCCTTGGTTATTCCAACCTTGCGGGCGTATTTTTCGATGACCCGGAAAATGGTGGATCCATCCATTGGTTTAGAATTTCTGGTTTTAAGTTCCGTCTGCAGGAGAAAGTCCTCGGATCCAAGTTCAATACCCTGGGCCCTTAATGAAGCCAGATAATCCTCTATCTCTGCATAAACTTCCTGATTCAGAGGAACCAGTCTCACTTTATCGCCTTTACCATGAATCCTTAAAACAATGTGTCCCCGGTCCTGGGAAAACTGGTGCATTCTAATATGAGTTAATTCTGAACGGCGTAGACCGAGATGGAAAAGTAAGACCATCACCAGTCGGTGAACTTTCCCTTTGTGGGTTGATGTATCAGGAGCGTTGATCATTCTGCTGACTTCTTCATCATCAAAGGCCACCGTGGGTGACTCCGTCTGGACTTTGGGAAGTTTCACCGTATCAAGGGGATTGTGTTCCATCAGGCGGGCCGCAATGGCCCATTTCATGAAGGATCGAATACAGACCAGGCGCCTATTAATGGTTGCAGAAGAAAGTCCTCTTTCCATCAAGTGGTCTCGATAAAGCTGGAAATGATAGCTTTGGATTTCTTTCGGATGAGTGATCTGCACATTTCCCGATCTCAAAAAATCAAAAAAGAATTTTAAATCTTTAATGTAAGCGGTCTTGGTGTCCGCAGAAAGAAACTGAACCAGAAATTCCTGGATAAAATCCTGTATGTCGGTTTTTTTCTGAGCAGCTTCCTGAAACTTCTTGGCCAGATCCGGATTGAAGTTCAGGGAGAGCGCTTTTGATTCTTTCTTCGCCATACATCCATTTTAAGTGAATTCCCTCTGAAACTCAATTCTGGTCCTATGGCAATTCATTCCCATGATGAGCTTGTTTAAGAGCGAAAAACAAGAAATAATGAAGAGATCAGGGAGGGAAAATGGCCTTAACGATTCTAGTAGGTCTGGGAAGTTTTGTTTTAGGACTTGCCCTTTACCATTTGCGGGTACAAAAGCTTCTCCTTCAGCATGCCCTTTTGAAAGAAAGGCTCGAGATTCAGGATAAAGTTCACAAAGAGGCCGAAGAAAAGCTGGAGTTAAAGCTCAAAGCTTTAGGCCAGGAAATATTTGAAGAAAAATCCCGACGTTTTAGGGAAGACTCTCTCAAAGGAATGGAGCTGATTCTAAGTCCCTTCAGGGAAAAGATGTCTGATTTTCAGAGAAAAGTGGAAGAAATGCACCTTACCGATACCAAGGACCGCTTGCGGCTACATGCTGAGATTGAGCGCATTGTGATGACCGGTCAGAAAATGAGCACAGAGACAGAAAATCTTACCCGCGCCCTCAAAGGGGACGTGAAGATGCAGGGGAACTGGGGAGAAATGATCCTGGAAAAACTCCTTGAAGCTTCAGGGTTAAGATCCGGTGAAGAGTTCATTCTTCAGGGTAAGGAAATGGGTCTCAAGGATGAAGAGGGAAGAACTCAACAGCCGGATGTGATTATTAATTTACCGGAAAATAAGCACCTCATCATCGATTCCAAAGTGAGCCTTGTCGCTTATGAAAGATATGTGAATGACCATGAGGAAGAAGATCTCTCCCATTTTCTGGATTCGCTTTATGCTCACATCAAGGGCCTTTCCCAAAAAAATTATCAAAGACTTGATAAGCTCCAGACTCCTGATTACGTCATGCTTTTCATTCCCATTGAGGGCGCGTTCATGCTGGCCATGCAGAAGGATCGTGAACTTTTTAATCATGCCTGGGATAAGAACATCATGCTGGTGGGGCCCTCAACATTACTTGCAACACTCAGGACCGTGGCCAGCTTATGGAAGCAGGAAAGGCAAACTCGTAATGCTCTGGAAATAGCCAGACAAGCGGGGCTTCTTTATGACAAGTTTGCGGGAGTTGCCGGTGACCTGGATCAGATGCAGACTCAGATTCGTAAAGTAGGAGAGTCTTTTGATGACCTTCGCTCTAGAATGCTGACAGGGAAAGGAAGCCTTGCCAGCCGTATGGAAAACCTCAAAGACCTGGGAGCAAAAACCACCAAGAGCCTTCAGATCGAGAACTGATTTCAGGCTGATCTTTTTGATTCATCTTCAATAGTGGCGTCAGGAATTCTTGATTTAGGCATGACCACATCATGGGCCTTAACCAGGGCCCCTTTTCC
>JBKHWS010000016.1:0-50238 GCA_046566385.1 Bacteriovoracia bacterium | reverse complement strand
GAAGCCCGGTAACTCCATCAGACAATAAAGAAGTTACGCAGAAGAGATATGACTTTGATTACCAGCTGTGTGGAACTCTTGCCAAGACTGGTAAGACCACGCAGGAGAAGTGCGTGACTATTGATAAACTCAAAAAGGCCAACGCACCTATCGGTGGCGGTATGAATCCGAACCAGGGACCACCGCCGGTTCAGATCAGAGGAACCAGCGATACTTCAGCGATGGGTATCAGATAAACTGAAATTCTCCCGCCTCAAATCGTAAAGCTATAATTAGATAAAACTGATGTTCGTTATGACATTCCGGGAAACAAGTTTCCCGGAATGCTCGTTCGAAAAGTGAACTTCTAGAAGACTCTGCTTTTTTAGAGAACGAAAAGGCTCATTCTGTTCAGATAAACTAAAACTGAAAGACTTCACCATCTTCTTCGAGGACCCGGATGCGGTCCTCTTTTAATTCTTTAATCTCGTGAAGAATATCGGAGCGGTAATTGGGTTTAAGATGCGTGAGAATAACCGGAACCTTTCCGGGCATCTTCTTCAACTCCTGCTTCATAGACGAAGGAGTGTGATGATCTGAAAGCTTGGCCACCTTTGAAAGTGAATCAGGAAAACTCACTTCTGTGAAAATGGCCTTAAGGTTTTTCTTCTTATGAGCAATCTCCCATATTTTCTCAGTAGGACCTGTATCAAGGGTAAAGAGGATAGCAGTATTCCCCTTTTCCACAATAAATCCCATGGCATCATGAGCATGATTCACCTTAACGGGAGTGACAGTATACTCTCCCAGTTTCAGTTCCTGTTCTTCAGCTATGGAATTGATTTGAATCGTAGGGTGATCTTTATCAGGAAGTCTGGAGAAATCGGGCCAGATAATATCGTTTAGAAGATGCTCTTTGATGATACGGTTCACTGTTGCATGGGTGTAAACCTGAAAGGGCTTTCCTTTAAGACCAAAACAGTTATCACAAAGGAATGCCAGATCTTTAATATGATCAAGATGACAGTGGGAAATCAGGATGTGATCAATGTTAGTCTGATCCTTAATACTAAGAGTCTCGGCCACTGCTCCTGCATCGATCAGGAGTTTGTCATCAATCAGGTAGGAAGTCGTGGAAAAGCCTTTTGCAGAACCACCATGACCGCCAAGGATTTGTATTCTCATTATCTTATTCTAAAGTGATTAATTTTTTTCCTCAAGGAAAGTTACTCATTGCCTTTATACCGGTTTATTTCTGAATAAATATCCTTAGTTGGGCGGTCAAGAATCAGTCCCAGAAGCTTGGCCAGCTGCTTGGGAGAAGCACCCTTTGCCAATATTTCTTGTGCCTGCTCTTTCAACTCTGCGGATGATGTTTGTGAGGTTTCTTT
Source organism: Bacteriovoracia bacterium (assembly GCA_046566385.1). Taxonomy (GTDB): domain Bacteria; phylum Bdellovibrionota; class Bacteriovoracia; order Bacteriovoracales; family Bacteriovoracaceae; genus Peredibacter. The sequence goes on along the minus strand of JBKHWS010000016.1, from coordinate 48,868 downwards.
ATTGTGAAATAGGAAAATAAATTCCCCTTTAAAGGTCATCTCCTGCTTCTTTTGAGGCCACTCGCCTGCCTTGAGCTTCATCACCTGCTCGAACTTCTTGGAAAGTTCTCTCACAATCGCCAGATCTGCATCAGGTCTTACTTTTGCCAGTTCATCCAATGTTTCTTCCACTCTTGTGGGGGCTTCAAAAAAGATATGTGTTCCATACCCCACTTCCCGGAAGATCTTTTCTCTTTTACCGGATTCCCTGGGAAGAAAACCATGGAATTGAAAAGGAATAGGAGGAAGACCCGAAAGCTCAAGGGCCATCACCGGTGAAGAAACTCCGGAATAAGACTCTACCTTAATGCCATTTTCATAGGCCGCGATCACCAGCGGATAGGCCGGATCGGAGATGATGGGACTTCCGGCCTCAGAGGCCACGTAGAGATCCTCTTTTTCTGCCAGTTGAATGAGATTTAAAACCTGTTTTTTTTCAGACTGGTCATGGAGAGAAAAAATCCGTTTACCAGTTAAACTGATCCCCAGATGATTCAATAGCTCTTTAAATACCCGAGTGTCTTCCACGGCGAATGTGGTCCCCGACCTTAAGGCCTCAGTCACCCTGGTGGTCAAATCTCCCAGGTTGCCTATCGGTGTGTTCAACAGAATGATTTTTCCCACTCTAAACCCCTTTTAAGTCTCGTGGTAAATTATTAGAAGGCAAATTGCCTTTTAATTTCCAAAGGAGATACCCCATGAGTATGAAGGCCAATGTTTTAAGAGACGCTAATGGAAACATTATCGTTCATATGCAGGGGGATTTAAACTACGATCACTCCCTCCCTCTTCGGAATGAACTTCAAAACATTGCAAATTCAAACCCTCATTCTACAATAACGATCGATCTTGGCGCGATTGATTTCGTCGGTTCCTCGGGAATCTGCCAGTTCGTTGAGACAGTTAAGGGTCTCAAGGAAAGCCGAAAGGCCAATGTCAGTCTTTCAAATGTTAAGCCGGAGTTTCTGAAAATTTTTCGCCTTTACTCCCTGAATGAAGCTGAATACGTTGCAGAACTCATGAATTTTGACAATGATGAAACTGAAAACCTCAACACCCGTTTTGGTAACAGAAATCAAACTTTCGAAAACTAGAAATTATACTGTAAAAGATTTATGTGAAGAGGAGGCAACTGGCTTCCTCTTTTTTTATCACCAAGACTAAATGCCTGTCCGTGGAATTTTTCCTGCATGGTCTGAAAGCGATCAAAGAAGCCGCCCTTGGCCGGATCTGCTCCGTCCGCTCCGCCTCCTTCATTATCCTGATATTCGTCTCCGTAAATATCACTTGATTCACCATAAGGTGAGGAAGAGTCCTCATAGCTACCGTAGCGCTTATTGTGATGGGAAACGAGTATGTAGGTACCGAATAAAATACCAGCGTAGAGGCCAAGAGAAGCACCCTGGGCAATAGCACGGGAAGAAGTTCCGAAGGCCATGGATGCTGCCCCGAGAATGGCCCCACCGGCAGTTCCGTATCCGGCAATGGTCAGAAAAGCCTTGGCCTTAACCGGTATTTCGGCACGGGCCTTTTGAGGATTAACTATCGCCAGAGTAAACATCACTACCAGAAAACTACAGATAATCTTTTTCATATTCTTAAGAGTAATGAATGTTTGAGTTTTTTGCAAAAAAAACAGTTACCCGACTTCTTCAGTTGGACGGAGAATAAATTCTTTCACTTTATTAAAACTTTTTCTATGGATGGGACAAGGGCCATGGACTTCAATGGCCCTCCGGTGTTCCCTGGTGGGATAACCGGCGTTGGTATCAAAGCCATAGAGGGGATAACAAAGGTGCATCTCTTTCATGAAAGCATCTCTTCTCTCTTTGGCAATAATCGCGGCGAGCCCCACCAGGGACGACTTCACATCCCCTTTGATGATGGTTATTTCCTGCCAGGGATCCGGCTCCCCTTCCCATCGGAGTTTGCAGTGGCCGTCAATAAGGACCGTCGTTAGGTTTTTATCACCTTCCTGCAAAAATTGAGCGGCTTCTTTCATTCCCCTCATTGAGGCCTGAAAAATATTTTCTCTATCAATCACTTCGTGATCCATTTCCCAGGTGACATAGGTCATCTCGAGATTCTTCCAGCTAAAATGTCCTTTTTCCCGGAAAGGCTTCTCCTTGATGTTAAGTTTCCCTAGAAGTTTATGCCGGTCCTGATGAGTCAGCATCTTAGAATCTTTAACTCCGTTCCTTCTCAGGGATCTCAGGAGTGTGATGAGAGACTGATAATCATTCACAACCACCCGCAAGGCCCCGATGACGACAGGACCGCTAAGGGGAGAGCGTCCCACTTCATCAACAGCGATAATTTCCCGGGGATAGTTTTCAATAAGTTTCAACTCGATCATTTAAAGATTTATAACCGGAAATGAGAATTTAGCGAGGAGTTTTCATTTGATAAGACTGATAAGTTTCGATCTTGATCCGAATAGTCCGGACAGAAATTTCTGAGCGCCAAAAAGTCTCCTTCTCTGTCCCTGAAGCATCTTTTCCGTGCCTGTTTCCGAACTTTTCACTTCGACAATTTCAATCAGCCACCCTGCCCGGTCCTTCCTCAGACGGGCGAGATCGATCTGACCCAGGAATCTCTGTCTCAAAAGTGAAGGTGAAACAAGTAGTGGCACTCCTTCAGCATGAAAGGAAACTGAATGCTCGATTTCATTAAGGAGTCCGGACGAACTCTTTAACACCCTTGAAGGTTTTCCTGTGAATGAAGCAAGGCCCGAATTCTGCAATGGCCTGTCGGTGACTTTTAGTTGGGTATCCAAAGTGTGAATTGAATCCGTATTGGGGATAGAGCTCATGCATCTGTCTCATGTAAGCATCACGTTTTTCCTTGGCGATGATGGATGCCAGCCCGATGAGAAGAGACTTTGAATCTCCTTTCACCAGTGGAATTTCATTCCAAGGAGAAACTTTACTCTCCCAACGAAGCTTCATGTGTCCATCAATGAGGACAGTCGTATCGACTTTTTTCCCATCTGAAAGATGAAGGGCAGACTCTTTCATTCCCCGAAGACTTGCGGCCAGAATATTTTCGCGGTCAATGACCTCGTGATCCATGTCCCAGGTGACATAAGAAACTTCGATTCCTTTTAGGTCAATTCTCCCTACCTGCCGGAAAGGCAAATCAAGAACTCCCAGCTTTTGCAGGATCTTCAAACGTTCTTCTGAAGTTATTTTTTTAGAATCTTTTATTTTTCTTAGACGAAGAAATTTAAGAGCAGTTTTCAGGGCCATAGGTCCATCGACCATCAAGCGTACTGCTCCCACGACTACCGGCCCACCAAGAGGTCCACGGCCTACTTCATCGGTTGCAATAATTTCCTGGGGAAATTCAGGTATGAGTTTAAGTTCCAGCATGTAAGCTGGTCATACCAAGTTCCAACACACTTTTGGATAGGCGCCGTGTTATGAAATGACGAAGTGCCTATCCAAAAGTGTGTTGGAACCTAATTAGGAACCTAATTAGAACGTATAGCCAAGAGAAAGGCCAAATAAGACAAATGTAGGAAGCCTGTTGAATTTTCTGATGATGTTCTTTATGTCAGTATGTTCATCATCTTCTGAAATGGAGTCCAGGACATCGTCTCTTACATAAGTTTCAAACACAGGAACGTTCAAGTGAAGCCAGTCGATGCCGACAGTAAGACCATTACTCCACTGCCAGCGGTTTCCAATTCCCCCTGTAAGACCGATATTCTGAGCTTCAAAACTTGAATTGAGCTCACGGCCAAACTGATCAAGAAAATCACTTCCAAGATGGGCACTGAACTGACTGTAGACAGCTCCGAAAGAAAAGTTAAAAGAGTTTCCTACATACCTTCTTGCCTGTAGATTGAATCGCTTCTCTTCAATCTCACCCAGATCAATCCAGAAAAGAGGATCATCCACTGATGACCAGGAGTATTCTCCTTCAACAGACCACTCTTCATTAAAGATCTGGGTGTAGCTAATGACCTTCTTTGAAGGAAGCCAGCTTGTGACCAGCTGGTAACCCACCATCAATGTACCAAAGGAATCATCGCGGTTTTCACGGGTGGATGAAATTTCTTTTTCTAATTCTTTAACTTTTTTCTGAACAGGACCCCCGTTCACTTCAGGATTGGCATTTTCCACGACTTCTTCAATCTTTGATTCCTGTGGTTTTACTTTTTCCGGAACCGCACTGGAGCCTTCTGTAGGAAGAGGTGGAGTGGAAACCTGTGCGAAGGAAACACTTATCACTAAGAGAAACAAAACTAATAAATTCATAATTTCTCCTGGGCCCAAAATAAGAAGGGCCCCAAAAGGGGCCCTTCAAACACTTTATTAATCTTTTGATTAACGAGAGTAGTCGATAGCTACGCGAGCTGCTTTACCTGTTCTGGTTCTCAGGTAGTTGTGTTTAGCACGACGAGATTTACCCGGAGATACAATCTTAACGTGTTCAACAGCTGGTGAATGGAACGGGAAAACACGCTCAACACCAACACCGTCTGAAATCTTACGAACACGGAAGTGACCGTTCATCTGACCTGGGTGTTTCATGGCAATGCATGTACCCTGGAAAAGCTGAACACGAGTCTTCTCGCCTTCTTTGATTCGAACGCCAACTTCAACAGTGTCACCAGTTTTGAAAGCTGGAAATTTTGTTGCATTTGGGTTTGCGTACTTCTTCTCAACAACATCGATCAAATTCATAACGTCTCCACAACGTAGGCGTCCATTCAGCTAACTTTGTGCTCAGAGGGACGGAAAAAGTTATTGCCTGCAAGTATGCAGGCATCAGAAATCAGAGGCTCCTGGCCAGTCGGTCACAATAAATTGCGACTGCTGAACGAACAGACAGATGATTATATCCGTCATCTGCTATCCCAAATATAGGGTCTAGCCGAAAATCGGCCTGTTCAACAACCGGAGCAGTTAATCCCCATCCTGTACCAAATAACAAGAACATAGGAGTACCGTCAAGCGCTATCTTTTGCAAGAGTTGTTTTTCGTTCCCGTCAAACTTCTCAAAGTTTGCACCGGTAACGACAACGCAAGGCTTCTTACCTTCTATCTCAGTAATTTTTTTTACAGCATCCTCTATAGAATCAATCACTTCTGCTTCTGAAAGGGCATTTTTCCGATCAGGATTGTAAATGAGTCCGGAATCTGTTTCCCAGAATCCCAGGATCTTTTTCACCATCGCCTGCTGGTTCTTGATGGGAGTGATCAAAAAATAACGTTTAAATCCGAAAGTCCGGGCAGAACGGGCTATATCGTGAATATCCAGATTGGTTACAGAAGTCGTGATTTCTGAACCATCTTTGGACTTCACCGGACCGTGAACTAAACCAATGTAACAATTAACCGGAAAAGGCATAAGGATCCATTTGAAATATGAAGGTTACCCTTTACCTCTGTAAGAAGGAAAATGTCTAGGAAAATAAGCCTCTTAATGCTTTCCATAATGGGCCTTATCAGCTACAAAAGGGGTCTAAAGAACTACTATTTCCAAGTGAAATACACACCCCTGTAAGGTGACTTAAATGATGGAAACAAACCCTCTTAACTTTCGCCCAAACGAGCTGTTTTTGATTGCAGGCCCTTGCGCCGTTGAATCTGAAAACCAAATGCTCTCCATTCTCACCAATGAGAATCGCCCTACCCTCATCCGAGGTGGCATTCACAAGATGAGAACAAACGCCAAGTCCTTCCAGGGGCTGGGAGACGAGGGGCTGGATCTCATCAGGAAACTTAAAAAAGAAATTCATTTTGACTTCATCACTGAAGTCACTGATGCCCGTCAGATTGAAACTCTCCTGCCCGTCACTTCTGTTTTTCAGGTTGGGGCCCGCAATATGTATAACTATGAGCTCCTAAAGGAGCTCTCCCGTTACAATCGCCCGGTGATTTTAAAGCGCGCTTTCAGTGCCACAGTATCTGAATGGCTGGGGGCCGCTGAGTATCTTTTCCATCTGGGTGAGAAAAACATCATCCTCTGCGAAAGAGGTGTTCGCTCATTTGATAACAAGCTCCGAAACCTCCTGGATCTGGGGTCAGTGATTTATCTCAAGAAGAATACGCCGTTTAAGATCCTGGTGGATCCGTCTCACAGCATGGGCTACACCCAGTATGTGATGGATGCGGCCTATGCGGCGGTAGCTGCGGGAGCTGATGGTCTTATGGTAGAAGTTCACCCTGAGCCGGCCTGTGCTTTATCTGACGGCCAACAGGCCTTGAACATTTCACAATTTGATGAAATGGTGGCGAAGCTTAAAAAGCTCGCACCTATTTTTGAAAAAGAATTGAGGATGTAATTATGGCGAAAGCGGATTTCGTACGTGTCATGTTTAATGATATCGCTCACAAGTATGATCTTCTGAATGACGTTCTGTCAGTCGGAACTCATCGCCTCTGGAAAAGAAAATTCATCCAGAAAGCTCTGAAACAAAAACCACAAAGCGCTTTGGACTGTGCCACAGGAACAGGTGACATTGCCTTTAAGCTTAAAGAATCCATCGCCGGTCAGGTGGTTGGTATTGATTTCTCTTCCGGAATGATTGATTTCGCCCTCGAAAGGGCCAAAGAAAATCCTCTGCCGGTTGAATTTAAAGTTGCTGATATCCAGAAGCTTCCGTTTTCCGACAAGGCCTTCGATGTGGCCACCATTTCTTTCGGTATCCGTAACGTGGAAAATCTGGACCTTGGTTTATCGGAACTTGGCCGGGTTTCCAATGGCGTTTATATTCTGGAGTTCGGGCAACCAAGGAATACGCTTTTCAAGAAACTCTATTTTGGCATGCTCAGGATGTATGTTCCGCTTTTTGGACTGATCTCAAAAAGAAAAGATGCCTATGAGTATCTTATTGCTTCATCGGAATCTTTTCCTTCGGCAGAAAAATTTGTCGCTATCATGAAGAAAAATATGTCGTTTAAGAACTATGGATTCATTCCAGTTTTTGGCGGTATCGCTTATATTTATTTTGCTAATAACGAGGCATAATAATGATCTCTCCGATTTTTGATCCATCAGAATGGAATGAAGTCACTGATGTTAAGTTTGAAGACATCACTTTTCATAAAGCTAAAAACACAGGTGCTGTCCGGATCGCATTCAACCGTCCTGATTTAAGAAATGCTTTTCGTCCTCAGACAGTGGATGAACTTTTAACGGCCCTGGAATGGTCTCATCGGCAGAACGACGTTGGGGCGATTCTTCTGACCGGTAACGGTCCTTCCTCTAAAGACGGGGGCTGGGCCTTCTGCTCCGGTGGAGATCAGACCGTCCGTGGAAAGTCAGGGTACGAGTACAAGGATGATAAACCAGGCATGCCCACGGCCCATGGCCGTCTTCATATTTTAGAAGTCCAGCGCATGATCCGCTTCATGCCAAAAGTTGTGATCGCTCTTGTTCCTGGTTGGGCAGTGGGGGGTGGACATTCCCTTCATGTGGTTTGTGATATGACTATTGCTTCCAGGGAACACGCCATTTTCATGCAGACTGATGCCCGTGTCGCCAGCTTTGACGGCGGCTTTGGTTCAGCTTATCTCGCCCGTCAGGTGGGCCAAAAAAGGGCCCGTGAAGTTTTCTTTTTAGAGCAGAAGTACTCGGCCCAGGAAGCCTATGAGATGGGCATGGTTAACAAAGTTGTGACCCACGAAGATCTGGAAAAAACCGGGCTGGAATGGGCAGAAATGATTTGCAGTAAATCCCCAACGGCCATTCGGATGCTGAAGTTCGGGTTTAATCTTATTGATGATGGTCTGGTTGGTCAGCAGGTTTTTGCCGGAGAGGCCACTCGTCTGGCCTATGGAACTGAAGAGGCCCAGGAGGGAAGAAATTCTTTCCTTGAGAAAAGAAAAGCTGAATTCGAGAAATTTCCCTGGATGTACTGATGGGTCACCTACCGGGCGCTTTAGAGAACTGGCTTGATGGTGAATTCTTTAAACGTGGGGCCTTTCTTACCTCTACCGATGGTCAAACCATTACATTCGCTAAAGGCGGAGACATCACTGTTGTAGAGAAATTTCTGGCAACAGACACACCTGTTTTTTATCTTAAGGACTTTTATCAAGGTCAGTATCTGGCCTTTGTTCCTGATTCAATTCTCACCATCGGTAAGTCTAATGTCCTGGGATACCTGAAAGATCAGTCAGAAAAACAAACTCCCCTTTCTCCCATTGAAAACGATGATGATCTTTATGAGAAAGACTTCGGTCTTTTAAAGACTTCGTTCAGTGAGTCCCTGAAAAAAGTAGTCCTGATTTCCCGGGAAACCTACGAACCATTTGAAGGGAAAGAGACCATCAGGCGTCTCATGCGAAGATCCTTCGAATTCGGGGCCGGACTTCCCTACGGATTGTGGAATGAAAGCTACGGCGTGATCGGCAGTACTCCGGAAGTTCTTTTTGAAGTTAAGAACAAAACCCTCTCAACATTTGCACTGGCCGGAACCGGGAAAAAGGGTGAAGAAGAAGAGCTCCTTCATTCATCGAAGGACCGGCATGAGCATGAGCTGGTCGTCCAGGACATTCGGGAGAAACTTTCAGGCTTCACCTCGGATCTTGCCGTTTATAAAACAGAGGTTGTCCCTTACAATTCCCTCATTCATTTAAAAACCGATATTGTCGCCAGGATCCTTCCCGACACTGACTTTACGGAACTCACCAATACTCTTTCTCCCACCGCTGCTCTGGGTGGGTATCCCAAAGAAGCCTCGTTGAAGTTTCTTCAGGGCACACATTACTTTGCCAAGTACCCAAAAAGATATTTTGGCTCCTGCTTTGGTCTTATGGCCCGGGATATGAAACAATTCGTTGTCTCCATCAGAAACGTTCAGTGGGAAGGTCAGCATCTTTTCATTGAATCAGGAGGAGGAATTGTTTCTCAGTCCTTATTTGAAAAAGAGTTTGAAGAAGTTCACTTAAAGCGCAATACCATCAGGAAACACTATTTATGAAGATGAGTCTTGATAAGATATTTTTTTGTACCGGGGCGAGGAACCACGATATTCTAAAGGTCTTTGATAAGCACGATGTGAAATTTGAGTACGACGAGAGGATGGCAAGCTTCAAGGCCCTGGGACTCTCTAAGGTCTCACACCTGCCGGTAGCAATCTGCACGACCTCTGGGACGGCCGTCGCCCAGTGTGTTCCGGCCATGCTTGAGGCCTTTTATTCAGAGCTCCCTCTGGTACTCATTTCCGGAGACCGTCCGAAAAAACTCCACGGGACCGGCTCTCCCCAAACTATTGATCACGAGGCACTGACCAGAAGCTGTAGAAAAGCTTTTATTGAAGTTGATCTTGTTGATCTTCCCGAGCTTGATCTACGGGATGTTGAATTTCCTGTTCACGTCAATGTTCTGGTGGATGATACGGCCCTTCATGAAAGGGAAGTCATCAAGCATCAGGACCTGAGTGCTTTCGGGGAATTTGTTTCAAAGATTAAAAAACCCCTTTTCCTTTTTTCCCATGAAAATAAAAGCATGCGCCCCTTCATTGAGAAGTTCCGGGAATTAAAACTCACCTATTATGCCGAGACTTTAAGCGGAGGACATGATCTTTCAGATCTTAAAACAGAAAGAAAAGTTACCGAGCTCTTTAACTCCGGTTATTTCGACAGTGTCATCAGGATCGGACATACCCCTCTTTCCAAAGTCTGGCGCCTCCTTGAAAAAGGACCTCTTCCGGTTTTTCATTTTGACTCAAGAAACCTTCCGGGCCTCTCCTATGGTGGAGTTTTGCCCTTGAGCTCTGACGATCTCCTTCACTCCAGGGTTTTCTGGGAACATCTCTCAAAACTTTCTCCTTATCCCATCGCTGATGAGACAATCTGGAAACTGAATGAACTTTATTACAAATATCCCGAGTCGGAGATTACCTACTTCAAAGTGCTGAATGAAAGGCTGGATGAAGAGGATCTGGTCTATCTCGGGAACTCCCTCGTCATCCGATTCTTTGAGCTCGCCCAAAGCAGGAACCTCAAGACTTATGGTAACCGTGGAGTCAACGGGATTGACGGGCAGCTGGCCTCGGCCATAGGGCTTGCCATGGGAACCCGGAAGAATGTGTATTGCTTCCTGGGAGACGTTACAACTTTTTATGACCTTTCAAGCTTAAGGGAAATCCCCTCCAACCTCTTTCTCATCATCATGAATAACAAGGGTGGAAGAATTTTCGACATGCTTAAACTCGACAAAAGAATTGTGCTTGAACATGAAAATGATTTCGGAAAAATCTGCGGGGCCCTAAGTTTAAGTTACAGCAACGAGATGAAAGAGTTTGGAAAGGTTCAGGTACTGGAACTCTTTCCGGATCAGGTTCAGACCGATCATTTCATGAGGGAGTGGAACAAGTGATTCATATCTTTCATGGATTCCTTGGTTCACCGGAGGATTTTTCCAGTTTTAAGCGGGAAGACATAGTCCTGCATGATCTTTATGACATGACCTCCCTTTCCCAGGTTCATCCGGATGATACTCTTATTGGCTACTCCATGGGAGGCAGGATCGCCCTAGACATCGCAGATGCCTGCAAGTTCCAGATAAAAAAAATCGTGCTGATAAATGCTCACCCGGGTCTTCAACAGGAAAGTGAGAAGTCACAAAGGGAAAGCTTTGAAGACACAATTCTTAAAGAACTGGGCACCAGAGAAAGCGAAGACTTCATGAAATGGTGGAATGCCCTTCCCCTCTTCAAAGCGGACAGACCAATAACAATTGAAGACGAACGTTTCCAAAAATCAAAAGACCTGTTCGATAAGTTCCGCCTTTCCAGGCAGAAGAATCACCTGCCTGAAATCGTATTAAACCGACACAAAGTCCTGTTTCTGGCAGGTCAGAGTGATGAGAAATACATGGAACTCACGAAGAACGTTCTTCTCCCTCTCGGTATTCATGTAAAGGTCCTTTCGGGAGGACATCGCTTATTCCAGAATCCCCTTGAACTCAAAAGAGTCCTGATTGAAGAAGGTATCCTATGAAAAACTTCATTCTTGCCGCCCGTCCTAAAACCCTACTGGCCGGAGTTATCCCCCCCCTGGTTGCCTATAGTTACTTTCTTTCACTTTATCATGAGGGGGCCGAACTCTATCTTTTGCTGGCCGTTTTCGGTGCCCTGTTCATCCAACTGGCAACAAACTTTTTTAATGATGTGATCGATCATGAAAAAGGCGCAGATAAAAAACGAGTGGGCCCCACCAGAGTTTCTGCTTCCGGTCTGGTGGACATTCAGACCGTCAAAAAATGGGGGATCACTTGCGTGATCCTTGCGGGGCTTTGTGGTGTTCCCCTGATCATTCGTGGTGGCTGGCCATTTCTGGTTTTAGGAATCATTTCTCTTTATCTCACCTATGGCTATACCGGCGGAAAAGTTTCCCTGGCCTACAGGGGACTGGGAGAGATCTTTGTTTTTCTTTTCTTCGGACTTTTTTCAGTCATGGGTTCGTTTTACCTTTTCTCACTCACCATTAATATCGGTGCGTTCATGCTGGCCTCCATCTTCGGCCTTCTCGCCACAACCTTCATCTGTATCAATAACCTGAGGGATAGGGAGACAGATAGAGAAGTGGGAAAGATGACTCTTGCCACACGCTTTACAGAAAAACAGTACCAGATGCTGGTCCTGGGAACGATCTTCATCCCCTATCTCCTTCTTCATTATTTCCGGGACATGAAACTTATCTATCTGGTCTTCATAGCTCTTATTCCCGCCATCAAATTAGCAAAGATCACTCTTATCAAAAGAGGTGCTGAACTTAATGAAGGACTGAAGTTTTCAGGTATCCACCTGATCGTTTTCTCTTTAATGCTGGGACTAACTTTTATTTATGAAAATTTATTATAGTCCTTACTCTCTTAAACCTTTAAAACGCGCCAATAGGTTAAGTTCTCTTGACTCCAAACCTGGCGTACTTTTGAAGGGTGTTTTAGGCGATAAGATAACTTTTGCAGACTACTTCCCCCATCTCCCCCTGGGTGACAGGACCTGTGATCAGTTCCTGCAGGAGTTCAGGTTCCAGGACGTGGAGTATGACAGGAAAGTCTTTGATCTTTTACTAAGAGATTTTTCCTTTCAAACATTGAAGCCTCAGAGATTCAAGAACCATCAACTCTGGACTGGCACTGAAGGCCTCATGGCCCAGGTTATAAAATATAAGATGCTTCATCAGGAAGACAGGGCATTTCTTATTCCTCTTAATGAAGGACGTACTCTACGCCTGGATTGTAATGCACTTTTTAACCGCAAAGACTATGACAAGTTCGTTTCTGACATCCCTCAACATTTATTAAAGCAAATCGAGTACATTGAAGATCCTCTCCATGAAAAAGACTGGAAAGACCTCTCCCTTCCAAGTGCCATGGATTTTATTGAAGGCTCTGAATTCAAGTACTATATCTACAAACCCAACGTAGAGTTTTTCCCCACCCATGATGCCACTGTCATCTTCAGCGCCTACCTGGGCTCCCCTCTGGGGCAATGGCATACTTATTGTGAACTGGTAGAGAAGGCCGATCTTTCTCTCACTCATGGCATAGTCGCCACAAATTTTTATGAAGACGAGAAACCTTTCCTTACCGGTTCATTTAAAGATGGTTTTATTGCCGATGTAGATCTCGTTAAAAAGCTTTACCAGAATGTTAATGGTAAAGACTGGAAGCTTCTATGCTCAATATAGATTTTGACAATCCGGCCCCCCAACTCATCTGCCATCCGGACCTCAGGATTCATGAAAAAGAAATCCTGACAAAACTCAATCCCTACTTTTTGAGAGATCACTTTATTCTTTTCTCATCAGGCACTACAGGAGGAGACCTTAAAGGCTATGCCCTTTCAAAAAAAGCACTCTTTGCTAACGCTGAAGCCGTTAATGCCCATTTTCAATTAACTAAAAATGACACCTGGGGATTGTCCCTACCTGTCTATCATGTGGGTGGACTTTCCGTTCTGGCACGGGCCCACCTTCTGGGAACCAAAGTCGTCGATCTTCGCTCATGGGACCCCGAAAACTGGTCAAGAAAACTGGAAGGAGTCTCCATCACAACAATTGTGCCGACTCAGCTCTATGACCTGGTGAAAAGAAACATCGCCTCACCTTCTTCATTGAAGTACCTGGTGGTGGGAGGTGACTATCTTTCCAGTGCTTTAAAAACTGAGGCCCTGAAACTGGGCTGGCCCGTCATCAGGACCTTTGGCATGAGTGAGGTCTCCTCTCAACTTGCTTCCAGCAAGAGTCCTCTGAGTGATGATCTTGAGATCCTTCCCATCCATGAAGTAAAAACTGATGAAGACCGGCTGATGGTAAAATCTTCTGCCCTCTTCACACTGGAATTCATCATGGGTGACAAATTCATCGTTAACACCAGAAGAGAGTTATGCGACAAAGAAGGACACTACATCACAAAGGACCGGGCACGCCTTGAAGGAAATAAAATCATTCCTCTGGGAAGAATCGGTGATGAGGTCAAGATTTCAGGACATCTGGTGAACCTCAACCAATTAAAAGAAACTCTCTCGGCGTATCTTTTAGAAAAAAACCTCTTCAATCAGATGGAATTTTGCCTGGAAGAAGATGACAGGAAAGGAAAGAAGCTTATTCTTCTCACCCTGCCGGAGGCAAATTCTGAGACTCTCATCGAGGAAATCAAATCCCTTATCCGTCCTGTGAGGATTGACGAGGTGAGAGCCGTGGATAAATTTGTGCGCACTGCACTTGGAAAACTTAAGAAATAAAATCTATGCTAGAATGATGAGCATGAATACTCTGGTTAAGAATGTCCGTTTTTTTAACGGGACGAAAGAGAAAAGCATCATCACTGACATCAGAATCAAGGATGGTAAAATCTTTGAGATTGGACCATCGCTGGCAGCTCCTGATGGAGACAGAATCATTGACGGCACCGGAAAGTGGATGATGCCGGGATTCATTGACACCCATACTCACTACGATGCTGAAATTCTTCTCTCCCCAGGTCTTTATGAATCAGTGAGACACGGTATTACCACCGTCGTTCTTGGATGCTGCTCCATCAGCATGGTTTATAATGAACCGGAAGATTGCGCAGACATTTTCACCAGAGTTGAATCTGTTCCCAGAAACGTGGTCCTCCCTCTTCTGGAAGAAGTGAAGAGTTGGAAAACCCCTGAGGGTTATAAGAATTATCTCAAAGATCTTCCTTTGGGTCCCAATGTTTCTGCATTTATCGGTCACTCTGATATTCGAATAAAAGTTCTGGGTCTCGAGAATGCCGTTGATAAAAACTATGTTCCCACTGAGCATGAGCAAAAGGAAATGGAAAGGCATCTTGAGGAATCTCTTAAGGCAGGATTTCTCGGTCTCTCCATGATGACCACCCGTTGGGATAAACTTGATGGAACTAGATTCAGGTCTCACCCTCTACCTTCCACCTATGCCCGCCTGAAAGAATTCAGAGGTCTCAATAAAGTCTTAAGAAAGTGGAGAAGAGTACTTCAGGGAGCTCCTGACATTGTTACGAAGTATAATATGTTCTTTTTTCTCTGGGAAAGTATGGGGATTCTCAAAAAGAATCTTAAAACAACTTTGATTACGCTGGCGGATGCGAAATCAAATCCAATCCTTTATCGCTTTGTCATTGTTCTCACGACTTTTTTTAATAAAATATTAAAGGCCGATTTCAGATGGCAATCATTGCCTTGCCAGTTCCAGGTCTTCGCCGATGGCATGGATCTCGTCATATTTGAAGAATTCCGCTCAGGTGAAGAGGCCCTGCACTTTACAAGCTATGCCGAGAGAAGAAAACTGTTTGCCAACCAGGAATATAGGAAAAGGTTCAAGAGAGACTATGAAACGAAGTTTTCTCCCAGAGTATGGCATAGAGATTTTCATGATGCTTTCATCCTCTCCTGCCCGGACGGAAGTCTTATAGGGAAATCCTTCGGAGAAATTGCTCTCGCTCAAAACACACATGCTGTTGACGCTTTTCTCGATCTCATTGATAAGTTCGGGACTGAACTTCGCTGGACGACTGTAATAGCCAATCATCGAAAAAGAGTCCTGGAGAAAATAGTTTCGTCAGAAACCACCATCATGAGTTTCTCCGATGCAGGAGCTCATCTTCGGAACATGGCCTTCTATAATTTCCCCCTGCAACTCCTGAAGATGGTTCAGGATGCCTCCAAAGAAGGACGTTCTTTCATGACTCTTGAAGAAGCTGTTTGGAAAGTGACTGGCCAGCTTGGGTCATGGTTTAACCTTGATGCTGGATTCCTCAAAATGGGAAAGCGTGCGGACTTTGTTATCATTGATCCTAATGGTCTAGGCCAGGATGTTCTCGCGATTACTGAAGCTCATTTTCCAGAAATGAATAATATGAAAAGACTTGTGAACAGAAACGACAAGGCGGTCCTCCATGTCTTTATCAATGGCCGCGAAATTTTTGAAAATGGTATTTTTAAAAATGGGTATGGAACAGAAAAAGGATTTGGACAGTTTCTGGAGGCCATAGAATGCTGAGAGGAAAAGAGGAGTTAAACACCATCACCTGGTTCCGGTCCAACCGGATCTCCCATTATTACTTCATCAATAGAGAAGATGGTAACCTTGACATGATTGATACTTCGGCTCCCATCGAGCGAAAGAAAATCGATCTCTTTTTATCCCTGAAGAAAAAATCTCTAAAAAGACTCCTTCTCACCCACGGTCATCCAGATCATGCCGGAAATGCCGACTATCTCCGGAAGAAATATAAGTGCTCTGTTCATGCCCATGAGTTTGAGGTCCCCTATCTTCGTGGTGAAAAGGTTTTAAAAAAACGTGACTACACGGGCATCAATCCCTTTGGAAGAATCATTCAATTCGGAGATTGGTTGTTTAAGGAACCTCAGTGCCAGGAGGTTGTTCCCCTTCAGGAATGTGACAACTACAATTATGTTCCCCTGCACGGGCATACTCCCGGCTCAGTAGGAATCCTCCACAAGAAAACAAAATCTCTTTTTCTTGGGGACGCTCTCATTAACTGCACCGCCGTTTATATGATTCCTAGACCAGGACTTCTGACCCCCTATCATTACTTCTCAGAAGATCACGAAGCGGCTTTGAAGTGTTTAAAAAATTTGCAGCATGTGGATTTTGATAATGCTTTCTTTGGGCACGGGAATCCCATCATCGGAAATGCCAAAGAGAAGGTTTTAAGCTTTCTGAAAGAAAACAATCTACTCGATTAAATCCGGTCGCCACTTCTTCGTCATCTGAAGCTTTTGGGCCTTCTGCCATTCTTCGATTTTCTTGTGATGCCCGCTCATGAGAATTTCCGGGACACTCATCCCTTCAAAGTCCGAAGGCTTGGTGTATTGAGGATATTCTATAAGTCCGTCTTCAAATGAGTCATACTCACTTGAAAGCTTGTTTCCGAGGATTCCCGGAACGAAACGTACGGCAGAATCCAGTATCGTCATCACCGCAAGCTCACCACCTGTGAGAACAAAATCACCCAGTGAATAATAATCATCTACGTATTTTTCCAGGAAGCGCTCATCCACTCCTTCGTAACGGCCACAGATGAAAACGATGTCTTTGTCACCGGCAAGAACATTTGTCCCGAACTCTCTGGCAACTTTATTGTTCCACACCTTTCCACGGGGAGAAGTGTAAATCACATGAAGCTCGGATTTATCGGAATGACCTCCGGCCTCCACGACTCCCTTCATGAGAGCGTCCCGTAAGATGTCCGCTCTCATCACCATCCCAGGACCTCCCCCGTAAGGAGTGTCATCCACGCTCTTATATTTAGTGGTAGAGTAGTCCCGGATGTTCACGAACTTCATTTCAAACTTTATGTCTTCACTGCGCTCGCCCCGGAAGGCAGATCCCGATATTCCGCATTCTAAAAGGGGTCTGAAATATTCAGGGAATAAGGTAAGGACCCAGATCTTCCGGACTTTCATTCTGTATACTCCGGCATGATCATAGTGATCTCTTTTTTCTCCAAATCTACTTTAGGAAAGAATGCATCCACATAAGGAAGGGTGATAAGGTCTCCCGCTGGTTCAATCCGGATATTCAGAAGGTACTGCATGCCATTGTCAGAGAAGCTTTCGAGTTTTCCCACTCTCTTTCCTTCTTCATTCACCACGGCCATATCAATGAGATCAACCAGATAAACTTCTCCTTCCTCTGGTTCCGGGAAGGTCTCGCGATCAAGATAAATTTCAAAAGGGATGAGGCTCTCAAGATGAGTGCGGTCCCTGATGCCTTCAAAGGAAGCGATGACCTTATTACCAAATCTGATTTTCTGCAAAGTCCACTCTTCACCGTCTGAACTTATTTTTGATTTTGCGGAAGAAGGAAAAAGCCACACCTTCATATCATCATCGAGGATGGATTCATTGGGATCCGGATTCACCAGGCGAAGTTCCACTTCTCCTTTTATTCCATGGGGGTGAGCGACAAATCCCATTTTGATTAGTTCATCTTTCTTCATGAAAACACCATATCCTTTCCGAAGCGAAAAATCAGTACTCCAACTCAAGGTTTTCTTTGAAGGCCGAATAACGTGAATGTTAGAGGGAGTAAAACCCCCTTTCGAATGAAAGGATGGTTCTGATGGGGAAAGCTCTGTCGCAGGAGTTCTTTTAATCCCCATCAGTTTTTAAATCTTAGCATACATTGATTTGTTTTCAAGAGTGCCGGCATACCGTTCTTCCTGAACATCGCCGGCTCCTCGGCATCCTGCCGCCGCCGGCATACCGTTCTTCCTGAACATAAAAAAACCCAATTCGTCTTACAAGACAAATTGGGTATTGAATTTGAAAATAAGTTTAATAATCTATTCGATGATTTCGAGAACTGATCTTTTTCTTAACTTGGTGGAAGCCGCATTAAGAATAGTTCTAAGTGCTCGAGCGGTACGACCTTGCTTACCGATGACCTTCCCCAAATCCGATTTATCGACCTTGAGTTCAATCACAGTGGTCTGCTCACCTTCGATCTCGTTGACTTCAACTCGATCTGGCATGTCCACAAGCGCCTTAGAAACGTACTCAATTAGACTCTTCAATTCGCTGCTCATAATCACCTACCGATAAGGTTTACCCCCCGTTATGAGCACGGGGTTAACAACATTATAACTTAATATTGTTGTTTTTGAGCAAACTTCTTACAGTATCAGAAAGTTGAGCACCCTTGGATAACCAAGCCTTTATGCCGTCAACATTAACGGTTTTTAAAGCTTCAGGAGCTTTAGGATCGTATTGACCTAGTTTTTCAAGGAATTGGCCATCACGAGGGCTACGAGAATTTGTAGCAACAATCGTATAAACTGGACGGTTTTTGCGACCACCACGGGCCATTCTAATTTTTACCATTTGGTATCTCCTAAATAGATTCGCGAAAAATTTTTAGAATTTATAATTCATGCTAAGGGCAAAGTCAAAAGCTTTGCCCATAAGCATTTAGAAATACTTCTTCCCAAAAGGGCTCTTCCCACCCTTACTTTTCTTACCTTGATTCCCAAAGACCTGCTGGTTCTGATTTTGCGGTGCCTGGCGGAACCCTTTAACAGGTCCCATTCCCGGGATATTTGGTAGTCCCCCGCCCTTCATCATACCCATCATGCCAACCATCATCTGACGCATCTGATCGAAGCGCTCGATAAATTGGTTCACTTCCTGAACTGTTTTTCCCGAGCCGGCCGCAATACGCTTCCTGCGGGATCCATCGATTAGGTCAACATCATCCCGCTCTTTTTTAGTCATGGAGTTGATGATGACTCTCATCTTTTTCATTTCATCCTCGGCCGGAGAGAGATCTCCCATCTGACGAAGGGCCCCTCCCATACCAGGAATCATTTTAAGAATGGAGCTGAATGATCCAAGGCGATTGATGGTTTCCATTTGTTTAACGAAATCATTGATGGTGAACTTCCCTCTCTCGAGGTTTTGCATCATCCCCATGGCCTCGTCTTGATTGATGGCCTCTTCCGCTTTTTCCACCAGGGAGAGGACATCTCCCATATCAAGAATTCGTTTCGCGAGTCGGTCAGGATGGAAAGGATCAAGATCCTTCATCTTCTCACCGACGGACATGAACTTGATTGGAACCCCTGTCACGTAACGAATCGAGAGAGCAGCACCACCGCGGGCATCGGAATCCATTTTGGAGAGAACAACACCCGTGAGTCCCACTTTCTCGTGGAAAACTTTGGAAACGTTAACGGCTTCCTGACCGGTCATGGCGTCTGCCACCATCAGGACTTCCGGATTATCCAGGGACTTTCTGACTTCCACCAGCTGACCCATGAGCTCTTCATCCACCTGCAGTCGTCCGGCGGTATCGATGATCGCCACTTCTTTATGACGACGACGGGCCTCTTCGAGACCTGCCTTCACGATGTCTACAGAAGACATGGAAAGGTCAGAATCAAAGTATTCGACGTCAAGGTTTTTGGCGTGAGTGATGAGCTGGTCCTTGGCCGCAGGACGGAAGTTATCGGCCGGAATCAGGAATACATCTTTTTTATTTTTATTTCGAAGGTAGAGGGCGAGTTTTCCGGCAAAAGTGGTTTTACCGGCACCGTTGAGACCCACAATCAAAATAGGAATCACTGGCGGACGATTAAGATTGAGTTCCGAATTTTCCCCACCCATCATGCGGGCCAGTTCGTCGTGCATGATTTTGACGAACTGCTGTCCAGGTTCAACACCTCGGAGAACTTTTTCTCCCAAGGCCTCTGTTTTCACCCGCTCAACAAATTCTTTTACGACTTTAAAATTAACGTCAGCTTCTAAAAGAGCGGTTTTAACCTGTTTTAAGGTTTCTTCAATATTTTCCTCAGAGATTTTATTTTTTCCTCTGAGGGATCGGAACGCGTCCGAAAACTTTTCACTTAAATTATCAAACATGAGTATCTCCCTTGAGATTGAGCTCGATGAGCTTACTACATTCGGAGGGATGAGACACTATGAAATCGGCCCCAACCTCCCTTAAATACTCCTCCCGAACATGTCTATCCCACGTTGCACCAATAGCGAGAACACCAAAGTTTTTTGCTCCCAGAATGTCATTGGAACTGTCCCCGATGACACAAATGGATTCTTTGGAGGCTGTTCCTACCAAATGAAGAAGACCGTCTATATGAGGTTTAGGGATATGGTCGTCCACTGTAGAAAGACTATCAAAATAAGAAGAAATTCCTAATTCTTCCAAAATGCGCAGTGTTGAGGAACGTCCCCGGGCGGTCCAGACATAAAACAAGCACTCCTTGGAGTGGGCCTGTAAAAAGTCTTTGATCCCGGGAAAAAGCTTATAACCAGGACCGGAAGTATCAACTAATGTGCCATCGCAATCAAATATTACATGTTTCATATAGGTTAAAATTCTAGACGGGAAGAGATGATATTTACAACCCCTTAAGCTCCCTATACAACTCTTCCTCTATGAATCAATTAAGGCCCTTCTCTAAAAATCTTCAGGAAAAGATCGGAAAATTCCGTTCCTTGGCGACCCCTATCAAATTGGGGCAGATTCATTTTGATTCCAAACTCATTCTCGCTCCCATGGCCGGCATCTGTAATATCCCCTACCGTCTTCTGATGGAAGATCTGGGGGCCGGGGGAACCGTCTCAGAGCTCATTTCCTGTCACGGGATTAACTACGGCAACCAGCGAACCCTGGACATGCTGAAAATCCATCCTCTGGAAAGAAACGTGGGCATTCAACTTTTTGGAGAAGATCCGGAGTCCATGGCCCGGGCCGCTGAAACAGCAGAGAGTTATGGACCGAAGTTTCTTGATATCAACATGGGTTGTCCGGTCAACAAAGTTGTGACCAAAGGGGGAGGTTCGGCCCTGATGAAAGAGATTGAAGCTCTTGCTCCTCTTTTTGAGAGCATGAGATCAAAGATGAAAATTCCTTTGTCGATTAAAATCAGAACAGGTTGGGATGCCAATTCCAGAAATGCCGCAGAGATTTTAAAAATCGCCCATGAATCAGGCATTGAATGGGTGGCCATTCACGGTAGAACCCGAACTCAGCAGTACACGGGTCTGGCCGACTGGAATTTTATTGAAGAACTAAATGATCTGAAGAAACTTCCTCTCATTGGTAACGGAGATCTTCACCATCCTTACGGAGTTTCAGAAAGACTACAAAAAACAAACTGTGATGCCCTGATGATTGCCCGTGGAGCTCTCAGAAATCCTTTTATTTTTTTAGAGTCCCTCGATCCCACCTATGCTTCTCAGAAAAGGTCCGTCTTTTTAGGGGAAGACTACTGGGAAGTGATTCAAAGACTTGATCACTACTGCCGGGAAACTTTCAAAGAAGAAAGAACCATCCTGGTGCAACTAAGAAAGCTCGTGGTATGGTTTGCAGCGGGTTTTCCTCATGCTGCCGCTTTTCGCTCCCAGATCTTCGGATGCCAAGTTTTAGAGGACTGCATGAAGATTGCAGAGGACTACTTCCTCTCCTTAGGTAACTCCCAGAAATTCATTAACTATGATGAAGTTTTCATGAGTTCGGGCCACGGCTAAGGATCCAAACCAGAGTTAATATATAAAGTACTTAAGTTCTGGGCCCACCTATCCGAAAATAGGAGAGATGAACCTTCTTCTTATTCTGCTTCTCATTCCTTTGAGCTTTGCCGGATCCCCTCCGGACTGTGATGAATTGGGCAAGATTCTTCAGGGTTATGAGAAAGATATTCAGAAGGCCCACATAGACAAGTGCCAGTCGGTGAAGTTCAGTGACCTGGTCAAGCAAGATCCTCCTTCTCAGGAACTGGAAATATTCACCAATCATAAATGTTCTGACTTTGCCACCATTGAAGCTCACATACAAAGACTGGTAAATGAGAGAGACGTTCTCATGGGTTTCAAGAAACTTAAGGAAGACATTAAACTTGCCAAAGATCAGACCGCAAGTCGAAACGCCATGGGGGCCCGGGCTGCAGGCATGAGCTTTGTTGATAGCCTTAACACTGCCCAATCGTTTGAACTGATACTTAACACTCTTACTTCTGATGATAAATCACTTCTGGTCAAAATCAAGGCCCTGCCTCCTACGGTAACGGATCTCAAGGCGGCAGTTAAGGAACTCTGTAATCGCAAGAGTACCGAACAGGATGCCTGTAACCCGGAACTCTTTAATCCAGGTGCAGAAGCGATGAGGGAAATCCTGCATCTCGCAAGGAATAATGAAATTACTCCCGCGAACCTTGAGAGCTGGAGAAGTGCCATCACTATTAAAAGAAAAAACCCATCTGAAGGTGAAGAAGAACTTTATTCCTTCAATCAGATGCAACGGGAAATGCAACAGGCCTTCGCTGCCCTTGATAGTAAAGAAGTCATGTCAAAAGAACATCTCAAGGCCATACAAAGTCTTGATGATTTTAAAGATGCTCCCGGTCTTACGTTCATAAATAATCTGCAGCTCCATCGTGAAGAGAAGAAAGAAAAAATCATTTCTGACCGCTTCCTCCTCCACATGGGTGAGGCGAAGGCACGCCAGCAAATTGAAGTGAGAAGTAAACTTTCTGTGGCCTGGCAGAATCTTAAAACATCCCTACCTAATGTTGTAAGTGCCAGTTGTGATGCTGTCAAAGACAGTTATGATTCAGTCAATACTTGTCTGTCTGACATGAAAACTGCCGTCAGGGGCATTGGTTCCGATAGTCTTCTTGATATTAAGTCCAACTTCATTCAGCGTTTTTTCCCGGCCATTGATTCTTCAGTCAATTACATCAATTCTCTTTCTGCAACAGTCACAGAATGTTCAAATCAATATAAGGCAACCGGAACTTTTCCTGAATCCTGTTTCAATACGATCAGTAAAAGTGAAGATGCCCTGACTCAGGAAATCCTGCAGCTCAATGCCCTGAAAAGTAAAATTGGAGATGAAAAACAGGACCTCATGAAGTTCCGGAATTTTGCTCTTCAAAAGTGGCAGGGCCAGAAATGTTCTATCGAGGCCAGTCCCATGGAACTGTGTGAGTCTTCCGATGTAATTGAAGCGAACATATCAAAGGAACTTTTCTTCACTAAGAGTAACGCTATGGACATCCTTATGGCCATCAAACCGGAAGATACCGAAGCGGAAGCTCTGGCAAAAGAACTTTGTTTAAAAGATGAAAGAAAGAATACGAAGAACGAAGACCGTTTATGTGATTTTTTTAATGACACCACTTCTGATATTGTCATGACTCCACCACCGACTCATCCGGATGGCCCAACCGATGCTCCTGATGGTGAGCATGATAAAGCGGCCGTAAGAGACGCTCTCATTCTGAATGGTTCAAAGATGCTTGGTGATGTGATGCGAATGATGCTGCCTCGTAATCCCACTCCTCCCGGTGTCAATCCTTATCCGATGAACTACGGACCTTTTAATGGAGGCAGGCCTCCTCTGGGTATTTCCGATACCATCATGTTCAATGCCCGCTTCCAAGGTGCCTACGGTTTCTATATGCCTACTCCTGGATTTCAACCTCACACCATCGCCAGTGGTCCGGCCATGAGTACTTACCGGGCGGCAGTCGTACCGAACAGTCGTTATTTTGGTCGATAAACGCCAGTTTTTTTTGGCAACTCTTCTGACTATTCCCCTCGGACTACCAGTGTTTCCCTAAGCTTATACCTTTTCGGCAAATATTTCCTGATCCCCCCTACAATAAAGATAAGAGGATGAAACTCCGAAAAAAGAATCAGGAGATTACCATTACCATGGACGTTAGGTACCTCATTTTGTCTTTATTTTTCCTGGTGTCGTGTATGCCGTCTGCTACTGTCAGCAAGGGTAATCTTGCGAGCACAGGAACGACTGGTGGAACAACAAGCGGTGGGACCAATGGAGAAACTTCCTCACTCACCTGGAACTATCTGGGTTCTCTTTCTACAAACATTACCATTAACGTTTCAAATTTAAACACGGCCTATGTGGTGGGAACACCGGTTGAAAGTTATCTTTCCGAAACAACCAACTTTTCCGGGGCCAATTACTGTCTGGTGGGATCCTATACCGTCGGGGGAATCTCTTATGAGCTTCGCTCACGGATCGTTCCCATTTCCTATTATGATTTTAAACAAAGAAGAACTGTAAAAAATTTCAGGGTGGATTTTCAGGATGTCACCAACTCATCCACTTTCTGTAACCAAACAACCAGAGTTCAAAACAGCTCAGGTGACTATGTCACTGATACCTCTGCTCCACCGGCGGCCCTGCGCTTTTACAATCCGGCCCTCATCTGCCCCCTTTGCACAACAATGCTGACGGCTTCCAGAGTGAGAATCTTTAAGCTCCAGTCTCTAACCAATACTCTGGATGAAGTTCCTAAAACATTAATCAACTCCAATCTTCTCTCCATGCAGGTTGATCCCAATAATGCGGCCTCAGGGGGATCCAGCTGCACCAATTCAGAATGTACCGCCCGGGGATTTGACTGCTGTCTGGATAACCAGTGCGTGAATGACGGCGCAACCAAGCCTTCCGCCTCTACCCTTTATCCGACTCTCCTTCAGACGGCGGAACAGGAAAAGCTGCAAAACCCTCTGGCCTACTTAAACTATCCTCAGCTTTATTATATTTGCGGAACCACTGTTCCTCCTGCGACGACCGGTGGAACTTCCGGTGGTGGTTCGACTGGAGGAGTGATTTCCTACGATCCCGCCTTTCTGCAGCTGAAGAAAGACTATTATTGTATCGAGCACCTGAAGTCCCAGGCAACTGTTACTCCATTCCACGATGAAATCCTCACCAAGACTTATACAGCGGCAGTAGACTGTCTCACTGCTGCTTCAGATTCCTCTCAAACTTTCTATTATCAGAATGTCATGAAAAGACTCTATGAAACCTGTGGCTGTAGTAAAACTACTTTGAGTGACATGGTTACTAGTTGTCCTAAGTATGATTATACCGTTGTCTTAAGAGACACCAACAATGAACCAACAAGAATTGATTGTTACACTCCTCCGGCGACGACCCCTACTGTGCCGGCCCAGCAATCTGTTACAGTTCCCAGCCGATCAGCTCCCCACCGCTTCTTTGATGTTAACGGTGTTGAGCGCTCTCCTTCCGACGGAGTTGAGCAGGAAGGCGATCTGTTTGAATATCTGGATGAAGGAAAACTTCTTCCGGTTCAGCAACCATTCAGCATGAACTCGGTTCTGGGGCAAATGACAGTCACCCTGGACAAGGCCCTGCCGGCCAAGGCAGTCAATGTAGAACTGGATCAGGTTTATTTTATCACCACCACTTCCGGCTACTACACTCCATGCCCGAGCTGTGCCAAAGACTCATGGATTTCTTCTTTCACGGCCTTTCCTTCATCATCAGCTGGTGTGGGACTTCAGGCCGTGGGACATACGACCCAAAGAGATGCCTTCTCTACCAATACCAGTAGCGGAAACTATGAAGACACCATTTTCGGAAGGGCCTGCTGGCTTCCTCCGACCATGATTCCTTTCTCCCATTCTTTAAAGACCACAACTCAGGAACAACGCCTGAACCGTCTGAAGACCCAGGCCGCTCTTTTTGTGAATGGCTACCAGCGGGACTGGTTCGGATTCAATAAAGGTGCTCTTATCGGATCATTCGACGGTGTTACCTGGTTTGCCATCGGTAAAGGAAGAATCGTCCGTTCAACTTCAAAGAAACTCTTCCTTGCGATAAATGCGGCCTTCGCTGATGTTGCCAATCCGACCATGCACGCGGTGAATGTTCACGCCTATGATGGAATCACTCAGGCCGCCCAGGTGGACTATGATCCTCAGTATCATCAGTATCATCCTTACCAGAATGAGGCCGGAAACTGCCAGAAGTATCACATGTGTAGTACTGACACGGACTGTGTGACAAAGCTTGGCTGGGAATATGCCTGTGCTGATGTGAAAGACATTAAAACCAACTGGCCGGAGTTTGATGCTGACGCAAAAGAAAAAGCTGCAACCTCGCAGGTTCTGACTCTGGATCAGATTCTTTTCCAGAAAAGATTTCCTTCTTCATCCACCAAGCGATGTGTCTATCGAGGAGCAGGGGCCGTTTGTCATACGAACGCAGGCTCCCTTCCGGCGACAGATCTCAATAAGAAAAAAATCCTGACCTGTGCGCCGAACTTCTTCTGTGCCAGCACAGGTTCAAGTTCACACAACAATAAAATCGCCCGATACGCGGCGGCCCTGGAAGAACTTCCGGTTTCCAGAAACCACTTCTTCGGAAAAGACGCCAACATTCTGGGACGTCCTCACGATTACATTGCTTCAGGAACTCTAACCTCAGAAATCAGAAACACGCTTAAAGACAGTCTCATCCAGTACGAATCAACCATGAGTGCTTATACCGGTCTTTGCCAACCGGGGAAGAATCTTCCAACCACTGCCAACCAGACCACCCTATGGAACCCTTTCACTCAGCACCAGGGTGGAGATCCATCAAAGAGAACAGACTTCATCAGTCAGATTGGTGGCTGTAACTCCACACTCTTCTCGGTCAACAGACACTCATCTTGTCCGGTCATCGGAACCGATGGGAACTTTGAAATTTTCGCCAACGGCACCATCTCCGCCGGCTACCCTCAAAGGGCCTCAAACCAGAATGCCTGCGGACTTGAATCTCTGCTTTCAACCGCCTCCCTATCATCTACTGCTGACACTCTTCAGAGCTATTCACCTTTCAGAATGATTGAGGCAAAACCACTTAATTCACAGATTATACTAGACCCGACACTCGTGAGAGATGCTTGTCTGAGACGTGCCGGGGCCGTTTGTCATACAGATCTTGACTGTACTCCTAATAAAAAACATGGTGAACAGGTTGATTTCTTCGGCACTAATTACTTTGGTAACGCCGCTGAGAAATCTTACTGGAGCGAATACCTTGTCTGCGGTCAGACCGATCCGAAACCATTCCCTTCTGACTCAGACGAGTTCAAAAATTACGACATGAGTAAGAATCGTTGTTGCCGTGAAGTCGGTAATGACATCACCACTTACACCGCCGACATTCCTACCGCCACTCAGGAAGGATCTTATGATACAAATACGGTAGGACTTAAAATGTCTGTAGCACCGGGTATCGCGCCAAACGATCCGAAAAGATACTCACGCCTGGCCACAGTTGAAGAACTTGGAACCATCAGCACCAAACCGGTCCTTTCGGCCTACCAGGAAAGAGACGGCAGTGGTTATATCCAAACCAATCCGGCCTTCACTCTTGGAACCAATCTTATGAGTTCCCACCAGTGGAAAACACTTGGAGAGGCCAACTCGGAGAGCTGTTGCGGTGGTGGTTGGATCAGAAAATTTTCTGATGGCACTACTGACTGGACCAGAAGAGATCGGGTCGTTCTTGATGTGACAAACTTCAGATGTATCAATTCCAGAAACCCGATTCTCACTAATCCTTCTGATATTCTCGTGACCCCAACTGTTGGTGAACAGTATGGAAGTCTTTCAGAAATTCTGACTCTCCTCGGTCAGGACTACGGGGATTATTGTAAAGACGGCACCAATACCAACGGGGCCTGTGCTCAGTACAGCGTTGCGGATTCAAAGTACGATATCACTCCTCAGAATGACTTGATTGACACAACCGTTGTGATCAACACCATTAAACCAGACTTTAATCCGCTCACGAACCCGGACTTCTACTTCAAACCAAGAAGTGGAGATTCAAACTCAGAAGTTATTGTTGATTACAACAACAATAATTCCGGGGCGAGAAGGCATATTGCCGTAAAACTTCCTAGTTATGCTTCCCGTGAATTTGACGACGCTTATGATGATCCTTTACTTTTAGATGGTGATCCGATGCCTGCCCCATTTAACATCAGAATGGTTCTGGACAACGGGATTACCGGCCACTCATGCACCAAGCTCTCAACCTTTAATCCAACAGATCCAACTGATTCAGTGGGTGCAACCGGAAGTGCTAGCTGTCACTTTGTCTATGACCGAGCTACTCGAGTTCTCAAAGTCGGTGCCAGCAACGAAGCCGCCTCCTCTACATTTAACAATAAGAAAGTGGGAGTCGAATTCACTGTCCGACCTGCTGGTTACAACGCTGTTGTACGCTCCAAGCCGGGATCTTCTGGATGGTACCTCCGACGCTTAGGACGACTCGAGCTTTCAGGGATTCCACAGATTGCCCATGAGGCCCTTACTTGTAACGACAACAGAGCGAGAATCGTTCCTGGAATTTTCAAGACCGGAATTAATACTGTCACTGACTTTAGTGCCACCAACTTCTCATTCCTGTTTGACTACCTGGTTAACAATCCGGCCAATCCTTCAGGTCCTAAAATGAATTACAGCGGTACATTCACCAACCGATATGGCCTTCAGATAGAGCCAGTCTTCTCTGAGAATGATTTCAAATGCTGTACTCCTCTTGGAAAGACTGTCAGTGACGCCAATAAGTGCTGTTCAGGTTTTGCTGTCGAGGATGGCGGTGCAAGCACTGTAAAGACCTGCGCCCTTCCACCAGGAACGAACCTCACTGTTTACTTTAACCGCTTCGTCTCCAATGAAGGACGTGGCACAGATCAGCCAGGTGGGGGTCTCCTCGACGCTGACTTTGATGAGCGAACCGGTGAACCACTGATTGAAACTTCCGTTAATGATAAGATCAAGGCCTTAGGCCGGGCCTACTGTTCAAGTGGAGACGTCCGTCAGGGTGGAGCCTTCGGTTCCTATGAACCTGAACCACAAGGTCTCGATACAGATCTTACCAGCAGGATCTATAACATTGTTGACTCCTCCAATGACATTGGGGAATTCTCAAATGCTGGACAGACCGTATCTGTGGGTTACAATGCCTTCTCAGAAGGTTTCAGATGGAACCACCACCTCTACTGCGCTGATGAATAGGAAATTATGAAAACTCAAGCTAAAACTCCTTCAGAAACTGCTGTTGAAATGCGTGAAATGGTCATGCCCAATCACACCAACCCTCAGAACACCGTCTTCGGGGGAACTGTCATGGGATGGATCGACATCGCTGCGGCCATGGTCGCAGCCCGTCACTGCGGTCGTCCCGTTGTCACGGCCCACATCGATGACATTGACTTCATTGCTCCGATCAAAGTCGGCTATCACGTCCTGATTCAAGCTTCACTTAACTACGTGGGAAGAACTTCCATGATCATCGGAGTAAAAGTCACGTCGGAAAATCCCTACACGGGAGAAGTCAGAACCACCACCAAGGCCTATCTCACTTTCGTCGCCCTTGATGACCTCGGTCGTCCTGTGGAAGTACCTCCTCTGAATCCGGAAACACCGGATGAGATCAGAAGATTTGAAAACGCCAAGAAGCGGGTGCAGATGAAAAAAGACGTGAGAAACACTCTTCAGAAAAAATAACATGAAGTACTCCAAGCTCGATCTGATCCTTCTCTCCGTTGCGCTACTTCAGGGCATAAGCCTCGTGGCCTGGGCCATGGTCTTCCATGCCCTGACTCTGCCTCTGAACATCGGAATCTTTTTTATCGAGCTCCTCCTTTTCTACTTTAATCCCATTGTGATCACTCACAATTTTCTGCACACTCCCTTTTTTAAAAGTTCAAAGCTCAACCAGATCTTTCCCGTAATGAACTCCATGAACTTAGGTCTTCCCCAGATCCTGTACAAGTATCATCACTTAAATCATCACCGTCACAACAATTCCCTCGATGATCCTTCATCCACTTATCTTTTCGGAAAAAACAACAAGCAGGAGCACTGGATCACCTACTGCGCTTTCTCCCTCTTCCGGGACGGCACTAAAAAGGCCTGGAAACAAACCATGCAGAAAAAAGAGGGCCACCTCCTCTACGCTGAACTCATAGCTGTTCTTGCCTTCTGGTCACTTCTTTTTTTCATCGACTGGAAGTTCTTTGCCTACGCCTATGGGCCCCTCTTCTATGGCGGATGGTTTCTCGCTCACATGGAAAATTACTTTGAGCACTACAAGGCAAAGTCCCCCTCTGACCGCTTCGGTAACGCCGTAAGTTTTTACCCACGCTGGTATAACCAGCTCATGTTCAATGAAGGTTATCACCAGGAGCATCACATCTCTCCTCAGGAACACTGGCTCAAGCGTCCTGAAACACAAAAACGTTTTGAAGATCAAATGAAAAAAGCAGGGGCCTATGAAGCGAAATGGCCTCCGTTACTCGGCATGTTGGAATAGTCCAGAAAACAACTCAGGAAATTAGTATCTGAACACACTTGGCCATGAACTTCTCACCATTGGGGTTTATGTTATTATTGTAACTTATCCCTTTGTAAGGAGTTGGAATGAAGTTAATTCGTGAAGAGATTCTCTCGGAAGTAAAAAATTCCCCCAACCCTAAAGTGAAGCTCGCGATCACTGATATCGATGGAGTCCTGCGGGGGAAGTACGTTCATAAAGATAAGTTCCAAAGTGCAGTGGATGGCGGATTTGGTTTTTGTAACGTGGTCTTCGGTTGGGACATCAATGATCTGGCCTATGAAGGTTGTGAATATACCGGCTGGCACACGGGATATCCGGATGCGGAAGCCACCATTGATCTAGAGACTTATAGGAAAGTTCCCTGGGACCATGATGTTCCTTTTTTCCTGGCTGATTTTAATCTGGATTTTTGTCCGCGAAATCTTTTGAAAAAAGTGAAGAAGGAGTCTCTCGATCTGGGTTTTAAGCCTTTTTTTGGGCAGGAGTTTGAATGGTTTAATTTCCGGGAAAACTGTGAAGATCTTCATGAGCGGGACTTTAAAAGTCCCCAGCATCTCACTCCCGGCATGTTTGGTTACTCTCTTCTTCGAATGTCAAAAAACTCTGACTTCTTTAACGACATCTATGATCTTTTAAATAAATTCCGGGTTCCCATTGAAGGTCTCCACACTGAAACAGGTCCTGGAGTGCTGGAAGCGGCCATTCTTTACGGAGATGTTCTGGAATCCGCAGACAGGGCCGTGCTGTTTAAAAGTGGAGTGCGAGAAATAGGTCACCAACATGGGATCATGCCAACCTTCATGGCAAAAATAACGGACAAGCTTCCTGGATGCTCGGGCCACATTCATCAAAGCCTTTGGGATGAGAAAAAAAATCTCTTCTATGATGATAAAGGAAGGCATGGGATGAGCCCTCTTATGGAGTCTTATGTAGCGGGACTTCTTCACTGCATGCCACATCTTCTTCCCATGTATGCTCCCACCATAAATTCCTTTAAACGTCTGGTGGAAGGGGCCTGGGCACCCACCACTCTCACCTGGGGAATTGATAACCGCACCACGGCCATTAGAGTCCTGCCTCTGTCAAAAAAATCAACCCGCATTGAACTTAGAGTCGTGGGCTCAGATGCTAATCCCTATCTCGCTCACGCGGCTTCTCTCGCCTCAGGCCTTTACGGGATCAGAAAGAAATTAAAACTCACAACCCCCATGACTGAAAGTAACGGATACCGGGATGAGAAAAACGGAGTCCTCGCCCCCAATCTCTGGGAGGCCACGCAGGACATGAAAAAATCGGAAGTGGCCATGGAGCTCTTCGGAGAAACATTCGTGAAGCATTTCACGGCAAGCCGTGAATGGGAATGCCGGCAGTACCAGAAGGCGGTGACTGACTGGGAATATAAACGCTACTTTGAAATTGTATAAAGGCAAAAAAATATGGAAACGCAGTTCTCCCAAAGATACTCTTATCACTTTCCCACCTCCATCCGTTTTGGAAAAGGTGTCATAGATGAACTTGGTCCCTATCTCATTGAGCAGGGATTGAAGCGACCACTGATCGTTTCTGATCCGGGTCTCGTCGCTCTGCCTGTTTTCAAAAAAGTTATTGATGAACTTAAAAAGCAAGGTCTCTCCCCTGAAGTCTTCTCAGAAATCGATAAGAATCCGGTGAAATCCAATGTCTTAAAAGGTGCTGAAGCTTTTAAAAACCATCAATGCGATTCTATCGTGGGCTTCGGTGGTGGTGCCAGCATGGACGTGGCCCGGGCGATTGCTTTGAAAGTAAACCATGAAAGAGATCTCTTTGACTTTGATGACTCAAAGGGCGGAGACAGATATGTCACAGAGGAAATTCCTCACTTTGTAACCGTGCCAACAACTTCCGGAACTGGATCAGAAGTGGGTCGCTCCACAGTGATTTCCGATGACGTTACTCACGAGAAAAAAATTCTTTTCTCACCAAGACTTCTGGCCAAAAAAGTTTTTGCTGATCCTGAACTCACCATGGATCTTCCTCCCTTTGTCACCGCTGCCACAGGGATGGACGCTCTCACTCACAATATCGAGGCCTATCTTTCAAAGGGCTTCTCTCCTCTTTGTGATGGTATTGCCCTGGAAGGGATTCGCCTTATCTCACAAAGTCTGGAGCGTGCCGTGACTAAACCAGATCTGGAGTCGAGAGCGAAAATGATGATGGCCTCACTCATGGGGGCCACGGCCTTTCAAAAGGGCCTGGGAATCGTTCACAGTCTCGCTCATCCCTTATCCACAGTCTTGAACATGCACCATGGTCTGGCCAACGCCATCATGCTTCCTTATGGAATGGAATTCAATGCCAGTGTCTCAGGGGAAAGAATGAGAACGATCTGTGAAGCAGCAAGACTTCCGGAAAAATCACCAGAGGCCTTCATGGAGTGGCTTAAAAACCTCAATACTAAAATCGGTCTCCCGGTAAATCTTAAAGACCTCGCTACAAGTGACCACATCGAGCGTCTTTCAGACCTGGCCCTTCAGGACGTCTGCCATAGTTGCAATCCAAGAGCTGTCACGCGAGACGATTTTAAACGAATCTATGAAAAGGCACTCGCATGATCCATATCGGAATCTCGGCCTGCTTCATGTACCCTGATCCCGGAAGGACAGTCTTCGGGAAGAAAACCCTCGCCTATCTTGAGCAGGACATGGCCCGCTTCATCTCTCGCCCGGGTATCATGCCGGTTCTTATTCCTGATCTCGGGGAAGAAGAAATGAAGGCCTTCATGCAGGAAATGGATGGTTTTATTTTTCAGGGTGGCTCAGATCTTGCCTCTTCTACCTATAAAGAAGCTCCCATTGAAAATGGTCGTTGGCCCGGTGATCCTTACCGGGATCAGTATGAACTTAAAATCATGGACTATGCCTTTAAGAACAAAAAACCTGTTCTTGGAATCTGCCGAGGACTCCAGCTCATTAACGTCTACTTCGGAGGAACCCTTCATCAGGACCTTCAGACGACCCTTAATACTCCGATAGAGCACAGAAACGCAGAACTCTATGACAAAGTTCATCATCAAGTTATCTGCACTGAAAAGAGCCTTTTAAAAGACATCTATGGTCTGAACGAACTCAATGTGAATTCCGTCCATCATCAGGGTGTGAAAACTCTGGGGAAAGACCTCATCGTTGATGCTATTTCTCCCGATGACCAGCTCATTGAGGCCTTTCACTACAAAAACCTACAAGATAATTATGTGGTCGCAGTTCAATGGCATCCGGAGTTTTCTCATACCTTAAAGGGAAAACTCACAGACCCAGATCCCCTCTATCATCATTTTTTAAACACTGTTAAGAACCTGAGGAAAGCATGAAGATCATCAATCCCGCCACTCATGAAGTGATTACCGATATTACTCCTGACTCACCAAAAGAAATTACTCAAAAATATGAACAGGCCCGACTGGCCCAGAAACATTGGGCAAGTACTTCACTTGATCAGCGCCTGGATGTCATCCAGAAATTTAATGAAATCCTCGACATAAAAAAAGAAGAGATGTCAAAAACCCTCTCGCAGGAAACAGGCAAACCACTTCAGGAGGCGATCAATGAAATTAACGGAGGACGCTTTCGAACCCGTTTTTTCATCGAGAACACCAAAGAGTGGCTCTCTCCTGATGAAGTAAATAAAGACGACACCACTACTGAAGTCCTTACCTATGAACCTCTGGGTGTAGTCTGTAACATCAGTGCCTGGAACTATCCCCTTCTCGTGGGAGTAAATGTTTTTATCCCGGCCTTACTTGCTGGAAACGCAGTCCTTTATAAACCCTCTGAATTCTCAACCATGACGGGTCTATTAATTGAAAAGTATCTCCATGAAGCGGGAGTTCCTCAAGACGTCTTCATCACTATAAAAGGCGAGCGCCAGGCAGGTGAAGCTCTCCTTGATCTTCCTTGTGATGGCTACTTTTTCACCGGCTCCTACAAGACCGGAAAATACATCGCCCAAAAAGTTGCGCCCAAACTCGTACCCGTGGGTCTGGAGCTCGGAGGAAAAGACCCACTCTACGTCACGGATCAAACCGACATCTCTAAAACCGCCGCTTCAGTGGCCGAAGGATGTTTCTACAACAATGGGCAGAGCTGTTGCGCAGTCGAGAGAGTTTACGTTCACGAAAAAATCTACGATGACTTCATCGAAAAATTCGTCGAAGAAAGTAAGAAAATGAGCACTGGTCCAGTCACGAGAGGACAACATCTCGCCTTCCTCGAAGAACAGGTTCAAGATGCTGTCAAAAAAGGAGCGGAAGTTTTGACGGGAGGGAAACCAACCGGCAAAGGAAACTACTTTCCCCCAACTGTTCTCGTGAACGTCGATCACACCATGAGTCTCATGAAAGAAGAAACCTTCGGGCCGGTTATTGGAGTCATGAAAGTAAAAAGTGACGACGAAGCGATCAACCTCATGAACGATACTGACTACGGCCTCACCGCTTCGGTTTATTGCAACGACACTAAGCGAGCACAAACAATTTTGTCTCAAGTGGAATCAGGAACATCCTATATCAACTGCTGTGACAGAGTTTCACCTTATCTCCCTTGGTCGGGAAGGAATAACTCAGGCCTTGGATCAACGCTTTCCTATTTGGGGATTCTTGCTTTCGTGAAGCCGAGAGCGTGGCAGGTCAGATTAGTTTGACAACTACCTCACCACGTGTTACACTGGTGTAACACCTTACTCAAAGGTAAAATATGGGAACGGCAAAAAAAAGAGTCAACTTATCCATCGATGATGATCTCTATAATGAATTCGAGGCGCTAAAAAAACTCCGAAATGAAACATCTCTTTCTAGCGTTATTCTAGACTTGGCAAAAGAAGCTCTGGAAATTAATGAAGATCTTTATTACGCAAAAATTGCTGAATCAAGATTAACTGAAAAACGCTACACCCATTCCGAAGTCTGGGGTAAAAAAAAGAAGTAGATGGAATCTTCAAAACAAAAAAAGTGGGAAGTCCTTTACACAAAATCAGCTAAGGATGAGATATCTAGTTTAGATGGTTCAAAAAAAAAGATCATCAAAAGGGCCATCGAAGATAAACTCATGACAGATCCTTTGAAATTCGGTGTTCCTCTTCGAAGGAATCTTTCAGGTCTGTTTAAACTAAGGGTTGGCGATTTCAGAATTATTTATCAAATCAATAATTCTGAAGTAGTTGTCCTCATCGTTGCTGTAGGGCACAGACGGGAAGTTTACAAAAGACAGTGAAACCCAGGACTCTTTGAGAAATTGTTCCATCTGTTGCATTAACAACTAGTCTTGGGGAACCAAGATGGTCCTTAATGATTCGATAAGTAGCTGCCCCTACCTTCATATAGTCCGGGGAGTTGATATTGGTGCCGTAGACGTATTCCTTGATTGATCCATCTGGAGCAACAACGGCAGACAATTGAAGAGAACCCTCGTAGATATTTCGAGATGAGGCTACTCCATCAACATTCTTAGCGACTCTTCTTCCGTCCCAAGCGTTTTCGGGATACTGAGACAAGTCGTCCCGCTAAATCATATGAGTAGACATAGGTATTAGTTTCGCCCTGAATGGTTTCTTTCTTAGTTACAATTCGGTGAAGAGCGTCTCTTCCTAGTTCATAGCTGTAAAGAAGTTCTTCTACACCGTTTTTATTATAGACAGCTTTATAGGTCGCAAGGTTTCCGAAGGAGTCATAAGTTCGGTAATCTTTAACTTGCCCCACTGTTGTGGAGTTAAGTCTTCCGCTGATTTGATCATAGGAAAGATTCATCTCTCCGATTTGAGATGGACTTCCATCCGGGCGATAAGCTGTCGCTACAGAACTAATGGTATTAGAGTTGAGTTTCAGGGTTTTGGAATCAGGACGGAAGAAGTTATCATAAGTGAAGGCCACTTCCGCTGTTTCCCCATTAAAGCTTTGAGATTCACTAAGAACTCTTTGGGTACCAAAGTAAGTAAAGTTACTGGTTACTCCATCAGGAGAGAGAATGCTTTGAACGAGATCCGTGTTTGGATAGTAAGTGTAAGTTTGATTATCACGGCTTTCAAGAAGACCGGTCACAAGATTGTATATGGTGGGATGATGTTTAGATCAATTCTGAACTAGCCAACTTAAATGGCCAAAGATTTCTCTAATTAAGCTTTCTCAAGTCTTGAACGCAGGAAAAGAGACCTGAATCTCAAAATAAAAAAGCCCTCATTCGAGGGCTTTTGTGTGTGTGCAGGATATTAAAGCTATAAATCATTTAAGCTGTTAATAGATCTATTAAACCTGTCAATCAAACGACCCGTCAAACATAAAACACTAGATATAGTATTTTTCATTGTCACGGTTTTGACATAGAATGAAATTACAAAGACTTTATGAGGTGCGAAATGAAAAAGGCCCTCGAAGAACAGTCTCTCCAGGGCCCTATCGATATGAATGATTTTGAAAATTACTTGGCGTGGCCTTTAAGAAGTTTTTTCTTACGAGCAAGACGCTTTAGCTTAAGTCCGCTCTTCTTATTCTTCGATACCTTCTTCGCTGGACGCGATTTTTTCAACTTTTTCATGAATCCTCCTCAAATAAACAATTCGGTTGAGCTTATAATAAAAAAGTAGCTTTGAAAACGACGGGAACACTTATGCATCTATCTTATTTACTCATTTTTGTAACTCTTTCGGCCTTCGGACAGGTAAAACCCAAAATAGAAGTGATGCCAAACCCGAAAACCCCCGAGGATTATGAACATCAGTACAAAGGGTGTCCGGAAAATTCTGAATGTGATCAGGTGATGGGTTTGCAGATGGCCCGCTGGAATGATCTTGTTACGAAACTAAAAACCGGCGGAATGGATAGTAAGAAAAAGGCCCAGTACCTGGAGCTCTTTCGTGGCAAGTATGGGATTCCTGTAGAGTTCTACACCCTTCAGAAGTCACAACAGGGCTTTAAGCCTTTGCTTTTTGATTCTTCCTGCAAAAATCACAACCCGAAAGGTGGCCCAAAAACCCTCCGGGGAGTTGCCTTCCTGAAGTCCCTCTCTCAAGAAAAAGGCGTTGTCTGGAGGGATCAGACCCAGATTGAGGTACCTTTGGGTGAACTTCTGGTTCCTCAGCCGGTGTATGTTTTTGATGAAAAGGAACCTACCCTCTACAATCTTCCTTTAGGAGACCAGCCTTTATTCATGAAGGGCAAAAGTCTTTATGTTCTAAAAGAGGAAGACGGCTTTTTCTATGCCATGAAGGTAGGCCCCGATGGTTCATGGAAGATTGAGGATGTGGACTGGGGACGACTTTCCGAATGGGAAAACAAAAGGGATCACGTTCCTTGCCCAAAAGATCCAAAGAACCCGTCCCCGAAAATATTCAAGGACGAATTCTGTAAAACTATCTGGAATGAAGATTCAAAAAAGTTGGTAGTGGTTAAGATGCACCAGGGCTGCGCTATTTAAGCACGGCCCTTTTCTCAAATGTCCTGCCGCTTGCACAGTTGGCGGAAGAGACGAGTTTTCTTTCAGTGAAAAATCCACGAAGAGGTTGAGTGATTTTTACCTTCATCCATTCGTTGGTGTGAATGCGATAATTGAAATTATCAACGGGACTCCCCTTCTGGACATGGATGCAATAGGCACTTGCGTCTTCACGGCAATGCTCGGGCGAAGTGGTTGTGGTAAACCACAGCGCACTTGTTCCGGCCCTGATTGGACTTCTGTTATCGCCCCCTAAGATACTCTGGCAGATCTCAGAAACGATTCCGTTCTTGGTGGTTTCAACGTTCTGAAAGCCGAAGATTTCTCCGTTTTTTGGCGCGAAATTATAATAAGGATCAAATCCCTGGATGGTAGTGGTGACTGCCTTAAAAGGAGGATAGGAATCAGTGGCACAGTCTTTCTGAGAGTAATCAAAAACATATTCCTGGTTACCAGAAACAAGAACGTTTAGAACGCCTTCTTTTTCAGCGATGGCCTTACAAAGAGCAAAGACTTTACTGTAATCAGTGTCCCGAAGTTCAAGTGGAGCGTATCTTTTTACATTCCCAACGGTGGAAGGAGTTTTGGCCTTTTCATTTTCACAGGAAATCAAAAACAGAAAAAGAGGTAATAGAAGAAATCTGGACATGCTTCCCCCTTGAAACAAAATTCATTTTGTTAAATTGTTTCAGAGAAGGAATTGGATCGGCAACTTTTATTTTAGAGTGGCCCTGAAGGTCAGGACTTCGTCCCGTCCACAGAAGGATCGTGTGACTTTCTTTCTGTCAGTGACAAAGCCGATGTAGCGGGCATCAACGGAATTGACTCTTACTTTTAGCCATTCCTTAGTGTGGACAGCAGCTGAGTTTTCATTCTGGGGAAATGCTTTCTCGACACTCACACAGATCTCTCCGGCTTCCCTCCGACAATCGGCCTGACTGATACCTGTCGTGGTGAAGAACGTAATATCGTTTCCATTGACGATGGGACTCGTGAGTTCAGGAAGTGAGCGACAAATTCCTGACAAAACGCCAACATCAGGAGTTTCAATGATAGGAAAGATGAAATCCAACCCGTCAGCGACTCTTTTAAAGACGAACCCGGAAAGACTGGTCTGAATCATCACCTGTACATCACCATTCTGGATGGTGTTTCCGCTACAGTCCGTCTGGAGAGCGTTGAAAGTATGCCGGCTGTTGAGAGAGCTCGAAAGAGCTGATTGGGCCTGAGAAAGGGCGTTACAGACCGCTTCGATGTCTGCTCTTTCATTTCCTGTTACCGCTGAACTTGTGATCTGGCGGAGTTCACCCACCCGGTCTTGTTGAGCGACTTTGTGCTCTCCACAGGAAACAGCCAGAAGAATAAGAGTTAGAAGCCCAAGTTTCATATCAGCGTCTCACCATTTTGTTTTTAATAAAGGTCGTTCTCATGCGACTTGCCTCCACCACATAGTTTTCAAACCAGTAAGTGTTGGTGAGCCTGATGAATCTTTTTTCTTCCGGAGAAGAAATATTAAGCCCGGGAGCTTCCAGCATTTTTACAAGATAGAAGTTGGCAAAAACCGGAATCTTAAGAACTGAGGCCATGGCCTTAGGGTTTTGATGGAAGGCCTTTTTATGGGCATAATGAGTGACGAGGTTGTCAAACTTATAAAAGTTGTCCGACACCCCTTCTTCACAGAGAGTATCAAGTTCTCCCTTGATGACGGAGTGGTAATCCTTCAGGGAGAATTTCTTATTGAAAGCGAGCTCTGGAAAATAATCTCTTCCCTCTGCATCCACGTTTGAGGAAGAATAGAAAGTTACTTTGGGAACCAGGCTTGAATCAGTTTCCACTTTGTCGTGATGAAACTGTGGACAGAAAGTGACGTCGGATTTTTTTCCCAGATAGTGCCCGAGGGTGAGGTACTGGTGATAGAGAGCGCTGAAATAAACTCTCCGGGGAGATTTCTCCGAAAGATCTTCCGCCTCTATGGAGGCCGGTGCTCTCTGTGTATTGGTCTGCACTTTTTCCAGCAGTTCTGTAGCATAAGGAAACTGCACCACTTTGGGAGCTTCATTAAAATGCGCACAACTGACTAAAAGAACCGGAAGAAAACCAATAACTAGCTTTTTCATTTTTCACCTCACCTTTTTCTTTTCGACAATTCATCTCGGAACTTGATTAACCGCGCACTCTTGTCCAGAATAAGGGAATGAGTAATTACTGGTTGATGAAATCTGAGCCCGATGTCTTCTCCTTCGAAGACCTTAAAAAACGTCCCAAAAAGACTGAACCCTGGAATGGAGTGCGGAACTATCAGGCCCGAAATTTCATGCGGGATGAGATGAAAATCGGGGACCTAATCCTCTTTTACCACTCTTCCTGTGACATCCCTGGAGTGGCCGGCATAGCGAAAGTAAGCTCTAAACCCTACCCCGACTCCACTCAGTTTGACCCAGATTCCGAGTATTTTGATCCGAAAGCAACTCTGGAAACTCCTCGCTGGTTTTTAGTGGATGTGAGCTTTGAAAGTGATCTGAAGCAATTTGTTTCACTGGAAGAAATTAAAAAACACAAAAAGCTAGAAGGTATGAGACTTCTTCAGCGAGGCAACCGGCTTTCTATTCTGCCAGTTGCCCGTGAAGAATTTGAATATATCAAGAAGCTGGGAAGTTAAGGCGTGAGAATTTAATTTACCGAAACATAGTTCCCGTTACTACGGACGAGATCTTTTTCCACTCGCACGTTGATCGTTTTGGCACTCTTGTTCTTTTCCTTAATAGTAAGCGAATACTCACCCTCAGGCATCACTTTGTAGAACTCAGAACCATCAAAAGCATAACTTCCAAGGTCTCTTGAGCGCGGACTCGTCTGCCGGATTTCAACAGTTCCGGCCACTCCTGATCGACTGAAACGGAAACCTGCTCCACGATGAACTTCTTTCATGTAATAGATAAGAGAGTCGCGGTTATCTTTATAAAAACCAGGAATCTCCGAGTAGCGAGGCCACTTCTGGTGAGAGAGCTCCACCGTGATCTGCAAATCATTATGCCAGACATAACTCCAGTCCTGCATTCCACCTCTTACAACATACCAATCGGCCCCGTTGGTAATTCCACCGGGAAATTCAGTAGAACTTCTCATTTCCGGATTTCTTTCCGCGTAGCCAATGGATAATTCCTTTACGAAATCTTCCAGAGGGTGAGCATCATACTTTGAGTCCCAAGGATAGTTTGCCACGATTGTTCCCCCGTGAAAATTCGCTGATAGAGCAAACTTTCGTGATGCCTGAAATCTCATAATTGCCTGGGTTTCAATTTGTCTTCCGGCCGGAGAGGACTCTCTGTCAGTTGTCTGATCCGGAAAGTTACGGTTGAGATCAGACCAGTTGGCATTTCCTCTTTGCTTCAGGTCACTCCCGTCAGGATTCATGGAAGGCATGATATAGATCTCAGTGTTATTCACTAACTCTGTAATCTCTGAATCCCTTCCATATTTCTCACCAATCTCCTCAATGAGACTTACGGTCAGTTCACGACCTGTGATTTCATCTCCATGCATGCTGGAGATGTATTTAAACTCCGGTTCAACTTCATCAACGCTTACGTTATCGGAGATCTTCATGAAAAGAAGATCCTTTCCCTTCACTGACTTTCCGATGCTGATGAGTTTCATGATGCGAGGATATTTAGCTGCTGCTGCTT
Organism: Bacteriovoracia bacterium; assembly: GCA_046566385.1. Lineage (GTDB taxonomy): Bacteria > Bdellovibrionota > Bacteriovoracia > Bacteriovoracales > Bacteriovoracaceae > Peredibacter. Next base: position 7,549 of record JBKHWS010000016.1, on the reverse strand, counting down.
TTAGTTTCGCAACAATCTCAGCAGAGGTTGGATAATCGGCCAGTGCCTTTTCGCTGATTTCTTTTTTATCGAGATAGATGATATTCTTTTCATCCAGGTACTTTGAAACACCGAATGGCCCGTAGAGCTCGAAACCTTCACTTGTTACGTGGTCAATCACGACGGATCCACTGGAGATAAGTTCTTTTACAATCTCGGGATTTTTTCCCGGGATGTATAGTTCTTCCTGAATTTTGACGGTAGCAAAACTTGAAAGAGAAAAAGCGACGCATGCTAAAGCGAAAAATGGTTTCATCGTGAAATCCTTTGTTTTCAATCCTTAAATGGTACTCCTCTCCTTCTTTGAATAGCAAAGCACTCTGCTTGTATGTCAGATAGTTTTAGATTAATTAAAGCTTACCCGAGTCAAGTGCTCAATCTTGTTTCGATTAGCGAAAGACGTAGAGGTGATTCCTGGATGTGTAGATGGCAAGATAATCGTCTTCGATCACGAGATCAGAATAAACCGCGGAGTACTCATACCCCATGGCAAACTCACCCACAACTTTCAAAGTTAGGGGATCGATGGCCCGGAGTTTACCGTCAAAACTAGCAGCAATAAGATTTTCTTTCCACCATCCAACGGCACTTACCGGTTGACCGGAAATTTTCTTACGCTTAAGGATTTCTCCGTTTAGTGACATCAAAATAACTTCACCGTCGTTGGTCCCAAGTATCAGCTGCTCACCCTTAAGGATAGGATGGGCCATGACACTCACATCATAGCTTCTCACAATGGCACCACTGTCAGGGTTTAGGGCCTTCAAGGTTCCGGAAGGCGAGCCAGATATAATCATGCCTCCGGCAAGAACCGGATTTAAATCAACATCAACGAACTTCCCTTCATCAACCAGCTTGGTTTCCCAAAGGAGAAGGCCTTCCTGTCCGGAAAGGGCGCCAAGAAATCCATCGGCAAAACCCAGGATGATTTTGTCTCCGATAATGAGGGGCTGGGTAGTTCTTTGCAATGTCGTGGTGATGGGAACGGCCCTCTTGTAGACCCAAAGAACTTTTCCTGTTTCAGCATCAAGGTGAACGATCTGGTGACCACGAAGATAAAGCAGAAGGCGACCGTTATAATAAAAAGGAGCACTTTCAATCGGGGCCCCAAGATCAATGGCGTATTTTAATTTTCCAGTCAGATAATGCCGGACAAACAAGCGGCCATTCAAACCACCATAAGCAATATGGTCGTTATAAAACTCTGCCGGTGCACCCAGCATAGTGTTTTCATCATGGGCCCAGATTTTTCTACCGGTTTCAAGATCGTAAGCGTGCATGACGCCGGAGAGGCTCCCCTGATAAACAATGTCGTTATAAATTCTGGGAGCACCAAATCCAATGGGAAGATTTCCTGACATATATTCAGGATCAAGGTTCTTGGACCATTGAACTGTGAAGAATTCTTTTGATTTAGTTGGTGCTGTGGGCTTCATGGATCCACAGGCAACTAAGAAGACTAAGAGGAAAAGATATTTCATTTAGAGATCTGTGAGAGATAAAGTTTGGCTACTTTTGCTTGCTCATCATTAGGGAAATTATTCACAACGTAATCAAATTGAGTCTGGGCCTTGCCCTTTTCGCCTTTAACGAGATAAAGCCTGCCTAACTGCACCGACACTTTTGCCGGAACAAGGGCATCTTTCCCCTGGGCCAGGGGCTCAAGAACTGCAATGGCCTCATCAACCTTACCAAGTTTTTCCAGAACAACCGCTCTTTGCATACGAACAAAGAAAGACGATACAGGATGGTTATAAGAACCAGTTACCTTTGAAAGAATGGCCTCAGCTTCTTGATATTGACCTTTGTCTCCCAGAAACTTAGTCATTTCAAGAATCACAGGAAGCATAATTGGAGCTGACTGAACTTTTGCCGGTAGTTTTTCAAAAGAGGAAACCAGGTCGGTCGCAGTTTTCTTGCCACTCTTTACTTCACTCCAGGTTCCGTTTTGGAATTCGAAGACAGCTTCAGCATTATCCAGGGCCGCACTCTTATTGGCCTGTTTCCACAAAACCCATCCAGTTGCCCCGATAAGAACTGCTAGAATTAATCCGAAAAACAATTTCCGATTTTCATAAATCGTATGTCCCAAATCGGTCCTGTTAAGAGTTTGTTCCAGAGACTGGATCTCGGTCGCTTCGCTCATTTGGATTCCTTTTTATCTGTAAAATACCAAAGAAGTTTAAGACTCAGGTCAAACGTTGTCAAAGATCAAAAGATTCCCTAGACTTAAAGAATGAAATATTTATTTTTGATTTCCCTGCTGTTCTCTTCAACTGCTTTTTCTGCTGATTTACGGGGTCGAATGGGAATCGGAGCTTCCAATCAGCTGGCCAATGACATTCCTGCCATTTCTTTAAAAGTTCAACAGTCCAAAACCTTCGCTTTAGGAGGTCTTTTGGGGTTTGAATCCGATCAGGACAATACTATTTATGGTGCAGGGGTTAAGTTCTATCGCATCATTTTTGACGAACCACAGCTCAACTTCTATATGGCGGGCCTTCTCGCCACTCTCACCTACCTGGATAACGAGGAAGACAAGGTGAAGTCAGGCTATCAGATCGATGGAACGCTCGGAAGTGAGTTCCACTTTTCAGGCCTTGAGAGCATTGGTTTTTCTTTTGAGTTCGGAATATCGGCGCGGAATGCAGATGCTGAAGGCGGTACAACTATTCAGACCCTGGGTGATCAATTTATCAGAGCAGCTGTACACTTCTATCTTTAATAAATAATGAAGTATAAAAACATCGCTCTCCTTTTCATTCTCTTTCCACTTCTTGCCTTCGGGCAATCTGCTGATCAAATCATGCAGGAGCTGGAAGATGATCTTACGCCTGGTTCCGATATTTTTTCAGACTTCAACGAGGATCTTGAAAGCGCCCAGGTTCTGGAGGACGAGCGCTTCTACCGCTATGGACGTTTTTTTTCCGTTAACCTGGGTGGTGGATTCACCACTTTTACCGGAAACCGTGGGCAGGCCTACGAAGACAACCACCCCACCTTTCACTTATCAGTGAACTACTTTCTCGATTTCCAGAAGGCGATCATTCTAGGTATTGAGTATTCCAAACACACCATGGTTCTTGATACTGTGGTGAACGGTTATCCCACTCAGGGAAGACTAGGGGCCCTTGTTACCGATTTCACCCGGGTCTTCGTGGGATACAAGTACTACATCGACACCAGCGACCTGGGCACGGCCATTACCTATTCAAACCCGCACTTCATCGGACGCCTGGAATACTGGTATCAGTCCACCAAGTTCATCGATAAAGAGAGTATTCCCAAAGACACAGGTGGTGGTATCGGAACCGGAATCGGAATGGGTCTGGAGTTTCCCATCGAACTCAAACAATCCTACGTAAGTGTTGAGGGCCTTTATCACGTGGTGAATTTCTACGATAAATTTACCCAGGATTTCCGGCAGATTCCGGACAATGCAGAAAGTACCTATGGATTTGAAGATCTGACGGGGAATGTTCTGACTCTGATTATTACTTATAATTTTACTTGGTGATGATAATAGGATCGTAGATAAGTTTTCTATCTTTATCTCCTTTCTGACTTGCACCTGCTTCGAACTTGTCCGGGACCTGCGTCCCGGAGATAATTTTACTTTTTAAGGCCTTGGCCTTAAAAAGTTTTCTTGTCACCGCAGAGCTTTAGCTCAAGGTCTAGTTCGAAGCAGAGACAAAGCAGAAAGAAGAGAAAATAAGAGGACTAATTTACAATTTATGCGCAACCTATCTCTTCGAACTCTTCTTCTCTACTTTCTTCATCCGTCTTTCAATATCCGTCGACGTCCTGAAGATCAAATGAACCGGAGTATTGGTTAAATCAAACTCCTTTCTTAATCCGTTCACCAGATAGCGGCGATAGTTTTCAGGGATCCCCTGGGACTTGTTACTGAACAGAAGAAACGTTGGCGGACTCGACTTCAGCATTGAAGCGTACTTCACCTTAAACCTTGTGCCGTTGGTTTTCTTCACGATCACTGGATTTGCGTCTGTGAGGTGAAGGAGACAGCGGTTCAGGGCACCGGTCGGGATTTTTCTATTGCGGATGACGATCGTGCGCTTGATGGCCTCACGAAGGTAGTTGATGTTCCGGTTTTTCTGAGCGGAGATTGTCACCAGCTGGCAGAAGGAAAGCCAGGGGACATCATCGCGAAGATTCTGAATCCACTCTTTCTTTTTCTTTTGATCAGCAAAAATGTCTTTCAGAAGATCAATCTTATTAAGACAGATGATTACTGACTTCCCTTTTTCAAGAGCGATGTCACAAAGGCGTCGGTCCTGGTGAGTGATTCCCAAAGTTGAATCCACCATGAATAAGACGATGTCTGATTCTGAGATGGATCTTAAAGACCGGTAGACACTTTGCGTTTCAATGAAGCCCTCGACCATCTTGGATTTTCTAATTCCGGCAGTATCGACCAGCTTGATGGACCTCCAGCGATTGACGAGGGTGGCATGTTCCAGATTGGCCACTTCCTCTTCCGGAACGTTATCCCAGTTTTTCTCAATGGCACTCAGGATTTCTTTTTCTGAGTAGAGATCAGTTCCGGTATTAGATTCATCAAAAGAAAAGTCTGTGGAGTCATTTACATCCCCATCACCATCTTCAAATGTTGATTCCGCCGTCTGGCCGAACTCAACATAGATCTTCTTCTCTTCTTCAGAGAGATCTTCTTCATCAATGTCTAAGTTGAGATCAACGTCACCTGATTCCTGGAAACGCTTGAGTTCCTCAAACATTTCTTCGTTCTTTTTTCTGAACTGGTTGTCTCTTGGACTTAACAGATCAATGTCCGGTCCGAAGTACAGGTCAATGTAACCTTCAATCGGATCCACTGTGGTTCCCGCTATCTCTGAAACCAGTGCCCGCTGGGCCCCGACAAGGCAGTTCAGAAGAGTGGATTTTCCAGCATTGGGAGCACCGATGATGGCCACGTTGGCAACCACATCATTTTCCGGACGCACACCCTTCTGCAGGAACTCTTCATCTTTTTTCGCTTCTTCTGATTCTTTGAACTTCTTTGAAGCTCTTAATAGTTTTTCACGTAGATCAAAAAATCCGCGGTTATGTTCAGCGGAGACTCTCAACATGTCTTCTTCGTCGAGTCCCAGGGTGTAGAAGTCGTATTGCTCCCCCTCCTGCTTTTCAGTGTCGAACTTGTTCATGATAAGCCAGAAAGGCTTTCTGGTGGATTTGATGTAGTCGCAGATTCCTTTATCAAATGGCAAAAGACCTTCTCTTACATCCACCACAAACAACACGATATCCGATTCATCGATGGCGAGCTTGGCGTGGTCGGCCATGATGTTAAAGAATGGGTCAACGTTATTCTTTTTCTTCTTGGGATCGATTTCGATCTTGTCGGGATAGAAACCTCCAGTATCAACCAGAATGATTTCGTCCTCGAGTTGTTCCCCGTCAATGACTTCATCGAGTTTCATGATTCCGTAGTGACGGTCACGGGTGACTCCCGGTTGGTCATGAGTCATAGCGAGGTGTTGTTTTCTCATCATGCGGTTGAAGATGGTACTCTTCCCCACATTGGGTCTGCCTATGATGGAGACCACCATTGATCTTTGGCTCATTTCTTCCTCCAGACTCTTGCGGATTTCTGAGTTCTTGGAAGTCCGATTTCATCCAGAACGTAGTTATTGCTCATCCACTTGGGAGAGACTTTCACGTGAAGGTTCAGGTGGACTTTGCCACCAGTCATCGCTTCTATCTTTTTTCTGGCATTGACACCAATTTCCTTGATCACCGAGCCTTTGCTTCCCACAACGATTGCACGTTGGGAAGGCCTGTTTACCAGAATGCTCGCTGAGATGTGCGCCTCCGGCGGAGCAGTCTCATCTTTCTTCCTCACATCCTTGTACTCATCGATGATCACAGCGATTTCATAAGGAAGCTCTTCCTTAAGAAGTCTGAAGGCCTGTTCACGAATATATTCAGTAGCAAAAAAACGTTCATTCATGTTTGAAGCGTCACCACCGGGATACAAATGAGGGGCATTCACAGATGCATCCTGAATGGCACCGGTCAGTTCATGGATGTTGTGTCCGTCCTTACTTGAGATGACGAAATGCTTTTCAATGGAAGGACAAAGCTCTTTTAGTTTTTCCATGACCGGAGCGAGGTTCAGCTCTTCTTTATTCACGAGATCAGCCTTGGTGAAGATGATCCAGGTTCTGCTAAGGGGAGCTTCAAAGTTTTTCAGAAAGTCTTTAAACTCTCCGACAACATTTGTCGAAAGATCCAGGAGAACAAAGTTAATATCCACACCTTCAGCTCCCATCTGGGCCTGACCATTCATTCTCTTGTTAAGTTCCTGAGACGTTGCATGAACTCCCGGAGTATCCACAAGAACGACTTCTGTACGGTCAATGGTGAAAGCACAGTGAAACTGATTTCTGGTTGTTTGCGGCTTGGAGCTCACAATAGTCAGATCAAATCCCATCAGGTGATTGATGAAGGAACTTTTCCCAACATTCGGTTTTCCCAGAACGGCAATCATGATGGATTTGTTGTGGGGATGCTGGTTTTCAAATAACATAAATATACTCCTGACTAAATTAAACCTTTTTTCAAAACGAGCTGTGCCAGCTCTTTCTCCCCTTGTTTTTTGGAAGGGAAAACTCCACTGGCCGAAAGCTCTTCATTAATCCAAAGGCCCACTTCAAACTCATCCCCAACACTTTCGGCCGAATAGCGGGGAAGCTTTTTATATCTGGCGAGAACCTTTTCCTGAAGTTTCGACTTGGCATCGAAGTGATCCAGAAAGTTCGCTTCAAATGCTCCGGGAATAAATTCCTTGAGCCAGGACAGGAATAGAACTTTGGTAAACTCAAGTCCATGGAAGCGATAAATCTGGGCCAGTAGCGCTTCAAAAGTATCCGCCAGGACCGGGTCCTGATGAAAGAGCTCTTTTTTAAACTCACCCTTCCCCACTATGATGAGGTCATCCAGGTGAAGACCCCGGGCCAGGGTGGAAAGACTTTTTTCATTCACAATGGCAGAGCGAAGCTTTGAAAGGTGTCCTTCCTTTTCCAGAGGAAACCTTTCAAAAAGTTCATCCGTCAGTATTAACTGAAGAACGGCATCCCCCAGAAACTCTAACTGCTCCTGATGGGGAACATTAAATTCATGGGAGAAAGATTTGTGAGTGAAAGCAAAAATCAAATCCGAAGGACTAATCTCTAGACCATGTTTTTCACAAAAAGTGCTGAAGTCCGGATGAGTCAAAAGTTCAGGGAGAAGCTCTTTTGCTTCATAAACTTTTAAAAGAAGCTCGTGCAAACGAGGCCGTGACATAAATCACCTTAAGGTCGTCTATCTGAGGTCCTCGAGACCCTCAGCAAAATTAATAATGGCCATATCTAATGGTTTTGCTCTGCTTTCGCAATGACCTTGGGATAATATGTAAAAAATAACAATAACGCAACACCTCATGGACTTCTTTAGTTAGACTTTAATTCCTCTATCAAAGCAGTAAGGA
>JBKHWS010000015.1:0-53350 GCA_046566385.1 Bacteriovoracia bacterium | reverse complement strand
TCTTCCAGGAAAATGGAAAGGAGGTTAATAAAGTTCTCTATATTTCCACTAAATGGTTTGAGAAGGGAACTTCACCTTCGGCCACTGTTTTCCAGACTGATCCCAATGAAATCGTAAACAATGCCGTGGATACTAACCTCGTTTGCGAGGCCCCTAAAGACCTGGATCCAAATGATCCCTGCAGTGTTCTTGATTCGGGCCATGACAATCCGGATCTCTTCATGAGCTGCTTTGACAGCATCAGGCAAAAGCTAAGATTAAGCTCTACGGGTACGGCCTACGCTACTCTTTCCAAGCTCTACTCACTTCCTCCCTCAGAACAAAAATTCATGGCCATGGTTTTAACCATGCATGGAGAGGCGAGGGGAACCCGTCCTCCTGAGGAAAACATGGCCGCGGTGATGAAAGTCATTGAGAACCGCACCCGCTATGCACAGGAGAGAAGTCCCGGAAGCAGTGAACTGGATGTGGTTTTCCAGAGTTCCCAGTTTTCCATGTACAACCCACGGGATCCCAACTGGAAGGCGGCCATCACAGGAAGTTCCGAAGAACTTGCCAATGCCATTAAGGTCTATGCTTACCGGAACTCCACATATCGCTGCCAGCAAATCAAGGAAAACGTTTGTCACTACCATGTTCCCGGGATCGATAAACAGGACTGGATGGAGTCCAGGAAAATAGTGAACGTCACTGTTAACGGCGAGAGAATTACGGAGCATCAGTTCTACGCCGGAGTGGCCTGGGCCTTTAATCCCAATAATCCTTATAAAAACTACGCCAGAAGACAGGGGTACATAAGATGAAATTCTTAACTCTGTTTTTTCTGCTTGCTTCTGTTGCTCATGCCTGGGAAATTCAGCATGAGAAGAACCAAACCTTCCTTCATGATAAGGCCCTTAAAAAACCTGTAAAAATCATTGCTCATCCTGAGAAAACTGAAATCTCTGCCAGGGAGATTTCCGATGGGGTCACTCTCATCACTTACCTGGAAAGCATTGGGGGCACCACTTCATTGAACAAAATCTACAACTGCGCGGTTTATTCCAGGAAGTCCGGAAAAGTGGTTTTTAAGAATAAAGTCTGCAAGGTTTTGAGAGCGGCTGACAAAGGGACTGAAGTGGAGAGAGAAGCACACATCGAAGTGAAGGACGGGAAAGTCCATTACGTCTTTGAAGAATTAAAAGATTCGTATTCCCTGTAGCGAACAAATGAAGGAACAATTGTTCCTCGCTCACTCCATAAGGAGTGGCGAGGGCAATAGATTATCAATTATCTTAGTCTTCCAGAGGATTTCTGGTGTACGTAGAATGAGGATCACGTGCAAGATGGAACCATCTTACGTCTCTTTCTTCAAAGCGCGGACGTAAAGCATCCAGGGCCGCAAGACGTACTTCAAGATTAGTTTCTCTCGCTGCAAGACCAGTGAGGAAGTTTACTCTCTCGTTTGACTGATGGAAGGCAACCTGAAGAAGCTTCACGCTTGCCACTCTTACCAATGTACCAACATTCTTATTAAGAGCTATGTTTTCAAGGAAGTCATAGAAGTCTCTTTTTCGTAGCCAGAAAAGTGACTTAAGGGCCTCAACTTTAACGTCATCAGAAAAACGATTGTCATTGATGATGATGGTAAGAATCCTGGTGGTCGAATTTGTTGTAGCAGTTGTCATGACGGCGAAAGCAGCGGCCTTAAGAAGCTCATCATTTCTTTCAGTCTTTAAAACATTCTCAAGAAAATTTCTCACCTGACTCTGAGGGGCCGCAAGATAAAGAGACTTAAGGATCCAGGCCTTCAATTTGAGGTCTGACTCTCTTTCATAAAGAGCAATAAGTTCTCTGTGAGTGCGGGAATTCTGAGCTTCAGTGGCAAGTGACTTCACCGCCTCAACTCTGACTCTAGTTTCGAAACCAGAATCCTTGGCAACCGCAAGAAGAGTACGGATAGTTTCATTTTCAGAAACGAACTGACTCAGGGCCTTGGCAGCAGCGACCTGCATTTCTGCGCTAGCGTTTCTTGAATCAAAAGTAGATCGAAGAAAGCGTGCACTAGGTGTTGCGGCCGTTGCAAATTGTGAGAACACTAAAAAAGTGCAAAGAAACAAAATTTTGTTCATAAATACTCCCAAAAAACAGGATGTTAAACATGACTTAAAGAATCGACCCTAGATTGGCAATTGTTACCTAAACTGACAAGCAGTGCAGGAAGTATCAAGATTAGCGTTAGAAGATCTTGAGATCTCAAGGCAGTTTTTACTTGTGCACAGGGTTAACTTCCTCAAAAAGTCTTTCCTGAACTCCTTCCCAGAACGAGAGTAAACTCTCTACAATAGCCAGACAGGGACTTCAAGGCGGATAAAGTGACAGCGGCTGCTTCAGTAAAAACCAGAGATTTTTTAAAAATTTCCCATGAATTTCAACTTGGTCATCTTCTTACAGAAAGCTTTCATCCCAAGACAAAAGATCTTTCTCAATTAGTTAAAAGAGATGTGAAAAAAGCTTTGAGTCTTCTTCAGGAAGTTGATCGTGATGCCCTTCATCTCATGCAAGATAAAAGTGATGTCCTTTGGGAGATGGCCCAGGAAATAAGTAAGACACTTAAAGAAGGTCAAAAAGTTTTCATGTGCGGTTGCGGGGCCACGGGACGCTTGTCACTGGTTCTGGAAACTTTATTCAGACAAAAATTCGGCGACACCAAACAGGTCATCTCCTTCATGGCCGGTGGAGATTACGCCCTGATCAAATCAGTGGAAAGCTTTGAGGATAAAACCGACTTCGGCGAAAGGCAGCTCCTGGAACTTGGTTTCAGTGAGGGAGACCTTCTCCTTGCTTCCACAGAGGGCGGCGAAACGCCCTTTGTGATCGGAGCTGCTAACAAAGCTTCAGAGATCTCTACCAGAAGTCCGTACTTTCTTTACTGCAATCCGGATGAACTTCTAAAACCCATCAGGAGATCCCGGGAAGTTTTGGAAAATGACAAAATAAAAAAAGTAAATCTCACCGTGGGGCCCATGGCGATCTCTGGTTCAACCCGGATGCAGGCCTCAACCGCCCTTATGCTGGGAATCGGTGTGGGTCTTCTCTATGAGCACAAAGATAAGAGTGAATTTGAAAGGTTCTATCAGGACTTTCTTTCAAGATTAACCACAACTTCCTATGAAAACTTTGCTCCTTTCACTACCCTTGAGGCCCGGCTTTATCAGGAAAAAAAATACCTGAATTATGTCACGGGACCCTTTATGGGAATCAGTATCCTCACGGATACAACTGAAAGGTCTCCTACTTTTTCACTGCGGGGATTTGAAAACCGTCTTGATCCTGAATATCAACCGGCCCTTTCCTATCTGTTTATCCCTGAGGCAGAGACTTCAATCGATGCCTGGAAAAAACTTTTATCCCGCGGGCCACGGCCAGTGGATTGGCCAGAGCTTCAAGGAAGGATTAACCGGGAAAAACTTCTGGGCTTTGATATATCAAGACAGGGTCTTGAGGACAGGAAAGGAAAATTACCGTCGTCTCTATTCAGTATCACTTACTGTGAAGGGAGTGTTCATTTTGAATTTGAAAGTGAAAAGGTGTCCTTTAAATGGGGAGATGATCATCTATTTAATCACCTGATGGTGAAGATGCTTTTGAACGCACACTCAACATTGATAATGGGGATCTTGAACCGTTATGAGGGGAACGTGATGACCTGGGTAAGGCCCAGCAACAATAAGCTCATTGATCGGGCCACTCGCTACATCCTTCAGATTTTAAAACAACAGGGAAAGAGTCCGGAATATGAAGAAGTGGTTTTTAAGGTCTTTCAGGAAATCGAAAACCTCACGGAGAATGATCCGGTGGTGATGAAAGTGGTGGAGAAGTTCTAGGACTTTTTATCCGTATCGTCTTCTTTCATGCCCTTTTTGAAATTTTTAAGGGACTCCCCAAGAGAAGCTCCTAACTGAGGAAGTTTTCTTCCACCGAAGAAAAGCACCACGATCAAAAGTATAATGACTAATTCACCCATTCCTAAGCCCATCATAGATCACATCCTTTGATATCCATTTTAACCCAATCTCTTAATAAAGGCGAGACAGGTCCATCCCATACTTACCTGGAGCATAATTTGCCATCCTGGACATCCTGAGGTCCTCATACTGCCTCTTTCCGTTGCTCATAGAGGCGTAGGGGAAAATGGCTATGCCACCACGGGGAGTAAAATCTCCCATGACTTCGATATACTTTGGCTTCATGAGCTTAAAGAGGTCCTTCGTGATTTTCTGAATACAGTCCTCATGAAAGTCCCCGTGGTTCCTGAAGCTGAAGAGATAAATCTTTAGAGATTTACTCTCTACCATCTCTTTATCGGCAATATAGTTGATAAAAATTTTGGCAAAATCCGGCTGACCAGTTTTTGGGCACAAAGAGGTGAATTCAGTGCAGATGAAGGTGGTCCAGGCGTCATTATCAGGATTCTTGTTAGGAAACTTCTCCAGGACTTCCGGAGAGTAGGTTTCCGGATAGTTCGTCTTGGTGTTACCTAAGAGTGTCACTGTTCCTAATTCTTTATCTTTACGGCCTTCCGACTTTGACTTTTTCAAGACAGTCTCCCTCTGATTGCTTTTGATTCTGGTCATTTAGGGAGAGTTATGACAAAAAGAAAGGACTCTTTCAACCTAAAGTAGCGCATAGTGGAAAAAATCAAAGTTATTCTGGGCCAGTTGGGCTCACCTAAAAGTACAAAAGTGGCGGATGTCCGTGAATATCTTCGGGAATTCCTGGGGGACCCACGAGTAGTTGATGCCCATCCTTTGTATTGGAAGATCATCCTGAATCTCTTTGTTCTGCCTTTCAGACCAAAACGATCAGCTGCGGCCTATTCCAGAATTTATGATGAAGGGGGCTTTCCCCTGATCACCAATACGGTGAAAGTGGCCGATGCCATTAGGCCCCAACTTGATCCGAATCTTGAACTTAACCACGCCTTCCTTTTGTCCTCACCCAGAGCGGGAGATGTCTTTGATGAGTGGGAAAGAGAAGACGTCTTTACCCGCGCTCAGAGAGTCCTGGTACTGCCTCAGTTTCCCCAGTATTCGGAAAGCACCATTGCCTCCGTGATTGATGCCTTAGGGGGAGAGTTTAAGCGCAGAGTAAATCTTCCGACCTTCACCATTGTGAACTCCTATCATCGCTCCCGGGCCTTCATTGATAACTCAGTCAGAAAAATTCGTGAATCCCTTGAATCCAATCCGGACATGGAAGAAATCGTGATCTCCTTTCATGGGATTCCTCTACGGCGAGTGCTTGAGAAAAAAGATATCTATCTTCTTCATTGTTTAGAAACTTATGAACTGATTAAAGAAAAGCTTCATTCTCCCATCCCCATCTCCATGACCTTTCAATCCCGCTTTGGACGAGAAGTGTGGCTAGGGCCTTACACCGATGAAACTGTGATTAAGAAAGTTAAAAGTGGCACAAAAAAAATTGGTGTTTATTGCCCGAGCTTTGTGGTGGATTGCCTTGAGACCACGGATGAAATCGGAAATGAACTGGGCCATGAAGTAAAAGAAGCGGGGGGAACTCTCGTTCATATTCCATGCCTTAATGCAGATCCGGAATGGATCAAAGACTACGCGGAGTTTATCAACACCTATGCCAACGGTTCAGAAACCGAAAGGCATGAACTCTCATACAAAATCGACGTCAAAGAAAGGTACAAAAAAGTGATAAAAGAACAGGAACAAATCGCCCCGGCCAAAATGCCTGACGAATCAAAGAAAGTCTTAAAGCTCATGTTTCTTACCATGTTCCTGGATCTCGTGGGCTTTTCCATCATCTTCCCCATGTTTCCGGCCATGGCCAAGTACTATCTGGAAGTGGACCGGGATAACTTCTTTCTCTCCGGAATGATGGATCTTATTTCCAATATTCAGACCATCTCTCTCACCGCTGACGGCACTCCACAGATGAGTACCATCGTGCTCTTCGGGGGACTCCTGGGTGCGCTTTATTCCCTTTTGCAGTTTCTTGCCGCTCCTTTGTGGGGAGGAATCTCAGATCGGGTAGGAAGAAGACCCGTGCTCTTAATTTCGGTCTTTGGGCTCTTCATCAGCTATGTCATGTGGTTTTTTTCTGGATCATTTACCCTCTTGATTCTTGCCCGTCTGGTGGGAGGAGTCATGTCCGGAAACCTCTCCATCGCTTCAGCGGTGGTAAGTGATGTGACCGATGAGAAGAATCGCTCCAAAGGCATGGCAGTGATTGGAATTGCCTTTGCTTTAGGGTTTGTCTTTGGTCCAGCTTTAGGGGGAATCCTTTCCCTTTATAACCCGATTGCTCATAACCCTGATCTCGCCCAATATGGAATCAATCCGTTTTCAACCCCGGCACTCCTTGCGGCCCTCTTAAGCTTTGTTAACTTCTTTCTCATCTGGAAAGCCTTTCCGGAAACCTTAAGAGAAGGTGTGAAGGCCCATATCCAGCGAAGTGTGAATCCTTTTAAACTCATGAAGCCTCTTCCCTATGAGGGAGTAAACCTCACGAACTTTGCCTACTTTCTTTTCATCACCGCTTTTTCAGGAATGGAGTTCACCCTCACATTCCTCGCGGTTGAGCGCCTGGGCTACAGCTCCATGGACAATGCCTACATGTTCATCTTCATTGGATTTGTGATCGGTATGGTTCAAGGTGGGTATGTGAGACGCAAGGCCCATCAGATCGGGGAGCGTAAAATGAGCTTCCAGGGTCTCATTGCCATCATTCCGGGGCTCATTCTTCTGGCCTATGCTCAAGCGGGATGGATGCTCTATGGAGGGCTCTTCTTCTTAGCAGTCGGATCAGCGATGATCATTCCGTGTTTAACCTCACTTGTTTCATTTTATACACCTGCACACATGCAGGGACAAAGTCTTGGTATATTCCGTTCTCTGGGAGCTCTGGGAAGAGTTCTCGGGCCGGTCTATGCCGCCCTTGTTTACTGGAGGTTTGGTTCAGTTAACGCCTATTTGATCGGAGCAGGATTAATCATCCTTCCGGCCATTCTGGTGAAACTCCTTCCAACTCCAAATGCTCAAAAGGAGAATGATAATGTCCATTGAAGTTCTTTACTCTCGCGAAGTTTATCTTCCTTTACTCACGGCCGTTGGGACTTACGTCGGTCTGTGGCTCATTAAGAACATCGGCATCGTCCGTCTAAGAAAAATTTCAGCAACAACTGATACCTACGTAGATGACCTCATCTTGAATGTATTAGGTGTCACTCGTCATTACTTCATGATCGGAGTCTCTCTTTATGCAGGAGTTCAGTTTATAAAAATTGATCCTCATTATGCTAAATGGGATGAAAGGATCTTCGTTGTCCTCTTCGCCCTTCAGGCCATCAGCTGGGCAAAAGAAGCGGTAGCGAGCTGGGTTGGGTTCACAGTAGAAAGAAAGAACAACGACCCTTCGGTTAAAACAACCATGGACTTCATTGGTCTTATCCTGAAGTTTTTGATCATCGCAGGAATCTTGTTATTCGCTCTTAATAACCTCGGTGTGAATGTTTCAACCTTCATCGCGGGATTAGGGGTCGGAGGTGTGGCCATCGCTCTTGCCACCCAGAACATCCTGGGAGACCTCTTCTCATCATTATCCATCGTACTGGATAAACCCTTTGTCATCGGAGACTTCATCATCGTCAATGACTGGATGGGAACTGTTGAACACGTGGGTCTTAAAACCACACGGATCCGAAGCCTTGCCGGTGAACAGATTGTGGTCTCAAACTCTAATCTTCTCTCGGCCAAAATCAGTAACTTTAAGAGAATGCAGGAAAGGCGAGTCGTCTTCCGTCTGGGTGTGACCTATTCAACCAAAAGAGAAAATCTAAAGAAAGCACCAAGGCTCATTGAAGAAGTGATCAAGAAATATGAGAACACCAGATATGATCGCTCTCACTTCTTGAATTACGGGGCCTACTCGCTGGATATCGACACAGTTTATTTTGTGCTTTCCCCAGACTTTAATGTCTATGCTGATCTTCATGAGAAAATCCTTCTGGATATTCATGAAGCTTTTGAGGCCAATGATCTGGAGTTTGCGTTCCCGACACAGACGTTGCATGTGGAGAAGGTAGAGTCTTAATCCAAAGCTGGCTTCATCTTGTGACCGATAGCAAAGACCACAGCATCTTTAAACAGAAGCCAGAATTTATCTGTCTCCTGGGGATTTGAGTTGGGAAGTTCCAGGGTATAAGTTGGAATGTGTTTCTCTTTCCCCGCCCAGTTACCAAGGCTTCCTGGAAAAATAGGGTAGTTTGAAACTTTGTAGCCATCTGACTTCTGGGACATTTGTTCAAGAAGGTCTTTGGCCGATTTTCCTGCCTCAGCGCGCAGAGACGGACCGTCGTAATCCAGAAGCGTCAGTGGAGCATGAACCGTCACGACTTTATTTGGTTTGTAACGGAGAATGAGGTTCATCTGGAAAATGGTTTCCTGCTCGCTCGCGGCATAAGGGCCTGGGTTTTTTCTTTTGTCGCCTTTGTAATTAATCTTCCAGCGCTTGTGGGCCTCCGCTCTCCAATCTGATGTTGGAAAGTTTCTGTTCACGTCCACGCCTTGACCATTGGTGCGGGTGGGCCTGGGTTTGAAGAAGGAGTCTGGAGATACTAAGGGGGCCACTACCACGAGCTTGTCATCGAAGGTGTGGTTGAGTTTCAGTTCGCGGATGAGATCCCAGCAGAATTTTACCGGGGTTATTTCGTCGCCATGAACACCGCAAAGGATGAGCGTGGTGTTTTCAGCGGCCGGTGATTTTTCTTCGCCAAAGACGGTCCAGATGAGGGGTGTGCCCTTTTTGGTTTTACGGACAAGGTTCCATTGGTACTGCTCGCAGGGAACATCTCCCCACTTATATTCATGGAACTTCTTGTTAAGGTCATCACAGAATTTTTTTACTTCCGGGACCAGGGGATAGACCGGAGCGGGTATGGGTGTTTTTACTTTCGCTTCAACGGGAGTTTCTTCCGCAGTTGTTTCTGCGTAGGCAAAAGCGGGAAGAATGAGCATAATCAGCATGAGTTTTAAAAACATGGCTCTATTTTAATGAAAGATCGGGAAACTGTCTTTATGAATAAAAAAATCTGTCTCGTGGCAAAGAATAAGGAAACCTATTTTATTAAGAGACTGATTGAAGAAGTCGGGCAGTCTGAGGTTACTCTGTTTAATCCATGGAGTGACCTTGAGATTCCCGCCGCCGATGTTTATGTGGTGAGAACCACCGGTGTCTATGGCAGTGACCTGGATCTTATGCTCCTGAAATCGCTTCCCGCTGAGAGGATCATTAATCCTTTGCCGGTCCTCAATAAATTCCGTTCAAAAACTGTACAGTATCAGTGGATGGATGAAGAAAATTTTCCGGTTCTCCCTTGGTTGTCTCTGAAAGGGATGGATCTCCTTATGGTTGAAAAATTTTTCCGCTTGTATCCGGAGATGGTAGTGAAACCCACCATTGGACAGGGTGGCTGGGGAGTTGAAGGTCTTACCTGGGAGAGTTTTAAAACCTGGAAAAATAAGAAGGGTAAGGATGAGGATTACCTCCTTCAGCCTTTCGTTAAAAATTCCCGTGAACTCAGAGTCTTTTTTTGTAAAGGGATCGGGCCCCTGGTTCTGGAGCGAAGGACGAAGTCGGGGATAGCCGCTAACTTTAAAAAGAGCGGTGAGGCCAGAGCAGTGGACCTACCATCTGAGTTAACTCCTCTGGTTTCTGGTCTGATTGAAAAGTCCGGGGCCTTCTACGGGGCGATGGATATTATCCTGGATGAAAATCGGCCCTATGTTCTTGAAATGAATTCGGTTCCAGGGATCGAACAGCTGGAGCAGGTAAGTGGCAAGAATGTGATGCTGGAGTTTTTGAAGTCCCTCCTCTGCCAAAATTAAGAGGCATTTTTTCTAAAGTCATGAATCCTTTTTGCCGATGAGCCGGGTGAGTTGTGTTTAAAAGGGAGCTTTCATGCTAACCAGTTTTTCGGAATTTAAGTACTACCAATCATTCAGAGTTCCGGTTGAATCAAGGGATGATGTCCAATTCCTGGTTGAGTTTGAGGATGAGTTTGGAAAATTCCAGTTCGTAGATAAAGTGAAACTTGGAGACGTTAGTATGACGGGAATTGGTTTTACCACACCATTTCCTCTTGCTGTCGGAACTGTTCTTCGTTGCTCACTTCAGTTCAAGCGTCTTCGTTTCGATTTTGGCGCCAATATTGTCAGGGCCTTCAGAGATGTAAATTCTCCTGATCATGAGTCCATGAATTACGGTGCTGAGCTTGATACTGAAGACTATACCAACATGAAGCGCTTCATTGAGCAGTACATTCAGTCTCTTCCCCCTGAAAGACTCAAAGATTCGCTCATTCAGCTCGCCCTGACTCAGCATTATGCCTCTGAGAAAGAGGGCTTTGAGATGTTCTCTCTCCTTTTGTCACTTTTTAAGGACATCACCCAGTTTGGGAACAAGGAAAAATTCGTTGAATCCATGCTGGAAGAAATCGTGCGCATTCTGAATGCCCAGCGCGCGTCTATTTTTCTTATTAATACTGAGACCAATGAGCTGGAAGCTGTGGCGGCCCTGGGAATCGATAAGGATCTTCTGAAGTTTGATTACCGAAAGGGGATCGCCGGATCGGTTTTTACCACCGGAGTTTCACTTAACATCGATACCAAGAATGACAAAGTTCGTTTCTCGGAAGAGATGGATAAGACCACGGGCTTTGATACCCGTTCTATTATCTGTAGTCCGATCTCAAACCGTGAAGATAAAATCATTGGTGTGATTGAAGTATTAAACAAGAGAAATGAAGATCGCTTCACTGTGGAAGATGAAAAAACAATGAAGGTTCTGGCCTTGATTCTTTCTTCTGTTTTCCATAACTATAGTCCCATGTCTGAGAAGTCTCTCATCAGACGATTCTCGACTCCTTATGACCGTGAGTATGCCTGGATCGGACGCTCTCCACAGACATCAGAAATCAGAAAGGCCATCGTAAGGCTTAAGGATATTGATTCTCCTCTTGTTGTTACCGGTGAGCCGGGTGTTGGTAAAAAACTCTTTGCCCGCATCGTTCATAACGAAGGAAAGCGCGGTCTGGCCCCTTACTTTGTTATTAATTGTAAAGGCGTTGATGAACAGACTCTCTCTAAAGAGATTTTTGGCGGAGAAGGAGTGAGGAGTAAACTCGAGGAATGCATCGGCGGAACCGTTGTGTTTGAAGAAGTTTCCTTCATGCCTCTGGCCATGCAGTTAAAATTAATTCAGGTCCTGAATGAAAGAAGAATCCCCGGATCTCATATTTCTCTCGATGTCCGGACGATTTTTACCACCAGTAAAAACATCCGCAGCATGATTGAAGAGGAAGGATCATTTAATCCTGAGCTTTACAGCTTCATGTGCTCAGCGGAAGTGAATATTGATCCTTTAAGAAAGAGACCTCTTGATATCGAAGATATCCTGAGCTTCAATCTTCGAAAGGAGTGCAGAAAGCAGGGACTTATTCTGAAAGATTTTTCTGATGTGGTGAAAGAGCAACTGGTTAGTTACGCCTGGCCGGGGAACGTCTCTGAACTGGAAAGAGCAGTTGAGAAGGCCGTGCTTTATAATCCTAAGGCCCATGTCATCACTGATCTGGGAAGTAAATCATCTCCTATTATTGATGTCACTAAAACCGCCAATTGCCTCCTGGAGAACATTCCTCATGCCGATGATCCGGCCATTCCTCTTAAGGACCGGGTAGCACTGGTTGAAAGAGAGATGATTATGGCTGAAATCAAGCGCCATAAAGGAAATAAGTCCAAGGCCGCCACGGCCATGGGAATTTCCCGTGAGGCCCTTCGTAAGAAAATGCTCATGTCAGACGAGATCGTTGAGCAGATTAAGAGTGGTAAGATCCCGTCTCCTGAAGTTGATACAGAAAAGGAAGCCGCATAAGAAAGGTTCCAACACACTTTTGGTAGAGGGTTGTGTCATTTTATGACTCATCCCTCTACCAAAAGTGTGTTGGAACCTAAACATCTTTTTCCTTCCTCCGATAAGCTCATCATAGAATTCATTTTTTAAGAGGTAACTTTGCAACAGCTGGGCATTCTCCTTGCCAATTTCAGGATCATTGATCTTCTGGACATCGCGGCCGTGGGAGTTATCGTCTACAAGTTTCTGGTGATCGTTCAGGGGACCCGTGCCTACCAGATGCTCTTTGGTCTCATCGCTCTCGCCATGATCTGGTGGATCTCCCAGATCTATGAGCTTTACTCACTTTCATGGATTCTCCAGAACTTCTTTGATTACCTTTTTATCATCCTCATTGTATTGTTCCAGGATCAGATCAGAAGTACTCTCGTTTCAATTTCCAGCACCAGGTTTATCGGTCGCAATGGCCGCTCAAAGTTTGATCAACAGATTGAAGAAGTGGTAGCGGCCTGTTCGGCCCTGTCTCGTGAAAGAACCGGGGCTCTGATTGTCTTTGAAAAAAATCATGGTCTCCTGAATTATTCTTCAACTGGTACGCGCCTTGATTCAAAAATTCATTCCGATATTATTTATTCCATCTTCCAGTCTAAATCCCCTTTGCATGACGGGGCGATTATTATTTACAATGGTGTGATCCAGGCAGCAGGATGTTTTCTTCCTCTTTCCAAGAATGTGGAAATCGACCGCCACTTCGGGACACGCCATCGCGCGGCCCTCGGGATTACTGAAATTTCCGATGCTGTGGTGGTGACAGTCTCTGAAGAAACCGGGAAGATTAATATCTGTTACAATGGTGTTTTCCACTTTATGGAAAATGAAGAGCTCTTAAGGAAATATCTCAGGAAGTTTCTTCTCGAGATCGATCGTGTGGGGGCCTTTGAAACTGTTTCCGGACGTGCTTCATGAAAATGCGCAACCGCGTGAAGAAACATTCATTAAAATTTCTCTCTCTTTTTCTCTCGGTATTTATCTGGGTATACGTATTAAATTCTGAAAAAGTGAAATTCGAAAAAACGGTGGCACTGGAATACATCATGCCTCCGGATATGATCTTTGCTGAGAAGCCGGTTCAGGAAGTGACGTTTCTGATCGAGGGCCCCAGGGCCTTCGTGAGAACAGTGGCCGAAAGGGAAGACCGGCTGGTCATTGATCTTAATCGCGCTAATGCCAGAAGGCAGCTTAACTTCACCATGGACATTAACCCGGCCCAACTGAATCTGCCTTTTGGTATGGTGGTGGAAAGGGTTCTTCCCCGAAGAATTAATATCAAGCTTGAAAAGAAGGCCAGTAAGATTGTGCCACTAAGGCTTCAATTTGCGGGCCACCTTCCGGAAAAACTTTCTCTGCAAAATCCCACCCTCGTTCCTTCAGAGGTTGAAGTGTATGGACCCCGGTCAATTATTACCCGCCTGAAGGAGCTTCCGGTAAGGCCCATTGATCTGGAGAATCTTCCCGGTCAGGATCAGGTGTCGGTGGAAATCCACCTTCCCGATGAAAGGCTCTCCCTTAGTGGATCCAATGAGGCAAAACTTAATTATCAGCTCAAAGCAGCAAGCTCAAACCTGACATTGAAGAGTCTGCCGATTCGTTTTCTTTCTGACCGGCGAAAAATCAATTCAAAAGTCAAAGCAGCGGATGTAAAACTTCTTGTCCCTGAGAAGATTATTAAAAACCGATCAAATGTCTCGTCCACTGTTCAGATCTGGGCCGACATTCCGGCCAATGCCAGGGGAAGAACAGAAGTCCCTCTCAAGGTGATCCTTCCTCCCAGCATTCATCTTCTGGAAGTGATACCTAAGACCATTATTGTGAATGTGCAATAAACTGGTATATTTAGATCTGGAATTTCATTCTTAAAGTGAGTCATTTTATGTCAGTTCGTAAATTATTCGGCACAGATGGTATTCGGGGTAAGGCCAACACCTATCCTATGACCGGTGAAGTGGCCTTTGTTCTGGGCCGTGCTGTGACAAGCTACTTTCAGCAAAATTTCTCTAAGAAGCCTCTTATCATCATCGGTAAGGACACGAGGCTTTCGTGCTATATGCTTGAGCAGGCCTTCTCGGCCGGAGTTTGTTCTCAAGGAGGGAAGGCGATTCTTACGGGACCCCTTCCGACTCCGGGAGTTGCTTTTGTTACTCAAAGCATGCGGGCCGATGCCGGTGTCATGATATCGGCCAGCCATAATTCCTTTGAAGATAACGGCATTAAAATTTTTGATCGCACTGGACATAAACTTCCTGATGAAATTGAACTGGAACTGGAAAAGATGGTTCTTGATCCGTCCATCATTCCTCAGAAGTGGGGGGAGCAGCTGGGCAATGCCAAGCGTCTGGATGAAGTGATCGGTCGCTATATCGTTCATACCAAGGCCGCTCTTTCTCCTCAGTATTCCCTGGAAGGTCTTCGTATCGTGGTGGATGGGGCCAACGGCGCCGGCTACAAACTTGCTCCCGTGGTCTTCGAAGAACTTGGAGCTGAAGTGATTCCTCTCGGGAATACTCCCAACGGAACCAACATCAATAAGGCCTGTGGTGCCCTTCATCCTCAGCTGTGCGCTGAGAACGTAAAAAAATTCCGTGCTGATCTTGGAGTCTGTCTTGATGGTGACGGTGACAGACTAACGATTGTGGATTCTTCAGGTGAAGTCATTCACGGAGACAAGCTCATTGGTCTGTGTGGAAAGTTCTTAAAAGACAATCACGAGATTGGTCCCACTAAAGAAGTTGTGGGAACAGTCATGAGTAACTTTGGGGTGGAGTTCTTTTTAAAAGAGCAGGGACTAAATTTTATCCGTACTCAAGTGGGAGACAGGTATATCGTTGAGCACATGAGACAAACCGGCGCTCTTTTCGGTGGTGAACCTTCAGGACATCTGGTTTTTAAAAAATACTCCACCACCGGGGACGGAATTCTTGCGGCCCTCAAGGTGATTGAGAGCATTAAGTTCTACGATAAGGATCTGGCTGAACTTTGCCGGGATATCGAACTCTTTCCACAGGAAATGAAAAACGTCACTATCCAGAAGAGGATTCCTTTCGAAGAAGTGGCCGACATCAAGAAGGCCATGTCCAGTGCTGAAGCGAAGCTTGGAAAAGAAGGAAGAATTCTTCTTCGTTATTCCGGAACAGAGCCTCTGGCCCGGGTGATGGTGGAAGGAAGAGACAAGGCCCTGGTAGCTTCCCTTTGTCACGAGCTCTCTGAAGTGGTGAAGAAGTCTCTTACTTAAAGGTTTAAAATGAAATACGCGCGTTTAGGCGTCAATATCGATCACGTGGCCACACTTAGACAACAACGGGGAGAATTTTATCCTTCGGTTGTCAGGGCCGCGGAAGTTTCCCTCGCTACCGGTGCTCATCAGATCACCATTCATCTGCGTGAAGACAGAAGACACATTCAGGACAGGGACGTTCCCGAAGTCCATGACCTGTGCCGGAAGATAGGACTCCCTCTTAATCTTGAGATGGGGGCCTCTCCCGAGATGGTGAAAATCTCAATCGAAGAAAAACCGGAATGGGTGTGCCTCGTTCCTGAGAAAAGAGAAGAGCGCACCACTGAAGGTGGCCTTGATCTTATCGATGACAAAAATTTCCAGAGAGTGAAATTTGCCTGCGATGAAATCAAGAAGCATTCACCAATGACGAAGATTTCACTTTTTGTGGAGGCCGACGAAGCCGTCTTAAAAAGATGCCTGTCCCTTAAGGCCGATGCAGTTGAAATTCACACTGGTGAGTACGCCAAAGATTTTCTCTCCGGGAAAAATCTTGTTCCTCATCTTGAAAAATATAAACAGGGCCGGGACATCATCAAGGCCCAAGGTTGGGGCTATCACGCGGGCCACGGTCTCACATTCGACTCCCTTGAACCACTCTTAAAAGAGGGAGTGTTCGAGGAATATAACATCGGTCACTGGATCATCGCCGAGTCCCTCTTCATCGGACTTGGCCATGTGATTAAAGAAATGCTGACCCTTATTAATAAATATCCGCTGAAAGGTTAATTATGAGAATTGTCACACATTCAGAAATGAAAGAACTCGAGAAAGTCGCTCAAACCGAGAATCACTTTCCCGAAAAACTTATCATCGAAAATGTGGCCCTCCTTGGTGCCAAGGCCATCGTGAACAAACTTGGCCCTGAAATCAACATGGGTGAGCTCATCTTCATGATCGGTAAGGGGTTTAACGGGGGAACAGGTCTTGCCATCGCAAGACACCTGGCGAGCATGGGACATGAAGCACGGGCCTTTTTACTGTTTGAAGAAAAAGATTGTTCTCAGGAAGTTAAGGATCAGCTGAAAATTGCAAAAACCTATGGTGTCCGCACCAATCATATTGATGAGGTTTCCTCTCTTGAAGGCTACTTTCATCAGAACTCCGCTCCCAAGATCATCATCGATGCTATCTTCGGTACGGGAGTACGACTGCCCCTTTCCCATTTTCTCTATGACGTGATCAATCTCATCAACCAGGAGAAGGCCTATACCATCTCTTTGGATATACCTACAGGAGTTGAAGGGGATTCAGGTCTTATCCAGGGTAATGCCATCCAGGCCGATTTAACTCTCGCTGTAGGTCTTCCCAAGCTTGGCTACTACCAGGCCGATGGAGCAAGGCTCGTAGGGGAAGTGGAAGTGATCCCAAGTGGTCTTCCGAAACAAATCATCGGACGAAACGCAGATAAGTTTCTCATTGATAAAGATCTTAAAAATGATCTTCCACCGGCGAGAAACAAGTTCGGGGATAAAAAACTTTTTGGACACACACTTGTTATCGGTGGATCTCATGGTTTGACCGGAGCACTTGTGATGGCAAGTTCCGCCGCCATTAAAGTGGGAGCGGGTCTGGTCACAGCTTCCACCTGGGAGCCTCAGTACCAGGAATTCATCACAAGGCTTATTCCTGAAGTTATGACAGGCTATGTACCTCTGGATCAGGGGAAGTGGGGAAAGCTCATCAAAGACCTTGTGAAGTACGATTCCATCGTTATTGGGCCAGGGCTGGGAAGATCCCTTCGTTCCCGCGCTCTGGTTCTGGAAATCCTGAATAACTTCTCAGGACCCGTGGTTCTTGATGCTGACGCCATCAACGTTCTGAACATGAAGGATGATGCTGAAGTCTTCCGGGTGAGAAATGCTCCGACCCTTATGACTCCTCACTTCGGAGAGTTCGCTCGCTTTACCGGCGTTCCTTTTGAAGAAGTTCAGAAGGCCCCTTATCACCATTTAAAAGAAACCATCGAAAGAATCAATTGTTCCGTCATTTTAAAAGGCCCTTGTACTTACCTCGGCTTTCCAAACGGAAAAACTTTTTTCAACTTCTCACCAAATGACGGCATGGCAACAGGGGGAGTCGGTGACGTCCTCACCGGAATCTTAGGTGGTCTTATCGCTCAGGAAGCAAATCTCAAAAAGCGGGACTCCTTATATAACATTTACGAAAATCTTAACCGCACCATCCTTCTTGGTGTTCTTATTCACACCTGGTCCGGTCGGTATGCTGCAGAGAAATTTGGGGTAAGACCTATGTCGGCCACTAACTTAATTGATGCCTTCCCGGAAGCTTTTAAAGCACTGGATGAATTACTTCGGGATTAGAGATGAACAAAAAGCTTATCAGAGAATGGAAGAAAGTTTATAAGTCCGACCTCTCCTACATCGTGTATGAACTCAAGGATCTGACTAAAGTTCCCTGTATGATCATCCTGGAAGGAGATCTCGGAGCAGGAAAAACAACTTTTACTCAGGCCTTTATCGGCGACGATAAAACATTAAGTCCGACTTACTCAATTCTCTCGGAAGCAAAAACTTTTTTGCACGCCGATCTTTATCGTATCGAGCAGAACGAAGAAATCCTGCAACTCGAACTCCCGATCTATCTGGAAGACAAACAATACTTCTTTGTTGAGTGGGGGATGAAATTCGCGCGAAGATTAATCAGAGAAATTCCAGAAAACTTCACTCCTTATCTACTGGAAGTTTTCATCAACGAAGGCACCAGTGATAGTCCGGAAGGACCTTCAAGAAACTACTTTTTATACTCCCTTCATGAAGACTAACTAAGTTCGTCGGAATTTTTTGCCCGGAGACATTATAACACCGGGCGAGTTGTAGTTCGTAGTTAACTTAGCGATATTTATCCACTTTTTTGCTCTTCTCAGTGCCCCTACAGAAAATACAGAATTGTTTCAGATTTAAAAGTTGACGTCGGAAAAAAGAAAAGGTCATACTATTTAGGAGATATTTAGTCTGGATTGTTGTGAGCGACATTCAGAATGGAATCTCACGGGCGACAAGGATGGTTTCGGAGCCCGATAAAGGAATTTACCAACTTTTTTGGATTTATGGAGGAAGACAATGAGACTAACATCTAAAGGCCGTTACGCAGTTCGAGCTATGCTTGACCTTACTTTCCACTCAAATGGAAATCCAGTAAGACTTCAAGAAATCTCTACAAGACAATCAATCTCTCTACACTATCTTGAGCAGCTTTTCAGAAAGCTACGTACAGGTAAAGTAGTTAAGTCAGTTCGTGGACCTGGAGGCGGTTATGTGCTTTCTCGTTCTCAGGACGAAATCTCAATCAAAGACGTACTAGACTGTGTTGGTGAGAACATCAACCCAGCTCGTGACATCCTTGGTGTACCAAGCTCTGGTATCGAGATCATGAAGGATGAGCAAGGTCAGGAGATCAACGCTATCGTTGATACAAAAGAATTCAACCTGACTAAATCTTATTTCGAAAACCTTGGTACGATCATGCAGGATTATCTTGCTACTACAACTCTTGGTGATCTTGCCCGCAAAGGCGCCGGTGCTGCTTACTCAGCTGCTGCTGAACAGACTGGCGGAAATGAGTCCGTTATTCGCCAAAACATTGGAGAAATGAACCAGTAATCTGGTTTCTTTCTGCAGGTGAATCTCGAACGTCTCTACCTCGACTATAATGCAACATCGCCGCTCTCGAAGTCAGTTATACACTGGCTTCAGAGCGGCGATCTTCCTTTTGCTAACCCTGCCAGTCAACACACTGATGGCAAGGCCTCGCGAAAAATCATCAACGAAGCACGCTCCTTCATTTTCAAGACTTTCAATAAAACCGATAAGAATACCAGGCTCTTCTTTCACTCCGGTGCCACAGAAGCCTTTCATACTTTCGCATACTCTTTTTCTGAGACAGCGAGACTAGAGGGTAAGGATCTTCTTATCTGTTTTTCCAGAATCGATCACCCAGCGGTCACAAGCCTTGAGGAAAAGTATTTTGGGCCTCATGTAAAACTTTTAGAAATAGAGAGAAATAACAAGCTCCATTACGAACATGAAAAAAATTTTGATGTTCTTAAGGACAAAAAAGATAACAACCCCAACCTCATCATTCTCTACCACCACCTGTGGGTGCATAATGAAACAGGGCAAATCTCCTCTCTCAAAGATTTAAAAAAGCTAAAAGAAATTCCTGATCTTTATATTCATGTGGATGCGGTTCAGGCCCCGGGAAAAATTGAAAACTGGAAAGACCTCAGTGTGGGTGATGTGTGGACATTTTCCGCCCATAAGTTTGGTGCTCTGAAGGGAATTGGATTTTCTCTTTTTAAAAGTGAGATACCATTTCATCCACTCATCAAGGGCGGCTCTCAGCAGTTTAACCTTCGCTCCGGTACGGAAAACGTCATGGGAGTAAAGAGCGTTCATCTTGCTCTGACTGATATTCTAAAAATTGATCCCGGGAAAACTCTCGCTAAACGAAACGCGCTGGTGGAGTTTATCAAAGCTGAGCTCAGTGGAGTGGGAGAAGTCTTAAACTCCGAGGTCATGGCGAGTAATACGATTTATTTTTATCTCAATGATCTCACCAGTGACATTGCTCTGGCCCTTTTCGATATCAACGGCCTTGAGATCAGTGCTGGTTCCGCCTGTTCCAGTGGGGCCGCTAAGGCCAGTGCCGTTCTTACACAAACCGGGCTCATCAAAGTGGCCAGAAATGGACTCAGGATCTCCTTGAGCTTTGATCCCACTGATGAAGAAATCAAGACCTTCAAAGAGCGGTTTTTAAAGACCATTCAAAAGATAAAAAAGAGTTAAAAGATAAGACCTTGCGATTGAGTACCACAAGGTCTTTTAAAAGAATCGTATTAGATCATTTCACAAGAAACTGAATCAACTGTGATAATGCCCCAGTCTTTATCAGCATGATCGTAAGCATCGAAAATCGCTGAATCAACATTCACTTTATAAGTATCAAAGAGTCCCTGATCCACTCTTACTTCCATAAGAAACTCTGACTTATAGTAGTAATCAATGATCCCCTGATCAACTCTGTCTACTCTTGTGTGAGTTGCTACTTCTTGAAGGTTTCCAACCAGGTAACATTTTTTTGCCACAGCATCAGTAATTTTTTTCAAGTGACGAGGCGAAAAAGAAGAAGCAGTTGAAGCGTTGGCACTTAAAATGGTCATAAGTGTGAAAGCTAAAGCGATGAATGATAATTTCATGGAAACTCCTTAGGGTTTTAAGTTCTTGGGGCACTTATCCCTAAAGAAAGGCGGAATTGAAAGTCAGGAAAAGGTTAATAGAAAGAAGGTGGATCTTAACCAAACTCCAACAGAAGTTGACAGTCTGGCCTGTTCAAGTGTTACGGCTACTTTGTGGAGCACTTTTTGTTAAGAATGATCTAATAACCGGCAATTTCTCCCTCGAGAATTCACAGACTTATGAATTGGAAATATTTTTTGGAATGAAGATCCTTCATCCTTATAATAGCTTCCTATGGGTATGCTTGATCGTATTAAAAAGCGTCAGATCGACGGGTTCAAGGAATTTGTCATCAATATGGAAACGACTCCGTTCCAGAGTCGCGCACAGATTTTTACGACTGGTGTCCTGGAAGATCCGGTCTTCATGAATTACGTCATGAAAAACATCAAGACCTTTGATGATTTCCTCGAACTTGAATCCGGTGATATTGAAACCGTTCTTAATTCTCAGGAACAGATGATCGGTCTTTTTGCTAAATCGATTCATGGATCTCCTCAGGAAAAAATCATGGAGCTAGAAAGCTCCCTTCCTAAGTTCATGTCCCGCTTAAAGGACGAACTTTCCTATCTGGGAGAAGTTTCGACCCAGGAAAGGGAAGGAGCGAAGTTTTATATCATGAAGTCTCTTCGAAAGTTTCAGATGGAAGAGAAGGTTTATGGTTTTCGCTGGGAGCTTCCTCCCCAGGACTTGTACTACCCGAAGAATTATAAAGATGGAGTGACGAAGCTCTTTTTTGAAAGTGGAGTTCTCGCCGCCGAGGGAGAATATTCGAAGGGAAAGCGCATCGGATTCTGGAAGCATAATTATGATAACGGGCTTCTCCTTGCAGAAGGTGACTACCTCGAAGGGCAGAAGACCGGTGTGTGGGTTTTTTACTATACCAATGGGGATATCAAGGCCCAGGGAAAATACAAAGACGATTTAAAACACGGCCGCTGGCAGGAGTGGGATAGGAGCGGAAAAGAAAATGTCGTTGAGTATAACGAAGGTGTAAGGAAAACCTAGTCGTCGAAATTGATATCGTCCCGGATCACAACCCCGTCGACCAATCGTTCAGATTTTTCTTCGATAAAATCAAATTGAATGGATTCCAGACCTTCAAACTCTTCGTCAAAGGCGATGGTAATAGTTGTTGGAGCAATGTCCATCAGGGAAGTTAAATAATAATTCTTTCCAAAAAGGGCTATGGCCTGCTCATCTTCTGTGATGTGGCGGAAGTCCGACTCCTCAATCAGGGGATTATGGGAGGTATTTTTAACAATAATGGCACCCTGGATGCGCTCTTGAGGAAGGTCCTTAGTGACCCCCCAGGTGGCAAGAGGGAAGTAATCCAGATGGAAGGTGGAGTTTCCGTAGGCCAGGCGTCTTGGAACCAGCAAGCGTCCCATGAATTTACGGGTAGTTTCATCCTTGGCCTTGCGGGCCAGTTTCTCGGCCAGGAGCGAATCCTCGATCCGAATGATGTAGTGACCTGGGTGCTTGGTTGAGCGGAACAGAATGTACTGAAAAGCGATGCTAAACAGAGTAAAAAGCTTCTGCTGGTCGAGGTGGATGTGTTTCTCTGGAGACTCAACCAGAGTTTTAACAGCTTCGTATAGGGTTGATTTGTCGAGATCTTTCTTAAAAGACATAACCAGTGTTTTCGTTCAAAAAAGAGCTTTTGGCAATAAGCAAAAACGTACTCAAGCCATGAAAAAAATTGACGGACATGGGGGGCCTACTTTATGATGCAGACAAAAATTTTTATTGCCACCTTAAACATCGTTTGGAGTACAGATGAGCATTGACAAAAACCTGGCCAAAACCAGAAACATTGGTATTTCGGCCCACATTGACTCTGGTAAGACGACTTTATCAGAACGTATCCTTTTCTATTGTTCAAAGATTCACAAAATCGAAGACGTAAAAGGCGGCGGAGCTGGAGCTACCATGGACCACATGGAGCTTGAGAGAGAAAAAGGTATTACTATTACTTCAGCGGCCACAACTGTTGAATGGACTGGTATTGATAAGAAAGGTATCACGTACGCCGAAGGCGACGGTAAGTCGATCAAGGTTAACCTTATCGATACTCCGGGACACGTGGACTTCACAGTGGAAGTTGAGCGTTCTCTCCGCGTTCTTGACGGTGCGATCCTGGTTCTTTGTTCGGTTGCCGGAGTTCAGTCTCAGTCAATCACCGTTGACCGTCAGATGAAGCGTTACCGCGTTCCTCGTCTAGCATTCCTTAACAAGATGGACCGTATGGGTGCAAACCCTTATAACGGAACAAAAGCTCTTCGTGAGAAACTTAACCACAACGCCGTTCTTATGCAGCTTCCAATCGGTGCTGAAGAGAACTTCAAGGGTGTAGTTGATCTTATCACAATGAAGGCTTACTACTTCGATGGCGATAACGGCGAATTCGTTCGTGAAGAAGAAGTACCAGGCGAAATGAAAGATCAGGCCGCTAAGGCCCGTGAAGAGCTTCTTGATACTGTTTCAGCTTTCGACGACGCTATGATGGAAGCCATCCTTGAAGGTCAGGAAGTGACTGAAGAGCAGATCCACGCAGCAGTAAGAAAAGGTGTTAACTCACTTCAGTTCACTCCTGTGTTCATGGGATCTGCGTTCAAAAACAAAGGTGTTCAGCTTCTATTGAACGCTGTTGCCCGCTACCTTCCTTCTCCAGTTACTTGTGAGAAGCCAAAGGCCATCGATTCAACAACTGGACAGAAAGTTGACCTACTTCCTGAATTCGATAAGCCACTTGTTTGTATGGCCTTCAAGATCACTGACGAGCAATTCGGCCAGCTGACTTATACCCGTATTTACCAGGGAACTCTGAATAAGGGTGAAACTCTGATCAACACTCGTACTAAGAAAAGAGTGCGTGTTGGACGTATCGTGCGCATGCACGCTAACGACAGAGAAAATATTGATTCAGCATCAGCAGGAGATATCATCTCTATGATTGGTGTTGATTGTGCTTCCGGGGATACCTTCGTTGCTGAAGATCAGAACGTAGACCATCTTTCTTGTGAAGGAATGCACGTGCCGATTCCGGTTATCGAGCTTTCAATCAAAGCTAAAGATAAAGAAATGCAGGCCCGTATGTCTAAAGGACTTCAGCGCTTCATTAAGGAAGACCCTACATTCCACCTTTTCACAGATGAAGAATCTGGAGAAACTCGTATCGCTGGTATGGGTGAACTACACCTTGAAATCTATGTTGAGCGTCTTAAGCGTGAATATAAAGCTGAAGTTGAAGTGGGTGCTCCACAGGTTAACTACCGTGAAACAATCCGCGGTGAAGCTAAGTTTGAATACACTCATAAGAAGCAGACAGGTGGTTCCGGTCAGTTCGCTAAAGTTGCCGGTAAGATCAAGCCTCTTGAAGCTGACAGAAAAGAGCGTGAAGACCAGACTTACCGTTTCGTAAACGAGATCAAGGGTGGTGTGATCCCTAACGAATTCATCCCTTCTTGTGACCGTGGTTTCGGCGATGTTATGGGCAAAGGGCCTCTTGCTGCGTTCCCGGTTATTGACGTTGAAGCATTCCTTCAGGATGGTCAGTACCACGACGTGGATTCATCTGATATGGCCTTCAGAATTGCCGCTCGTATGGCAATGAGAGAAGCTATTAAGAACGCTAACCCAATTCTTCTTGAACCAATCATGAAAGTGGAAGTTGAGACTCCGAACGAATACCAAGGTTTCGTTATCGGTGACCTTTCTTCTCGTCGTGGTGTGATTCTTGGATCTGAAACAACTGAGACTGGAGATGCGATCATTAACGCTCACGTTCCTCTTTCAGAAATGTTCGGATACGCAACTGTTCTTCGTTCTGGTACAGCTGGTAAAGCTGGTTACTCGATGGAGTTTGCTAAGTACGAACCATGTCCTTCTCATGTTCAAGAGAAAGTTATGGCCGCTCGTAAGGACAAACTTAACGAAAGAGCTGAGTAATAATTACTCGTTACATTCCAAAATAAAGAAGGCCCGGTTTATTCCGGGCCTTTTTTATTTACAGTTTTGCTAATACTGAGTATTAGCTTAGCTTATGATTGAAACATCCCAGCTACAGGTGCTCATAGCACTGTCAAATAATACCAATATCTCTAAGGCCGCTCAGGAGTTGAACGTCACTCAAAGTGCGGTTTCTCAGGCCTTAAAAAGTCTTGAAGGGAAAGTGGGCTTTCCGGTAATTGCCCGTCAGGGAAAATCCGTTACTCTGACAGAAAATGGCATGAGGCTCGCTAAGGTCGCTAAGCAGTACTTTAAAAGAATTGAAGAGACCATTGAGCAAATCCATCTTGAAAACCATGAAATAAAAGGGAAGCTCCACGTGGGTTCTCTTTATGGCCTAGGGAAAACATGGCTCTCTTCCAGAATGCTTGATTTTCTTACGAGCTATCCTGAGCTTGAAGTAAAGCTCTCCATGGATTTTCCGGAAAACATCATCAAAAAGTTTGAGCAGCATGAGATTGATTGCCTCATCATGCCTGATTACCTGGTTCCGGCCTTCGCTGAGAAAAGAGACCTCCATACAGAGCACACAACACTTGTTTTCTCCGATAAGTTTAACATCACTAAGACGACTGACCTGAAAGATATCCTGAATCTTCCAATCATCTTTTATGAAAGTAATGATCCCAATTTTTACCGTTGGGTGAGAGAAAAATATGGAGTTGTTCCGAGAAATTTAAAGCCTCGCCTGGTAGTGAATTCTTTCGGACAAATGCTTCAAGCTGTAAATGAAGGGCTTGGTGTGGCCGTAGTTCCTACCCATGTCTTAAAACGCTCTCATCTTAAAAAACTCAAAACCGCCGGTAAAGAATTTGAGGCCTTCAGTAATAAAGTTGCCTTTGCTTTCCATGCAGATGAGGCCCAGAGTTATAAAATCAACGAGCTTTATAAGTTCCTTCTGGAAGTGACTAAGGATCTTTAGTTTCACCGCCACCGGTGGCTGAAGTCCGCGTTAAGTTCATGAAAACTCTAAAAAAGAGTGCTTCCCAAAGATTTTGAAGTTCCTCATAATAAGAGGGTGAACTTCGACACTAAAAAGTTTCAATCTAAAATACCTCCTGTTTTTTCCTCCATTGTTGAGGAACTCCTGAAGCGTGGTTTTAAACCAACCTTAGTGGGTGGGGCAGTCCGGGATTTTTTCCTCAATGGTGATCCAGGGCCCGATTGGGATATTGAACTTGGACACGAAACTTTTTCATTTGAAAGAGGGGCCTGGAAAGATTTGGGAAGGGATCTGACAAAATTTGGGAAAGTGACTTTTCTCCCTTATGAAGTCATCCGCATGGAAACACCTGATCATCAGTTTGAATTTTCTCCTCCGAGAATTGAGCACTATCATCCCCATGAAAAAGGTCATTCGAATTTTGATGCTGAATTTGTATTT
Organism: Bacteriovoracia bacterium; assembly: GCA_046566385.1. Taxonomy (GTDB): domain Bacteria; phylum Bdellovibrionota; class Bacteriovoracia; order Bacteriovoracales; family Bacteriovoracaceae; genus Peredibacter. The sequence goes on along the minus strand of JBKHWS010000015.1, from coordinate 27,447 downwards.
AAACTTCCCTTTGAAGAAGCAGTAAAGAGAAGAGACTTCACCATGAACGCCATGGGGATCCGCTTTGTTAAAAAAAATGAAATGGAGTTCCTGGATCCTTTGGGGGGTCTTCTTCATCTTAGGGAAAAGATTCTTCATTACGCAGGACCTGATTTTGGTAAAGATCCTGTTCGATTCCTACGGGCCCATCGTTTTGCAAATAGACTAAAGTTTGGTTTTTCCAAAGAGCTTCGAGAAGTTCTGGAAACCATGTCCATAAAGGGAATTACGCCCTCTTACCTTTGGAGTGAGATGCAGAAGGCCCTTGATCCGGTTAATTTTCTTTCTTTCCTGGTTCAGGAAAAGAATGCGGAACTCAATATCCCTCTGGAAAAGAGTTTTACCAGTAAAGTTCCTGAGATAAAAAAAGTGCTCTCTGATCCACGAAAACATGAAACCTGGATCATTGCCCTTGAGTGGGTGGATCTCTCATCGGAAAACTGGGCAAAATATTTTTCTCTAAGTTCAGATACCTCAAGGAGGCTTGCCCGCTGGGCCCAAAGTTCAAGGACTTTCCAAAAACTTCTTCCGGAAAACTTTCAGGGAGAGTTTGAAGAGTTAAGAGATACTGATAATTTTGAGAAACTTTTTGATTGGTATTTTACGACCAAGCAGCTCCTGCAAAAAAATCCTGATCTTCCACTTTTAAAAATGATTGAAGAATATCTTCCTGAATGGATCCATCTTTATCGCTTTGAGCCTGTTAAAGACGTGAAGCACATAGATCCTCCCTATCGGGCGAAATATCAGGTGTGGAACTTATGCCAGCGCCTATAGTTTCAATGGAAGACAGGCACCTGGTAAAGGTAAGAGAAATCTTTTTTGAATCTTCTTTGAAAAAAACCTTTAAAGATGAAAATGAAAGAGAAGCTTTCTTTTATAAGTATCTTGGTTTTTATCTGACTCACCATCCTGATCTTTGTTTTGTCTACGAGGATGATAAAGTTCTGGGATATGTGGTAGGTGCAGTTGATTCAAAAGGTGAGGAGCTTCTTCGCATCCAACCCCATCTCAATGTCTTTCAAAAATACTTTAAAAACTATCCGGCCCACCTTCATATTAATTGCCATAAAGATGCCCGGGGGAAAGGTGTAGGAACCAAACTGGTTCATGAAATAGAAAAGAGATTTAGAGAACAAGGAGCTTCAGGACTACATATCATGACCGGAGTCGACTCAGCGAATCAGAGTTTTTACAAAAAGCTTGGCTTTGACTTTGCGGTAAAGGAAGATTTTGGAGGTTCTTCCATCTTACTTATGGGTAAGAGTTTGTAGGAGAATACGTTTTGACAGATTTAGTCAAATAAACCTAACCTAATCTTTATAAAAATTCACTGGTAGGTTTCTGATGAAGACATTGATGCTCTTAATCCTCCTTTTCCCACTAAGTCTCATGGCCGAGACAACACCTACTGTTCGGGTCTATCAGACCATTGAGTTTGCCGACGACATGAATTTTGAGAATCTAAATCTTGCCATAGAGCGACAGCTGAAGTCTTTTGATGAGATGGGACTTAAGGGTCATATCCGTTTTGGAACTAAAAACTATCCCAAAACAGTCCTGAGAGATTCATTGCTCCTGTTAAAGAAGTTTACAGAAGAGGCCAGGAAGTGCACAAGCCTTAACCCGGACGATCAGTGCATGCGGGAATTTAATGAGGCCCTCAATCATCATTTTGCTATTTACCGGCCGGCCAGTAAAAGTACCCATTTTACTTCTTACTATTCTCCTGATCTTCATGGCTCAAGAGTTCCTACTGAAAGATTCAGCCGCCCGATTTACCGAAAACCACAGGCCCCTCATGACAACTACACCCGGGTAGAGATTGATTATAAAGGGGCCCTCGCGGGTCTTGGGCATGAAATTTTCTGGGTCGAGGAGTCTTACTTTGATCTTTACCTTCTTCACGTTCAAGGCGGAGGAAGGATCAATATCACGAGGGAAGATGGCTCTCAGGAAATTAAGTATCTTTCTTATGACGGAAAAAATTCCCGCTCTTTTCAGATGATTTATAAGTACATGCTGGAAAAGGGTTACCTTGAATCAGGCAACGCTGGGATCCCTGCCCAGAGGAAGTTTCTCGAAGAGAACCCGGATAAGGAAGAGGAAATTTTTAATACCTGTCCTTCCTACGTTTACTTTAAAGAATCCAGTGAAGAACCAGTGGGCCTTAATAACATTCCTCTCACTGAGGGGCGCTCCCTTGCCATCGATTCCCGCATCTATAAAACCATGGGACTGATCAATTTTGTCAAAACCAATAAAGCTTCTCATGTGGATGAAGAGGGAAGAGTGGTGAAAGTTCCTTTCTCGCGCTTCTTCATCGCCCAGGATACAGGCGGTGCTATCAGGGGAAATGCCCGCTGTGATCTTTACTTTGGATATGGACCTCAAGCGGAACTTACGGCCTACAACATGAATGAACATGGTGAGCAGTACTTTTTAATTAAAAAATGAAATACCTACTCTGGCTTCTCGTACCGGCCCTCTCTTTTGCTCAGGAAACAACTCCTACGGAAAGAGTGTATGCTTCCCTGAATTTTCAGGATGACCTGGACTTTTCTCTCCTTTCGAAGGCCATCGACCGGCAGCTTGAAAACTTTAAGCGCCGTGGACTTAAAGGGACGATACAGTTTGGAACAAAAATTTATCCACGCACCATTCTGAAAGACTCGCTTCTGCTTTTAAAGGAGTACTCACTTGAAGCGAAGAATTGTCTCGAGGTTTTCACTAGAGAAAATTGTGAGAGCGACTTTTCCAGTAAGATGAATGAATCCTTTGCCATCTATCGTCCTCTTCCTAAGGAGAATGAAAGAGGCTACAAGGAGAAGAAAACTTTTTTTACCTCTTATTACACGCCTGACTTTCAGGGCTCATACCAGAAGACAGAAGAGTATAAGAATCCCATCTTTAGTCTTCCCCAAAAAGAAGAAGAGCGAAAACTTACCAGAGTAGAAATTGATCTGGACCGGAAGCTTGATGGGAAAAATCTTGAAATTCTATGGGTGAAAGAAACTCTCTTTGATATTTATTTCATGCATATCCAGGGTGGAGGAAGGGTGGTTCTGTCTGATGGGAAAACCACTTATTTAAGTTATGCCGGTAAAAACGGGCATAAGTTCCGGTTTGTATCTGAATACCTCATTAGCAGCGGTCTCATGGAAAGAGGGAAGACCAATTATTTCACTCAAAGGGCCTTTCTGGAAGAGCATCCGGAACACCAGAGAGCAACCTATAGTACTGCTCCTTTCTTCGTTTATTTTAAAGAAACTAACGTTGAACCCCATGGGCTGGATAATATTTCACTTACCGAAGGCAGAAGCCTCGCCTGGGATAACACTGTTTATAAATCACTTGGTGTCATCAATTTCATCAAGACCGTTAAAACCACCCGTCTGAATGAAGAAGGTAAACCTGTTAAAAAACCTTTTTCCCGGTTCTTCCTTGCTCAGGATACGGGATCTGCCATCAAGGGCAATGCCCGGGTTGATCTGTATTGGGGTTATGGGGAGGAGGCCTTGTTTGTTGCAGGGAAACTGATGGAACTAGGGGAGCAGTACTTTTTGATAAAAAAATAATCAGCGAAGCCCAATGTCCTCTGAGTCCTGATCCTTTCTTTCTGCATGGTACTTCTGACGAAGCTCGTTCCTGAGCCTTCTGAACTCTTCCCTGGCCTTGTCATGTTTTAAGATGAGCTTCTGATATTCGATCTCATCCTTACCATAGCGGTCTTTAATTTTTACAAACTCTTCAACTTCTCTTTTTACCAGGGTCTCAAACTTTTGTTCCCGGTAATCCAGATCACCTTCCAGTTTTTCCCTGGAAGAATAGAGGGAGAGATCTTTTGGAACAAGTTCAGAAGGAATGCCCTCATCAAAAACAGAAGGCGCTTCCACTCGGGTGGCTTCAGGAGCGCTCTTTTTTTTCACCACAAACTTCTTGTCAGAAAACAGGACAAAGAAAGCGAGAATAAAAACGAGTAAAGTGACTATTGTTCTCAGGCCGGATTCTCCGAATCAAAAAATTTCACTTCGAGATCAGGAAGATCTTTTTTCACTCTGTTCATCAGGGACATAATTCCCGGTCTCTCCGTAGCGTGATGTCCTCCGGCAAAATAATGAACTCCGGCCTCGATGGAGTCGTGCCAGTTGTATTCTGAAATCTCTCCTGTAAGAAATGCGTCCAGACCTTCTTCATGGGCCCGAGCCCATTCATTATTGGCCCCGCCGGTAATAATCCCTATGGTTTTTATGATTTTGTTTTCATCAGGCGTAGCCAGGAGGACAGAGTGATTAAGAAGTTTTTCCAGATGGGCCTTAAGAGCTGCTGCTTTCAGTGGAACAGGAAACAGACCTTTGATTCCCAGGGGCTGCTTTTTTTGGATGGCAAAAGGCTCCAGTTGAGTGAGCTTTAATTCATGAGCAAGAGTTGCTGCATTTCCCACTTCCCCATGGGCATCAAGGGGAAGATGGTAAGCAAACAAGTTAAGATCATTTTTAGTGCACATTTTTACGCGCTCGCCCCAGGCCCCGGTGATAGTCCGTGCTCCCTGGTATTTCCAGAAAATTCCATGATGCACAACCATGGCATCCGCTCCCCATTCTAAGGCCCTTTTAAGTGAATCCTGAGTGGCAGACACTGCAAAGGCAACCCGCTTAATGTCCTCTTTTCCCTCTATTTGAAGGCCATTGGGTGCATAATCTTCAAAGAGTGATGGAGTAAGCAATTGGTTAAAGTATTCTTTCATCTTTAATTGGGTCTGTGCCATGGAGCTTCCTTTTCAATCAGCTTCCATTTTACTACAATTGCTTCGTCTTAAACAAAGGATTCAATATGAAATTTAAGCCAGGTCTTGTTTATGGTTCAGCTCTTCAGGATCTTTACCAATATGCAAAAGAAAATAAGTTTGCTCTTCCAGCTGTGAATGTCATCGGGACAAATTCCGTCAATGCTGTCCTTGAAACGGCCAAAGCGGTTAATTCTCCCGTGATCATCCAGTTCTCAAATGGTGGTGGACAATTCTATGCGGGAAAAAGTCTTAAGTTAGACAACGATAAGGCCGCTGCCATGGGTGCCGTTTCCGGTGCTCATCATATTGCCATGATGGCCGAACACTATGGGGTCCCTGTTGTCGTTCATACGGATCATGCAGCAAAAAAACTTCTTCCATGGGTTGATCAGATGATCGATGCCGGAGAGGCCTATCATAAAGTGAATAAGCGACCACTTTTTTCTTCTCACATGCTGGATCTTTCTGAGGAAGAAATTAAAGAAAACCTGGAAACCTGCCACACTTATTTTTCCCGTATGTATAAGATCGGAACGGGAATTGAAATTGAACTTGGAGTGACAGGTGGGGAAGAAGACGGTGTGGACAATACCAACATCGATAACTCTAAGCTTTATACTCAGCCGGAAGATGTGGCCTATGCTTATGGCATCCTTCGTGAAGTGGCCCCGAATTTCACAATTGCCGCTTCATTCGGAAACGTCCATGGAGTTTATAAACCAGGAAACGTAAAACTTTCTCCGGAGATTCTTAAAAATTCTCAAAGTTATGTTCAAAAGAAATTCGGTACATCCGAAAAGCCAGTGTTCTTTGTTTTCCACGGAGGTTCAGGTTCATTACAATCTGAAATTCGTGAGGCCATCGATTACGGTGTGATTAAAATGAACATTGACACAGACATGCAATGGGCATTCTGGGAAGGAGTTAAAAACTTCTACGAAGACAAGAAGGATTACCTTCAGGCCCAGCTCGGTAACCCTGAAGGTCCGGAAGCGCCTAACAAGAAGTACTACGACCCACGGGTATGGCTCCGTAAAGGGGAAGAGAGTTTTGTGAAGCGTCTTAAGACTGCTTTTGAAGACCTTAATGCCCTTGATCGAAATGCTTAAAATCTGATATTAAGGCCCCTTTTGGGGCCTTTTTTTTTGCTCGAAATTCTGATGAGCATAATGAATCCTGACAGCACTGATTTATCATTGGTTTTCCCTCTGAAATTTGATTAAATATCACTCTTATTTCGAGACCAGAGGGAGCGCTATGAATCAAGATGTCTTTGATTGGATTTTACTGCTCGTGCGATGGCTCCACATCACCGTGGCCGTGACATGGATCGGTACTTCCATTTTTTTCATGTGGCTTGACCGGAGTTTTGAAAAGAACCCTGATTCCAAACGACCTGGTCACGTAGGCGAAGTCTGGATGGTTCACGGGGGCGGCTTTTATCACGTTGAAAAACTTCTTCTAGGGCCGACGAAGGTTCCTGAAAGGCTTCACTGGTTTAAGTGGGAATCCTACTGGACCTGGATGAGTGGTTTCACACTCACTTCTTTAGTCTTCTATACCGGAGACGGAACTTTTCTTTTAGACGATATGGTATCAAGTATCACTTACTGGCCCGCCGTTGGACTTGCTCTGTTTTCAATTTTTGGTTCCTGGTTTTTCTATGACCGGGTCTGGGAAAGTAAGGCCGTTCGCGGGCACGCCATGCTGGGACATGTGCTTACCATTGGATGGCTCATCGGAATGACTTATGTCCTTTGCCACACTTTAAGCGGAAGAGCTGCCTACCTGCACGTGGGGGCGATGCTTGGAACCTGGATGACGGCCAATGTGTTTATGAGAATTATTCCCCGCCAGCTGGAAATGGTTCGTGCTTCCGGCGCTGGTGAACCGGTGAATCAGGAGTGGGGGATAAATGCCAAGAACCGCTCCACTCATAATACTTATTTTACCCTTCCTGTTATCTTTACCATGCTCTCAAACCATTTCCCGAATACCTATGGGCATGAATACAACTGGGTCATTCTTCTTCTGATTTGTCTTGGTGGTGCTGCTATCCGTGAATACTTCGTGGTGAGAATCAAAAACCCGGTACGATCTTACCAGGCCGCCGCAGTCGGGATTGCTCTCATTACAGGTGTCATTACTTTTTCGGGTATGGAAACAGGAGGACAGCCGGAAGTGGCAGGACATACTCATCAGGAAGTTATGAAAGTGGTTGATGATAAACCAGAAAAAATCAAAGCAGTGGTCGCCTCTACTGAGAAAATTGAACTTAAAGATTCCGGTAAAACCTATGATCTCTCCGGTGTGGTAACTTTCGAAGGAACACCTCCGGTGGGAAAAAAACTCAATCTCCCTTCCGGGTGTGACAATGGCGGGAAAGAAGTCTTTTCCAACGAAGTCATTGTGAACAATGGTAAAGTTCAGAATGTCCTTATCCGGGTGATTAGGGGACATGAAGGAAAGAAGTATGCAGATGTTCCATCTCAAGAAGTAGAGCTCGACCAAAGAGGATGTATTTATACTCCAAGAGTGGCCGCGGCCCGGGTAGGTCAGAAAGTGACCTTCATTAATTCGGATCCCATTTTTCATAACGTGAGATCAGTCACAAAGGTGAACCAGAAATTCAATATGGCCATGCCAAAGAAGAACCAGCGTGAGACAAAAGTTTTCACCAAACCGGAGCTCTTTCTTCAGGCCAAGTGTTCAGTTCATCCGTGGATGGGTGCCTATGTGGCCATCATGGATCATCCCTTCTATGCCATTTCTAACGAGAAGGGAGAGTTCACACTTCCTAAACTTCCAGTTGGAAATTATCGGGTTGAGGCCTGGCACGAAGTCTTTGGAACTCAGACCAGGGAAATTACCGTCAGTGATAATGGATTAACAGAATTAACTTTTACTTTTAAAAAGTAGGACTCGATGATCAGTACCCACATTCTAGATACAACTAAAGGTATGCCGGCCGCCAACGTTCCTGTGATTCTTGAAAAAAAATCAGGATCTAGCTGGAATGAAATCGGTAAAGATAAGACTAACTCCGATGGAAGAATTGTTTTTGATTGTCCCAAAGAGGCCGGGGATTATCGCCTTACTTTTTTTATTGAAGACTACTTTAAAGGAGAAGAGCATTTCTTTCTCAATACCACCATCCCTTTCAGAGTGAAGAGCACTGACAGGAAGTATCACGTCCCACTTCTTCTGAATCCTTATGGTCATTCCACTTACCGGGGAAGCTAAATTGAAAAAGTCCCAGATCCCTTATTACGATGATTTTATTTCTCCCGCTTTAAAGTCCCATGTCTTAAAGTCAGCGAAACTTGTTCCTGGTTTCACCGATTTAAAAATTGTGGGTGAAATAAGCGGACTGGAAAAAACAGAATCCCTGCGCTTTCTTTGTGAGCTCTACGATTCCGTCAAAGATGAACTCAAGCTCGTTCTGGAAAGGAGAGCGAAGGACAGAAAGTTTATTGATGAAAGAACCAGGGCCCTTAAAACTTTTAACGAAGAATTTAACCGTGATTATTTAAGTCCTGACTATAAAACTGTTTTTGGCCTGGAAGACTCAGAAGGAAGAATTGTTTTGGGACCTAAAACCAGGGATTATGCCAGATCAGGTGGAGATCCCATCGCTCCCATCCCTGATTTTTTAAAACCCCCTCACGTCACACTCTTTGGTCCGCCGGATTCCGCGAAGCTTTCCATCAATGCCATGAACGCCTACCACCGGAAGCTTAAGGATGAGCCGGAAATTGTGAGAGAACTACTTGCTACTCATGAATCTGTTCCGAAATGGGGAGCAGACGATGAAGACTCAAAAACTCCTCTTCATGAAGATCTTGTTTCAGCTGGAGTGAATCTTACTCAGTGCCTGGATGGGAATCTTTCACTTGAGGAGAATGGAAAGAAGTATGACCTTGCTTCGGATAAATTGTCTTTACCTATCAAGCGTTTCCCGGGTCTAGCTTTGCCATGTTTTTTTCTCTTCTATAAAGATGAACCGGTTCCTCTGCATCTGTATGACTTTGCCATGCATTTCTTCCAGAACTGGCATAACGAAAAGGCCCTGGCCTTTTATGTACCAAAATTAGAAAACGAAGAGGAGGCCCGCTACATCCGTATCATGATGGAAAATGCGGAGAGACTTCTTAAGAAAACTTACCCGACCTATGCGGCAGGAAGTATCAGGCTCATGATTGTTCTTGAAAATCCAAGGGCCGTTTTCCGTACCCATGAAATCATCGATGAACTTTATCCTTACTTCGTAGGGGCGAGCCTTGGATGGCATGATTACCTCGCCTCAACGGCAAGGCTTTTTAAAGAAGATTCCAATTACCGAATACCCGTTAAAGCAGATCCGGATATTGTGATTAAGTATATTAAGGCCTCTCATGACCTGCTTGCAGATGTGGTTGGCTCCCGCGGTGGAATTAAAGTGGGAGGAATGTATGGCATTCTTCCGGTTACAACAGATCTTCATTCACCATCTTACCAGGTAACGATCAAGGGATATATTCGAGATGTGATCACTCAGATGAAGCGGGATCTTTCCGGATTCTGGGTGGCCCATCCGGATTTTGTAAGACTGGGGCTGGCACTCTTAGAGGCCTGGAAATTCCATGCTGCAGGAAATTCTGCCAAACTGGAAAAACTGGTTAAGTCCCTTCTGGATGAAAAATATCATGAGGAAATTTTAACTTTTATCCATGGCCCGGATATCAAGGGACTGGATAAAGATAATGAGATGTATGCAAGGTCCCTGATCGTTGCTGACCTCAGGGAATCTGATTTTATTCCTAACAACCATCCGGATGAAATCCGCTATAACGTTTTCCAGAGTCTTCAGTATATTACTGACTGGCTTAGTGGGAATGGCTGTGTCGCCCTTCCGGCCTTGGTCGCGGGAACGCCGGTAAGAGTGATGGATGACCTGGCGACAGCGGAACGCTCCCGATGGGAAGTCTGGCATGAAATCCGTCATGGACGTTTTTCCCTGCAGGAATTCTTAAAAATTGCCCATGAAGAATTTAATTTCATCAGAAAAGATAAATCCAATGAGAAAAAAATTGTCCAGGTAAAGTGGGATTCCAGAACTGAGAAATGGTATCCGGTGGCCCTTAATCTCATGATAAAACTCATGACCGATAAGGAACCGGTGGAGTTTGCCACCCAGCTGTTCCTTCCGTTCACCATTCCATCAGTGAGAGAGGCCCATGATCCATGGAGTGAAGTCGTAAGACTTGATCCTGAGAAATTTGCCATCAGTGATTATATCAAGCGCTTCAATTATTTTTTTGAGATGTGCGGGAGTCTTCGTTTTGCTAAGAAGATGGCCAAAGAAATCGCCGTCGACTTTTCAATTGCTGAACAAACAGTCAGGAAATTTCGTAAGGAAGACATCCTGGAGGCCGCTTCTTTTCATGGAGACATCGGAGAGAATAAAAGCACTCTTGATAAGCTTGCCAGCGCTGAACAGGCGAAAGTCTTAGATGAAGATGAAAAAGTCAGAGTGGAACTGAGGGAGTTAGGCCACAAGTACCTCTTAAAGTTCGGAATGAAGTTTTTAGTAAGCGCAGCCGGTAAGTCCGGGTCAGAATTACTTTCTCTTCTGAAAGAAAGAATCGAGAATTCTCAGGAGCAGGAAATTGAAAATGCCCGGGAGGCCCTGTGGCAGATTACTGAAAAGAGAATGAAGGGCCACCCCCTGAATTCCCTTTGGCAAAACCTTGAAGGTGCCTATAAAAAACACGGTATCAAAGATGCTCAGATTGCCATCATGACCAGCTCCCATGAGCATCAAAGGCTCGCCTTCGGAAATGTCACTGAGCATACCTGGTTTGAGATGGCCTCACTGAGTAAATCTGTGGCCAGTGCTTTTGCCATTGAATATTTCAAACGAAAGAATATTTCGCTGGATGCTTCGGTGAGTACTTTTCTTCCTGAATTCGGTTTTACACCTGACTTAAAAATTCGCCACCTCATGAGTCACTGCGCTCTTAATCTTCATTATGTAAATGGTGTCCCGGCAAATCGGAAGATGCCAGGAATTACCGAATTCTTAAGAGGAAATGAGGAGTATGGTTATGAACCGGTAAAGGTCGTTCATGCCCCAGGAGAAAAATTTCAGTATTCAGGCGGGGGATTTCTCGTCCTGGAGCATCTCATAGAAAAGATTGAAGGAAAGTCAGTCTTTGAACTTACCAGGAATTTTCTGGATAATACGGAGATGGAAGACTGGAGCTTTGAGCAGCAAAACTTACCTGGGAAATCCTATGCCTGTGGCTTCCGGGACAATGGAGAGATGGTAGAAGGGGGACGAAAGTTGTTCCCTGCTTTTGCGGCCGGTGGAATGGGTACTTCACATGCCATGGTTCACTTCCTGGAGCATCTGGAAGAGGCCTGGCACAATCCGAAAGGTTCAGGTGGCATTTCTCATGATACCGCAAGGCTTATGCTTCACGGAACTGATAAGGGCTGCCGGAAGTTCATGAACTCTCTCATGGGACTTGGTATATTTATTGTGGAAGCTGAGGATAATAAGTTCATGCTCCATCAAGGGGCCAATGACGGTTTCCGGTGCATCTTCCTTCATTGTTTTGCTGGTCCTGATCGTGGGAAGGGACTTGTGAGCCTTTGTAATGGAGACTTAAAAGGCGTTCTCTTTAATGCTGAAGTGACTCAGCTCATTTTAAAAGAGCTCAACATCTCAGGCATTGAATTTTCAAAATTTAAGACTGCTTTTTCCCTGGATAATATTCCGGAAGAGCAGGTTGTGAACATGGGATATAAAAATCTGGTTCTCGATGCCTTCAAACCAACCCGGCCTGAGGCCATAGAAAATAAAGGCCCGGCTGATCCTCTTGCTTCCTATAATTTATGCGTAGGGGGAGAGATACTGGAAGTATCCAATGAGCTCTTCGCCCGGGCCGATAATCTTTTAAGTGATCATCTCCCGAAGTTTGAACCTGAACTTTTTGGTAAGCAGGGGAAAATCATGGATAGCTGGGAGACTGTTCGCCACAATGAGGCCGCCGTAGACACCCTTCATTTCAAACTGAGAAAACCTGGTAAGGTAAAATACATTCTCCTTTCCACCAAGTATCACACAGGAAATTTTTCACCTGCTGTAAAAGTTGAAGGGAAAAGAAAGGATGAGTGGATTGAAATTCTACCTAAAACCAATCTTCAAGGTCATTCAGAATTAAAAATAACCCTTGAAAAAGAGACTTCTGAAATCTCTGAAGTAAAAGTTTCTCAGTACCCTGACGGTGGATTAACCCGTCTTGGTCTTTATTCGATAGTTCCTGATCCTGAAACCTTTGATGGAGCGATCAGGGCCTATGAAGAAAAAGTTCCGGCCACAATAAAACCAATGAGCATTCCTTATGATCCTTCGGAAGCCGAAATAGAGAAGAACTGGAAAAGTGTGAAAGGAGAATATAATAATGCTTCCCTGGCCCTCGGGGCAAAAGTTTTGAAGGCAACTGATGAGCATTATAGTCCGGCCACCCTCGTCCTCTCTCCCTTTGCTCCCATTAATATGTTTGACGGGATGGAGTCGGCCAGATCAAGAGTTCCGGGACATTTTGAAGAACTCATTGTGAAGCTTGCTAAACCTGCAACGATTCAGAGGATTGAGCTCGACTATACCTACTTTGTGAATAACAACCCCTTACATGTATCTGTAGAAGGTAAGTCTGGTGAAGAATGGAAAGAAATTATCCCAAAAACAAACGTGAAGGCCTTCGCCGGAAATGTGAAAGTGTTTCATGTTGAAGATAAGGCAACGTTTTCTGAAGTGAGGGTGAGAAATTTTCCATGTGGGGGAATGAACAGATTAAAGGTGATTTCCAGATGATCTCCGTAACAGAGGCTTCAAATATCATTTCTCCCTTTATTTCCCATCCGGAAATGATGGGAGTATGTGCTGATCGCAACTATCCTCCTTTCCACCGAGTAATGATGGATGGAATTGCTGTTTCATTTGCTGACTATGAAAAAGGGCAAAGAGTGTTCAGAGTCCAGGACATCTGTGCTGCTGGTGAACCTCAGAAGACTTTGACTGAAGGTTGCATGGAAGTTATGACAGGGACCCCTCTTCCAAATGGAGCAGATCTTGTCGTTCAATATGAACATCTATCAATTGAAAATGGCATTGCCACAATCATTGTAGATTGTGAAAGAAAAAGATTTGATTCAGTTCACCTTGAAGGCAGTGACTGCAAAAGAGGAGATGTTGTTCTGACTGAAGGCCAATACTGGAACGGTCCCCATGTTGGAATTGCTGCTTCCATGGGAGAAAGTTTCGAAACCAAATCTCCCAAGGTTATGATCATTTCAACGGGAGATGAGTTGGTTGAAAAAAATCCTCTTCCTCACCAGATCAGAAGATCCAATGCTTTTGCCTTGAAGGCTTCCCTGGAACTCCATGGATATAAAGAAGTTGTTCTTGATCACTTAAGCGATGATCCTGTTGCGGTGGCAAACCACTATGAAAAACACAGTCCGGATCTTGATCTCATGATTTACTCCGGCGGTGTTTCGAAAGGAAAATTTGATCATCTTCCCAATGTCTGGATGGAAATGGGTGTGACCAAACATTTTCATGAAGTCTCGCAAAGACCGGGAAAACCTTTATGGTTTGGAAGAGATGAAAAAAGAAAGACATTGGTGATCGGGCTTCCGGGGAATCCTGTTTCAAGTTTAGTTTGTCTTCATCGCTACGTTCTTGCCGGTAGGGAGATGTCGGCGAAACTAAGTGAAGAAGTCGTATTTAAAAAACCTCTTACTTATTTTCTTCCCGTAAAGATCGAGTTCTTGGGAGGTGAAGTATGGGCCCATCCTTTAAAGATAAAAAACTCCGGTGAATTCATCGCCCTTTCCGGGAGTGACGGCTTCATCGAACTCCCTCAGGACCGGGATGTTTTCCTGCCTGGGGACGCCTTTAAATTCTTTTCCTGGAGACCACTCTGATGCTCATTGATCATTTCGGAAGAAGAATCAGAAAACTAAGACTATCACTTACAGATAAGTGTAATCTTCGCTGCCATTACTGCATGCCGGTCGACCAGGTCTTTATGGATGAAAGTCATTACCTTCTCACTGACGAAATAGTTAACATTGTCAAAGAACTCCAGGAGCTGGGCCTTGAGGAAGTTCGTCTTACCGGTGGTGAGCCTCTGATGCGGAAGTCTTTTCCTGAAATTGTTGAAAAGCTTTCAGCGCTGGGATTAAAAAAAATCGGATTAACCACCAATGGGATTTATCTCGATAAGTATCTTGATCTTTTAAAGAGACATAAAATTTTTCATCTTAACATATCCCTGGACTCCCTGGATGAGGATAACTTCAGGAAAATCACCTTTGGAAATCAGCTAAGGCGCATTCTGGCCAATATCCGGATGGCCGTCTCACAAGGATTTGTCATAAAGATCAATACGGTGATGATGAGGGGAGTGAATGATCATGAAGTTTTAGACTTTGTGAAATTTTCTGAAGAAGAGAAAGTGGAAGTTCGTTTTCTGGAACTCATGAGAATCGGCCATGCGCGCCCTGAACAGCAGGATCAGTTTATTTCTGCCAGAGAGCTTTCCCGAAAAATCCGGCTTCGCCATCATTTAAAAACCGTTGTTATGCCACTTGATTCCACTTCTTATAATTTCGTGACAGAAAGGGGAGCACAGGTTGGCTTTATTGCCTCTGAATCTGAGCCTTTCTGTGGCCAGTGCTCCCGTTGGCGTCTCTCTGCGGATGGTATCCTTCGGGCCTGTCTTTTAAAAGATGAGGGCCTCTCCCTTCGTACTGAGAATAGAATTGAGGTTTACCAGAAGCTTCTGGGAATGAAGCCGGTCTTCCGTCCGGTTGAAGTCTCCCATTCCATGAACACTATCGGAGGATAAATGCTTACTCATCTTGATCAGAAAAATAATCCAACCATGGTGGACGTGACAGATAAAACGAGTTCCATCCGGATGGCAGAGGCCCGCACCATAGTAGAGCTTCCTGAAGAAATGAGAGAGTTCTTTCAGGGGGAAGAGCTGGTCTTAAAAAAAGGACCGGTTTTTCAAACTGCCATTATCGCGGGAACCATGGCCGTGAAACGCACCCATGAAATGATTCCTTTCTGCCACCACATTCCAATCGAAAGTTGTAAAATTAAAATTGAAGTAAAAGACTTAACAGTGAGTATTACATGCCGGGTAAAGACAAGTTTTAAAACTGGTGTCGAGATGGAGGCCCTGCATGGGGCCATGACGGCTGCACTGGCTGTGTATGATATGTGCAAAGCTGTCTCTCATAACATTATTATCAAAGAGACAAAACTTGTGGCCAAAACTGGTGGCAAGAGAACCATTCTCGACAGACCCACCTTCGGTCTGGTTCTTACCGGTGGAAAAAGTCAGAGGATGGGTACTGATAAGGCCCTGATAGAGTACCAGGGGAAACCCCACGCCCAATATATTTATGAAGTTCTTTCCAGGTTTTGTGATAAGGTTTTTCTTTCTCAGAAAAAAGATCAGTGGAAAGGAACTGCTCTTGAGTCTTTTCCTTCCATTACAGACATGTACGAAGGTGTCATAGGCGGAATGCTTTCAGCATTCGAAGAGCATCCTGATGCCAATTGGATTGTCGTTGCCTGTGACCTTGTCCATTTCAATGCCAGGACAGTTGAAAAACTTCTCGCCCATTCCTCTGATAAAATGGCAACTTGCTATAAAAACTCTGATAAGGGATTTCCTGAACCTCTTTGTGCTTTCTATACACCACAGGCCCGGCATGTCTTTATGGATGCCTTCAAGTCAAATATTACCTGTCCGGTGAAAGTTCTTAAAAACTGTGATGTGAAACTTATCAGTCAGGAAGAAGGAATAAATCTCGCAAACATCAATACACCGGAGGAAAAACATGAGCTCCATTAAGGTAAAATATTTTGCTTCTCTTCGTGAAAAGGCGGGGACAGATTCAGAAGATGTTTCTTTTGAGGGAACTTACAGGGAACTCTATGAAGAGCTCTCGAAGAAGCATGATTTCACCCTTCCTCATGAAATGGTTCAAGTTGCAGTGGATGATGAATTCACCAGCATGAATGCTTTAGTCATTCAGAATGCCAAAGTTGTTTTCATTCCACCCGTGGCAGGAGGCTGATGTTTTCCATAAGCAGCGAAACCCTCTATCCACATGAACTTGTTTCTACTTTATCCGATGATAAGGCGGGGGCCGTTGTTGTTTTTGAAGGATGGGTAAGAGATCACAATGAAGGGAAAAAAGTCCGGAGTCTTGAGTACCAGGTTTATCATGAACTGGCCCTTAAAGAGGGGCAGAAAATCATTGAGGAAGCTAACTCCAGGTTTAATCTTCACGGGGCCATGGCCGTTCACAGGGAAGGCCATTTAGGTCTCGGGGACATTGCGATCTGGGTAGGCGCCACCGCCTCTCACCGTGACGATGCCTTCAAGGCCACCCGTTACATCATTGATGAAATCAAACACCGTCTGCCAGTTTGGAAAAAAGAACATTACGTAGATCATGAACCGGAATGGGTTTTTTGCCGGGATCATCATCATCATGTCCATTTTGAAGAAAGAGATTATTACCAGAAACAATCAAAACTAGTGAATCAGGAAAAGCTTAAAGGGGCCAGAGTCCTGGTTGTGGGAGCGGGAGGCCTTGGATGCCCGGCGCTCATCAATCTTGCCAGTGCAGGAGTGGGATCAATCACCATTGTGGATCCTGATACCATTGACATCAGTAATATTCATCGGCAATCTCTTTTTTCGCCAAATTTAGTGGGAGAAAAAAAGGCCCTTGTGGCAGCTTCCAGGATTCAGGAACTGAATCCTTATATAAAAGTTGATATTAAAATTTCCCGGGTTAAGTTGGAACACATAAGTCATGATCTTGTGATCGATTGCACTGACAACATGGAAACAAAGTATTTCCTTCACGATGCCTGTCACAAGTTAAGAATTCCCCTCATCTCGGCCAGCATCTTTAAAGATGAAGGTCAACTTCGTACTTTTATTCCGGGGAAAGGTTGCCTCAGGTGCTTCTCTGATACTACTCCTGATGACGGACTACTTGGAAACTGCAATGATGCCGGTGTGATTGGTGCTACCGCCAGTGTTCTGGGGTCTCTGGAAGCAAGTGAGGCCATTCGCTTTCTAAGTACCGGAACCAATTCCACTTCAACGCATTCGCTTTATCTCAATCTTTCGGATCTTACTCAAATCAAAGTGAAGAATTCAAAAAGAGAAGGTTGTGAAGTTTGTGATGGGAAAGTTGAATTTCATGAGTCTGAAATTGAAGTAGACGGGGGTATGGAAATTCTTGATATCCGATATCTCTCTGATGATGAAGTTCTCAATTTAAAGCCTGATGCTGTCGCTCTTTGTTGCCACAGAGGTGTGCGGAGTAAAAGGCTGGCACTTGCCCTAAGGGCCCAGGGACATAAGGTCTATTCCCTCAAGGGCGGAGCATGCTCACTTTAGTTTTTTTTATCATCGCACTTTTTTATTCAACAGTGGGATTTGGTGGTGGCTCCTCCTATCTCGCTGTCCTTGCGGTTTCAAATGTTCCCTATCTTCTGATGCCAAAGCTTGGTCTGATCTGCAACCTCATGGTGGTGAGCGGGGGCTGCTGGCACTATTATAAAAAAGGGCACTTCAACAAAAGACTGATTCTTCCCTTTGCTCTTTCATCAGTACCTATGGCCTTCATTGGAGGTATGTACCCCATAAAAGAAGAAACTTTCATGGTTGTACTTTCGGGTTCTCTATTCCTTGCGGGACTTAGATTACTTTTTGTCGCTAAACCAGAAGAAGGGAAAGTAAAGATTCCTTCCATGATAAATTCCACTATTGTGGGAGGAGCTCTTGGTCTTCTTTCCGGCATCATTGCCCTGGGTGGAGGAATCTTTCTTTCTCCACTCATGATGAATCTGAAATGGGGAAGACCAAAGGAAGTTGCTGCCACGGCCAGCGCTTTTATTTTTTTAAATTCCTCAGCAGGACTCGCAGGACAACTGACAAAGGGGATGCCGCAAGAAATTATTGAATACTGGCCTTTGTTGCTGGCAGTTTTTTTAGGAGGACAAATTGGGTCACGATTTGGGACCAGTCAGCTTACTTCCCATGCAATGGTTCAGAGAGGAACTGGAATACTCATTCTCATTATAAGCTCTCGATTACTCTACCAGCTTGCACTTTACTAGCTATCCCGAACCTGTAGGAGCTCCGCTACGATACTGATCGCTATCTCGTAGGGATGATTCGTTCCAATTGGAAGTCCAATGGGAACACGAAGTTTTTTTAAGAAATCCTCACTGGCCCCCATTCCTTTGAGCTCTCGTTTAATTTTTATTCCCTTCACATCACTTCCGAGAACGCCCACATAGGGTGCATCCGGTGCGAGCTTTGATATCTCCAGTAGTATAGGCACATCATGTGCATGTCCCATGGTCATACACAGGAAAAAACTCTTGGGATGAAATGAGGAAACAGTGTCTTTTGGTACTGGATGATGCAGGCCTTTTACGCCTTCGAGTTTAGCAATCCATTCTTCCCGTGAATCCACACAGGTGACAGAACAATTGAGCTTAGAGAGAACTCGCGTGAGGGCCTGGGCAATGTGGCCAGCTCCAAAAATCACCACTGGCCAGTTCTTGATATGAAAATGCTCAAAGAGAAAACTTGCTTCCCCACCACAGCTCATTCCTATATCTTTCTGCAGATTCCAGGTCACATATTCAGGTGGAAGAGAAGTTTCTGAATCTAAAATACCAAGGGCCTTTTTTATGGCGGCCGCTTCAACTTTACCGCCGCCAACCGTTCCGAAATGGAGACCCTTTTTCGTAACAACAATTTTTGCCCCGGGATCCTGAGGAGCAGAACCCCGGACTGAAACCTGAGTGACTATGACGAAGGATTCACCTTCAGAGGTTAGTTTTTTACAAACTTCAAATACATTCACTCCCATGGTTTGAACCTTTCAGGCATCATGGCCCTGAGAACTGTTTCACTTGTTGCGGGTATGCGAATGTCAGGATAGGAAGCAATGTAATTTGGAAGTTGCCTCAAGGCATCGTTAACAGCTGTCCAGGCCGAAATTGCAAGGAGCAGGGGAGGTTCCCCAACGGCCTTGGTTCCACGGACGTTGGCATAGTTTTCTTCGTTATCCAGAAGCTTGATGTTAAATTCTCTGGGAGTATCCTGCACATTGGGAATTTTATAAGTACTGGGAGCATGTGACAGGAGTAAGCCCTGGTCATTATAGAAGAGATTTTCAGTTGTGACCCAACCCAGTCCCTGGACATAGGCCCCTGAGATCTGGCCTAGATCCAGATCTTCGTTCACCGGACGCCCCAGATCCATCAGAATATCTGTGCGAAGAACTTTCACTTCACCCGTGCTGCGATCAAGACTCACTTCCGTGCAGGCCGCTCCCTGAGTGAAATACAGAAAAGCATCTCCCTGTCCCGTGAGCTTATTAAATTCTATTCCCGGAATCTTATAAAAAGAATAATCCGAAAGGGAGATCCTGTTTAAGTAAGCCTCGAGGACCAGGTACTTGAACTCTATTTTTTTATCCAGGTGGTCCCGGTGGAAAACCCAACCGTCTTCAAAATGGATGTCAAAGTATGTCGCAACACCGGTTTTCCATTCAGCACCAAGATTGGGATCATTCTCATTAAGATAAGGATCATCCAGCTCCACTTCCGGCTGGGTTCCAAGGCCTGCTGTCTTTGAGGCCCATTTTTCTTTCGGTATATCCAGAAGTTTTAGTGCAAGTTCAGAGAGGCGCTTTTTAATTTTTCTGGTGGCCAGGAGGGCCGCAGCTCCATTGATGTCTGTCCCTGAAGAAGCGGCCGTAGGGGAAGTATTGGCGTTCTTATCAGTTCGGGTAGGCATGACCCTGGCCGCATCTCTTGGAAGACCTAATTCACTGGTGACAATTTCAGAGATTCGGGCATTCACTCCCTGACCCATCTCAGTGGCGCCAGTGGCAATCTGAATACTGCCATCGTTATGAAGAATAACCAGGGCGTTACCCTGATTGAGAAAACGTGTGGTAAAGGAGATACCGAACTTCACTAGTGTCAGTGAAAGACCTCGGACATATTCCTTGTTCTCCTTATTGTATTTTTGGATTTCCGCCCGTCTCCTTCGGTAATCACAATCTTTTTCAAGATTAGTGATAAGTTTTTCCAGGCAATTGTTTTCTACCAGCTGGCCGTAATGAGTAACGTTTCGATTATCCTTATCTGAATAAAGATTTATTTTTCTGATATCAAGAGGATCCTTCTTCAGATAGTGAGCAATCTCTTCGATGATCTTCTCAATGGTGGCAACACCTTTAGGTCCTCCGAATCCTCTGAAAGCAGTATGAGAATGATGATTGGTCTTACACACCTGACCTTTGACTCTCATGTTTGGAATAAAATAGGCATTATCAGAGTGGAGCATCGCCCTTTCCATGATGGATGTGGAAAGATCGGCATAAGCACCGGCATCGGAATATAGATCTACCATTAAGGCGATGATTCGTCCCTCGTTATCAAAGGCGACTTTATATTCATTTTCAAAAGGATTTCTTTTCCCGGTCATGATCATGTCATCATCTTTGGTCAGACAAATCCGCACCGGTCGCTTCAGTTTCTGGGCGGCCAGAGCTGCCATGGCGGCAAAAGGGGCGGCCTGGGATTCTTTACCTCCAAATCCTCCACCCATTCTTTTAACCTGGCAAACAACGTCTTTATCAGGGATCCCCAGGGCGTGGGCGACAACGTGCTGGGTTTCAGTTGGATGCTGGGAAGAAGAATGAATTTCAATCTGTCCGTCTTCCAGAGGATAGGCAATGGAGACCTGGCTTTCCAGGTAGAAGTGATCATGACCCTGGATGATTATGTTTCCTTCCAGGTGATGAGGAGCTTTTTTGAATTCTTCCTCGACTTTGCCACGTTCAATTGTTCTGAAGGTCGCTATAAAACTTTCGGCCTTTCTGGCCTCACTGATAGTGAGTATGGGAGCGAGATCCGTGTATTCGATAATGACTTTTTGTTTTGCTCTTTGTGCGACCTCAAGAGTTTCAGCAACGATGATGGCAATTCCTTCACCGGCATAATTGACCTTATCAGTAGCAAGGAGTGGCTGGTCCCGGAAAATTGTACCCCAGAGATTATCCTTGAAATCATGGCCGGTAAAAATCTGGACTACCCCGGGCATTTTCAAGGCCTCAGTAAAGTCTACTTTCTTGATGAGGGCGTGAGCACGGGTGGAGTAGAAGACGTCGCAGAATAATTCATTCTTCATTAAGGGACGATCATCAACGAATTCACTTTCTCCACAAACATGGGTGTGGGCATAGTCATGGGGAAGGCTCATGCTCTAACCTCCTCAAAAAATTTCCTGAAGTAATTTTCCACCAGAACATGGCGATAAGCACTCGAGGCACGGAGATCAGAGAGGGGAATGAATTCAGAGTGAAGTTCCTTCACCGCTCCCTCTATATCAAAATTCTTCTTTAGATAATCTTCTGTCTTATTAAAGCGGATAGGAGTGGCGGCGAGACCTCCGGCAGCGATGGCAATATCAATGATTTCTTTTTTCGATTCATCTTTCCATTTCACGTTGACTGCAAAGTTCATGGCAGAGATATCCAGGTCTTTTCTGTTCGAATACTTATAGAAGCGAACGGAGGAATTCTTTTCCGGAAGATTAAACTTCACGTGAGTGATGATCTCTTGAGGGCCCAGGGAAGTCTTTCTGTAGGCAAGAAAAAATTTAGTGAGAGGAACTTCTCTTTCTCCCTGAGGTCCCATGATCATCACAGTGGCATCAAGGACAAGAAGGGCCGGAGGGGTATCTCCAATAGGTGAGGCATTGGCGATGTTTCCTACAATGGTCCCGATATTCTTGATCTGAGGGCTTGCGAAAATATCCAGGTAATTTGAAAACTCCGGAAGTTTTCCTTTCATGAAATGCCTGAACTCCGTATGAGTGACCCGGGCGCCGAACTTTATTTCATTGCCTTTTTGATCGATCTTATACAGGTCGTTCACCAGGTGCAGGCTCAAAAGTCTCGTTAAAGTGGTTTTTCGTTTATTGTGAATGACACCAAGGTCAGTTGCAGAACCAAGGAGACGCGTCTCTGGATAAAGTTTTAAGTAATCGATGGCATCTTTTACTGTCTTTGGGGCAAAGAAGGTGAACTCAGGAGTTTCAATTATGACTGACTGACTATAGGTTTTTATGAGATCCACTTCCTGATGTTCCGAGTAGAATCTCTTCTTCACCGATTCACATTTAGTGAGATCTATACTCATGGCCGCATTGATGATTGGTTGGTAGCCGGTGCAGCGACAGAGATTTCCTGTCATGCAGTTTTTTGCCTCCTGAACATCGATGGCCTTCTCTTTTTTAGAAAGCTTCTCTTCCACCAGTCCGGTCAGGGCCATCACAAATCCCGGAGTACAGAAACCGCATTGAGATCCATGGCACTCCACCATGGCCCTTTGAGTTTCATGAAGATCATCATTTTTCTTAAGCGCATCCACCGTCACAAGGCTTGAACCATCGAGCTGGGCCACGAGCGTGATACAAGAGTTCACTGGAATATAGTTGCCCGCATCCACTCCATTGATATGAGGAAAGTAACGAAGAACGCTGCAGGCCCCGCAGTCACCTTCGGCACAAACAATTTTTGTTCCCGTTAGTCCCTGATCATAGCGAAGGTATTCTGCGAGCATCATGGAAGCTTCTCTTGCCCCAACTTCCTTTCGAATACCGTTCAGGTAAAAAACAATTTTCTTTCTCATGAAGAACCTTTGTGCAATATGACAAATAAGACACTAAAAAGTGCAAATATCATCGCCCTTACTTCTCAAACTCGCAAGAAATGAGTTAAGATTCCGCAATGGCCAGTCTCATCACACTCGCTGTCTCTCTGCTCTTAGGTGTGGGTCTTCAGCGAATTAAAAATATTCCCCAAAATGCTCCTGCGACACTTGGGTCTCTCATTCTTTACGTGCCTTTGCCAGCTGTTTGTCTTTTGTCCCTGCCGGACCTGGAATGGAATCTTTCTTTAATCTCTCTCGCTCTTGTTACCTGGATTATTTTTGGAATCGCTTTTTTTCTCTTTCCTCATCTTGGAAAAAAATACGGATGGGGAAAAGATGTGGTGGGGTGTCTCATACTCACTGCTGGATTTTGTAATTCGGCCTTTGTAGGTTTTCCGGTAATTGAATCCCTCTATGGAATGGAGGCCTTAAAACACGCTCTTTTCCTTGATCAGTCCGGAAGCTTTCTTATTGTTTCAAGTTTTGGAATCTGGGTGGCCATTACTTATTCCACGGGCAAGATGAGAAAGAGAGTTCTGTTTAAGAAAATATTATTGTTCCCACCTTTTATAGCTTTTCTTGCGGGGCTTTTAATGGGGGTAGCAGGAATACGGCCGGAAGGTGTGGTAAGAGAAGTGCTGGAAAGACTGGCGGCCCTCCTGACTCCACTGGCACTTATTTGTGTAGGCCTTCAGTTGAAATGGAATGAGATCCATGAAGAAAGACGCTTTCTTACTCTTGGGCTTAGTTACAAACTCCTGATTGCACCTTTCTTTATATTTCTGACTTACTATTTCGGCGGTGTGGATAAAAATATTTTAAGAGTGGCCGTGATGGAAGCTGGAATGGCCCCCATGATCACTTCAAGTATTCTTGCTGCCTCTCACAATTTGCGTCCAGGACTTGCTGGTATGATGGTGGGTGTTGGCGTTCCGCTCTCGGGACTGACTCTAGCTTTGTGGTACTACCTCTTGAAACTCGTTTAATCCGATAAAACAAGTCTATCCAACATCTTCTTACATTAATGCAAGATCACTGGCGGAAAATCCGGGATGTGTCACCATTAACAGGAATTAAAAGTTAATCAAGGAGGATTAATGAAAAAAATATCACTAGGATTGGTTCTTGCCACTCTTATTTCAACACAACCGGCCTTCACCTGTTCAAAAGATGGTTCAGAAGGCTTCCTACCAGAAAACAATCTTTATATTTCGGTCCATGACAAAGATGCAGCAGGAATTACTGAAGCACAATTTAATGCAGTCATTGATAAAGTAGAAGCACTGTATTCTCCAATCGTTTCAGAATACGGCGGCAAACTGGAAGTCGTTCGTAAATGGACTGATGGAACAGTAAATGCTTATGCTGAACAACAGGGAAATCTATGGAAAGTTTCTATGTTCGGTGGTCTTGCTCGTCACAAGACAATCACTGAAGATGGATTTGCCCTGGTGATTTGTCATGAAATCGGTCACCACATCGGTGGAGTGCCAAGATACTCAGGTGGAGACTGGGCCTCAAATGAAGGTCAGAGTGATTACTTTGCCACAACAAAATGTCTTCGCCGTGTATGGCAATCAGAAGACAATGCTTCAATCGTCCGTAATATGGAAGTTCCGGCAGTGCTGACACAGTCATGTACAAAACAGTGGAGCGATAAAAAAGACAGAGATATCTGTATCCGCGGTGGTATGGCCGGCATGAGTGTGGCCAATCTTTTTGCTGCTCTTTCATGGTCTATGAAGCAGCCTAAGTTTGATACACCAGACACAAGACAAGTTTCTTCCACAAGTCATTCTCACCCTGCTACTCAGTGTCGTCTCGATACTTATTATCAAGGTGCTCTTTGCGAAGTTTCTTTTAACGATGAGATTGGTCAGAAAGATGAAGTTGCTGGGGCCTGCCACGGTTCAACTGGTCACTCAACTGGTCTTCGTCCTCGTTGTTGGTTCAAACCGACTGTAGAATAATTTTTTTCATTCTTGCGCGAGTCAGATTTCACGTCTGACTCGCCTTTCTGAAGCACCTATTCCTGAGCAATAAACTCCAACCAACAAATTCTTACTTCAGCACTTTCATCTGGGATGACATTCCCGATTATGTCAGAATTTAATCAAGTTTTTGTTTTATTAATCTTGAAGGAGATTACTCATGAAAAGTTTCAAGCAAGGATTGCTCTTAGCTTCTCTGGTCGTGGCCGTACCATCGATCGCTTGTACCCCTGATGGTAGAGAAGGATTTCTTCCGGAAAACGATCTGAAAATTTCTGTCGACGCTAAAAGAGTCGGCGGTATCACTGAAGAGCAGTTCAATGCTGTCATTGATGTCTACGAAGAACTTTATACTCCGATTGTAAAAGAGCAGGGTGGTAATCTTGAAATCGTAAGAAACTGGACCGATGGTACAGTCAATGCTTACGCTCAACAAATTGGTACAACATGGAAAGTTTCTATGTTCGGTGGACTTGCCCGTCATGAAACAATCACTGCTGATGGTTTCGCTCTTGTGGTTTGTCACGAGATCGGTCACCACATTGGTGGAGCTCCAAGAAAAGTTTCTCCTTGGTCATCTCCTTGGGCTTCAAACGAAGGTCAAGCTGACTACTTCGCAACTCTTAAGTGTCTTCGCCGTGCCTGGCAACATGAAAATAACGAAGCAATCGTTCGTGCTATGAACGTTCCAGCTGCCCTGACAAAAGCATGTTCAGCTCAGCATCTTTGGAACCGTGACTACTATGTTTGTGTCCGTGGCGGTATGGCCGGACAATCAGTTTCAAAACTTTTCCAGGCCCTACGTAATCAAACAACTGAACCGAAGTTTGATACTCCTGATGCAACTGTCGTAAGGCGCACAAATGATAATCACCCGGCTACTCAGTGCCGTATGGATACTTACTTCCAGGGAGCTCTTTGTGAAGCTGACTGGAGAGAAGATGTTTCTGCTTCTTCAGAAGTAACTGGTACTTGCCACGGCACACTTGGTCACACTATTGGTAAACGCCCGCTTTGTTGGTTCAAGCCATCAGCTAACTAATTTCACTTATCTAGGCCGGAGTTCTCTCCGGCCTTTTTTTTGCTCTGAATTCAATATCTTTCATCTTCTTACAAACAGAATTTAATTACTGACTTTTTTGCTAGGCAATCTCTAGAATAGCTACCTGCGGAGAATTTTCATCTCAAGGAGAATAAATGAGATTTCTAACTTTATTGCTTGCTTTTGTTTTATCACTTTCTGGCAACGTTATGGCCTGTTCCGAGGATGGAAGTTCTGGCTTTTTACCAGAGAACGACCTTTTCATTCCTGCCAACGTTAAAAGAGTAGGTGGAATTACTGAGGCCCAGTTCAACGCTGTCATCGATAAAGTTGAAGCTATTTATGCTCCCATCGTTTCAAACATGGGTGGAAAACTAAGAATAAACCGTAAATGGACTGATGGTACAGTTAACGCCAACGCCACTCGTTTGGGTGGTTGGATTGTAAACATGTATGGTGGTCTTGCCCGTCACCAGACCATTACTGAAGATGGATTTGCCCTGGTTCTTTGTCATGAAATCGGTCACCACCTTGGTGGAGCTCCAAAAGTTGGAAACTTCTTAAATCGTTGGGCCTCAAATGAAGGTCAATCAGATTACTTCGCAACTCTAAAGTGTCTTCGTAAAGCTTTCCTGAATGACAATAACGTTCAGATCGCTAGAAAACTAAAAGCTCCTAAAACACTTGTTCAGTCTTGTGTAAAGGCCTGGGGAAATCTTCAGGACAGCGCCCTTTGTGTACGTAGCGGTATGGCCGGTGCTTCTGTCGCCGCCCTTTTCGCTGCTCTTAGATCTCAGCCTGAAGCAACTTTCGATACTCCAGATCGCAATGTTGTATCAAGCACAGATGACAAACATCCTGCACATCAGTGTCGCCTGGACACATACTTCCAGGGAGCTCTTTGTGAAGCTTCTTTCAACGAAGATGTTTCTCAAAATGATGAAGTTCGTGGAACATGTCACGCTAAACTTGGACACACTGAAGGGCTTCGTCCTCTTTGCTGGTTCAAACCTAAGAAATAATTCTTCCAAGAGGCCGGGTTCGACCCGGCCTTTTTTTTTGCTAACTGAGACTAGACCTTGAGCTAAAGCTCTGCGGTGATAGAAAAGGCTTAAACGAACTACTCAATATAATCTGAATTCTTAAAGAACTGCACATCAGGGTTTTTTTCCTGTGCGAGCTTGAGGTCCCACTCACTTCTTACGGCATAGCAAAGACGATCATCCTTATCTACCATGATGACGGAAGAGTAATCCTGGGCGAACTTCTCTTCTGCTTTCTTGTCTGGGAACTTGAGCCATCTTACTCCGGCCCAGGCCACAGGTTCATAACTTGCTTCAACTGAATATTCATCTTCCAGACGGTACTTCACAACTTCAAACTGGAGGGCACCTACAGCACCCAGCATTTTTTCATTGGTGTGACGACGAATGAATAACTGAGTGGCCCCTTCTTCAGAAAGTTGGGCCAGACCTTTTTCCAGGTGTTTTGCTTTCATTGGATCTTTGGCCGTGACCCTCATAAAGAGCTCAGGTGAAAAACTTGGAATTCCGGTGTAGCGGATATGTTTTTTTCCCATGCTGAAAGTGTCGCCAATCTGGTACTTACCGGTGTCGTAGAGACCGATAATGTCTCCGGCCATGGCCTCTTCAGCGATGTCCCGGTCACGGGCCTGGAAGATCAGAGGAGTAGCGATCCTGATCTCTTTGCCTGTTCTCACGTGATAAATTTTGTCATTTCTTAAAAACTT